>NZ_JAESIQ010000042.1:0-2290 GCF_025289055.1 Collinsella aerofaciens
GTGTTAGCGCTACTGTAAAAACAACCAATTTCGCCATCGCACTTTAGCCGATTCCGCCAACGCAATTTCCCCGATCACGCCAACGCATTTTCACCATTTCCACCAACGCCGGGGCTTACGCTTCGACCGACAAGCGAACGATGCTTTCGGGAGGAGCGGCCGTGGCGGAGAAGAACCTGATCGGAGAGTTGGACATGTACAGGGAAGCGGGCATAAAGCCCAACTTCAGCGACATAGCGAAGCGCTACGGCAAGGACAGGCACACCGTGGCGGCGTACTGGAGGGCCGAGGGCGGCCGGCCCCGCGACGGGCGCGCCGACAGGGCGGGCTCCTTCGACGCGCACATCGAGGAGGTGGCCGCCAAGGCGCAGCTGCCGGGGGTCACCAAGAAGGGCATCCACGAGTGGCTGCTGCACAGGTATCCCGGCGAGAACCTGGCCGGCTACAACGCCTTCACCCAGTTCATGCGCAAGAACGGTATCGCCGTCGGGGCCTCCGTCGGCCCGGAACCGCACCCGCGCTTCGAGACGCCGCCCGGGCTGCAGCTGCAGTTCGACTGGAAGGAGTCGGTCAGGATGGCGAACCGCGACGGCGAGCTGTTCGAGTTCAACGTGTTCGCGGCGACGCTGGGCCATTCCCGCAGGCACATATTCATCCGGTCGGGGACCAGGACGACCGACGACCTGGTCAGGTGCATGTACGCCACGATCGCGAGGCTCGGCGGCGTGCCCCGCGAGTGGGTCACGGACAACATGTCCGCCCTGGTGACGGTCAAGGGCGGCAGGCGCCTCAAGGTCCAGCGCGCATACGAGTTCGCCAAGGCCGCCGGCTTCGAGCTGAAGCTGTGCCGCCCGCGCAGCCCCCAGACCAAGGGCAAGGTCGAGTCGTCGAACCGCTTCCTGTCGCGGCTCGCGGCCTACCAAGGCGACTTCGACGGCTGGGACGACATCGACGAGATCATCGCGCGGATCGAGGACGCCAGCAACTCCGAGCCCAACGAGACCACGGGGCTGCCGCCCTCCGCGCTGTTCATGGAGGAGAAGGACGCGCTGCTGCCCGTCGGCAACCTCCGCGCCCTCGAGGAGGCGATGGGCGACGTGGTGCGCGTGGCCAGGGTGCCGGCCACGATGCTGGTCAGCGCGCACGGCGAGCCCATGTCGGTGCCCAGGCGCTGCATCGGCAGGCCCGCCCGCATCGTCTGCATGCCCGGCGGCGCGATGGACTGCTACGTCGGCGGCGAGCTGGTGGCGACGCACGTGGCGGGCGGGCCGGCCTACGACCCGGCGCACTACGCCGAGGCCATGGCCGGGAAGCGCTGGTTCGGCGACGCCGCCGGCGACATCGAGGCGGCCGCCGCCGCCAACCTCGGGCTGCTCGACTCGATAGGGGGCTCGCTGTGAGCGCCGCGGTGCAGGCCAGCCCGCTCAACCGCCTGGCGGCCAATCTCGAGGAGCTGGGGCTCGAGGGCATGGTGTCGTCGGTGCCCGAGTACGTCAGGCTCGTCGCCGACGGGAGGAAGAGCCTGGTCGACGCCATGCTCGAGCTCACCGACGCCCAGATAGCCCTCAAGCGGCGCGCCGACGACGAGCGCCGCACGAGGATGGCCAACTTCCCCTACATAAAGACGCTGGCCGACTTCGACTGGGGTTTCCAGCCGAGCGTGCCCCGCGGGCTGGTCGAGCAGCTGGCCACGCTCGAGTTCGTCGACCGCGGCGACAACGTCGTGCTCGTCGGCAGCCCGGGCGTCGGCAAGACCCACCTGTCGATAGCCATAGGCCACGAGGCGGTGATGGCCCGCAAGCAGGTGTACTTCGCCGACTGCTCGAGGCTGGTCGAGGACCTCAAGCACGCCTCGGCGAAGGAGGCGCTGGCGCGCAGGATGCGGTTCTACGAGCACTGCAGCCTGCTGATAATAGACGAGCTGGGCTACCTCGATATCGGGAAGGAGGGCGCCGACCTGCTGTTCCAGCTGGTGAACAGGCGCTACGCGCTCAAGCGGTCGACGATCGTCACGACCAACGTGCCGGTCGGCAGGTGGGGCGACGTGTTCGGCAGCAACGTCACGGCCTCGGCGGTCGCCGACAGGCTGTGCCACCACTGCGCGATGATCAAGATAACGGGCCGGTCGTACCGCCTGAAGGACGTGTCCATCGGCGGTGAGGACGGGAAGGAGGAGGGCGCCTAGGCGCCGAAAGCGGCACATCCGCGTTGGCGAATCCGGCGTATCCGCGTTGGCGCGATTGGCGAAAATGCGTTGGTGGAAATGGTGAAAATTATATTGACGCTAACA
>NZ_JAESIQ010000043.1:0-2129 GCF_025289055.1 Collinsella aerofaciens
CCGGTGGACGGCACCGAGCCGTGCGCTTGAACTGAGAAGGGGGAGGCCTCGCGGTTTCCCCCTTTTTTGCGTTAAAGGCGGCATTCACTAAGCAATTAAATCAATCCAATCATCCACCGGTGAATATAAACGTTCACCGTTCTGTGGCCGGTTCTTTGTTCTCAATGGACTAATATTTGCTTTAGCGCACTGCTGCGCTTGTCCTGTTTTACACGGGTCGTTTTATTGATTGTGATGGAAGGACTCACATGGCAGATGTTCATGAGCTGCTTGATACTTGGATTGCCAATGTCAAGGACGAGGAGCTCCTCGCTGAGCTTAACACGATGAAGGAGCAGGGTGATGAGGACGCCATCACCGACGCTTTCTTCCAGGATCTCGCCTTCGGTACTGCCGGCCTTCGCGGCACTATCGGTGCGGGCACTAACCGTATGAATATCTATACGGTCGGTCGTGCGACCCAGGGATTCGCTGACTACCTTAATGCAACCTTCGAGCATCCGACGGTCGCCATCGCTCGCGATAGCCGCAATAAGGGCGAGCTGTTCGTTAAGACGACGGCTGCCATTCTTGCAGCAAATGGCGTGACTGCCCTCGTGTATCCCAAGATTTCTCCTGTGCCGACGCTCTCCTGGGCCGTCCGCGACCTTAAGTGCTCCGGTGGCATTTGCATGACCGCTAGTCATAATCCGGCGCCTTATAACGGCTATAAGGCCTATGGCCCCGACGGCTGCCAGATCACCAGCGAGGCCGCCGATGCAATTTCTAAGGCTATCGCCGAGACCGATACGTTCACCGGTGTGAAGTCCATGGACTTCGATGAGGCTCTTGAGCAGGGTCTGGTCAAATGGATCGATGACTCGTGCCTCGAGCGTTATTACGACGCCGTTCTCGCCCGCGGCGTGACTAACCTTTCTGCTGAAGAGATCGCTGGCGCTCCGCTTAAACTCGTCTACACTCCGCTCAACGGCACCGGCCTCATTCCCGTCACGACGGTGCTCGAGCGCGCTGGCATCACCGATGTCACGGTTGTTCCCGAGCAGAAGGAGCCTAACGGCGATTTCCCGACCTGCCCGTATCCTAACCCCGAGATCCGTCAGGCCATGCAGAAGGGCATCGATCTCTGCGAGCAGGTTCACCCTGATTTGCTGCTTGCAACCGATCCCGACGCCGACCGTGTTGGCGTTGCCGTTAAGAATGGCGATGACTATCTGCTGCTGACCGGCAATGAGATGGGCGTTCTGCTGCTCGACTATATCTGCAAGACCCGTGCTGCTCGCGGTGAGGACCTCACTAAGAAGGTTGCCGTTACTACTATCGTTTCTTCCGCCATGGTTGACGCTCTGGCCGACGAGTACGGTTTTGAGCTCCGCCGCTGCCTGACGGGCTTCAAGTACATCGGCGACATCATTACTTCTCTTTCCGATGCTGGCGAGGTCGATCGCTTTATCTTCGGTTTTGAGGAGAGCTACGGCTATCTGGCCGGCGACCACGTGCGCGACAAGGACGCCGTGAGCACTTCGCTTTTGATTTGCCAGATGGCGCAGTATTACAAGCTCCAGGGAAAGAACCTTGCCGACGCGATGCACGAGCTGTACGAGAAGTATGGCTACTATCACAACAAGACGATTTCGCTGAGCTATCCGGGTGCTGAGGGTGCGGCAAAGATGGCCGGCATCATGGCCGGTCTGCGCGAGAACCCGCCCGCGGAGCTCGCCGGTTCCAAGATTGAGGCCGTCGTTGATTACAACACCTGCGTGAACGGCCTGCCGAAGGCTAATGTTGTTGAGTTCGATCTTGAGGGTGGCAACAAGGGTATTGTTCGTCCTTCCGGCACCGAGCCCAAGATTAAGCTGTACATCTTCGCTAAGGGCGCGGATGCCGCCGAGGCAGATGCAGCACTTGACGCGATCGAGGAGTCCGGTCGCAAGCTGCTGGCATAAGGTATTTAAGAGTCTATAGCTATAGATGGGCTAAAGAGGGGATCTCGGATGCGAGGTCCCCTCCTGTTTTTAACCAGCCAGCCGAGAGTACTTATATGTGTAGGAAATGTGTACGCCCAGATTCCCGCCCGCGGGGCCCCTCCGGTCTGGCAATATATCTCCTTGCCGCGCGGCCCGGTGGAACCG
>NZ_JAESIQ010000044.1:0-2081 GCF_025289055.1 Collinsella aerofaciens
CTCAAGCAGGGCTCGAAGCCCAAAAAGAAAGGTCACCGTCGCTAAGACGATGACCCAACTTCATTAAGCAACGGCTCTGCCCAGCTCTCTACAACTTGGGCTGCCGTCGGCATCATTCTACCCTCCTGACAAGGAATTCGTCCATATTTCAAAAACCAAATTGCGTTTGCTATCGAAGTTCATTCATCGTCCATGTACATGAGCGGTAACAGCGGAAATCGTTCGCTATGCTCCTGACCGTGCCAAAGAATTACTCGAAACGGGACCACGAGAGTGCGATCGTTTGCCGGATAGCCGCCACTACGACGGATATCCTTGATAGTAAGCGCTAGAATGATTTTGCTCTTATGGAGCTCAGCCCCGGCTGGTAAACCTGACGTTCGGCGCGGTGTACGTGGACGCGCCTGGAGAGCTTGACCTCAAGTACGTTCAAGCCTAGGGGCCTAAGCCCCCCGTGCTCAAGCCTAGGCTTGAGAGAGCAGACTGGCAGGCTGCAACCGGGATATAAACGATTTAGGGGGAGTACTGGCGTACTCCCCTATTTTTTACTGAGTAGCCGAAAAAACGAGGCAACGAGAGGCGATTTAAGGTGCCTGAAAACAGGTACCCCTAGCGGGTATCCAAGTAGGTCTTTTTGGGGTCGTATTCGCGATTGTGTTAAGCCGTTTACCTGGGCGTTTGGTTTCGAATGGGCGTTTTGGCTATTTTTGCGGTGCGCTTGCCGCTGGGGTGTCATCGTCTGGGTCGTGAACGACATACCAGCTGTTTTGGTAATGGCAGATGTCGCGGCACGTGCCGTCCCCGACGACCACGCGCCAGGACTCGGACTGCTTGTTCCTGCCGAGCGCCCATGAGCGGGAGCTGTAGGACTCGATGGAGTCGAACGGGTAGACGGTGCCGTCGTACCATTTGATGCCCCACGGGGCGTACTCGCCGTCGGGGCGGCACTCGACGAGGGCCGTGACCAAACGTATCGACTTATCGCTCTCCCCCACGACGGCACCCCTCTCGAATCAATAACGAACGCGTGTTCTATTATAGCGCAATCACGATTGTTGACCATCGGTGCGGTTGCCGCTGCGGCAAGACCGGAGCAGAATTATGGAATAGCCCTACGCTCGGCAATGTATCTACAAACCCTGAGCGAAGGGAGTGTCGCATATGCATGCAGCGACAATTGACCTTCGGGGGGGGGGTATCTCCTAGAGGTACTCTTCTCCGAGGGCAGTCAATCATCGAGTACGTCCTGATCATCGCGATCATCGGTCTGGTGATCGTGTTCGCGGGACCCGGCGTGGCGGGAGCCATCCGAAACCAGTTCAACCTGGTCGGCAACACGGTGAACAATGGGACGACCGGCGGCGTCGAGGGCGGCGCGTCCGGCGGAGGCTCCACAGGGGCCGATTCCGCGACCGTCCAGGCGGCGGTGGCCAAGGACGCGAAGGACTGGACGCTCGACGAGCAGAAGGCGGTTGCCGAGGACATCGCCGCGAAGGGCGAGGCGTCGCCCGCCTACGCCAAGGCCAAGGCCGCCATGGATGAGAGGACAACTTGGTCGGTCAAGTTGACGAACGGTGACACCATGGCCTACCGTATCATCGGCATCAACCACGACGACCTTGCAGACGGCTCGGGCAAGGCGGGTTTGACATATTGGGGTGAATCTCGATCCTTTGAAAACTACGGATATCACTACATCCGTAACAACGATGGACAAGGATGGGAAAAAGCTGAGATACGTCAGCGTTTAAATTCAGGCGATTTATGGAAGTTATTGCCCTCTGATTTGAGAAAAGGAATCAAGAGTGTTTCTAAAGAAACAGTCGAGGACAATGCAAGAATCACCACTAAGGACAAGTTCTTCCTTATCAGCCAGACAGAGATATACAGCAATAGTAGCGACCCAGATTCGGGTGGTTATCAGTATGAATACTGGACTGGAAAAGTCTTTTCTCTGGGAACTAGCTTCCTTAAAGCTGCTTTCTGCTTCTAGCTCCATCTACATCTACCATAAAGCCCCTGCATTCTGAACTGCCTCCCATTTCTTGGACATGAGAAATGGGAGGCTTTTTATGCGTGTC
>NZ_JAESIQ010000045.1:0-1934 GCF_025289055.1 Collinsella aerofaciens
CCGCGGCCGCGGCGGCCCGCGCTGCATGAGCATGCCCTTCTGGCGCGAGGACCTCGAAGGTCTTCAAGGACCCGTACAGGTCTTAATACATACATCTAGCTGCCATTAGATGTCTCCCATTGGGGCGGTGCGGATATTCGCACCGCCCCATTCTTGTATGAGGAACGTCAACACGATTGGATGACTGCTTTTGTAAGGAGCTTGGCCATGGATATCAAGACAATCGGCGTTGAGGAATGGCTCAACGTTTGGGAGAAGAGCGCCACGTGGGACATCGCCCAGTCGACGATCTCGTCGCTCACCATGGGCGAGCTGCGCGCGCTCGATAAACAGGACGGCGCCACGTTCTACGAGCGCCTGGACCGCGAGAAGATGAACTACGGCTGGATCGAGGGCTCGCCGGAATTTAAGGCCGAGGTTGCCAAGCTGTATCGTCGCGAGGTCAATCCCGATCACATTCTGCAGACCAATGGCTGCACGGGCGCAAACCTCAACGCCATCATGGCCGTGGTCGAGCCCGGCGACCACGTTATCGCCGAGTGGCCTACCTATGCACCGCTCTATGAGATCCCGCGTACGCTCGGCGCCGAGGTCGAGTACTGGGAGCTTCGCGAGGAGCTTGGCTGGAGGCCCGATATCGAGGAGCTCAAGCGCATCGTTCGTCCCAACACGAAGCTCATCTGCATCAACAACGCATCGAACCCCATCGGTACCGTGCTCGATGCCGATACGCTCGGCCAGATTGCCGAGATCGCCCGCTCGGTGGGCGCCTATGTGCTGTGCGACGAGGTGTACCTGCCGCTTGAGAACACCGAGGACTTTTTGTCGATGGCCGATGTGTACGAGAAAGCCATCGTCACCAACTCGGTGTCCAAGACCTATTCGACGCCTGCTGCCCGCGTGGGCTGGGTTGTGGCAGACGAAGAGGTGTCTAATCGCATTCGCACGTACCGCGACTACACCATGATTTGCGGCGGCGTGTTCAACGACGCCCTGGCGACCTATGTGCTCAAGCACAAGGACAAGATCCTCAAGCGTAACCGCAAGATCGTGTTTGGAAACCGCCATATCGCGCAGGCTTGGATTGATACCCAGCATCGCGTTTCCTGGACGGCCCCGCAGGGCGTGTCTACCTCGTTTATCAAGCTTGATATTCCCGAGGACGACGAGGAGTTCTGCAAGCGCCTGCTGGCCGAGAGGGGAGTGCTGTTGGTTCCCGGTAGCTGCTTTGAGCTTCCCTGCGGCGCACGCCTGGGCTACTGCGCGAGCGAGGACGTTCTGCGCGAGGGTCTGAGGCTCCTGGGCGAGGCACTGGCGGAGTTCGATCGCTAGGATTCCGACGGCTCTCAAAGCCGCTCAAATCTGTCTACGATTATCGATAACAGTCCCGTTTCCCATGAGGGGAGCGGGACTTTTTTCTATACCGAGAAGTCAAGTTGTTACAAATGAGGCCGTAAGGTGAGCCGGTATTCGCTGGGCCTTATACTGAGCTTCCGGTGAACGGTACAAAGCGTCTGGTAAACGGTAATATGCTTACCAGAAATGAATAGGACAAACTTTTTTTTGAATAAAAATGAAAATGGTTGAGACGTGGTATGAATCGCTAATTCTATTCATAGCTTTATTAGAAATATGCAATTTGAGGGTGGTTTAATAAAGTTTAGTTCCATTTGCTATCTGGATTGAAAACGCGTTTAAGCACGTAAATAAACTTTATTAAATCAAAGTGTGCCATGCGTGAAGTATATGTGTATGCCGTTCACCCCTCATATAAAACCGTTCGGGGGCGAGGTGGAAGTATGAACTGATTTTGGATATAAATATGTCGTCAGCAATAACGCCTCACACGGAGGGGCGCTAACGAATCGGCCCTGACAGGGGCCCGAAAGAAAGGTAGGAGGCCATGACGAAAGGTCTGCACGTGCCTTCCGAGA
>NZ_JAESIQ010000046.1:0-1544 GCF_025289055.1 Collinsella aerofaciens
GGGACGTGTCTCTATAGTTTTGTCAACCGCGTGCTTCGCGCCATTTCGGCATGACGCATCCGGGCATCTGGCGCCCCCGCTTGGTTTCCTCTTCGGTTGATCCCGCCGCCCGCTAGGCCGCGTACGGGACGGCGTCGCGCATGATCGCGTAGATGACCTTGAGCCTCTTCCTCGCGACCGCCTTCAGCGCCTTGCTGTGCCTCATCCCCCTCGCCCTGCACTCCCCGTAGTACCTCCCGAACCTGTTGTCCGTGCCGATGAGGGAGTTGCAGCTGAATATGAGCAGGTTCTTGAGCCGCCTGTTCCCGCCGTGCTGAGGCGACGTCGACCTGATGCTGCTCCCGGAGCGCCTGTCTGACGGCGCCACGCCGCAATAGCTCGCGAGCTCGTCGTGCCCCCTGAACGCGGATATGTCGATCGACGTCACCAGCGCCGCGGCGGTCTTGGGGCCGATCCCGGGCACCGTGAGGAGGCACTCGTAGACCTCGTCGCCCGCCAGCGAGTCGGCCACGAGCGAGTCGAGTTCCTCGATGTCGGCGTCGAGGGAGGCTATCTCCCGGGCGAGTATCCGGACCGCGACGTCCTCGCCGGCCGGGAGCCGCCTTCCCGAGCGCGACGAGGCCAGCAGCGCCTCCCAGAGCCTCCTGGCCCCCGCCGCGGGGGCGCCCGCGCGCCTGGCGGCGTTCGAGAACCTGCGCCAGCCGGCGGCCGAGCACCCGGCGGCCCCGCCGAACTCGGCCAGCATCGACACCTGCCAGCGGCTCGACGGGTCGACCGCGCCCTCGAGCGCGGGGTCGGCCTCGAGCAGGGTCGCGCGCAGCCTGTTCTTCGCGCGGGTCCTGGCGGACGACGCAAACTCGCGCTGCGACGACAGGATCCGCAGCGAGGCGGTCCCCTCGGGCTCCTCGGGCGCCGGCCTGAGGGCGCGGGGCACGCCGAGCGCGGTGCGCGCGATCACCTCGGCGTCGATGGCGTCGGTCTTCGCGATGCCGGGGAACATCCCGCGGGCCTGCTTCTCGGCATATCCGGGCAGGTAGGCGCAGGGGTTCCCGTGCGCATGGGCGCGCGCGAGGACCAGTGCGCCGATGTTTCGCTTCTGGTCGACGACGACCAGCGCGCCGGAGCCGGCCCGCTCGAGCAGCCGGTCGATGTCGTCAGGCCTGTTTGCCAGCTCGGCCCTGAAGGCGACGCCCCCTCCCGCATCGAGCGCGCACGCGCTGTGCGAGCTCTTCCCGACGTCGATCCCCAGGTAGGCCACGGGCGTCTCTGCTGCAGGCATGGTGTATCCTCTCCCTTGAGCCGGCCGTTAGCCGCGGAAGCGACACCCACATTACCCCGCCGTGGCCCGGTCCGGGCCCGGCACATCTCTATCAGTCGTTCCCCGCGGCCCCTCCCGCCCCGGCGGCAACACGTCCCGGGCCCTCTACGGGGCAGGGGCTGACGGCCGTCCGGGGCGGTCGGCCAGCGACCACCGGTACGGCTCAATCGTATAACCGTGCAACGGAAAAGAGCCGCCCTTTCGGACGGCTCAAACTGTAATGGGG
>NZ_JAESIQ010000047.1:0-1299 GCF_025289055.1 Collinsella aerofaciens
GGGGGTGCGGACAGAAAGTTGGACCGTGGGGCGGTCCGGACTGGAGGTTCGCATGTACAGCAGGGAGAAGGTCGAGCTCTTCCTCCTGGCGACGGAGAACGGCATGGGGCCCACCGCCGCCGCGGAGTTCGCGGGGGTCTCGGTGGGCGCGGCCAAGAAGTGGGCGACGGGGCACCTCCCGCACAGCTACACCGGGGCGCGCTGTAGAATCGTGGCGAGGAAACCGCCACGGAAGGAGGCCAGCTTGGGCCCCGACAAGTCGATCTACGCCCCGCCCGCGACCGGCCCGCTCGCCGGGCTCAACGAGGACCAGATAGAGAACCTGCTGCTCAGGGCGGTGTTGGCCGACCTAAAAGCGGAAGGGTGGGACCCGGCTTCGATCTCGAACAGGAGCAAGTGCGAGCTCGGCGAGAGATTGAGGCTGGCGACCGCCCTGCCCCTCCGCTCGATCACAGGTTTCTTGGGGATATCGAAGAGCTCCTATGAGTACTGGAGGCCCCGCGTCGCCGCGCCGCGCGACCGCGACGCCGACATACGCGACCGCGTGGTGCGCATCTTCCGCGAGGGCTCGGGGTGCTGGGGGTACCGCACCGTCTGGGCGCGCCTGCGCCGCGAGGGCGTCCGCGCCAGCGAGAAGCGCGTGGCCCGCGTGATGCGCGAGGAGGGCCTCGAGGTCGTCTACAACAAGAGGCGCGCCCGGGGCTACAGCTCCTACGCCGGCGAGGTCTCCAAGGCGCCGGAGAACCTCGTGAACAGGAATTTCCACGCCGACGAGCCCAACCGGCTGTGGCTCACCGACATCACCGAGTTCAGGCTCCCGGGCGGCGAGAAGGTCTACCTGAGCCCGGTCATCGACTGCTTCGACGGGATGCCCGTCGCCTGGTCGATCGGGCTGCACCCCGACAAGCGCCTCGCGAACTCGAGCCTGCTCAAGGCCTGCGCGGCGAGGCCGGCGGGGGCGCGCACGACGATCCACTCGGACCGGGGCGGCCACTACCGCTGGCCGGAGTGGATCGGGATCTGCGAGGAGAACGGCCTGGTCAGGAGCATGTCCGCGAAGGGCTGCAGCCCGGACAACTCGGCCTGCGAGGGCTTCTTCGGGCGCCTCAAGAACGAGTTCTTCCGCTACAGGGACTGGGAGGGCGTGACGGCCGAGGAGTTCATGGGGAGGCTCGAGGCCTACCTCGTGTACTATCGGGATGGGCGCATCAAGAAGTCCCTCGGGTGGCTGAGCCCGACGGAGTACCGCAGGAAGCTTGGATACGCCTAGGCGCGGTCCAAGAAATCGTCCGCACCCCC
>NZ_JAESIQ010000048.1:0-1155 GCF_025289055.1 Collinsella aerofaciens
GGCCCGAAAGAAAGGTAGGAGGCCATGACGAAAGGTCTGCACGTGCCTTCCGAGATCGGCAAGCTCAGGAAGGTCTGCCTGCACCGTCCCGGCGACGAGCTCCTCAACCTGCCGCCCGACGAGCTCGAGCGACTCCTGTTCGACGACGTCCCGTTCCTGGAGGTCGCACAGCAGGAGCACGACACCTTCGCCCAGATCCTGAGGGACCAGGGCGTGGAGGTCCTCTACCTCGAGAACCTCGTCGCCGAGGTGTTCGACCAGGTCCCCGGCGCCCGCGCCGAGTTCACCGACCAGTACATCGCCGAGGCCGGCATCCGCGGCCAGCACATGCCGCAGATCGTCCGCGAGAAGCTGGACTCCATCGAGGACAACCTCGAGTTCGTCAAGAAGACCATGGCCGGCATGACCAAGGCCGAGATCGACCTGCCCCTCACGGCGTCCACGACCCTCGACTCCCTGGTCAACTCCGAGTCCGAGTCCGACCTGATCATCGACCCGATGCCCAACCTCTACTTCACCCGCGACCCGTTCGCGGTCGTCGGCGAGGGCGTCAACCTCAACCGCATGTACTCGGTCACCCGCAACCGCGAGACCCTGTACGGCAAGTACGTCTTCAAGTACCACCCCGACTACAAGGACGTCTCCCTGTACTTCCGCCGCGACTGCCAGTTCCACACCGAGGGCGGCGACGTGCTGAACATCAACGAGAAGACCCTCGCCGTCGGCATCTCCCAGCGCACCCAGGCCGCCGCTATCGACGTCATGGCCCAGAACATCTTCTGGAACTCCGACTCCAAGGTCGAGCGCATCCTGGCCTTCGACATCCCGGTCTCGCGCGCCTTCATGCACCTCGACACGGTCTTCACCCAGATCGACGTCGATAAGTTCACGATCCACCCCGCCATCATGGGCACCCTGCGCGTCTACGAGCTGACCGCCGGCAAGAACCCGGGCGACGTGAACATCCGCCTGATCGAGGACACCCTCGAGCACGTCCTGGAGGACGCCACCGGCGTCGACCAGGTCAAGCTGATCCCCTGCGGCGGCGGCGACCCGATCGCGGCCTCCCGCGAGCAGTGGAACGACGGCTCCAACACCCTGTGCGTCGAGCCCGGCAAGATCTGCGTCTACGCCCGCAACACCGTCACCAACGAC
>NZ_JAESIQ010000004.1:0-102619 GCF_025289055.1 Collinsella aerofaciens
ACCGCAGGAAGCTTGGATACGCCTAGGCGCGGTCCAAGAAATCGTCCGCACCCCCATTTTCGTCACATGCAAATAAAGCACTTTGAATCTCTGCCGTCTCTTCTTGGGAAGAAATACCTCGTAGAAGGGAAGAGCTTGTTCCGATACGGGAATGCGTTGTTCTCGGACCAGTCTATGCTTGCGCATTGCCCCGACCATCGTAGCTTTCGATCATTTATAGATGCAATCACTACAAACGATTTGACGATTGCCGACTTTTACGAAGGGTGCTCAGCCTCACTTGAAGAATTGGTCAACGAAGGGTTTATCTGCATCTCCGTTGATGGCTTCATCGAAGCAACCCCCAAGACGAAACTGCTTTACCGGGTTTGGCAACGTGGCGCTTTCCCGATGTGTCTTCTGCCTGAAGAACTCAAGGCAACTGTCGATGGATTAATTTCGGAGAGGATGCTGGAATACTCAGAACACCTGTTGACTCCAAATGAGGCAGACTACATGAATTTCATGTTTAACGATGCCAAGTTCAGCAACTCAATGGCTCTTCGCAACAGATATGATCACGCCGACGGAGCCGTCAGTGATCCTAATTCGCAGGGGATTGAGCATGATTACTGCTATTTGCTCACTTTGCTCATTTGCCTTGTTCTTAAAATCAATGAGGAACTCTCTGTGTTCACCGGAAAAGGTGGAGTTGAGGATTTCGTCGATTGGCCTTGGATCGACGAGAAGATGCTTAATGATATCCTCACCCGCATGCCACAAGGACAAGAGTGAATGACGCTATCCAGTGAGTATCAAATGGGTACCACTTTGCGGAACATCCTCACGCACTGCATGCAACGTGATGGAATCAGAGCAACACCATAAACCTTATGGACGCTTCTCCTCATTGAGTGGGAATAGAACAAACGTTCGATTCTGTGTTATAATATCCTGCAATGGGCGCGGCCTCTTCCGAAGCCGCGCCCATTGCTATATTTGGTCGGATATCGACGGAAACTCAAGCTCAGGGAGGTTTGTTGCGATGGCGTACGATTTCAAGAAGGAGTTCAGGGAGCTCTACAGGCCGTCGGGCAAGCCGGGCGTCGTAACCGTTCCGCCTATGAGCTACGTTGCCGTGCGGGGCAAGGGCGATCCCAATGCCGAAGGCGGCGAGTACCAGAACGCGTTGCCGCTGCTCTACGGCGTCGCATATACCATCAAGATGTCGAAGAAGGGCCCGCGGGAAATCGAGGGCTATTTCGACTTCGTCGTGCCGCCTCTCGAGGGCTTCTGGTGGCAAGACCGCGCCGATGGCGAGATTGATTATGCGCGGAAGGATGACTTCAACTTCATCTCGTGCATCCGTCTGCCCGATTTCGTCACTCGCGAGGACTTCGACTGGGCAGTTTCGGAAGCTGCCGCCAAGAAGAAGCTGGACTTCTCGGCGGTCGAGCTGCTGAGGGTCGACGAGGGCCTTTGCGTTCAGTGCATGCATACCGGGCCTTACGACGACGAGCCGGCGACCATAGACGCCATGCGCACATTCGCGGCGGAACGGGGCTACGCCCCCGACTTCTCCGAAGCCCGTCTGCATCACGAGATTTACCTCTCCGACCCGCGCAAGTGCGCGCCGGAGAAGCTCAAGACCGTGATCCGTCATCCCATAAAGTTGATTTAGCGAAGCGAGTGACGCCGATCGCTTCGGCTTTTTTTGGGGGGGGGCTCACCGTGGCGTGGTCGGCAACGGGACGCGCCCTGCGACCGGTGGCGGAGGCCGAGGCGCGGGAGCACGCGTTCGTTTGCACCGCCTCGCACGACCTCGTCACCCCGCTCATGGCGGTGACCGCGAACTGCGACGTGCTTGAAGCGGAGGCATCCGATCAGGCCGGCCTTGCGTCCTGGGTCGCCAACATCCGTGCAGCGGCGGACGAGATGACGACTCGCATCGCCGACATGCTCATGCGCATGGGCGGCGACTAGACAGGGTGATCCCTGCAACGGGCATTATTATCCGGGAAGCGTTTGATTGCGAGCCACGCCGGTGTGAGGGCCCGAGTCGTCAGGCCCCGCACAGGGGGACCGCGATGGTGGCCACCGCGCCGCCCGAGGGGCTGTTGGCGAGCGAGACGGAGCCCCCGTGGGCGCTCGCGGCCTCGGAGGCGGCGTGGAGGCCGAGCCCGTAGTGGCGGCCTCCGTCGCGCGAGGAGCGGGAGGAGTCGTCTGTGAAGAGGCGCTCACAGCCGCGTTCGAGGGCGGCGGGAGAGAAGCCAGGTCCGTCATCAGCGACCTCGATGACGAGGTACCCGCCCGCGACGTCGCAGGAGACCGCCACGCGCGAGCGCGCGTGCTCGGCGGCGTTGGCCACGAGGTTCGCGGCGGCTCGCGCCAGGGCGGTTCGGTCGAGCGGGGCCTCGGGCGCGCCCGCGACAGCGGGGCCCGTGGCCGCGTCGAGCGTCACGCCTCGCGCCCGGGCGATCTGGGCGGCCTCGGCGAGGACCTGCTCGCAGAGCTCGGCCGGCCGCATGGGGGCCCTCTCCGCCCCGCCGGACCCGCGCGAGGCCTCGATGAGCAGGCGCACGTAGCCGTCGAGCCTTTCGACACTTCCGGCTATGTCGCGCGCGGCGGCCGCGAGGTCGGCGTCCTTCTCGTCTTCCAGCTCCTCCGCCACGAAGTCGGCGTTGGCGCGCAGCACGGTGAGCGGCGTCTTGAGGTCGTGGGCGAGCGACGCCACCTGTTCGCGCTGCCCCCGCTCCGCGGCCCAGCGGGCCTCGAGCGACTCGGCGAGGGAGGTCCGCATGGCGTCCATCGCGGCGAGGACGTCGTTCACCTCGCGCACGTTGGTGCTGCCGACCGCGAAGTCGAGCTCCCCCGCGCCGACGCGCTCCGCCGCCTCCGCGAGCGGCGCCATCTTGCGCGAGATCACGCGGCTCGCGCGGCGCGCCACGAGCGCGAGCGCGAGCGCGCTTCCCGCAGCGGCGCCGACGAGCATGAGGTTCTGCGGGTTGGGAAGCAGGCCGGCGAGGTCGCGCGAGACCCACTGCGGCAGGTACTCGCTGACGAGTGCGCAGGCCCCGCCGCCCTTGAGCGGGAACGCGGCGTAGGTGAGGCCCGAGCCCCCGCCCTCGATCTCCACTGTGCCCGGATCCGTGGCGAGTGCCGCGCGGGCCATTTCCGTCGCGTCCTCGAGCCGCGTGCCCTCGAGGTCTGTCATCAGCACGTATCCGTCCTTATTCAGGATGAGGTAGCGGTACGCCGTCGGCACGTCCTGCTGCCCGCAGACGCCGTCGCGTGCCAGACCCTCCGCGACCTCGCGCGCATTGGCCGGCCCCCAGCTTGCCTCGTAGACAAAGCCCGCGTTGATCGCCGCGGAGAGCGCCATGAACGAGGCGAGCCACGCCGTGGCGACCGCCGCGAACGCGTAGGCGAAGTAGCGCGCGATGACGAAGGAGAGCGGCATGCCCCCGCGACCTCGCGCCCCGGTCCTCAGAGCTGCCACTTGTACCCCATCCCCCAGACGGTCGCGATCGGATCGGCGCCGGCCTCGGAGAGTTTCCTCCGGGCGCGGCTGACCTGCATGGATATGGCCGCGTCGTCGGCGTCGCTCTCCCAGCCGAGCACTGCCTCGCGGATCTGCGCGCGGCTCATGACCTGCCCGGGGTGGCGGGCGAGGTACTCGCAGATGGCGTACTCGGTGGGCGTGAGCGGCACGGCCTTGCCGCTCACGGCGAGGCCGCGCGCCCCGAGGTCGATCCGCACCTCCCCGAAGGAGAGGGCGTGCGAGCGCGGCCGGCGCTCACGGCGTAGATGGGCCGCGACCTTGGCGCGCAGCTCCGCGGCCCCGAAGGGCTTGCGGACGTAGTCGTCGGCGCCCAGGCCGTAGCCGGCCACGGCGTCCTCCTCGGCCACGCGCGCGGTCAGGAAGATGATGGGCCCGTCGAAGTCCGGGCGGATCTGCCGCACGAGCTCGAAGCCGTCGAGCCCCGGCATCATGACGTCGCAGAGCACGAGGTCGAAGCGCGAGAGGTCCATCCCCGGGACCGCCGTCGGGTCCGCTGCCTTGACGACCTCATGACCGTCGCGGCCGAGGACGCGCGCGAGCGCGTCGAGGATCGCCCGCTCATCATCCACTGCCAGTATCCTCGCCATGTTCGACCTCCTGAAACTCCCGTCGGCATTGTACTTGCGCCGCGCTCAGCGGTCCAGAGCCCCGCGCGCAGCCGCGGGCGCGGGCGCCCACATGGCGATCTCAGGGTTGGGCAGCACGCGGTCGGCGATCGAGCGCAGCGCCGACCCCCAGCCGGCGTCGAGCAGGGCATTCCCGCCCAGGACGAGCGCTGCGGAGAGGAGGGCGAGCACGGCGGCGAGCGGCTTCCTACTCATCTGCCCTCCCGTCCTCGAAACGGCAGAACCAGGCCAGAAGGACGGCGGCGGCTGCCAGGGTGAGCACGAGGCCAGCGAGCGCAGTCGTGAGGAGAGGGCCCGCCGCGCGTGCGGCGTCGATGAAGGCCTCTACCCCGAGCGACCCCAGGCGCGCGGGCCAGGCGAGCGGCACCCAGCTCAGGGGCGTCGCCAGGGCACCGGTGAGCTCGCCGGTCATGAGGCCGTGCGCAAGTCCGCCCACTGAGAAGAACGCGAGGAGCATCCCCGCCGCGCCGGCGCCGATGGCGGCGTTGCGGCCGAGGCGCAGGGCCACGCCGAGCTCCAGCGCGTAGAGGGGCAGGCTGCCCAGCACGATGCCCGCCCAGGCGGCCGCAAGCGGAGCGGGCCCGAGCGGCAGGCGCCCGGCGACGGCGAGCACGGCCCCGAACACGCCGAGCGCCACGGCCAGCGCGCCCGCGCCGAGCGCCGCAAGGGCGAGCAGCTTCGCCGCGACGGCGCGCCCGCGCGAGGGGACCGCCGTGAGGTTGGCGAGGCGCCCGGCAGTGCGCTCCTCGTCCACGGCGAGCCCGCAGACGATGGCGGACATGAGCGGCATGAGGGCGCCGAGGAACTGGGCGTAGGCGTCCGCGCCCAGCGCCGGGTCCCATCGGGTTACGGAGAAGTACTCGCCGCAGGCAAGACCGGCTGCCAGGCCGCAGACGAGGTGCACCGCCGTGAGCGGGGAGCGCGCCAGGCGCAGGGCCTCGGAGAGCAGGGCCCGCGGGAGAGTCATGCGCGGCGTCGGGTCGGAGAGTCGTGTCATGGCCATCACCTCTCCTCGGAGCGCGCGAACCAGGCCGCGCCCGCCGCCGTGAGCGCGGCGAATGCGAGCGCGCAGACCGCAAGGCCCGCCAGTGTGAGCATGCCGTCCGCCGTGAGCGCCCCGCCGAGCGCCATGTCCGCCGCGAGTGGCTCGCCGCTCGGCAGCACGGGGATGAAGCTCGTGGGGATGACCATGCTCGCCGACGGCGGAAAGAGCTGCGGCAGCGGCACCAGCGACCAGGCGAACCCACCCACGAGCTGTGCGGCGAGCGGGCAGAAGATGCCCGCGAGCATGCCGAGTCGCGCTGTGAGGAAGAGCCCTGCGGGGATCATCCACGCCGCGGTCACCGTGTTGGCGAGCGCGCAGAGGAGCATCGTGAGCGTGCCCGCGGCCGTGAGGCCCTGCGAGGAGAACGCCGAGCCCGCGAGGTAGATGCCGAAGACCACGAGGTTCGAGAGCGTGCAGAGCGCGAGGCACCAGAGCGCCTTGGCCCACCAGGCGCGCCCGAGCGGGAAGCCCAAGCCTAGAAGCCCCCGCATCCGCGTGCGCGTGTCCGCCCGCGCGACGCACGCCACCACGAGCGAGAGGGCCACGGGCAGGAAGAGCGCGTACCAGTAGTTCCACGCGCTGAAGATCTGCACGCCCCGGTAGGGCATCGCGCCGAGCAGCGGCATCGGCAGCGCCATGAGCACGGCCAGGCGAACCGGTGCCGCGTGGCGCGACTTCAGGGCCTCGGCGCGCAGGCACGCGAGCAGGCCGCCTTTCTCGCCCGTCATGCCGCCACCTCCCCGCGCGCTCGACGCCCCTCCCGGCAGACGCTCATGAAGAGTTCCTCGAGGTCCTGCCCGGGCCGAAGCGCATCCTCGTAGGCGAGGCGCCCCCCGTAGATGATGCCGATGGTGTCAGCCATCTGCTGCACCTCGGAGAGGATGTGGCTCGAGACGATCACCGTCGTACCCGCCGCCGCGAAGCCGCGGATCTGGTCGCGCAGCTCCTCGATGCCGATGGGGTCGAGGCCGTTGGTGGGCTCGTCGAGCACGAGCAGGCGTGGCCGGGCGATCAGCGCCAGCGCGAGCCCCAGGCGCTGCCGCATGCCCATCGAGAAGCGCCCGGCGCGCTTCTTCCCGGTGTCCGCGAGGCCCACGGCGGCGAGCACCTCATCTACGCGGCTCTCGGGAAGGCCCAGCAGCGTGGTGCGCACGCGCAGGTTCTCGCGCGCGGTGAGGTTGGGGTAGAGCGGCGCCTCCTCGATGAGGCTGCCGATTGCGTAGAGGTCCTCGCGGCGCCAGGCGTGCCCGGCAAAGAGGATCTCCCCGGCCGTCGGCCGCAGCATTCCGCAGATCATCTTGAGCGTTGTCGACTTGCCGGCGCCGTTGGGGCCGAGCAGCCCGTACACCTCGCCCTCGCGGATATGAAGGCTCACGTCGGCCACGGCGTCCTGCGCCTGGTCGCCGCGGCCGAAGCGCTTGGTGAGCCCGCGCGTCTCGAGCATGTAACCCATGGGTTCGTCCTTTCTCTTCCGGGCGCGCGGGCCGAGTCGCCGTGCCCGCGCGCCTTACCTTTCGGGTTCACCATCCATGGTGGGGCGCGTTTCTAACGAAGCCGTAACGGCCGTTGGGCTCTTTTGGCGCCAACCCTTCTCGACCCGTAGGCCACTCATGGTATGTTTATCGCGATAACAAGGACGGAGGTGCCCGCGGCACGCAATAAGTACCCGGAGGAGGCGGTCGAGAAGATCAGGGGTGACGGCCCAGCGAGTGTTATTTTGCGAGCTATGCGCATTGAAATCGACCTTTCGTGGTATAAACTACTCGCCGGAAGCCGCGGCTTTCAGAGTACGGCTTACGTGTACGTTTAACCTCCGTGGGCGACGGGGTGCCGCAAGGCGTAGAATATCGCCCACCTGTAGGGGCCTGCAACGATGCGGGCCCCGCTTCGTATGAAGGGGGCGTAACCGATGAAGATCGTATCCATCCCCAGGACTTCTTCGATCTCGTCGAGGGCGACCGCGAGCCCATGCTTAAGCACAATCGCCCCTGCATCGTGGTGGTGAGGCTGCGTTTCCGCGGGAAGCGCAGGGACTTCGCCGTGCCGCTGCGCTCCAACATCGCCCCTAACGTGCCCAAAGACCAGTACTTTGTGTTGCCACCCCGCCCCACGACGCGCCCCGGCTGCCGCCACGGCATCCACTACATCAAGATGTTCCCCATAACCAAGGCCTACCAGCGCCGCTTCAGGACCTAGGGCTCGGCCTACTACGAGACGTTCCGGCGCATCATCGATGGCAACACCAAGCGCATTGTCTCCGAGTGCCAGGCGTACCTCGACCGCTACGAGCGCGAGGGAAGGCCTCGCTTTGCCGTCGACATCGACCGCATCGTGGGGCTGCTGGAGGGCGAGAAGTAGGGCACCTCGGCTCAGTCTCGAGCCATGCGGAGTCGCTCCGCATTTTTGAACGCCGCGTGTGCGTCCCAAATACTTGAGAAACAAGCTGTGAAGTGCAGTGGCGCGCCCGTGCCCGCGCGCAGCCGTTACCATCAGCGTCTACGCGGCGTCGGCTTCAAGTGGAACTGACGCCGCTGCTGTATATGGTTTGCCTTGCTGCGAATGGCGATCAAAGCCCGCGATGTTTCTGCTTGCGCTTCAACTTTCGCTGCTCGAAGCGCGTCTCCGCCTCATCCGCGCGACGCTGACTTCTTGCTTGAGCCGACTCCCGCTTCATCGCTTCCCGCTGTGCCGCGAGCGCCTGTTGTGCCTTGGTGCTCATCGCGGGCCGTTTAAGGGCTTTCACTGCCTCGCGAGCGCGCCGCTTGGGGTTCTTCGCGGACTTGCTCGCCTCGGTCGGATCGTGGCCGAAGAACGAGAGCTTCGCCCATTTGTTGACAACGAATCGCAGGATCTCCTCATTGGACGGTTCTGCGCCGAAGACGATGCGGGCGGCGCCGTATCTGCCGTCCTCGACGTGCTCCGCCAGCCCGACCCAGAATTGGCCGTCGTGATATACGGTCAGGGTGGACGACACGCTGATCTGCATGGTTGGTTCCTCCTTTATGTAGATGACCATGCAGAGAAGGGACAACCAAGGAGGCAGGTTACTGATGCGGACTAGCGCACGCCCACGACTACCCGACGGGGACTGTGTTTTCATCTCTGGTGGTTGGATTGTAGCACGTGCGAATGCGCCCGGCATCGCTGCTGACATGGCGCTACTGGGATTCGCTCCTCGATGCATCCTTGTGCACATTGCCTTCTCGGTTTCGAAACTTTAGAAATAATCGAGTTTCGAAACCGAGAAGGAGTGGATTATGGCTTGGGTAGACCGCAATACGTACCGACTCCACCGTGTTGGAGAGGCTGGCCGAGTACATGATGGACAACTCCGGCAACCTCAACTCGCCCAACAACATCGCCAACGTCCTCGACGCCAACAGAGTTCCCACCAACCACGTCACCGTCGGGCGCTATATCTTCTACCTCCGCGACGCCTTCGTCTTCTATGAGGCAAAGCGCTATGACATCAAGGGGAAGAAGTACATCACTAACCGAAGAGGACTCCTCACCGAATTCCCTTGAGATCGGGCGGCATTATTGAGTGTGGGCGTTATCGTAGGTATCTTTGATTTCTTTTGGCAAATTGTCGGGAATCAGCGCCTTCACTCTATCCTCGTTGCCATCTTGGATTGCCTGCTCGTAGTACCAGCATTTGAACTTCAACATATCCAGCGCACGGTTCATGTTTGCGATCTCCGACTCCATGTGGGCCTTCTGCTCCTCGAACATGGCCTTGCGCTTGGGATATGTCGATGGGCCCTCCGCGCACCATTCCATGAACAGCCGGATGTCCTTGATCTCCATCCCAGCCTTCTTCAGGCATTCGATGACCCGAAGCGCCTCGAGCTCCGTATCGCCGAATCGGCGAATGCCGGACGTCCGCTCCAATTCCGGAAACAATCCCTGCTTGTCGTAATACCGCAGCGTGGAAACGGGCAGACCGAACATCTCCGCCACCTGTCCGATTGTGTACATGGTCCCTCCGTACGAATCTCGAATTCACTCCTTGACCTAAAGTCAGGTTTAGGTATTACCTTCATTCTCGTCAATATAAATCGCGAGTTCAAGGGGTATTCCGTAATGAGCAAAACGGTTTTGATAGTCTCCTCAAGTCCTCGAAAGAACGGCAACTCCGAGACGTTGGCGGACGCGTTCGCCAAGGGCGCGCGGGAAGCGGGCCACAGCGTGGAGACCGTGCGCCTGCGCGAAAAGCAGCTCGGCTTCTGCAAGGGCTGCCTTGCCTGCCTGAAGCTGGGGCACTGCGTCATCCAGGACGATGCTGTGGGAATTGCCGCCAAGATGCACGATGCGGATGTGTTGGTGTTCGCAACGCCCGTCTACTACTACAGCGTCTGCGGCCAGCTCAAGACCATGCTGGACCGCGCCAACCCGCTTTTCAGCTCCGATTATGCATTCACCGAGGTGTATCTGTTGGCGACGGCGGCGGAGGACGGGTGCTCGACCTTCGACGGCGCGAAGAAGGCGGTGCAGGGATGGGTTGACTGCTTCCCTCGTTGCACGCTTGCCGGAACGGTACTCGCCGGCGGCGTGAACGGCGTGGGCGAAATCGCCGGGCATCCCGCTCTTGACCGGGCGCGACGAATGGGCATGGGAGTCTAGGCGCGGCTTAGTTGCGCGGAAGCAGTTTTGCACTCAAAACCATCGACAGGAGGAATCAAACATGACGATTAAGCAGACGGCGGGCAGGGATGCCCTGGGGGACTTTGCCCCCAAATTTGCACAGCTCAATGACGATGTGCTGTTCGGCGAGGTGTGGAGCCGAGAAGACGGGCTTTCCCTTCGAGACCGCAGCGTGGTGACGGTGGTGGCCCTGATGGCGCAGGGACTGACGGACTCTTCGTTCCAATACCATCTGATGTCCGCAAGGAACAATGGCGTGACTAGGACGGAGATAGCGGAAATCCTTACGCACGCGGCGTTTTATGCGGGATGGCCCAAGGCATGGGCGGCCTTCCGCATGGCGAAGGAGGTCTGGGCGGACGAGGGCGACGGCACCGACGCAAAGGCCCGACACCAAAACGAGATGGCTTTTCCCATCGGTGCCCCCAACGACGCATTTGCGAAGTACTTTATCGGGCAAAGCTACCTCGCGCCCCTTTCCACCGAGCAGGTCGGCGTCTACAACGTGACGTTCGAGCCCGGCTGCCGCAACAACTGGCACGTCCATCACGCCAAAAGCGGTGGCGGACAGATCCTCGTCTGCGTGGCCGGTCGAGGGTTTTACCAGGAATGGGGCAAATCGGCACAGGAACTGCGCCCTGGCGACGTGGTCAACATCGCCCCGGGTGTGAAACATTGGCACGGTGCGGCGCCCGACAGCTGGTTCTCCCATCTCGCAGTGGAGGTTCCGGGCGAGGAGGCCTCCAACGAGTGGTTGGAGCCCGTGGACGACGAGCAATACCTTAAAGCGACTGACAAGGAGGCTTAGGCATGGAGCAGTTGAAACTGACGCGGGAATGGGACAAGGTGTTCCCCAAAAACGACAAGGTTGAGCACAGCAAGGCGACCTTCCACAACCGCTACGGCATCACGCTGGCTGCCGACGTGTACGTGCCTAAGAACGCGGAAGGCAAGCTGCCCGCCATCGCCGTCAGCGGCCCGTTTGGCGCGGTGAAGGAGCAGTCCTCCGGTCTGTACGCGCAGAAAATGGCGGAGCTGGGCTTTTTCGCAATTGCCTTTGACCCGTCCTATACCGGCGAGAGCGGCGGTACGCCCCGCTATGTGGCATCCCCGGACATCAACACCGAGGACTTCTGCGCAGCGGTGGATTTCCTCTCCGTGCAGGAAAGCGTTGACCCGGAGCGTATCGGCATTATCGGTATCTGCGGTTGGGGCGGCATGGCAGTCAATGCGGCGGCCATCGACACCCGTATCAAAGCTACCGCGGCTATGACCATGTACGATATGACCCGCGTGACCGCAAACGGCTATTTTGACGCCGAGGATTCCGAGCAGGCGCGCTTTGAAAAGCGGAAAGCGTTGAACGTGCAGCGCACCGAGGACTATAAAAACGACGGCTATGCGCTGGCGGGCGGCGTGGTCGATCCGCTACCGGAGGACGCGCCGCAGTTTGTAGCGGACTATTACGCCTACTACAAAACTCCGCGAGGCTACCATCCCCGCAGCCTGAACTCCAACGGTGGTTGGAATGTGACGTCCTCGCTGTCGTTCCTGAATATGCCGATTTTGCAATACAGCAGCGAAATTCGCTCTGCGGTATTGCTGGTGCATGGCGAGAAAGCACACTCCCGCTATTTCAGCGAAACCGCGTACAGCAAGCTGACGGGGGACAACAAGGAATTGCTCATTATCCCCGGTGCCAGCCACACCGACCTCTACGATCAGATGGACGTCATTCCGTTTGGAAAGCTGAAAGCGTTCTTTGAGGAGTATTTGAAATAAGACGCACCTTGCTTTTTACTTATTAACGGTCATGCATTTAGCGAGGACGGTTTGCGGCAAGACGCCTCGCCGCGCTACTAGTCGTCGGCCCGCGCCGCCGAGAACAAGGCACCCAAGTCTGCCTGGATCGCCTCTGCCTTGCTTCCAAGCTGCAGCGGAGCCGAATCGCCCGAGATGTTCACGCTCAGCAGGTGCGCATCCGGCAGCTTTGCGGTCATGCTCCAGAACGGGAGTGTAATGATGCCGGGGGTCATCTCGCCCACGCCGAGCTCCAGCAACAGCACGCGGCTACTACCGCGCTCGCGCACGAAGCGCTCGTATCGTTCGAGACTCTCGCGCCATACCGTGCCCAGCAAAAACGTGTCGTCTCGCACCCACGGCACAAGCTGCCAGCCGCAGTGCGGGCATCGGGGGACATCATCGCTGCGGATCTCGAAGCCCGCACTGCCCACGTGGTTGTAATGATTGGCGTGAAGGCGGCCGTTGGAAAGAAACTCATTTCCGTGGGGAAGAAACTTCTCGGTGAGTAAAGCTCATCGGAGCGGGGATAGAGCTTTGTCTGCGGGGTACGAAATGCTGGCTAGCGGTTGCGACGCCTTGTTGCGGAAATGCCAACTGCTGCAATTACGCCACCGGCAACACTCAGGGCGGCTGCCATCGCACCGTTGTCGCCCGTCGCGGGTAAGGTGGTCCCGGCTGGTTTAACCGCCGCTACTGCCTTAGTGGAAACGGGATTTGCCGCGGGCTTGTCTGCCTTGGGCTGCGGTGTGGGCTCGGGCTTGGTTTCCGGTTCGGGTTTGACCTCTGGGCTCGGTTTAACACTTGGATCGGGTTTGGAACCGCTCGTATCGGTTGCAATCAAGTGCACGTCGCTGTCGAAGACGTAGCGGATGTAGTAATCGTGCCGCGTTTCGTGCATTATCCCCTGCCCGCTGTCGAAGTCACGGTCAACGTGTGTGCTAAGGTGAGTTGAGCTGATGAGGTTCAGCCTGTAAGGGATTTGGTCGTCGGCGTAGCCGCCTGTAAAGACTGCGGTTGCTCTAACGTGATTGTCGATCATGGTCAGGGCAATAGAGACGCTGGCCTCTTTGGGGTTCTCGGTTTTTATAAGGCCTTCGGTATCGGTGTCAATCTTGAAGAGAAGGACGGTGTCGTTAAGCCCGTAGATGAAGTCTTCGGGTTTGTCGGGGAAATCGTATACAAACGCCTCATTCTGGACCAACATAAAGGCAGGAGGGAGCTCCAGGTCATAGTTATGGTCGACAACGGTGGTAGCTGTGAGGCTGCCTTCCGCGTTGGCTTCGTCGCAGGTAATGGGTGCTGCGACATCGGTTTCGGGCATTTCTGTCGCCAGTGCTGCGCAGGGTAGCAAAAGCAGTCCTGCCACAAGAATGCTTACTCCGAAGGCGGCGATTCTGGCGTCTGCATGACGCTTGACGTCGCGGATAGACAGGCCAGTCCGTTTGTTATGGGTCTGCGGTGCAACATACTGTCCATACATAAGACGTTCCTTGTTCGTAGGCCGGTTTCCGCGGATCTATATTGCGCCTGGCCGATGCGGCTAGGCTCTTTCACGCGAACGCTTATGCGAGCAGGGAGAAAGCTCAAGCTAATTTTCTCACAGTCGATACTTTGCGAGCAACGATTTGCTGTTCAATTCTCGGAGAGAGAATCAAGGTGGCCGAGGAGTTATCAGGCAATGAGATTGTGTCTAGAGAACACGAACGAGAGATGCGATCTACAGACGACTGAATAGCTCCATCCGTTTTGGTTACAACGAAATGTATGCCGCGCGCCTGCGGCATGAAGAAGGGAGATTCTTATGAATATCGTTGTATTGAGCGGTAGCCCGCGCAAGGGCGCCAATACCGACACCATGGTCGAGGCGTTTGCTGAGACCGCGCGTGAGGGTGGCCATACGGTCGAGGTCATCCGCGTTGCCAGTAAGAAAATCGCTGGTTGTCTGGGGTGTCAGTATTGCTTCGCCCACGAGGGCACTTGCGTGCAGAAGGATGACATGGCCAACGTGATCGAGTCGCTGAAAGACGCCGACATGGTTGTCTTCGCTTCGCCTATCTACTGGTTTGATATCACCGCGCAGGAGAAGGCCGCCATCGACCGCCTGTACGCCTTCGGTGCCACGGGTTTCCCGTTCACCAAGACGGCCCTTTTACTCGATAGTCACAGTGAGGGCGTCTATGATGCGGCGATTGCTATGTACAAGTCAACCTGCGCGTACTGCAAGTGGGAGGACCAGGGCATTGTCACCATTAGCGGTATGACCGAGCGCGACAGCATGGCATCGTCGCTCAAGTTGGAAGAGGTGCGAGAGCTCGCTCGCAAGCTCGCCTAAGGGCAAGAAGAACGCATGGCAATCGGTGTTGGTGGAAAGCCTACTTCTCTTGCCAAGAGGGTTACTGATTGCCATGCATAGTTGCTGACATTTTCTTTTGCAACTTTTGCTATTTTTTGCAAGTTTTGCTATCAGCTGTAACTGGCCTTTATCTGAGGAACGCTCCTTGATTTATTGCTTATCGTTGGTAGCTGTCACGGTCGAAATGTCTTCGCGGCAGTCGATCGGCCCTCGTCGAGCTCCTTCAGCCGGGAGAGGCAACGGTCCAGAAACCCGCTCCTGGCTTGCGCGGCAAGGAGTCCGTCGCAGAAGCGGTCGCCACGAACGCACCACGTGATGCATGCACGTATCAGGTCAATGTCCCCATGGTCGATGTCGCAGCTGTCTATGCCTTCCGAGGTGTCGATGCTATGGCGTTCAAGCGTCTCGAAGTAGCTGGTGTCCGCGAACCCGTCCAGTTCATAGAAATCGTCGACGAAATCCTCGAGTCCGAACGTCCCGCCCCCAAACTCGACATTCATGTTTCTGTCCGCCAGCTTGCCAGCGTACTTGGTTAGTCTTTCGAACATGTTCGCTCCTTAGCTCAAAAGCCCGTTGTCGCCCAGGTAGTCCACGAAGGCATCGATGATCCGTGCCGTGCGAGTCGCGATGTCTATTTCGGTGAAGTCTCCCATGACTTGCGTCAGGCGCTTGAGTTCCGCGATATTTGTTCCGGCTTTGCGCTTGCCGTTGCCGTCGGTGTATCCCTCATAGTACTTGCGTTTATCGCAGAATCTGTAGTCGGCCGCGCGGATGTTTACACGCTTCTCGAGCAGCGCCTTGTTACCCAGCGCCTCCAGGCTGGATTGATCGACGAGCGGGTCTATCTCGTTGCGCTTCTTGGCATAGATGTGCTCAATTTCGAGCGTGGTGTCTAGGTCCATGAGTGGTTGATCTGGGTCTGCGTACGCCCACCAAGTGAGCATGGACTTCGTTACAGGCCTGCCGTTGGTGAACACGTAGGTCCGGAATCGCTCAGCAATATTTGCGCGATTGAAGTGGTGGTTAGGAAACTCCACCGGGCGGTGCTCCACGATGTTGATCATCTCGGGATACACTGGCGAACGCAGCGCGTTCACGCCGGGTCGCTCAATGGCGTAGGCGAAAATGAATGCCGTGATCTTGTTTAGAAAGCCGTAGAGTGCCTCGTCATCGAGGACACCTTTGCTGTCGCTGTTGGCAAGGAACCATACGCTTAGCAGATAGGTCCACATGCCGTTGGGGGCGTAGTTCAGCACGAAGAGCCTGCGGAGCACGCGCTCGCTGAATCCTTCCTGCGCGTCGACGCGTTGCCAGAAGCCGAGCAGGGCCTCAAGATCGCCGAGCGTGGCGTCCTCCTTGAGTATGGCGTAGCCATCGGCACCGAAGAAGTCGCGCAACGATGCGGTGGTCGTGTCGCGGATGCCTTTCTTCGCGCGGCGGTAGTACATATAGCGCGTAAATAGCTCATCGGTTGGTGTACCGCGCATGGGCCGGAAGATAGCGTTCGCTCCCTCCTCGAGCCCCTTCCAGCGACGGATGAACTCATCCTTGCGCCCCGTGTCGGAATAATGCTTGTAGAACTGGCTCTTGAAGATGTCGGCATCCGAGAGAGGCAACCCTCGGTCGTTTAGAGTCGAGAAGATGCGTAGCGCGGTGTCCTGCGACTCCGCTTCAATGGGCAACAGTATCACATTGTTGATGACGCGTGTGGCCATGTAGACGGTGTAGGTGGGCCACTCGCTCACCAGTTGCTCAATTTTCCTCTGGAAGAAAGCAAAGTTGCGGGCATAGGCGCTTTTCCAGCCATCGCCTACATTGCCCTCTCGTAAAATCTCGAGGAATTCATTTTTGTCGTTGTCCGATGCAACCTCGGAGTCGATCTTGAGACGCTCCATGTCGGGCTCGTCGAACTCGTCGGTCTTCCATACACAACGGGCGATTGCCTCGCGCATCTTCACAGACTGCTTATCCTTCATGTTGGTGAACTTGTCGTAGAACGCGCGGAGCAGCAGCATGATGGTGGTGAGGCGTTGCTGGCCGTCAATGATCTCGAGTTGGCCAGAGAGGTTCTTAAAGGTGACGATGGGTCCTAGGAAGTATTCGTCGTTCTCGCTGTCGAAACGCTCGTAGTCATCGCCTGGAAAAGCGAACGAGAACAGGTCATCCCACAGCGTTGCGCATTCATCCTCGCCCCAGGCGTAGGGCCTCTGGTAGTCGGGGATGAGGAAGTCTGATCGCTTATCGGTGAGAAGATCGCGAATCGATCGCTGGTCGATGTTGAGCTTGGACATGAGCTGTACCTTCCGCGCGGGAACAATCAAGATGACACGGATTATATCGCCGAAGTCGTCATTCGCTCTATTGCTGCGAGCTACCGAATCTAGCAACCTCTGGCCAACCCTTACGGTTTCATGTCGTGATTCATATCGGCGCCGATCAATGCCCGTGATGCTTCTGCTTGCACCTTCTTTGGAGAGCGCGAACGAGAGATGCGATCTACAGACGACTGAATAGCTCCATCTGTTTTGCTTACAACAAAATGCGTGCCGAGCGCCTGCGGCATGAAGGAGGGAGTCTTCGCTTCGCCTATCTACTGGTTTGATATCACCGCGCAGGAGAAGGCCGCCATCGACCGCCTGTACGCCTTCGGTGCCACGGGATTCCCGTTCACCAAGACGGCCCTTTTGCTCGATAGCCACAGCGAGGGCGTCTATGATGCGGCGATCGCCATGTGCAAGTCAACCTGCGCGTACTGCAAGTGGGAGGACCAGGGCATTGTCACCATCAGCGGTATGACCGAGCGCGACAGCATGGCCTCTTCGCCCAAGTTGGAAGAGGTGCGAGAGCTCGCTCGCAAGCTGGCCTAAGGGCAAGAAGAACACATGGCAATCGGTTGTATCGCGAGTATATGAATAGGGGTGTATTCCCTCAAGTACCGTATAGAACAATTTTTAAACGCAGAAAAATAACTGAAAACAAATTAATCCGCGTTAAAATATTGTTAAACAGAAATTCATGAGGGAAGGTTGCGTATGCGTCGCAAGGCAGACGAGCTCCTTAGGGAATGGCGAGACAAGGCTGATAGAAAACCTTTGCTGGTCAAAGGCGTGCGCCAGTGTGGCAAGACCTATCTGCTCAGAACGTACGCCCAGGATCTTTTCGAATCGGTTGTCTACGTTAATCTTGAGAACGACCGGTCGGCGCGAGCAGATTTTTCGGGCGGTCTTGACCCTCATTCGATCGTACGCGCGATCGAGGCTCGTACGGGACAGCGTATCGTGCCTGGCAAAACCTTACTGTTCATTGACGAGATCCAGGCATGCGAGGAAGCGCTCACTTCCCTTAAATACTTTTGCGAAGATGCTCCCGAGTATTACGTTGCGGCTGCTGGGTCGCTTCTTGGGGTTGCCATTAACCATCAGTCGTATTCGTTCCCCGTTGGAAAGACCGACTTGATTGAGATGACTCCACTCGATTTCGAGGAGTTTCTCTGGGCGATGGGGCACGATCAACTGGTCGACGAGATACGCTCGTCATTCGAGCTAATGGGTCCTCTTGCGCCAAGCCTTCATGAAAAGGCGCTTGGGCTCTATCGACAGTATCTTGTTGTTGGCGGAATGCCCGAGGCGGTCCAAACGTACATCGATGATCAGTCAATCATTGATGTGGCCGAAAAGCATCGGATTATTCTCGACGGATATTCCGCCGACACCAATAAATATGCTGATGAACGCTTGAGCGCAAAGACGCGTGCGTGCTTCGATTCCATTCCACAGCAGCTTGCCAAAGAGAATCGTAAATTTCAATACAAGGTAGTGCGAGCGGGAGGCAATGCGTCTCTCTTTGGAGATGCTCTCGACTGGCTTGTATTGTCGGGTACGGTGGCGCGCTGCAGCCTAGTCGGGCAGATCGAAAGCCCGTTAGAGGCCTTCGTTAACCCCTCTGCTTTTAAAATCTATCAGGCGGATACGGGGCTGTTCGTCTCCAAGGCCGGTGCTCAACGCGCCGATATTCTTGCCGGCATCGGCGGTACATTCATGGGTGCACTTACCGAAAACTACGTTGCCCAACAGCTTTCAGCCATGGGTTATCCGCTGCATTATTGGGCGCGAGATAATCGTGCGGAAATCGACTTTGTAGTAGAGAAGCAGGGATGCTTGTCTGCGATTGAAGTCAAGGCGGGGGAGAACACAAGATCTCGAAGCCTGTCCTCACTTAAAAAGACCCATCCGGGCGTGCGCCTTATCAGACTATCGACTAAGCCCTTTGGAATGAATGATGGGCTTATGTCTGTTCCGCTTTATGCGGCATTTTGTCTATAGGGATGATGCTGCTGTAATGCATGGGGCTCGGAGCGCAGCATTTACTGCGCTCCGGGCCCCGCCGTTTTGAGAGCTTATGGCGGTTCTGCCGTCGTCCTAGTCAAACAGGCTCGGCATGTCGTTTTCCTTCATGAGGGCACCGGCGGAGGGTAGGCTCTGCGCGGTGAACTTTTCGGCCGAGACGCCGGTGCCAAGGATTTCCTCGGTCGTGCCGACGGTGGTGACCGAGCGGCCCTTCTTGGCGGTAAAGGCCTGGACACCCTGCGTGTTGGTGGTCGTCTTGGTCTTGAGCAGCGACGTGTTGAAGTTCATCAAACGATAGTCGCTCGAGACCAGCGCGATGTCGCGATCTGTGTTGAGCACCTGGGCATACAGCAGCTTGCTGCCACCGTAGATGGCGTTCTTGAGGCGTTTGCGGTTGGTCTTGGTGACGTATCCAGAAAGCGCGACGCGCACCACGCGGCCGTTCTCAAAGACAAACAGCACGTCGGCCTTGTAGTCCTCGGGGTCGATGGCCCAGATGACACTCTCGTCGGGTTCCATCTCAAGATCGGTCGGCAGGTACGAGCCCAGCTGGGCCGACTTGGTGTCCTCAAACGCCGCAACCTTGCACTTGTACACCTGGCTCTTGTTGGTAAACACGAGCAGCTCGTGCGTGTTGGAGGACGGGAACTCGATAAAGGGCTTGTCGCCGTCCTTGTACTTGAGCGTGGTGGCCTTCTTGAGCACGCGGTCCGTCATCTTTTTGAGATAGCCGTCGCGTGAGAGCATGATGGTCACCGGGTACTCCTCGACCTCGGGCTCCAGGCTTACCTCGATAACCTCATGGGGCTCGATCCTGCCCGTGCGGCGCGGCATCACATACTTTTTGTTGACCGCTGCCAACTCGTCGCTGATGACCTTCTTGATGTTCTCCTCGCTGGAGAGGATCTCCTCAAGCTCGGCAATCTCGCCCTCGAGCTTAGCGATGTCCTTGGTGCGGTTGAGGATGTACTCCTCGTTGATGTTGCGGAGCTTAAGCTCGGCAACAAACTCGGCCTGGGTTTCGTCGATGTCGAAACCCTTCATAAGGTTGGGTACGACCTCGGCTTCGAGCTTGGTGCCGCGGATGATGGCGATGGCCTTGTCGATGTCGAGCAGGATTGCCTCAAGGCCGTGCAGCAGGTGCAGGCGCTCGGACTTTTTGCCCAGGTCAAAGTTAATGCGGCGACGCGTGGACTCAATACGCCACTTGACCCACTCGTGCAGGATCTGACGCACGCCCATAACGCGAGGGTAACCATCGACCAACACGTTGAAGTTGCACGAGAACGAATCCTGCAGCGTGGTCGAGCGATAGAGCTTGGCCATGAGCTTGTCGGGGTCGACGCCGCGCTTAAGGTCGATGGCGATGCGCAAGCCCGAGAGGTCGGTTTCGTCGCGGATGTCAGCGATCTCCTTGACCTTGCCCTCTTTGGAGAGCTTGACGATGCGCTCGATGATGACATCGGTCTTGGTGGTGTAGGGGATCTCGTAGACCTCGATGATGCGCTCTTCGGGAATCCAACGCCAGCGGGAGCGAATCTGGAAGCTGCCCAGGCCGGTCTCAATAATCTTTTCCATCTCCTCGCGGCGGTAGATGATCTCGCCGCCGGTCGAGAAGTCGGGCATGGGCATGTACTCGAGCAGGTCGCAATCGGGATCCTGCAGGTAGTGCATCGTGGCGGTGCAGACCTCGTTGAGGTTGAAGCCGCAGATGTCGGACGCCATGGCGACGCCGATGCCCTTGTTGGCCGAGACAAGGATGTTGGGGAACGTGGTGGGCAGCAGGCGCGGCTCCTTCATGGCACCGTCGTAGCTGTCGACGAAGTCGACCGGGTCCTTGTCGATGTCCTTGAAGATCTCGGCGCTGATGGGGGAGAGCTTGGCTTCGGTATAACGCGAGGCGGCGTAGCTCAGGTCGCCCGAATAGTACTTGCCAAAGTTGCCCTTCGACTCAACGAACGGTGCGAGCAACGCCTCGTTGCCGGTTGCCAGGCGCACCATCGTCTCGTAGATCGCGGCATCGCCGTGCGGGTTGAGCTTCATGGTCTGGCCCACGATGTTGGCGCTCTTCTGGCGCTCGCCCTTGAGCAGACCCATCTTGTACATGGTGTAGAGCAGCTTGCGGTGCGAGGGCTTAAAGCCGTCGATCTCGGGGAACGCACGCGAGACGTTGACGCTCATGGCGTAGGGCATGTAGTTGACCTCGAGCGTCTGCGTGATCGGCTGGTCGGTGACCTCGGAGTGCAGGCCGATGACGTTCTCGGCGTTGACCTGCTTTTTCTTTGGCTGGTTCTTCGTCTTCTTCTTTGCCACGATATCCTCTTGAACTTCTTAAGGGCCGTCGTTATCGATTTGCTGCTACTGCAGGTCCAGCTGGTCCAGGTATTCCTTGCCATGCTCTGAGATATGGCGCTTGCGGCCTGCCTCGTCATTGCCCAGCAACAGGTTGAACATGGTCTCCATCTTGGTGACGTCCTCGGGCTCCACCTTGATCAGACGACGCGTCTCGGGGTTCATAGTGGTGAGCCACATCATGTCCGGGTCGTTCTCACCAAGACCCTTGGAGCGGTTGATGGAGCACTTTTGGTCGCCAATCTCCTTGAGGATGCCGTTCTTCTCGAGCTCGGTGTAGGCAAAGTAGGTCTTCTCTTTGCAGTTGATCTCGTAGAGCGGCGATTCGGCGATATACACGTAACCCTCGTCGATAAGCGTGGGCACCAGGCGGTAGAGCATGGTGAGCACGAGCGTACGGATGTGATAACCGTCGACGTCGGCGTCCGTACAGATGATGACCTTGTTCCAGTTGAGGTTGTCCAGGTCAAAGGCACCAAGGTTCTTGATGCGCTTGTCCTTGATCTCCACACCGCAGCCCAGCACGCGCATAAGGTCCATGATGATGTCGGACTTAAAGATGCGCGGATAGTCCTCCTTCAGGCAGTTGAGGATCTTACCGCGGACGGGCATAACGCCCTGGAACTCGGCATCGCGCGAGGTGCGAATGGCGCCTGCCGCCGAGTCGCCCTCTACGATGTAGATCTCGCGGCGGCTCTTGTCCTTGGAGCGGCAGTCGATGAACTTCTGCACGCGGTTGGCCATGTCGGTCTTCTGCTGTAGGTTGGTCTTGATGCTCTGACGCGTCTTCTCGGCGTTCTCGCGCGAACGCTTGTTGATGAGCACCTGCTCCATGATCTTGTTGGCAGCGTCTTTGTTCTCGATTAGGTAGGTCGAGAGCCGCTCCTTAAAGAAGGCCGTCATGGCCTGCTGGATAAAGCGGTTGTTGATGGCCTTCTTAGTCTGGTTTTCATAGGACGTCTGGGTGGAGAAGCAGTTGGTCACCAGCACCAGACAGTCCTGGACGTCCTGCCACTTAATGCCGCTCTCGTTTTTGTTGTACTTGCCCTGTTGCTTAATGTAAGCATCGATGGCACTGGTCAGAGCGCTGCGGGCGGCCTTCTCGGGCGAACCGCCGTTCTCGAGCCACGATGAGTTGTGGTAGTACTCCTGCATCATGAAGGTGCGCGAGAAGCACATGCACGCGGTAATCTTCACGTTGTAGTCGGGCAGGTCCTCGCGATCGCGACCGCGACGGTCGGCCTCGATAAAGAAGGGCTCGGTGAGGTAGTCGGTACCGACCTTCTCGAGCACGTAGTCCTCGATGCCCTTGGGATAGCAAAAATCCTCTTCGGAAAACTCGCCATCGTCGCCCTCGATACGCAGGCGGAAGGTCACGTTGGCGTTGACCACGGCCTGGCGGCGCATTGTCTCGCGATACCAATCGTGGGGGATGCTGATGGAGGTAAAGACCTCAAGATCGGGACGCCACTTGATGGTGGTGCCGGTGCGGTCCTCGTCGCTGGGCTCAATCTCGAGTGCCTTCTTTTTGGCGCCGACGACCTTGCCCTTCTTAAAGTGCAGGGAGTACTTGTTACCGTCACGCCAGACGGTGACATCCATGTACTCGGAAGCGTACTGAGTCGCGCAGGAGCCCAGGCCGTTGGTGCCGAGCGAGAAGTCGTAGTCGCCGCCCTGGTTGTTGTTGTATTTGCCACCTGCGTAGAGCTCGCAAAAGACGAGTTCCCAGTTAAAGCGTTTTTCGGAGGGGTTCCAGTCGAGCGGGCAGCCGCGGCCGTTGTCCTCTACCTGAATGGAACCATCGCGAAAGGCGGTAAGGATGATGAGCTTGCCGTAGCCCTGGCGCGCCTCGTCAACGGCGTTGGACAGGATCTCGAAGGCGGCATGCGCGCAGCCGTCGAGTCCGTCCGAGCCAAAGATGACGGCGGGGCGCAGGCGTACGCGCTCCTCGTCCTTGAGCTGGCGGATACTGTCGTTACCATAGTTTGCGGTGTTTTTTGCCATACTCGCTCTCTCGGTGCTCCTTTGCTGCGTTTAAGTCATATAGATAGTCAAGGTAGCATAGCCCAGCCCACAGACGATTCCAACCAACACGAAATCCATCGAACAACCGTTCGATTAGATAATGAATGCTTGGAATGCGGGAGGGACCTGTCCTGTCCTATCCAAACATCTGCGGCAGGTCGATGAAGACGGTTCGATCGCTTTCGCCAGCTTCGAAGCCCGAACGGGAGAAGAATCCATAGCGATGGCACTTGAGTCCCGTTGCCTCGACTTGGGCGATTTCCTCGTCGACCATTTTTTGCGTGATGGGGGATTTGCGGAACTTTGCTTCGTAGAATGCGTAGCCCTCGGGGTCTTGCGTTACCACATCGAATTCGCCGCTCGTTTTGTTTGCGGGGTCGTCGTACCAGTACTTGCCTATGGCGTCGAAAGCCGGTTCGATCTTGCCGGTCCTGTTCTGCCGCACGAGGTATTGACGGCAGATCTCCTCGAACATATGAGGAACGTAGTTTTCCTCGAAGTCTTGGAAGACGTGACGATCATAGAAGACTTCCGGGTCGAGCAGCTGACGCGCTGAGGCATTGCGGAAAACATAGCGATAGTAAAAGAGCGAAAGCGGATCCACTACAAAGTAGCCAGACTTGCGCTTGTTCGTAGGGTCGTTGATGGGTGCACGCTTTTGGACGATTTCGAGTGACATGAGCTTGTCGAGCACGTCTGCCATGGCCGGACCGCTCGAGACGTGCGACTGTGCCAGCACGTCCCCCCAACGGGAGTAGCCTTGTGCGAGAGCCCCGAAAACTTCGTTGGCGTTGGTCATCTTCGAGATCTCGGCGTTGAGATAGGACGGCACCTCGCTTTCTAAGCGGGCGCCAGGTTCCGTGACGAGCTCGATGATGTTGTCGCGTACGCTTTGGGATTGATCGATGAGGCGATTGTAAAAGGGGATACCGCCAAAAACGCTATAGAGCCGCACCTTGTCCTCGGGCGAGAACGCGGGATAGAACTTCGCAGCGTCAAAGTAATCCATGGGCTTAAGCTCAAGCGCGAGATCAATTCGCCCGTAGAGGGGGCTTTCATGCTCGATGAGGGATTTCATAATCTCAACGTAGGAGCCGCACAGGACAATGTTTAAACGTGAGTCTTCCCTGTGGGCGTCGATTGAGGTCTGAAGAATGCTGTCTAAGCCTTTAACCGCATCTCTCAAGTAGGGGTATTCGTCGAGAACGAGGGTAATGTTCTTGTCTTTAGCTTGGGCAAACAGAAATTCGATGAGCTCGCGGATGCCTGTGAAGGCGAGCGGAGGAAAGCTCAGCGCTTCAGCAACAAGGACGGACAGACTCTCGAGGTTGTCTGCCTCGGAGGTTTGGCGGCACTCGTAATAGACCGTTGCGACGTCCGACAAATCGGTTAGCGCCTGCTTGATGAGCTCACTTTTTCCGACGCGACGCCTGCCGTAAATGAGAACATTGCGCTGCTCGGGTGCTTTGAGCGTTTTCTTAATACGGGCGAGCTCACGCTCCCTGCCAATAAATTCCACTTACTCGGTTCCTTCCGACTCGGTTTTGTCCGAGTTAATTGTATCGCATGGATCAGTTTATGCTCGAGTTTACTCGGACAAAACCGAGTCGGTTCTGCCCGAGTAAATTTGAAGGCGGCCGAATGCGTCTTGCTGCGTTTGCGGTTGGATACGTTGTCGAAAACGTGTCGTGCGGATTGTTGGATCGAATCGAACATTGGGACAGACGTCTCGTTTTATGGGCCGGGGGCGTGCATGTGCGAGTTCTTTTGGCCCATAAGGAACGCTGGTGGGTCGTTATTTGGGCCACGGGTCACTTCGTCGGCGCCGTGTTTCGTCATACGCTCATAGTGGAAGCCGATGCCACGGGGTCGACTTGGGACTCGGGCAATGGATGAGCTGCAAGCCGAAAGGAGCGGTGAGAATGATGAGGCCCATGACAAAGAAACTGCTGTTAGGAATTCCCACCGTGACGCTTTCGGCCGTGCTGGCGTGTACAGTGGCCGGCTGTGGCGGTAGTGCTCCGAGCGGCTCGCCTGGCGGTTCGGGCGGCAGCGCGCCTGTGCAGGAAAAGCCCAGGGCCTATGATTCGCAGACGGTCGAGGTGGCAGGCATTACCTATGAGTCGGTGGCTCACGGTACGTTCTATCGCGGCGATGCCAAGCTGCAGGACGGCTTTTACCTGCACATCAAGATCACCAACAACAACACAAAGAACAGGACGTTCAGTTCCTTTAACGTGCATGCTGCCCAGGGCGATCTTGAGGCAGGCGACCCGTTGTTTACTTCCGGCAAGGCGGCCGTGCTCGACTACGTTGCAAGCGAGGCTCCCGATGAGCTGCACGAGGGCATCGACCTTTCCGAGAGGCCAGATATCGGCCCGGGCGAGACCGTTGAGTACGTGTATTTCTGGGCGCCCAAGACGGCGTACTACGGGCCCATCACTGTCGAGTTCGTAGACGCTTATGCCCCCGCCAAGAATCATGAGGCCATGCACTTTGACACCACGGGATGCGAGACCAAGGAGTTCAAGGCGGCCGGCGGCGTGGCCGATTCTGGCGAGAAGGCAGATTTAACGGGAATCGACTGCGCATCGTACAGCATCGAGGCCGCCGATGGGTACACGCTGGATTCGTCCGACGAAGAGCGCGAAAAGGCAAACTTCTTCCACGACGAGACTGGAGGACGCCTGAACATCAGCATCTTCCCGCGCTCGCCGGAGGAAGAGGTTGCAAGCCTAGAGCAGGTCTACGAAGGCAAGGAGACAACAACCGACCAGGTCGAGTACAACGGCATAACGTGGCTGCGCTTTACCGGTCCCGACAACGGCCATACGCTGTTTGCGACGGCTCCCGCGACGGGCGAGACCGTCCGCGTGTCGATTGGCTGGAAGATCGATTGGGACGCCGCCGCGCCCATGATGGAGGCATTGAAGCTCAAGTAGCGGGTTGCGATTCCCATGTCAGGCGACTCAGGGCTGGCTCCGAGTTATCGGGGCCAGCCCCTTTTGGTGTTCGATGAGCCGAGTCGGCGTCTCTCACAAAAGTAACTAGGAGCTAGCGAGACCTATCCGAATTGACCTCATTGGCGGTGTCTTTTTCGAGCGCCGTGCGGCGGGCGCTGTAGGCGATGAGGCCGGCGCCTGCCGCGGCGAGTGCTGTAGCGGCTGCCGTAAGGGGAGCATTGACATCGCCCGTGCCAGCGAGCGCGCCCGCTTTTCCGGAGCGCTTGTTATTGCTGTGGTCCTTGCCACTGCCGGAGCTCCTTCCGCCGGAGCCGCCGCCCTCGTCGGTACCGCCGCCACTCGAGCCGCCATCGTCGTCTGCTGTCATCGGGGCGTCGTGAAGTTCTGTCGTATCCGCGCTGTCGCATACGCCGACCTGAACTTCTGAGCGTTCGCATGCCGCGTCGGGCACATGAAGCTCGTGCAGTACGGCACCCAGCGCCGAGTTTGCGCCCGGTCGAATTTCCTCGAGCGTTACGGGATCGAGCGCCACCAGATTACGCGCCTTCGCATATAGCGTTACGCGTTTGCCCACCTCGTCGCTCCAACTCTCGGGGATGGCGAAGCTCATGCGGAATTGTGCCGTGCAGCCCGGTGCCAGCACGGCGTTTCCATTGTCGGCAACCAGCGGGTGCGTTGCAAAACGTGTGTCCAGCGTCTCGAGCGCGTACTTCACGTGTGCCATGTCGTTGGCCGAAGCGTCCTCGGCAAGCTCCGGATCGTAGATCGATGCCGTGCGTGCGTTCGCTCCGAATCCGATGGATGCGCTGGAGAACGGCTGGTTGGAACCCTCTCGGTACAGATCGATCGTTCCGGCGGTCAGCAAGGTGTTGCCGTCGTTTCGCACCGTGACCATGAAGGATTCGCCTGCTGCTCCGGGCACCACCGCGCCCGAGGTAGCGACCGCGCCCGTCGGAGTGGCACACGCCACTAAGGGCACTTCGATGCCGTGTAGTTCTGCCTCGCTCTTCTCCGCGCTCACAATGTGCGTGGCGAGCGCGGAGAGCATGCTCCCCGACGTCAAAAATGTCGTTATCTGATCGACGGGATGGTCCAGCTCGCACATCACGAACGGCTCCGTAAACAGATCGCCTGCCAAGGTGCTGGCGAAGATGCGGAAGTGCTTGCCCATCACTGCTACCGGGTTGCCTTCTTCGTCGTAGGTTTGCCCCACCTTGCCATCGGTGTTCTCTACATAGAGCACGCACCTGCCGTTGTTGCTTACGCTAAACGATGCCGGGCCACAGCCTGCGGCACCCACGGGCTGCGTTGCAAACGCCGATGCGCCTCGCGTCCAAGTAATATGCTGCAGTTGCTCGTTGACGGTTGCCAAAAAGCCCGAATGTTGTGGCCACGGCACCGCGTGGGGTACTGTGGCATCTGGCGGCATAACGCCCCAACCCGCGATGGACTGGCCGATCACGGCATACGATGCGCAGCCACAACCGTTTGCAGTTTCGTATGCAACGGGCACCACCATTTTGCCGTTGATATTCTCGGGCGCGCCGAGCTCGATGCTCGACGGTGCTTGCGGAAAGCGGAGAACTTGGCGGAACGTCAGGCTGTCGCCCGAAACGTCCGACCACAGGGTAAAGCACTCCAGCGCAACCTCAGCCTCGCTGCCGAGCGCCTTTTCTGCGGTGGTTCCGCGGCGGTGGAGGTAGGCACCCGACAGGCGCCCGTCGACCAGCGTCTTGCCCACCGTGATGCGTGGGCACTGCAGACAATGGTGGCCATCCTCCTGAAGGCGGCCGCGCGAGATGCTGCGCCACGACGTGTGCGATACCACGCGAACTCCGTCGTTGCTTATGCGCAGGCGCACAACGGACAGTATGCCGGATGTGCTTGCCGTATCGAAAAGGGTGTTGTCGCCGTCGGGGCGCTCGCCCGAGACCAACAGCACGTAGGCGTCCTGGTTTTCTCTTCCGTCCGTATATTCCACCACGTCGAAGTCGTAATCGTATATGCCGTCGTGCTCCACGTCGTTCTCGCCAAACCCAAGGGGAAAGTCCACGGGCGTGGGAGCGGACCACGTGCCGTTTGCCTTTGTGTGCACCACCAGGCGCGAGCGACCATTGTCGCCGTAGCGCACCGAGGCGATACGGAACAGGCATTCTACGCCGGCAATCATTGCCAGCTTCATGTGGGCTTCGCTGAGCACGCCAGCAAACAGCACGTTGTCGCTCGAGGGCTTGATGCCGCCACGCTCGTCCTCCGACACGCCGGCAGAATCGGCGTTCGGGTCGGCAACGGTGTTCGTTGCCTGACCGATGTAGGTGTACTCATACATCGGCGCGGCGTTTTCGTCGTTCTCTATCAGTGCATGGACGAAATGCTCGATCTGTCCCGTGTCGTCGCTTTCTGCATCCGCCTCGAGCTCAATGCGCGTGACCGCTTGATCCCAATCGCGCACGACAGGCGCGGCGTTTACGGCAGTGGCCTTAACCTCGGCGCGTGCGAGCAGTTCGGCGTTGGTGACGATGGTGGCCGATGCGATAAATTGCGGCACGCCGCCCGCCTCGATGTCGCCGGGCGTGCCGAAGCGGGCATCCAGCGTGTAAGGCGTATCTCCACCCAATGCGAGCTCAGAGCGCTGGAGTACATACTGGTCGCCATTGTCCACCGACATATTCCACGAATCGATGAGTGTGGGCCACGACCCCGACCAAGCCTTGGTGGTCCACTTGAACATGACGAACTGGAGTATCACATCGACATCGACGTCTGCACCTACGCGCAGTCGCGGAAGCTGGTGTCCATCTGCCTTCTCGTACCCAATGAACAGCGTGAGGGATGCGGCGCCGCGCACGGCAGACGAAGCGACGCCTGCAACGCCGGCGCCAAAGGTGACGGCAAGCCCGATCTGGATGGTGAACGAGCCCGACGTGTTTGAATAGTCGAGCGAAATGTTTTTAAAAAACGCCGCGCCGCTGCCGTGCGTGTGGGCACCCACGGCGAGCGCCAGTTTTGCCAGCACCCAGGGGTTGACGTTTAGGAAAAATGGCACCGGTCCTAGGGTAAACTGCTCGGTCCAATTGAGGTCGGTTCTTACCTGGAAGAGGGCCTTAATATTGCCGTATGCGGGGTCGTTGTTGTTACCCCAGGTTTTGCCCACCCAATCGTAGGCGAGCGAGCCGTACAGCTGTGTGGCGATATCCATCGTGAACAGCGGCGTGCAATGGTGGCGAAGGAGCTTGGTGTTTCTTGGATCGGTGCCCGATCCGGCACTCATACTCTTGTACTGATTCCACTTCCCCTCCATCTCGTCGAGGTAGCGGTTTGCCTGCTTGGCGCCCGACTCGCGCGGCGATTTCTTCCAGTATTCCGGATCAGGGTTGCCCGAATCGTTCATATAGCTGGCTGGTTTGTATCCTCCGCCAAACAGCACGTATCCAGCAAACGAGAAATCGAAGAGGATTGGAAATGTGGGCATCCAACACGTGAACTTATTGCCGCCGATACCGGGAAACGCCGCGGGGAAATCAAACGGAGTGATCTCTTGGTCCATGGTGGTGGGAATGATGGTGGTCGAGCCCGATTCCGCCTTTGCGGCCGGCGCGGTGACAACGGCCATAGGGGATGAGAGCGTGTAGGTTTTGCCCTGGTAGTCGAGCATAAAGCGCAGCTTGCACCCTTCCTCCAGAAGGCCCGAAGCTGCATCGAGGAACGTGTCTTCAAGCGTGAACGTCGCCAGATTATCCGCGCCCGATGCGCTGGCCTTGATCTGGCCGATCTGCGTGACGGTTTCGGTTGAGCTGCCCGCAGCGGGCATCACTTTATTGATATGCAACGTTGCCTGCCCGCCCTGCGGCAGATGAGCCTGCACGGTAAAAGCGTGCGTGTCGGGCTGGTCGTTTGCTGCTTCGTCCGCTGGCATTGCCATAAACGTGGCGTCGGCGTACTGGATGTCCCATTCGTCGAACGTGAGCTGTCGAAAGTACGGCTCGCCATCGGAGAGCGGACGTGTGGGTGCGGTAATAGCGGTGCCGCCCTGGATACGCGCAAGGGGAATCTCGACATCGCGGTAGCCTGCCATGCTAATGGAGATGCCGCCGTTAAAGTCGTACGCGTCGAGAAGCGTTGCCTCGTCCACGTAGCCTTCTGAAAGAGGGGCGACCTCAAAGATGGCCGTGCCTTCGTCATCGGTCGTGGCGGTGAGCTGCTTGCCTGCGGCATAGCGCGATGTGAGCGTGACCTGGGCACCCGTGATGGGCGTATTCTTGTTGGCGACGTCGACCACGACCACACCAAACATGGTGCGCGAGAGAACGAGCACCCTGAAGGGGTCTTTTTCGTCGGCATAGGCTTCGGTGGGCGCGATCGGCAATATGAAGGCGTTTGCGCTTCCCGGCACGCGCGGCAACATAATGCTCGCCAGCGAGGACGCTCCGGCAACAAGTAACGAACGGCGATCAAGCATCTTTGGCTCCCATCCCGCAGGTATCGGTGGAAATAATCCAATTTTGCGAGAAGGTGCCCCGTGGTGGTAGTGCCGTTCAAGGGTCAAAATGTCCAAATTGATCGAGCGAAGCGCCGGGTTCCGGAACGCGTTCGATGCGCTTGGCAGCCCGGTTGTTAACGCAACATATGCGCGACCAGCTCGGCGCGTGTGCCGATACCAAGCTTTGCGTATACGCCGGATAGGCGGTTTTTGACGGTGCCCGGCGATACTCCCATATGGCGTGCGATTTCGGCGTTGGTCCACCCACGACAGGCGAGCATGGCCATGGTGAATTCCGTGGTCGTTAGATCGTCGGCCACGTCCTCGCCCGAATCAGGGTTGTGGATGCGCCGCCAGCCGTAGCTGAAGCGGTACGTGATCTCGATGATGCGCGCGAAGTCGTTTGGGTATTGCGTTTTTAGGCACGCCTCGATGAGCCCCTGTAAAAGGCCGTGGTGCTCGCCAATGAGCTCGATAAGGCCGTCGGGGCGCGCAATGTTCCAAGCGGCTCCGAAGTGCGTTTTTGCGGCGTCGACGTCTTTGAGACTCATGCATGCCATGGAAGCTGCCAGGTGCAGGAACAGTTCCGAGATGGGATAGCTTCCCTGTTTCATGATCAGGGCGTTTTCCGCCATGCCCAGACTGCGGCCATATTCGCCGCGCAGGTACAGGGCATGCGCCATCACGTAGCTGGCGAACAGGCGCAGGCCTTCGGGCAGATGCGCCGCAAGCGGATAAAACTCTTCGGCAGAATACGGGGAGGGCAAGTGCAGCAGGACGCTCGCGGCCGAGGCGAACAGGATATGCGTGGCGTGGACGGCGGGTGACTCCTCGTCGGTTGGCATATCGAGGATGCCAGCAAGGCACCGGCGGGCGTCGGGGATACGGTTGAGCGACAGGCTGGCATATCCGCAGATAAAGCATGCGGAATAGCGCAGTGCGGGATCGGTGGCGTCAAGATAGGGGCGCGCCGTCTTGGCAGCGAGGGCGGCCTGTCCGCGAAAGTATAGAGCTTCTGCCGCGGCAATGGCGCGCGAATCGGGGTCGGAAATGCCTGCAACCGCAGCGTCAATCTGCCCCGGCACAAAGGCGGTGCACATCAACGGCATAGGAACGCGTGGGTAGCCATCGCAGTCCATCTTCCATCTCCCATCAGGTGGCAACTATGCAGCAATTGTACTCCTGTCGCTCGGGACTGGAATTTTTGGGTATTGCCTACGATTATGCCGAACGCATAAAGGAAGAGTCTATTGGCGATGCTCTCAAGGTGGCTACCGAAGCCAAGCTGACCTCGATATTAGGAAAAATTGCCACCCCTGCAAAAAGCTCTGTCGCAGTGATGGGAAACGCATCTTCTGGGCATTCCGGCGTCTCCAGCTAGCGCTGGACTGCTGCTGTCGCCTGCGCGTTGGCGAGCGGAGCGTGGGGACCGTCCGGCGACCAGCGGTGACGGGCGAGCCCTGCCGCGTGCGTGGGCCTCCATCGGCGTAGACCCATGACCCCTATGGCATCGGAGAAGTCCACCATCGCGTCCAGGACCTTACCGTCCGGCACGCCCAGCCTAGCGGCTCCCTTGAACCCAAGGTTGAAGGGGGGTGTTGTACAAGGCATATGGGGCCGAGTGGAAGTGGATCAAAAGAGCGTTACTTGACGTTTCATGCATAATGCCAACCGCCCCGCGATATCACGTTCGCAGCGCGCAGGGGCCGGAGAATCTTCGCGATGAGAGTTGACGTCTAATACCTTGCATCGTATAGTGTGTATAGCATAGTATATGACGAGAGGAGGTGTGCGGATGGAGGCACAGATGAAGCGCGGCTTCCTGGAGGCCTGCGTGCTCGCGGCCGTCTCCGGCGAGGAGTCCTACGGCTACCAGATCGTGAAGGACGTACCGGCGAGCATGGGGCTCACGGAGTCGACGCTCTACCCGCTGCTCAAGCGCCTGGAGAAGGCCGGGTGCATCACGGCGCGCTCCGCCGAGCACAACGGGCGGCTGCGCCGGTACTACCGCATCACGGACGACGGGCGAGCGCGCATCGAGGAGTTCCTGGCCGAGTGGCCGTCCGTACGGGAGATTTACGCATACGTTGAGGAGGCGCACCATGACGCGCGATGAGTTTCTGGGCCGGTTGGGCGAGCTGCTCGCCTGCCTGCCGGCCGAGCAGGTGGAGGAGACCAAGGCGTTCTATGCGGAGGCCATCGCCGACCGCATGGAGGACGGTATGAGCGAGGAGGAGGCCGTGGCCGCCATGGGCACGCCCGGCGAGGTGGCGGAGGCCACGCTCGACGACCTGCCCGCCGTGCCGCGCGCGATCGCGAGGACGCGCCGGCGCAGCACCGCGCTGCTGTGGGTGCTGGCCATCGTGGGCTCCCCGGTGTGGGTGCCGCTGCTCGCCGCCTTCGCCGCCGTGGCCGTCACGGTCTATATCTGCATCTGGGTGCTGGCGCTCTGCGTGTGGATCGTCGCGGTGGCACTCGGGGGCGTGGGCGTAGTTTGGCTCCTGCTTGCCGTAAGCGGCGTCATCATCGGCCACTTCCCGTACGCCCTCGCCTCGGCGGGCGTGGGGCTCGGCCTCGTCGGCGTGGCGCTCTTCGTTGGTGCTGGCGCTTGGGCCGCCTCAAAACAAATTGCGCGCCTCTCGGCGCTCTGGGCGAGGAAGGCCGCCTCGCCCTTCTGGAAGGGTAAGGGCGAGAAGGGCGGCGCTGCCGCGCATCTCGCGGCGTAGAAAGGAGTGAGTACCATGACCAGTGCGAAGAAGATCTACCTCGCCGTGGCGGGCGGGCTCGTTGCCGCGGGTGTTGTCCTCGCGGGCATTGGCTTTATCGCTTCGGGTTTCGACCCGGCCGTGTTCACAACCCAAGTCGACACGCGCTACAGCACCATCGTGCTCGGCGGCGTCGAGGTGGACGACCCGATGGGCCTCCCCCTCATCGAGCAGCTCGCCAATCTGGGCGAGATCGACACCTCCGGCATCACCGCGTCCGAGTCCCCTGCTGCTCCGGAGGCGCCCACCGCTCCCTAAGCATAGCGCGCCCGGCGCCAGCCCGGGCGGGGCGAGCGGCAGTGACGAGCGCGCCTCGCGGACCCGGTTCTCGATCTCGCGCGGCGTGGACCTCGCGAGCCTGCGCGGGCGGCTACTGCGGTCGGACATGGGCTCTCCGGACCTGCTGCGGCGCAGCCACTTGCTCGCCGTCTGGCGGCTGACGCCCATCTGACGCGCGGTCTCGGCGACGCCGAGGCCGGACTCTATGCGCGAGACGAGCGTCTCGCGCCCCCTCGGGGTGAGCCTTGCGTTAGGATGTTGCTCCATGGGAGGGCTCCTCTGCTGTTCGTCTAGACAACTCACAGCATGTGGGAGCCCTCCCTATTTGTCACTACCCGGGTGTAAACAACCTATTGGCACAGAACAGCTAGAACAACCGATGCCGCCTCACTGCGCCGAGAAACCCCCGGCGCCGTGAGGCGGGCGGCGGAGTGAGCCAACAGCAAAGCCATGCCGCTATTAGTAGCCTGTCGCCAGCAATCTGCAAGTCACTAGCACCCCACAGCCGTGCCGGCAGCATCCCTTGGTCGCCATATCAGCCGCACGGTATAATCTATCCATCGATATATTGGTTGAACCATGGTGTCTCTGCTGTGACCATAAACTTCCGCAAGACGCTAGGACCTTGTTCTAAGGAGATCTGGTGGAGAAAGGTCAAGAGAACCCACCACAAGACCAGGCGCTTGCCCATAGAGTCAGGTGGGCTGACCTCGACAGCGTATTCGAGCACATGGGCGACAATGCTAGCGTTGGAGAGGCAAGTAACGGCATCCACCTCATAAATGACCGGGAGCACGTCGCCGTGCGCCAGGACCACGAGGTTCGCATCCCCAATGAATACCTGCAGGAATCATACGTCGGACAGCGCGACAGCGACCTGAGAAAAGCAAGGGAGATGCTCCTTCAGGCCAAGCAGGAGCGCCCTTCCTACAAACCTGACATCCTTTTAGGTCTTGCGACAACGTTCCTGGGCTGGTTTCTCGGGGGTTTGTCGTCATCTGTCAATCTCGCATCTTTGCCCGGTATCTTGATGCTCTGCGTAGCACCGTGTGGCGCAGTAGGACTCTTTGTCGCTTTTATCTTTATCCGAAAAGAAGAGAAGCAGGGCAAATCTGATCTGGCCGAGCGCGTCCTAGAACACCTGGCGGATCCCGATGACAAGGAGACCAAGACCGATGAACATTAATGATACGAGCACGCAGCTGCTCTTTACCACGGTCCCCATCGTGGGCATTACTACCGAAGGCACGGGCGTCTCGGGTACAGGATTCTTCTTTTCCTATGACCTTGAAGACGGGCGAAAAGTGCCCCTGCTCATTACCAACCACCATGTCCTCAAGGATGTGATTCAGGGTCGCTTCGTCATCAATCTAGCCGAAGGTGACGCCCCGTCACGCGAGACCATCAGCGTGAACTTCGACAAGTCATTCATCGAGGGGAAGAAGCTCGGAGAGCTCGACTTGGTTGCGATGCCGGTGGCCCCTGTTCTCAGCATGCTTGAAGAAAACGGGAAGAGGCCCTTCTACCGATCCATCGACTCTGGACTCATCCCGAAGAAGAGTGTGCTGGACAATTTGGCGGCGCTCGAGCAAATCACCTTTATCGGATACCCCAGCGGGCTCTATGACGACTACAACAAGACCCCCCTCATCAGGCAAGGCTGGACTTCCACGCCCGCTTGGAACGACTACAAGGGTAAGCGCGAGTTCCTCGTTGACGCATCTGTATTCGAGGGCTCCAGCGGCAGTCCCGCCTTCATCCTCAACCAGGGCAGCTATCCCACGACCGACGGAATTGCCATCGGCTCCAGGCTGCTGTTCATGGGCGTAATCACTCAGACGATTACGAAGGAGAAGAGTGAGCACCTCGATTTAGGTACAGTCATCAGAAGCGACGCGATGCTCGACAAGCTCAAACCTTTCGTGGAAGGTCTACTGTAGCTAAGAGCACCGTCAAAAGCAGTGACGCCCCTTTGCTCCTTTCCCTAGGATGAGGTGACTGAGCTCGGCATGCTGGTTGACATCTGGTTCCCCAACGGCTCATAGTACAGACACATGGAAAGCCTTCGGGTTTTGTAAGGGCGGGACCCACTGGGCCTCGTTCTAGTTTTACTGTTCGGTTAACGCTGCAGATCGTTTTGGAAGGCTTACGAGCATGGTGGTTCCGTTCTCGGAACTTGCTTCGACCTCTACCGTGCCACCGTGAAGCGCCACAATCTCCCAAACGAGCGCTAGTCCGAGTCCTGCGCCGCCGTATGCCCTGCTGCGGGATTTGTCTAGACGAAAGAACGGCTGGAAGATGCTCTCTCGGTACTGCTTGGGTATTCCCGGGCCCTCATCTTTGACTCGTAGGAGCACGTGGCTGTCGCTGTCGCTGATGGAGACGTTGACAGTCGAGTCGGTGCGGCTGTAGCGGATAGCGTTTTCGACCAGGTTGAACACCAGCCGGTACAGCAGCGTGTCGCTCCCGATTACTAAAGCGTCTCCGGCGCAATCGAGGGTTACGCCCTTATCCTCGGCAAGTGGCGCAAGGTCGGTGAGGACCTCTTCGGACAAGGGACCAAGTTCCACATTGTCCTCGCAAGGAACGCTGCGGAGCTCACTCATCTCGAGCAATACCTTGGCCATTCGAGACATGCGCTCGGTTTGTTCTTGTAGCAGGCCGAGCAGCTCGGCTGTTTCGGGTTGCAAACCGGAGTGCTCGGAGATGAATAGCTCAATCTGTGCTTGCATAAGGGCGAGCGGGGTGCGCAGCTCGTGTGCGGCGTTGCCGGTAAACTGACGCTGTGCAGAGAATCCTTCGCCAAGACGAGTGATCATGTCGTTGAAAGAGGCGCTGCATCGTTGTAGCTCGGTGGGCACATCTTCATTGAGTCTGATTTCGCTTAGGTTGTCAGGCTGCACACGCTCAACCTGCGCTGCAAAAGCCCGTAGCGGTTTGAGTGCACGGCCGCTCACAAAGTATGCCAGCGCGCCGCCAAGGAGTGTGACTCCAGCCGTGATGTACCAGGCTGTCGTGCCAAAAGACTCCTGTGCGTCGTTTACGACGATCGTGACCTCGTCATCGAGGCTCCCCTTCGTTGGGTCAAACGCCTGAGGTGCATCTACGCCGGCTGCGCTAAGGGCCGAGATGTCACTGCCGATGGCATCCATGTAGCGCATGCCCGTATAGCCGACCAGGCAGTTTGTCAGCACGCATGCTGCACACGTGAGCAGTGCCGTCATAATCGTTATGCGCCATTGCAGCGAAAGCCTTTTCATTCGCTATCCTCCATAACGTAGCCCTCTCCAATCCGATTGCGAATCGGGTCGTATCCCAAAGCGCTGCGTAGCTTTTTGCGGAGTGACGAGATATGAACGCGGGTTGCGTTGCTAAAGCTGTTCACGCTGCTATCCCAAACGTGCTCGATCAGCTCCTCCTGACTTACCGGACGCCCCTGATTAAGCATCAGGTATTCCAAGATTCCCGTTTCCTTGCGCGTAAGAGATAAAGCCTCGCTGTCCACAGAAGCGATGCGCGCCTTGGTGTCAAAGCGGAGCTTTCCGCAGGCTAAAACTATGTCGCTTTGTGTAAAGCGTCTTAGGGTAAGGCTGCGAATCCTTGCCGCAAGCTCGTCCAGATGAAACGGCTTGGTGAGGTAATCGTTGGCGCCGGCATCGAGTCCGGCAACTTTATCGGATACTTCGCCACGTGCGGACAGAATCAGTACCTTGGTCTCGCAATCGGTTTTCCTAAGTTCCCTGAGCACGGTCATGCCATCGATACGGGGAAGGTTGAGGTCGAGCACCACGAGGTCAAAGACTTCGACGTCCAGCAGGTCGAGCGCCTCCCGTCCATCGTGACAGCAGTCGACGCTGTACGCCAAGTTTCGCAAGCTGCGCGCGATTGCATCGCACAGTGCTCGCTCGTCTTCGACGATCAAAATACGCATAACAGTCTCCTTGCACATTCCAAATCGCGCTTAACACGGATTTTATAGTCGATATGGTCCAATGGTCGCGTAACGAAAGGAGTGGTTGGGTTGTTCAAAGCGGTAAAACCCGTGGTACAGGTCGCTTTGTTGATCGTCGGAATTGCCATGGTGTGCTTTGGCGTTATGCGTGGCGAGGCGGATGCCGTGCTGGCCAAAGCGATTAGGCTGTGCTTGGAGTGTATCGGAATTGGATAAAAGAGAAAACACTGCGTCGCATGTTTTGGCCCGATTTCGCGGATTCATTCAGGCGGCGGCAACACTTATTACCAACATTCACCTGCCAAACTTTGCCAAAGGCGGCATCTATCAGGGCGCGGGAAAAACAGTCTGCGTACCTGGACTTAATTGCTATTCGTGCCCCGCGGCATCGGGTGCGTGCCCCATCGGGTCGTTCCAGTCGGTGGTAGGTTCATCCAAGTTCAACTTTTCTTACTATGTTACCGGTACGCTCATTTTGCTCGGCGTGCTGTTGGGACGATTTGTATGCGGCTTTCTTTGTCCGTTTGGCTGGCTTCAGGAGCTGCTTCACAAGATTCCCGGCAAAAAGTTCTCCACGAAAAAGCTTAAGCCGCTCACGTACATCAAGTACGTCGTGCTGCTGTTTGCCGTGGTGCTGCTGCCCGTCTTGGTGGTTAACGACGTGGGCATGGGCGACCCGTTCTTTTGTAAGTACATCTGTCCGCAGGGCGTGCTCGAGGGCGCCATTCCGCTGGCCATTGCCAATGCCGGCATTCGATCTGCGCTGGGACATCTCTTTACTTGGAAACTTGCCGTTCTCATTGCCGTGGTAGTGCTGAGCGTTTTGTTCTACCGCCCCTTCTGCAAATGGATTTGTCCACTCGGCGCATTCTATGCGCTCATGAATAGGGTGTCCTTGTTGGGGATTCAAGTCGATGCATGCAAATGTGTCTCGTGCGGCAAGTGCTCAAAGGTTTGTCAGATGGACGTTGATGTGGTCCGCGCGCCCAATCATGCCGAATGTATCCGGTGCGGAAAGTGCATCGGGGCCTGTCCTGTCGATGCCATCAGCTATCGCTATGGCCTGGATGTGTCGGCGGAAAAGCTTCCCTTGACCGCCGATAAAAAGTAAACAAGCTTCGACAAAACGGAGGAATGACTATGAAGCTTTCTAAGATTGCGGCCCTGTTTATGGTGCCGGTATTGGCCTTGTGCCTTGTGGCATGTTCGGCGCCCGGTGGCAATGCGAGCGAATCTGCGAGCTCCGATCCTAAGATCGCAGAACTCACTGCGCAGAAGCCGGCCAATGCCGACGAGGCCGCCGAGCTGTATGCGAAGCTCATGCAGAAGGAGAACGAGATCTTTTCGAGTGATAACGCGCTGTGGGAAAAGGTATTCAATGCGGCAAATAAAGACTCGGCAATGATTGAGGACGGCAGCAATTACGGCGATTTTCTGCTCAAGACCATCGACGGCGCCAAGGATGAGTTCACGGCGGATGAGCTTAAGACACTCAAGGCCGGTGCACAACAGATCAAGGAGATCGAGGACAAGCTCGAGAGCCTGGAGAAGGAGTTCCCCGGCTGTGGAAGCACGCCGAGTGCAGGCGAGAGCGTCGACGCTTCGACCGCTGGCATGACGGCTGGTGCCAATGCCTCGAGCGAGGCGACGAAGTTTCCCAGCTTTACGGGCAAAGACCTGGATGGCAACGACGTGAGCAGCGACGAGCTGTTCTCTAAGAACAAGGTCACCGTCATGAACTTCTGGTTCACCACTTGCAAGCCGTGCGTGGGTGAGTTGGGCGACCTTGAGGACCTGAATAAGGAGCTTGCCAAGAAGGGCGGCCAGGTCGTGGGCGTCAATTCCTTTACGCTCGATGGCAACAAGGGCGAGATTGCAGATGCCAAGGACGTGCTGAGCAAGAAGGGCGTGACGTATAAGAACATCTGGTTCAAGTCGGATAGCGAGGCCGGTAAGTTTACGTCAAATTTGTTCTCATTCCCGACAACGTATGTCATCGATCAGAATGGAAACATCGTAGGGGATCCCATCGTGGGAGCCATCAGCTCCGCCGAGCAGCGTGCGGCACTCGACAAGCTTATCGACCAGGCGATTGCGAATAGCGAGCAGTAAAAACGTGTAAAGCATGGCGAGGATCGTGTGTCGCTGTGCGAAGTAGTCCGCTACCTTTCAAGATAAACTTCACCATATAGAGGTCCCGCTCGGGACCTCTTCTTTTTGGGCGCCGTCCCGTTCGTTTTTTGGCGTGGTTCTCTACATTCCTCACGGGCGCCGGTAAAAATGGGGATAGAGTAGGACAAACGCGTCGAATACGAACGGCGGGGGAGAGCGGGCGAGCGTGTCCGCGCGGGAGAGGTTACCGTCCATGTTGGAGCTCAAGGATATTTGCAAGCGATACGTTACGCAGTCGTTTACGCAGGTGGCGCTTGACAACGTAAGCCTGTCTTTTCGCGATAACGAGTTCGTGGCCGTTCTGGGCCCTTCGGGGTCGGGCAAAACTACGATGCTCAACGTTATCGGCGGACTGGATCACTTTGATTCTGGCGACCTGCTGATCGATGGCATCTCGACCAAGGACTTTCACGATCGCGATTGGGATGCCTATCGCAACAACCGCATCGGCTTTGTGTTCCAGAGCTATAACCTCATTCCGCATCAGACCATTTTGGAAAACGTGGAGCTGGCGCTCACGCTCACGGGCGTGGGGCATGCCGAGCGCCGCCAGCGTGCGCGCGAGGCGTTGGAGAAAGTCGGCCTGGGCGAGCACGTTAACAAGCGCCCGAGCCAGCTTTCGGGCGGACAGATGCAGCGCGTGGCCATTGCCCGCGCCCTGATCAACGATCCCGAGATTGTGCTGGCAGACGAGCCGACCGGCGCTTTGGATTCAACGACATCCGTACAGGTCATGGATTTGCTCAAGGACGTGGCGCGCGACCGTCTGGTTATTATGGTCACGCACAATCCCGAGCTGGCGTACCAGTACGCCACACGCATCGTCAACCTGGCGGACGGCAAGATCACCGACGATTCCGACCCCTTTGATGTTGCCAAGGCCGCGCGTCGCGAGGCTAAGCCTACGCGCAAAACCTCGATGAGCTTTGTGACGGCGCTGGGGCTTTCTGCCCGAAACCTCATGACCAAGAAGGGCCGCACGGCCATGACGGCCTTTGCGGGCTCGATTGGCATTATCGGTATCGCGGCGATTCTGGCGCTGTCCAATGGCGTAAACGGCTACATCAAAAAGGTCGAGGAGGATACGCTCTCGAGCTACCCGCTCACCATTTCCAAGCAGGATTACGACCTGTCGTCCATGATGGGCGGGCAGGGGGCCACGGATGACGAGGCGTCCAACGGCGAGGATTCGTCCGACGACAGCGCCGGCGGCAAGGCTAAGGGAACCGATAAGATCCCCGTGGTTACGGCCGTAAAGGACATGTTTGCAAGCGTTAAGTCCAACGACATGACGAGCTTTAAGGCATGGCTCGATGCCGGTGGCGACGGCATCGATAAAGAGGTCAACGCCATTCAGTACGGCTACGGTGTGACGCCGGTTGTCTATCGTGCGGGTAAGGGTGACGAGAAACCCGTTCGGCTTGTTCCCAACGCCATGACCGAGGCCATGAGCGGAGGCGCGAGCTCGGCGGCAACGGTGAACATGGAATCCATGGGAACCTCGGTCTTTAACGAGATGATTGACGACCAGAGCCTGCTCGACAGCCAGTACGATGTCGTCGCCGGTCATTGGCCCACGTCTGCCAACGAAGCCGTGATGGTGCTTTCGAGCCGCGGTACGGTGGGCGACTACACGCTCTATAGCATCGGTGCGCTGGATATCGATGAGCTCAACGATCTGGTAAACAGCGCCATGACGGCTGACGGTAAGATTGAGACGCCCGAGACCGGTACCGACTTTACCTACGACGATGCGCTGTCCACGACGTTTAAGGTGCTGTCGCCGGCCGATGCGTATCGCAAAAACGAAGAGACCGGCATATGGACCGACATGTCTGGTGATGCCGACTTTATGGCCGCCAAGGTTGCCGACGGTATCGACGTGCGCATTGTGGGCGTGGTGCGACCTAACGAGACGGCCAACGCGAGCGCATTGTCTCCGGGCATTGCCTATACGCATGCGCTGACTCGCCAGCTTATGGAGCGCGCCGCCGATTCGCAGATTGTGCAGGAGCAACTCGACCACCCCGAGACGGATGTCTTTACGGGCAAAACCTTCGACGAACTGCAAGGCGAGGCCAAGCAAGGCGTGGATCTGGGCAGCATGTTCAGTGTGGACGAGGCGGCGCTCAAGAGCGCGTTCTCGTTTGATGCGTCTGCGCTCTCGGGTGCGGCCGGCGGTATGGACCTTTCTGGCATCGATCTGTCGGGGCTGGACATTGACCTTTCGGGCGTTGGCAAGGACATCGACTTCAGCGACATCATGGCAAAAGCGCCAACCCCAGATTTCTCGGGCGTCTTCGATGGCTTGGAACTTACGCCCGATCAAATGCAGCAGGTGGGAACGCTGGCCAACCAACTGTTTGAGGGCTTTTTGCGGTCTGATCAGTTTAGGGCGCTGTCACCCGAAGACCTTAAAGACGCGTCAAAGCTCGCTGCCGCATTCTCGGCATATCTTGAGCATGATACCGCAGCCCAGCAATACCTGGCTCAATTGAAGGCGCTCGGCGGCGATGCCCTGGCCGAGTGCCTGCAACAGGCGATGACCGACTATGTGCAAAAGCAGCTGGCTCCGTATCTGCAGCAGGCTATGGATCAGGTGATGAAGGCAATCAGCGAGCAGATAGCGTCGACGGTATCGTCCCAGCTCAAGGCGGGCGCAGCGGGGCTTATGGACCAGATGGCGACGCAGATGTCTTCGAGTTTTGCCAACCTGGCGAGCGCCATGCACGTGGATGCGAGCGCCTTTGCTCGTGCCATCCATTTCAACATGGACGCCGAGGACCTGAGTTCGCTCATGATGAGCTATGCCAAGGCTTCGAAGCTCACCTACGACAACAATCTGACCACGTTGGGCTATGCGGATGAGGCAGACCCCATCTCGGTTAAGATTTTTCCGCGCGACTTTGAGGCCAAGGAGCGCGTGCTTGATCACATCGACGCGTACAACAAGCAGGTCAAAGCCTCTGGCCACGATGAACAGGCAATCTCGTACACCGACTACATGGGCATCATCATGGGCTCAGTGACCGACATCGTGAACACCATCAGCTTGGTGCTCATCGCATTCGTGAGTATCAGCCTGGTGGTGAGCTCCATCATGATCGGCATCATCACGTACATCAGCGTGCTGGAGCGCAAAAAGGAGATTGGCATTCTGCGCGCGATTGGCGCGTCGAAGCGTAACGTGGCAAACGTGTTCAACGCCGAGACCTTTATCGAGGGCCTCATTGCCGGCGTCTTTGCTGTTGTCGTCGTGGTGGCCGTGAGCTTCCCGGTCAATGCTTGGGCGCTTGCGGTCAAACAGGTCCCCAACCTAATGAGTCTGCCCGTGCAGGATGCGCTGGTGCTCATTGCAATTTCTGTGTTGCTGACGGTCGTTGCCGGCCTGCTGCCGGCCCGCAGCGCATCCAAGAAGGACCCCGTCGAAGCCCTGCGCTCCGAATAATGCGACAAAGGGACAGTCCCTTTGTCACGTTCGTTGATATGAGAGAAGAGTAGATGATTCTATCGTTGGCCCCCATGGAGGGGATTACCGGGCATGTGTTCCGTCGCGTGCATGCGGAGTGCTTCGGCGCGCTCGATTGCTATTACACGCCGTTTTTGCCGCCGCCGCGGGTGGGAAACCGCTTTGGCGGCAAGGCGTTTAAGGAGATTGATCCTGCCAATAACCAGGGGCTCAACGTGGTGCCTCAGCTGATGTCCAAGAACGCGGACGAGTTTGTGTGGGCGGCACAGGTGCTCGCCGACATGGGCTACCGCGAGGTCAATCTCAACTTGGGTTGCCCTTCGGGAACGGTTGTCGCCAAGGGCAAGGGCTCGGGTTTCTTGCGCAATCTCGACGAGCTCGAGGCGTTCTTAAGCGATGTGTGCGAGCGGTCGCCGTTGCCGGTGTCGGTAAAGACCAGGCTGGGGCTGGAGAATGACGACGAATACGAGCGCGTGCTCGATCTGTATTGCCGCATGCCGTTGGCAGAGCTGATCGTGCATCCGCGCGTACAGAAGGACCGCTATACGGGCTCGCCGCGCAAAGAGTTTTATGGCGAGACACTGGAGCGTGCGCCGTTTCCGGTGGCCTATAACGGCGACATTTTTGATCTTGAGGATATGGACGCGCTGGTGGAGGCCTATCCCGGCACGCGCCATGTGATGTTGGGGCGTGGCCTGCTCGCGAACCCCGCTCTGGCTCGCATGGTCAAGGGCGGCCCTGCTGCAACGGCTGCTGAGCTGCAGCGCTTCCACGACACGCTGTTTGCGGCATATGCAGAAGAGATTGGCGGTAACGCGGTCTTTCGTATGAAGGAGTGGTGGTTCTACGCCAAGTGCGCTTTCGCCGACCCCACTACCGTCCACAAGCTCGTACGTAAGACCAAAAAGGTCGACGAATACCGCGCCGCCGTCGAGCGCGTCTTTCGCGAGCAGCCACTTGCGCCCATAGCCCGCTTCCACGGCTAGCTAGTCATTGGGGACGTTCTTTAACGACTAGTCATTTAAGAACGTCCCCAATGACTACCTCTGCAAAAAACTGTACACCAGCATCCAAAGATGTCGGAAATGGTCGACTTTGGATGCTGGCGTACATGTTTGGGTCGTATAGGTTGGGGCGAGCCGGTCGCAACGCGAGTGTTAGAGTAGGTTCTCCTGTGCCCACGCGATGATGTCGCTCGATTCGTAGAGTGGTTTGCCGTCGATGAACAGGCAGGGAACCTGGCGTTTTCCGCCGACGGCGATGAGTGTCTGCTCGGCTTCGGTATCGGTCGAGATATTGCGCTCGGGAATGGTCACGCCGTTATCGGCAAGGAATCGCTTGACCTTTATGCAATACGGGCAGCCGGTCATAACGTACAGCGCGAGCTCGTGATCAGTAGCCATAGGTCTCCAATCGGTTGAGGTTTTGATTGAAATACCCAAAGCTGCCGCGGTCTATGCGTGAGCCGACGACGACTCGATGGCCTGTACCAGAAACGCCGTGGCTCCGGTGCCGCAGGGCTTGTCGTAGTAGTCGATAAAGCGCTGGTCGGCAAGATAGCCGTGGGCAAGGCCCAGGTACGCTTCGTTCTGGGGCTCGCATCCCCAGTTGAGAGCAATCCAGCGACGATGCATCGCGACAAGCTTGCGAGCCTCGCTTCCGTCCGCATCGCCGTCGCTCATGGCGATCGATAGCTGACCCAGAATTGCGCGTTCAAGTTCTTTCATGTCATTCCATGTCTCGGGATCCATGTCCAGCAGCGCTTCGTTTGCTGCATCGATGGCCTCATCGCCATAGCGCGCCCGCGCTTCGGCTCCGTAGCGCTCCTCGTTTTCCTGCACGGTGCGCCAGCGCTCCAGTTGCGGCAGGACGGCGCCCATGAGCGAGACGGCTTCATCGACCGACATGCCGGTGTTTTGCGCCAGCCGCGGGGCACAATCCTCGATCATCGCCTCCATCGTGGTGTCGTAGGTGTACTTGCCGTGGTCGTAGCACCACTTGCAGTAATGATCGGTCGCGGCGCCCGTGGCATCGGTGCCGCAGTCGTCGGGCGTGAGTATCATGCCGCAGCTCTGGCAATAGTGCTCGGGCATTTCGAGCAGGTGAGACAGGGGCTCGCCGGTCACGGCGGCGATGAGCTTCATCATGTCGATACCTGGGGTGACTTCGCCGCGTTCCCAGCGGCTCACGGCTTGGCGCGTGACGAAGAGCTTGGCGGCGAGCTGCTCCTGGGTAAGGTGATGGACGCGACGGACAGCGATGAGCTTTTCTGCAAAGGCCATAGCGGCTCCTTTCTGCTGGTTGATGGCTTAAGCATACGCGGCGGCAGGTGCCCTTCCAAGCAACCGTTGGTTGCATGACGGGGGACCGCGGCGAAGAATTGCGCGCAGCGTCCCACGCCTCCATGCCGTACAATGACCGGCATGGAACCTATTGCACACATACATACCGACCTGCCGCAGAAGTTCGGTATTCCGCGCAACAGCTTTTTGGCGCCTCATCTGCAGGGACGCATCGTTTTTGAGCCGGAATTTGCCTCCAATGCAGCGGTTGAGGGTCTGGACTCCTTCTCTCACCTGTGGCTGCTGTGGCGTTTTGAAAACGGCACGCCCGGCGGCACGGCTAAGGACATAGCTGCCGATGCCAAGTCGCAGGACAGGTCCGGTACCAACGCAAAATGGTCGAAGACCGTGCGCCCGCCGCGCCTGGGTGGAGCCGAGCGCGTGGGCGTGCTTGCCACGCGCAGTCCGTTTCGCCCTAATCCCATCGGTCTCACCTGCGTTAAGCTCGACCGCGTGGAGCTTACCGACGACGGCCCCATCATCCATGTGCTGGGAGCAGATCTGCGCGACGGCACGCCCATCTACGACATTAAGCCCTACATTCCGTTTGCGGACTGTCACCCGGATGCGACCGGCGGCTGGATTGAGGATGCTCCGTGGCAAGAGCTCGATGTTGAGTTTCCGCAAGCGCTACAGGATATGGTCCCGCCCGCAAAGCTCCCCGGCTTGGTCGAAGTCCTTCGCCAAGACCCACGCCGCGCAGGCAGCAAGCACGAGCCAAACCGCATTTACCACTTGGCTTACGCCGGGCTCGACATATCGTTTACGGTCGATGAAACCCAGCTAACCGTAGTCGCCGTCAACGACGCGCGAGACTAACCAGCCATTCGCCCGCACCCGTCAAATTAAGCGCCAAACCCCGCGCCAAAACCGCCCGTGCTGGTGGACAATAGCGCCTATCGAAACAGTCTACTTTGCACGGGGGTCCAGCATGAAATACGACTTCACTTCAATCATCGACCGCCACGGCATGGACTCCATCGCCGTTGACTCTTGGGGCGAGATCCCCGGTATGGCTCCGAACGCACCCGACGAGGGCTTCGACCGCATCCCCATGTGGGTGGCCGACATGAATTTTGCCACGGTGCCCACGGTCCAGGAACACATCATTCAGCGTGCCCAGCACCCCATGTTTGGCTACTTTAACCCGCGCGCTGAGTACTTCGATCGCATCATCGAATGGCAGAATCGCCGCAATGGCGTCGAAGGTTTGAGCCCTGAACATATCGGCTACGAAAATGGCGTGCTGGGCGGCGTCGTGTCGACGTTGCGCGCGTATGTCCAGCCGGGCGATGCGGTGCTGGTCCACAGCCCCACCTACATTGGCTTTACCAAGTCTATCGAAGCCGCGGGCTATCGCATTGTCCACAGCCCGCTTAAACTCGACGACCAGGGCGTGTGGCGCATGGACTTTGAGGACATGGAGTGCAAACTCGCCCAAAACCACATCCATGCCGCGGTGTTCTGCTCGCCACACAATCCCTGCGGCCGCGTGTGGGAGCGCGACGAGATCGAGCGCGCCATGGACATTTATCGCCAGCACGATTGCGTGGTGATCTCGGACGAGATTTGGTCCGATATCATCCTGCCGGGTCACAAGCATATCCCGACGCAGTCGGTGAGCGAGGATGCCCGCATGCGCACGGTTGCCCTCTATGCGCCCAGCAAGACGTTTAACCTGGCGGGTCTGGTCGGCAGCTACCACATCATCTACAACGAGACGCTGCGCGACCGCATCTGCGCCGTGTCCAACAAGACTCACTACAACGAGATGAACGTCCTCTCCATGCACGCGCTTATCGGTGCCTATCAGCCGCAAGGCTACGAGTGGGTGGACGAGCTCAACCAGGTGCTTGCCGGTAATATCGAGTACTTCTGCAATTACGTGGACGAGCATTTTGAGGGCGTGTCCTATTCGCGTCCGCAGGGCACGTACATGGTGTTTCTGGGCTGCACCGAGTGGTGCCGCGAGCATGGCCGCGATATTCAGTGGTTGCTCGACGAGGGGGCGCGCGTGGGCGTGGGGTATCAGGACGGCCGCCCGTTCCACGGGCCCTGCCACATTCGCGTGAATCTGGCGCTGCCGCTTTCGCGCGTAAGGGAAGCGTGCGACCGCTTGGACCGCTACGTTTTTAATGCACGGTAAGTGAGCACTGCATGCGGGGCCTTCTGCCAAGCCGGCTGGAAGGTCCCGCATGGTAAAACGTCTGTAACCATTGGGCGCTCGAGTGGTTTTGTTTGCTATTTTGTTTGCTATTATTTTTTACCATTTCAGTCTGTAAACAGGATCGTCTGGAGCTCGATGAAAAGACCCCGTCGCTCGGTTGCCATTTCGTTGTTTGTTGCGCTTGCAGTGGCGAGCGCCTTTGTCGTAGCGATGGCCGGCTGTTCCGGGTCGAATGGCAGAGCCTCGACGTCTGTATTAGAAGGTCTGGACGCCTCGCAAGTCAAAGACGACAATCTTAAGACGCTCAACGTCGGCAGCGACCTCTATCCACCGTTTGTGTATACCGACGAGTACGGCGATATCGTTGGCCTGGACGTCGAGATATTGACCGAGGCTTTGGCCCGCATTGGTTACAAGCCAAAGTACCAGCTGATCGACTGGGAAAAGAAGAAAGAGCTGCTGGCGAGCGGCGAGCTCGATTGCGTCATGGGCAGCTTTAGCATGACGGGTCGCGAAAACGAGTATCGTTGGGCCGGCCCGTACCTTGCGAGCCGCCAGGTGGTCGCGGTCGATCCCCAGAGCGATATCTACACGCTTGCCGATCTTGAGGATAAGATCGTGGCGGTTCAGTCCACCACCAAGCCCGAGGGCATTTTGCTCAATCGCACAAATGAAAACGTTCCGCAGATCAAGGAACTCTACTGCTTTTCGGACCGTTCATGCCTGAACCCCGCGCTCACCGAGGGTCTGGTCGATGCCATCGCCGCACATGAGCCCTTACTGCTCACCTACGAAAAGGACTATGGTATGACGTATCGTATTCTGGATGAGCCGCTGCTAGAGGTCGGTTTGGGCACCGCTTTCGATATCAACGATACGCGCGGCATCGACGTTAAGCTCACTCATGCCTACCAAGAAATGCTTGCCGATGGCACCATGGAACGCCTGGTGTCAAAGTACTTTGATGACCCTTCGCCATTTTTGAATATGGAGGGCCTGTCATGATCGATGCGCCCGACAACGCCGTAGAGGAGCGGGACAATCGTTCGGCAGGGGCATGGCTCCTTGTCGCTCTGCTGGGGATAGTGCTCTCGGTTGCTGCCGGCATGATGAGCTACGGTTACATGACGGCCCAAGCCGAGCAGCGCTTTGCCGACGTTGTCGATTACGTGGCGACGCAGAGCCTTTCCTACGATGCATTCAATAGCGCCTATACGACCAAAAACCTGATACGCGTTATGGAGATTGCCGGAGAGGCAGCGCGCGATATGGAGCGCGACGGTTCGGTGGATAACACAAGGCTGGAGCTATATGCCGACCAGTTCAACGTGAGCGCACTGATCGTGACGGACGCATCGGGCAATTTGGTGTCTGAGTCCTCGACGGATGGCGTGGGCTACGAGTCGCTTGCTACGTATCTCAAGGAAGCACCCGTGCTGGAGGTGGCAACTCATCCGCTTAAGTCCTATACCGCCCGCATCACGCTTGCGGATGATTCGGTCGCAGACATTGGCTGCGTGACTCGGCAGGATGGCGAGGGCATCGTTATCGCGGTAAGGCATCAGAGCGCGAAGGCGGTTGCAAGCAATACACTCAAACTGCAGAGTTTGCTCGAAGGCTATGAAACCATCGATAGCGGCAATATCGTGATCGAAAGCGACGGCAAGGTCGTTGCGACCAATGCCGTTGAACCCACTGTATTGGGCGTATTCGATCTGCCTGCGACGGACGTCTTCATTGTCGACGGTATTAAGGATCGATGCCTGGCCGGTAAGGTCAAATTGATTAACGCCGACGGCGAGTGGTATTTGGGCACATTTGGAAAAGCGCACAAATTCTATGTGTACACCTATGCTCCGGCGCGGCGTTACTTTGAGGTTGTCGCGGCTGTTGCTGCCGGCGTGCTGGCGCTCTACAGCGGTTTTATAGCCGTTGTTGTGATGGTGCGTCGCCGCGCTGATCGCCGACGTTTGACGGACTTGCTGCAGCAGGAGCGCGACTATGGCGACAAGCTGGCAAAGGCGGCGCGTGAGGCCTCGTCTGCCAATTCGGCAAAGACGGAGTTTTTGCGCCGCATGAGCCACGATCTGCGCACGCCTATCAACGGCATTCGCGGCATGGTCGAGGTTGGCGATGCCAATGCGGACGATCTGCAAAAGCAGACTGAGTGCCGCTCAAAAATCTGGACGGCATCGGGACTGCTGCTCGACCTCGCCAACGAGGCACTCGATATGAGTCGCCTGGAGAGCGGGCAGGTCGACCTGAACCTCGTACCCACAAATTTGGTGGCACTCAACTGTGAAGTGCGCGATATTCTGGAGCGCCAGGCCGAGGAACGTCTGGTGACAATTATCTGCGACCAGCAGACGCTTGATCATCCCTATGCACGGGTGAGCGTGACGCACCTCAAGCGCTTGTTGCTCAATATTGCCGGCAATGCCGTCAAGTACAACCGCCGGGGCGGTTGTGTTCGCCTGGTGTGCCGCGAGGTGGAGCCAACGGATGGCGTCCCCGTCTATGAATACACGATCGCCGACAACGGTATTGGCATGAGCGAGGAGTTCCAACAGCACCTCTACGAGCCGTTTTGCCGCGAGGAGCAGCGGGTGGAAGGTGCTTCGTCGGGAACTGGCCTGGGCGCGCCTATCGCAAAACAGCTGGTCGAGCTTATGGGCGGAACCATGAGCTTTACGAGCGTCTTGGGGCAGGGGACGACGTTTACCATCCGCCTGCCGTTCGAGAAATGCAAGCGCTCCGAGATTCCTCAGGCAGTGCGCGTGGATGCGGGTGATGGCGATGCGCTCCAGGGCTTGCGCGTTTTGCTCGTAGAGGATAACGATCTGAATGCCGAGATCGCGCAGTTTACACTCAGCCGTGCCGGTGCCGTCGTGACGCATGCTAAGGATGGCGAGTCTGCCGTTGAGGCGTTTGCCGCGAGCGCACCGCACGAGTACGACGTGGTGTTGATGGACATCATGATGCCTGGCATCGATGGCCTTGAGGCCACGCGTCGGATTCGAGCACTCGATCGCGAGGATGCCGCGACCACGCCGATTATCGCCGTGAGTGCCAACGCCTTTGCCGACGACCGCAGACTTTCGCGCGAGGCGGGCATGGACGCGCACCTGAGTAAACCCGTGAGCTCGCAAGAGCTCGTCGAGGCGCTTGCGCACATAGCTGCCGACGCTTCATAAGCATATGGCCCGGTTCCAAGGTGGGTTGGAACCGGGCCATATTGCTATTTGTGAGTTTTGCTTTTGAGGCTTACTTTTCTTGAATCTGCTTGCCGCAGAGATGCTCAATCGTAATCTCGTAGAGCTGGACGCCCTTAATGTCCTTGGCGATTTCCTCTTCGACCTCCTCGGCAGAAGGGTAGTACTTAAGCGCGAGCTGGCGGACTTTATCCTCGATAAACGCGGGGGTGTCATTCGCCAGGCGACAGCGGCCAAAGACCACGGTACTCATAACGTAGGGAGCCCAGTCACCGTCCTTGTACCACTCGTTGCCGTAAACGGTAAAGCAGACCTTGTCATCGCGCTTGAGTGCGTCGACCTTGTGGCCGGCCTTGGCGCCATGGAAATAAATCTTGTCGTGCTCGGCGTCAAAGAAGTAGTTGACGGGAATGGCGTACGGGTAGCCATCGTCGCCGTTGACGGCAAAGACGCCGCGCTTGCAGGTAGCGAGCAGTTCGCGCGCTTCCTCGTCGGTGATGGCGCGTTTCTTTCGACGTAAGGGCCTAAACATCGTTGGCTTCCTTTCTGGTCGTGCGTGGTGGTTGAGCACAAACTATAGCGAAACGGATCCGTTTTTCTTGATGCGGGCGAGTATGTTTTTGAGCTTGTTAAAGTCGAGCGGTTTGGACAGATGGGCGTTCATGCCGGCGTCGTGTGCCGCCTTGGCGTCCTCGGCAAAGGCATTGGCGGTGAGCGCGATGATGGGAATGTCGGCTGCATCGACCTTCTCGCTCAGGCGAATCGCGCGGGTCGCCTCATAGCCGTCCATGTCCGGCATCATAATGTCCATCAGAATGGCATCGAAGCTGCCGGCGGGACGGCCAACGTATAGGTCGACCGCTTCGTTGCCATCGGCGGCGCGAGTTACGACAATGCCTTCGCTTTCGAGCAGCGCCTGGGCAATCTCGGCATTGAGCTCGTTATCTTCTGCCAAAAGAACGTTCATGCCGGCAAGCGAGCAGCTGTCTGTTTGCTCGTCCGCGCGTTCTCTTGCCTGAGGGTCTTTGTCGATATCGAGCGGAATCTGGACGTTGAACGTACTCCCCACGCCAACCTCACTCGAAATCTCAATCGTGCCGCCCATCAGTTCAATAAGCGACTTGACGATTGGCATGCCCATGCCGGTTCCTTGGAACTTGCTGCGCGCATCGTCACCTTCTTGGGCAAACGGCTCATAGATATGCTTTAAAAACTTGGGAGTCATACCAATGCCGGTGTCCGAAACGCTAAAGCAAAAGAGAGCGCGCCCGTTATCGAGTGGCTTGGTCTTTGAGCTAAAGGTGACGGAGCCGCCGTGCTTGTTGTACTTAATGCTGTTGTCTAACAGGTTGATCATGATCTGTCGGATATGGGTGGGACTGCCGATCATGTATGGCCCCGTGGCGTACGGCAGACTATTGTCCTGCATTGTGATGCCGTTACTGGACGCGCGGAGCTTGCACAGCACCAGTGTATCGTCACAGAGCTCTTTGAGGTTAAAAGGCGTATGCTCCAGTGTTAGCTTGCGGTCTTCGATTTTGCCCATCTCGAGGATGTCGTTGATCAGCGAGAGCAGGTGATTGGCGGCAACGCGCGCCTTGGCACGGCTCTCGCGGGCGACCTGGATATCGCCTTCCTTCAATTCCTCGATCTCGATAAGGCCCAGGATGCCGTTGAGCGGCGTACGGATGTCGTGGCTCATGCGCGTGAGGAATGCTGTCTTAGCGGCGTTGGCAGCATCGGCTTTTTTGCGCTCGGTCCGAGCGCGTACGAGCGCCCAGATGAGCAGGACGATGCCGACCGACAACACACCGATGAGGGCAGCTGCAACGGCGGCACGGTTGCGATAAAGGAATTGAAGGGTGTTGGATTCCTGGGCCGTGTACGACGTGGAGGAGTAATTGCTTGCGGAGAGCGATTCTCCGGCATTGATGATGCCCTTGTTGATGATTCCCAGCAGCTCGGGCCTTCCGCGCGAAATCCAGCACGAGAGCTCGCAGGTGTCAGGGAGCTCGGCCGTCTCGCAGTTCTCGAGATCATAACGGTCGCCGATGGTTTTTACGCGTGAACTGGGGGCGAGGATGCAGTGCACCGTTCCCTTCCTGAGGGCGTCGAACGCTTCATCGTCGGATTGGCATTCGGTCACGGTCGCTGTGGGGAACAGACTTTCGAGTACATTTCGGTTGATAAACGATGATTTGGTACAGGCGATGTTCTGAAGGTCTTTGTTCAGGTTGCTTCCGGTGTGGATGGCGGTGAGGGTTGTGGTCCCCAACGATATCGACTGCACAACGCCTGATTGCTCGGCAAACCAGTAATCTCGGTATACCGGCAGCGCAACGTCGATGCTTCCCTTTGACAAGGCCTTTGACATCATCTTGTAGTTATCAAAGGCGACGGTTTTGACCGTAATGCCAAATTTATCGTGCAACGTCGTCGCAAGCGATGCGAGCGAACCTTCCATTTTGCCATCTTCGTCTTCGTTGCAGTAGGGGAGTTTGCCCGTAATGTAGCCGAGCGTGATGGTGTTGTCATTTGCTTCGAGCCAGGAACGTTCGGGGCCGTTGAGCGATGATGAACCGCTGTTTTGGGCCGAGTAGTTAGATTTGACTTCGTCGATATAGCGTGGGTTGACGCGGGCGATTGCCGACATGGCGGCATTGATGTCGTCCCTTAGGTCGGGGCGGCTTTTGGGGACGGCAAAGTAGTAGTCGCTCGAACCAACGTAGAACATGGGTGACGCATCGGGCGACGAGAGCGTGTCGTTCATGATGATGGCGTCGACCTCGCCGTTTGTGAGCGCGCCAAAGAGGGCGCCGCCAGTGTCGATTTCTTTATAGGTGCAGGTAATGCCTTCGTTGGCGAGCCACTGCTGGCCAACGAAGGTTTGCATAACGTCGGGGTTGTAGCCGATGGTAAGGCCTTGGAGCGCTTGGGGGTCGCCCTTGGCCAGATCGTCGCGATCGGGCTTGGCGTAGATGTAGTAGCGCTCGGTGCCCTCGGGGTTCGAGGAAAAGAGCAGCTTTTGGGCGCGTTCCTCGGAGTAGGAGATGTTGGGCATGAGGTCGATCTCGCCTGCCTCGAGCATGTCCATAAGCTCGGTGAAGGTGCCGGAGACGTATTCGTACCGCCAGCCGGGCGTGTAGTACGACAGGGTCTGGAGGTACTCGTAGCCCCATCCCGAAAGACGCTCCCCGGGGGTGCCGTTCTGGAAGCCTTCGCTGTTGACGAGCCAACCAACGCGGACCGTCTTGACTGGCTGACTAGAGTCATCGGCAAAAGCCTGGACAGGCGCGATAGAACTCAGCACGACAAGCGCGGCAAGCACAACGGCCAGGGCGCGATATATAACTGAACGAAGGACAGTGGCGGCTCTCACATGCAATCCTAACGAATCGAGACATTACCGCATAAGGATACCAGCTCAACCTGCCCAGTCGGCAGCTGCACCGCTAAACGCTCCCGCCCGGCAGTCATTGGGGACGTTCTTAAACGACTAGTCATCGGGGACGTTCTTGTTTGACTAGTCATTTAAGAACGTCCCCAATGACTAGTTTCGTTTGCGGGGGAGGCGTGGGACAATACCGAGCGAACGTGATTGGGCGTCTGGGAAAAGGGGTCGCGATGAACAAGTTGAGGACGCTTGCCGACGTGTTGCGCCAGGCTGGCTTTGCGCGCATCACGGGCCTGTTTCTTATCTTCTATCTGCTGTGCTCGACGGCCGTTTGGCTGTCCGAGCCCACGACCCTCACGTTTGGCGATGGCCTGTGGTTTAGCTTTGAGACGGTCTCGACCATCGGCTTTGGTGACATTCCGGCCGAGACACCGGTTGCCCGCGCCATTACCGTCATTCTGAGCGTCATCAGCATCTTCTACATCGCCATGCTCACGGGCGTGGCGGTGAACTACTGCAATACGCTTATCAAGATGCGTCAAAAGGACACCATGGCACGCTTTATGGATGATCTGGAGCATTTGGAAGAGCTCGATCACGACGAGCTTGCCGATCTTTCGCGTCGCGTGCGCGAGTATCGTCGACGCCAGCGCTAAGACGAACGTCGTGCGCCACAACAGGGGGGGCAAATATGAACATCACCGTGTATCTGGGCGCCAACGCTGGCAATGACCCGGTGTTTCTGCCTGCAGTGCGAGAGCTCGGCACGTGGATTGGCTCCAACGGCCACGCGCTGGTATACGGCGGCTCCAAGTCGGGCCTGATGGGTGCGCTCGCCGATAGCGTACTCGAGGCGGGTGGACACGTGACGGGTGTTGAGCCGAGCTTTTTTATCGAGGCAGAGTTTCAACATGACGGTATCGATGACCTCATCGTGACGAGCGATATGGCGGAGCGCAAGGCCAAGATGATTGAGCTCGGCGATGCGTTCATCGCCTTTCCCGGTGGGACGGGCACGCTCGAGGAGATTGCCGAGGTCATGTCCGCGGTGTCGTTGGGACACCTGAGTGCTCCGTGCATCCTGTATAACCTGGACGGTTACTACAACGACCTCAAGGCGCTGCTCGAGCACATGATTGATAAGGGCCTATCGAGCCCGCGGCGCCAGCACGGCATCTACTTTGCCGACGATTTGCGCGAGATTGCCTCGATTATCAACGGATAAGTCTTGAGCCTGCCCCACTATGGCTCCCAATGGTGCCGTTCGCGGCGTGGATGGTTAGCTTGTCTGGGCAACGCTCGCTCTACAATAAAACGTATCTATGTCGACTTTGACCGCGGGAGGACCCGATGGATAACCTTGCCAAACCCACAAACCGCGCGCTATTTTTAGTTAGCGTTGCCGTGACCGGTGCGTTCGCAGGTGCCGCGGTCTGGCTGTTCTTTTTTGCGATGGAGCACGGTATCGACTATCTATGGACCGAGATTCCGCACGCGCTGGGCGTCTCTTCGCCCGAGCTTGCCAGCGGCCCGTTTGGCTTTTTGCCGTACCCGTTTTTTGTCTGCCTGCTGGGCGGCCTGTTAATCGGTCTATACGAAAAGATGACAGGCACCAAGACCGATGACCTCAACCAGGTGATGGCTAAGGTTAAGCAAGACGGGCGCTACCCGTACGACAACCTGGGCAAGCTTTCGCTCGCGGCATTGCTGCCGCTGCTGTTTGGCGGAAGCATTGGACCGGAGGCCGGCCTGACCGGCGTTATCGCTGGTCTGTGCAGCTGGGTCGGCGACCGCATGCGTCGCTTTGGCGCCGAGTTTAGGGAGCTTACGCTGTTGGGCACTCAGGCCGCGCTGACGGCGCTCTTTACCGCGCCCGTCTTTGGCTTTGTGGCACCGCTTGCCGGTAGCGCCGACGACCAGGGCGAAGACGCCGACGATGAGTCCGCGTCCGGCGAGATCACCATCAAGCTGCCCAAGGCGCAAAAGACGGTGGTCTACGGCATTGCGATTGCCGGCGGTCTGGGCACCTACCTACTGCTTGGCCAGCTTGTGGGCGGCGGCATGGGCATGCCCAGGTTCGAGTCCGCCGAGGTGGGCAACCTGGAACTTGCCTGGCTCATTCCGCTGGCGATGGTCGGCACCGTATGCGGCTGGCTGTACTTTGTCTCCGAGCACGCAAGCGAGGCACTGTCCCATGCAATAGGGGAGCGCCCTGTCGTCAAGGCCATGCTGGCCGGTCTGGCGCTCGCCATCTGCGGCACGGTCCTGCCCTACACCATGTTTGCCGGCGAGACCCAGGCCGACGTGCTCATGGAAACCTATCTGACCATTCCCGCCGGCGTGCTTATCGCGACCGGTCTTGTCAAGGCCATGCTGACCCCCGCCCTCATCAACCTTGGTTGGCGCGGCGGCCACTTCTTCCCGGTTATCTTCTCGGGCGTAAGCCTGGGCTATGGCCTGGCCATCCTCACCGGCGCAGATCCGGTCTTTTGCGTCGCCGTCTGCACGGCATCGACGATGGGCGCCGTCATGCGCCAACCCGTTATGGTCGTGGGCTTGTTGCTCATGTGCTTCCCGCTCAAAGGCATCGTCTGTATGATCATCGCCGCCGTCATCGCCGCCGGCATTCCGCTGCCCAAGTCGCTGCGCAAGTAGCACGGTGGCGCACGGTCGATACAAGCACCCTAGGCCCGGTGTGGCGCTGTGTCATGGATTTGCGAGCGCCTAGATCTCGCTCGGAATCGGCGCTATTTCCAAACCGCGAGCGCGGCGGTGCCCAGTACGATGAGGGCGAGACCGATAGCGCTGCGTCGCGAGACTTTTTCGTTGAATGCCAGGCGCGCAAATAGTACCGATACGACAATCGATAGTTTGTCGATCTGCACCACGACGCTCACCTGGCCTGTGGCGATGGCGTAGTAGTATAGCAGCCACGATGCGCCAGTCGCAATGCCCGATGCCGCGAGAAATACGAGTTCATAGCGGTCTACGTGCACGGCTTGGCCCATCTTGCCTTTAGCTGCCACGATTGCCCATGCCATAACCAGTACCACACAGGTACGGATTGCCGTGGCCAGGCTGGATTCGACGCCTTCGATGCCAGCCTTGGCAAGGATGGACGTGAGCGCCGCGAACACGGCGGCGCCGAGGGCGTAAGCGAGCCAGGTCCGGTCTTGCTGCTGCTCGGGTCCGGCAGACTGCTTCTTCTCGATCATTAAAAACGTGCCGAGGGTGATGACAGCGGTTCCCACGAGCTTAACCGCAAGGTTGCTCGTCTCGCCAAAAAGTACGATGGCGATCAGTGCGGCGAGTACGGTGCTCATCTTGTCGACCGGTACGACCTTATTGACGTCTCCGATGCCCAACGCCTTAAAGTAACAGATCCACGAAGCACCGGTAGCGAGTCCCGAGAGGACGAGAAAGAGCCAGGATCTGGGTTCGATGCTGCCGATGGTTCCAATGGATCCAGAAATGCCCGCCATTGCCCAGGCGAAAACGAGCACCACGCAGGTGCGAATGGCCGTCGCGACATCGGAGTCGGTCTGCTTGATGCCGCATTTGGCCAGGATAGATGTGATGCCGGCAAAGAAAGCCGACACAAATGCTGCTGCGACCCACGACACGGGTGAAATGCCTCCCCAAAGAACGACCGCGCCAGATTTACGGCGCTCGTCCGATGATACCGTCCCGCCATGAAGCTTTGATATCGCTGTGGTGAGACAGGGGCCATAGTTCGAGAGGGCATTTGGTTAAGGCTCGAATCGAAGGTGAATGGTTTTCCGCGAAGTGAACGAGTAAATCTGGACCCCTGGAACATGCACACTTTTTTCGAACAAAACTGCAGGATTCTTAGACAAAAACCGCAGGAATTGAGTCCTTAAAAATGTCGATGCTACAGGGCACTGTTTTTACTCGTTCACTTCTCGGAAAAGTATTCACCTTCGATATGCTGACGGTGTCTTTTTGGTTGCCAAGAACTAGACGGCCTGCTGTGAGGGGCGGTGGTGACGCTATGCCGCCTTGTTTCATTGAAAAAATAAGCGGGGTACCACCTAAGCTTTTTTAGCTGTCGATTACAGGTCGCGTACTCGATAAACCTTGGTGCTGACGGTGCAGCTGATTGCACATAGCGCGAGGGCCAGCACGGCAATTCCTGCGCACAGACAGCCCAGAACGGCGGGATCGGGATTTGCTCCGGCAATCGACATGAGCCAGTTGCTGATGGGGTTGGAGGAGCTCAGCGTGGCCATTGTGCCGCAACCAAGCAGGGCAAACAGGCCAACGGATAGGCGCAGCGCCTCCATGTGTCCAAATCGAAAGAACAGCGGCTGCGCCAAAAACACCATCATGAGGGAGATGAGCATCGATGCTGCCGAGGCTATTGCAATCTCAAAGACGATCTGTCCCGTCAACGGGATACCCGCGCTGTTGAAGAGCGGGAAGGAGACGATGCTCAGAAGCGCGGCGGCGCACGCCATGACAGCCGAGAAGACAATGATGCTCAGGTAGCGTGCGCAGATGATGTCTTTGCGCGAGAAGGGCAGCGTTGCCCGATATCGCTCCCAACCGTTTTGATTGTCGAAACCGGCCAGTGAGTTCATGAATATGATGGGCGACATGGCACTGACGGCGCAAGCGCCGGCGCTCATACCGGAATCGCCATCCGACGCGTTGGCGAGCGTCAGCACGACGAACATGAACAGGCCGACACCCGCGATGCTCGGGACAAGTGAGCGAACGATGGCGAGCTCGGACATAAAGGCGCGTTTCATTTCGAAGCCCCTTTCAGCATGAGGCGCAGATAGTCATCAATGGTTGCCCGATCGCAGGGAATCTCGGGAAAGGCCTCGAGCGTTTCGCGACGGTTGGGCACGAGCACGTCCACGCTATAGGCGTGGTGGACGGCACAGGCGCCTTCGACGCAAGCCATAAGCTCGGCAGCCTGCGATTGGGTGCAGTGGGCGATGCCGGCACGGTCGGTAATGTCCTCGCGCGGCAGGTCAAACACAATCGAACCGTTATCGATGCAGATGACGCGATCAGCGGTGCGATCGAGGTCGGACGTAATGTGGCTCGAGAGCAGCACGCTGTGCTGGCCGTCGCCGACAAAGGCAAGCAGCTCATCAAGCAGCTCCTCGCGTGCCATGGGATCGAGGCCCGCGGTGGCTTCGTCCAAAACGAGCAGCTTGGCATTGTGGCTGAGCGCGCAGGCAAGCTGCAGCTTCATGCCCATGCCGCGGGAGAGGTCTTTGACCTTTGTCTTGGGATCGAGTCCAAATCGGTTGATGAATTCGGCGAACGTTTCGCGGTCCCACGTGGGGTACGCCGGGCCTACGAGCGACTCGATCTGGCCCACCTTGAGCGTGGAGGGGAAGGGGCACGTGTCCAGGACAAGACCGACGCGGGAGCGTAGATGGCGTTGCAACTCATCGGGCGCGTCGGCGCCACAGTGCTGCCCAAACAGGTGCACTTCGCCGGCGTCGAGCTTTATAAGCCCGAGAGCAGCTCGAATCGTCGTTGTTTTGCCAGCACCGTTGGCACCAACAAAGCCGACGATCTGGCCAGGCTCCACGGCAAGCGTGACGTCGCGCAGTGAAAAGCGGTCGCTTACAGTGCGTGAGATGCCTTTGAGTTCAAGCAAGTTTTGCATGGTATAGCCTTTCTTGCAGATGGCTACTGCATGGTTTCGGGGGCTACCAGGTCGAGCATCTCGTGCAGTTTGTCGCGCGTGACGCCCAAGGCTTCGGCTTGGCTTGCCGCTTTCGCAAGCAGCTCTTCGATATGACAGAGCTGGTTTTCGCGCAAAAGCTCCTGGTTGCCCTCGGCGACAAAACAGCCCTTGCCCTGCACGGTGCAGATAAACCCGAGCTGCTCCAGGTCGGCGTAGGCGCGCTTGGTGGTGATGACGCTCACGCCAAGATCGCTCGCGAGTGCACGGATGCTGGGGAGTTTGGCGCCCGCAGCGAGCGTGCCCGATAAGATCTGAGCTTTGACTTGCGAGGTTATCTGCTCGTAGATGGGCTTGTCGCTCGAATTGGATAGGATGATGTCCTCAGCGGCTCCTTAGCTGTTGGGCTACACGTGTATATAACCGGTAAGCACAGTATATATACACTATGTACAGTTGCGCTAGAGACAAATTCAGATTGGGCCGGCTATCCAGGCCCCAACTGATGAATTTGTCCTGATAGGCGCCCTAGAGCGGGATTTCGCGGCTACAATAGTGCGGTTACAACGACGTAATGCACTCAATGCAAGAAAGGATCCGCATGGCAAGCCTGTCGGATGAAATCTCGTCGCGCCGCACATTCGCGATCATCAGCCACCCGGACGCCGGTAAGACCACACTTACCGAGAAGCTGCTGCTCTATACCGGCAGCATCCAGACTGCCGGCTCGGTCAAGGGCAAGAGCTCGGCCAAGCATGCCGTCTCGGACTGGATGGACATCGAGAAGGAGCGCGGTATTTCCGTTACCTCCTCGGTGCTGCAGTTCACCTACAACGGCGCCTGCGTCAACATCCTCGATACCCCCGGCCACCAGGACTTCTCGGAGGATACCTACCGTACCCTTATGGCCGCCGATGCTGCGGTCATGGTCATCGACGGCGCTAAGGGCGTCGAAGCCCAGACCAAGAAGCTCTTTAAGGTCTGCACGCTGCGCCACATTCCCATCTTCACCTTTGTGAACAAGCTCGACCACGAGGCTCGCGATCCGTTTGAGCTCATGGAAGAGATCGAGAACGTCCTGGGTATCAATACGTATCCCATGAACTGGCCGATCGGCAGCGGCCGCAATTTCCGTGGCGTGTTCGACCGTCAGACCCGTCGCGTTATCGCCTTTGAGGGCGACGGCCACGCCAACGCCACCAAGAAGGTCGCCGAGGTCGAGGCTGAGCTGGGCGATCCTTCCATGGACGAGCTCATCGGCGAGGAAAACCATAAGAACCTGATGGACGACATCGAGCTGCTCGATGGCGCCGGCGACGAGCTCGACTTGGATGCCGTGGCCTGCGGCAAGCTGAGCCCGGCGTTCTTTGGCTCGGCGCTCACCAACTTTGGCGTGGAGCCCTTCCTCAAGGAGTTCCTGCGTCTGGCCCCGACGCCGCGCGCCTATACCGATACGCTCACCAGCGAACCGGTCGATCCCTGCCGCGACGACTTTAGCGGCTTTGTGTTTAAGATCCAGGCCAACATGGATAAGAACCACCGCGATCGCATCGCCTTTGTGCGCATTTGCTCGGGCAAGTTCGAGCGCGGCATGGACGCCTTCCACGTGCAGGGCAACCGCAAGCTTAAGCTTGCCACGGGCACGTCGATGATGGCCGATGACCGCGCCATCGTGGACGAGGCGTACGCGGGCGATATCGTGGGCCTGTTCGATCCGGGTATCTTTAGCATCGGCGACACTGTGTGCTCCGGCAAGCGCCACGTGCAGTATCCGCAGATCCCGACGTTTGCCCCCGAGATGTTCGCTCGCATTACGCAGGTCGACACGCTCAAGCGCAAGCAGTTCGTCAAGGGCATGGAGGAGCTTGCCCAGGAGGGCGCCATCCAGATCTTCCGCGAGCTGGGTGCCGGCATGGAGAGCGTCATCGTGGGCGTGGTCGGCGTGCTGCAGTTTGAGGTGCTCGAGCGCCGCCTTAAGGCCGAATACCGTGTTGAGGTTCGTCGCCAGCCGCTGCCCTATACGGACATCCGCTGGATCCAGAACGACCCCGATACCATCGATATCCCGGCTCTTTCGCTCACGCGCGACACGCTGCGCGTCGAGGACATGCGCGGCGGTAAGCTGCTGCTGTTCACGAGCCCGTGGAACGTGGATTGGGCAACCGACCACAACCCCGACCTTATCCTGTCGGAGTTTGGCAACGTAGCCTTTTAACGCATCGGCGCGGTGGTCCTGCGGGGCTGCCGCGCCGTTTGCTTGCCTGATGCCGTGTGAGCGGCTATCATACCCACCGTCGTCTCAAGACCGGGGCGTCCGAGCAGTTCGGGTCCGATATCCTGCTCGTTAAACCTAAAACCAAAGGAGTACATAATGATCAAGAAGGTCATGGAGGACTACAAGGTCCTGTTGCGGAGCATTCCCGCGGCAACGGTTTCGCTGTTTTTCGTGAGCGTCATCATGATGAACCTGCTGGCCAACAAAGAACTCATCAGCCTACCGTATCTGGCGCTCGACTGTGGCTTTGTGGTGAGCTGGGTTTCGTTTTTGTGCCAGGACATGATTTGCAAGCGCTTTGGCGCCAAGGCATCCATCAAAATCTCTATCCTCGCGCTGCTGGTCAACCTGGCCGTGAGCCTGTGCTTTTGGGCATGCTCGCTCACGCCCGGCATGTGGGGCGCTTACTACGACACGGGTATGATCGAGGTCAATACTGCCCTTAACGCCACCATCGGTGGCACCTGGTACGTGGTGCTTGGCTCGTCGCTTGCCATGCTCGTTTCTGCCGTGGTTAACTCCACGCTCAACCAGTCGCTTGGCCGTATGCTCAAAAAGAATAACTTTGCGAGCTTTGCCTTCCGCTCCTATGTGTCTACGGGTGTTGGCCAGTTTATCGACAACCTGGTCTTTGCCATTGTAGTGAGCCACACGTTCTTTGGTTGGACCTGGGTGCAGGTCCTTATGTGCTCGCTGACGGGTGCTGTTGCCGAGCTGCTATGCGAGGTCTTCCTGAGCCCTGTGGGCTACAAGGTCGTGCGCGGCTGGGAGCGCGAGAATGTGGGCTCCGAGTACCTCGAGCGCCACGCAACCGCCTAAGGAGCAAGTATGCGGGTTTTGATCACGGGCGCTTCGGGCGGTATCGGAGCTGCATGCGTGCAGCGCTTTTTGGACGAGGGCCACGAGGTTGTGGGCTTTGATCTGCTGCCGGCGGCGGTCGAACACGAGCGCTACCGCCATCTGATCGTTGATGTCCGCGAGCCGGGCTCGTTTCCAGGCGACCTTGAACCCCAGGTGATCGTGAACGTTGCCGGTACGCAGGATTCGGCCGATGACATCGCCGCCAACCTGTATGGCACCATCAACGTGACCGAGCGCTACGCCTTTGCGGGGGAGGGGCTTGCCGCCAAGCCGGTGCCGGCTATCCAATCCGTGGTCAATGTGGGGTCGGCGAGCGGGCATACGGGATCGGAGTTTCCTGCCTATGCTGCCAGCAAGGGCGGCGTTATCGCGTACACCAAGAACCTTGCAAACCGCCTGGCGCCGCAGGCCATCGCCAACAGTGTGGACCCGGGCGGCGTTATCACGCCGCTCAACCGTTGCGTGATGGAAGACGAGCGCCTGTGGAATCAGATTATGGAGCTCACGCCGCTTAAACGCTGGGCCACCGCCCAAGAGATCGCCGAGTGGATCTACTTTGTGGGCGTGACCAACCGGTTTATGACCGGACAGAGTCTGTTGATCGATGGCGGCGAGGCCGGCCGCACGCAATTTATTTGGCCCGAATAGGAAACGCGCCCGATGGAAAGCCGTCGGGCGCGTTTTTGATGTATCGATTTTTAGCCGAGGCAAGTCCAGTTGACGGGGGTCGAGCCGTGCTGTTCGAGTAGCCGATTGGCTGCCGAGAAGGGACGCGACCCCATAAAGGCGGGGAGTTCTGCCGTGGCACGATTGGCCGAAAGCGGCGAGGGGTGCGTGGAGGCCAGACAGAACTTGTCGGTTGCCTTGCCCGCGTCAGTTGCGACGAGCTTGCCCTCGACCATCTGCTGGGCAAAGCGGCCCCATGCCAAAAAGACAACCGGTTGAGGCAGCTGGCAGCAGCGTTCGATAACGTAGTCGGTGAGCGTGCTCCAGCCCAGCTTGGCGTGCGAGTTCGCGGCATGCTCGCGCACGGTGAGCGTAGTGTTGAGAAGCAGGACGCCCTGTTGTGCCCATGGCGTTAAATCTCCTGTGGCGGGAATGGGACAACCCAGATCGGCATTGAGTTCCTTGTAGATGTTGCGCAGGCTCGGCGGCAACTTGGTTTGCGTCGCGGGGACCGAGAACGACAGCCCCATGGCCTGGTTGGGTCCGTGATAGGGGTCTTGACCCAAGATGACAACCTTGACCTGGTCGGCCGGCGTGTAGGCGAGGGCATTGAGGATGTCGTCTTGTGCCGGGTAGATAGTCTGCTCGGCACGCAAAAGGGCGATGCGCTCGAGCAGCTGGTTCGTAGTGTCACGTACCGGCTGCGGTGCATCGCCCAACCAAGTTGCTATGTTGCGGTCGCGGGTCGCGGCGTCCATGGGGCTCCTTTACGTCAGATGCTCTGTTGGCATCTATTGTAAAGGCGCACCGGTTGCCTTTATGCCGCGGCTGTATGAAGAGCGGGGTCTACGAGACGTGCTCGGGCGCTCCTGCCATGCGAGCCTGTCCATGTGCGCGGAGGCGCGGAAGCTCGACGGTTGCCACCATGACGCCGGTGAGGATGAGGGCGGCGCCAAAGAAGGCGATGGGGCTCAGGACCTCGCCGACCAGGAAGAACGAGAAGACGGCGGAGCAGACTGGCTCGAGCGAGAAGGCGAAGCCGGTGGTCTCGGCGGGCACGTGGGGCTGCACGAGCGTCTGGGTGATAAAACCGTAGGCAGAGCAGATGAGCGCGAGGGCAACGACGACCACGATCTCGCTGGGCGTACTGGGAAGTGTGAAACCGCCAAAGACGCATGCGGCAATGCCCGAGAACAGGCCGCCAAAGCCCAACTGCCAAACGCCTAGGGACAGCGGGTCGACATCTTCGACAAAGCGCTTGGCTACGATAATGTGGCCGGCATAGATAAAAGCGGAGAGCAGCATGATGAGCGCGCCCGGATTCAGGCTGGTGAAGTCGGTGCCCGAGAGCAGCAACATGCCGCAGGTGACGATGGCGGTGCCGATGAGCACTTTGCGCTCGGGGGCGCGGCGCAGCAGGGCGGCGTTGGCAAACGGCACGATCACGACCGTCAGGCTCTGCAAAAAGCCGGCAGTGGAGGCAGAGGTGAGGCTGGAGCCCAGGCACATGCAGGTGAGCTCGGTTGCCATGATGGCGCCGATGATGGCGGCGCGAACCATAAGGTCGCGGTTGATGCGGAACGCGCGCTTGTGGAAGAGCAGCAGGCAGACCACAAAGGCGATGATGCAGCGTAGCGCGACGATGCTCGTGGCGTTCATGCTGTCCATGCCGATCTTCATGAGAGGGTACGAAAAGCCCCATGCGACGGGAACGGAAAATGAGAGCGCGATTGCTTTTTTGCAATCCATGGGACTCCTTTTGTTACAGAACGGTTTCGTACAAAGGATTCTGCTCCCAGATGTGGATGTAGTAAAGCGAATGTATCTTCAGTATGATTAAGAAATGCTAAAGTAGGCGCGAAAAGCGCTGACAAAACGTTTTACGGCTGCATTGATGTGGAGGCACGATGACATCGCGGTATCAGATTGTTTGTATGGTGGTCGATCGCGGCATTCTTAAGGGCGCGGCGGACGAGCTGGGCTATACGCAAAGTGCGGTGAGCCAGGCCGTCAAAGCGCTCGAGCGCGAGCTGGGTACCACGCTTATCGAGCGCGGAAAGCAGGGCGTTACGCTTACGCGCGACGGTAAACAATATCTGCCGTACCTGCGCCAGATCGTGACTGCCGAGGCCGAGCTCGAGGGCAAGCGCCAGGAGCTGCTGGGGCTTTCGTCGACCGATATTCGCATTGCGACGTTTACCAACGTGAGTCGAACCGTGTTGCCGCGCGTGATCCGCGACTTTGGGGCCCTGCATCCGGGCGTGCACTTTACCCTCAAGCAGGGCGATTACACGCGCAACGCCCAGTGGGTGCACGATGGCGTGGTTGACTTTTGCTTTACGGCACGCGGGTTTACCGCTGGTCTCGAGAAGCGCGTGGTCTATCACGACGAGTTGGTAGCATTATTGCCGGCCGCGCATCCACTGACGGCAAAGGAAAAGGTGACACTCGCCGACCTGGCGTCCGAGCCGTTTGTGCTGCTGGATGAGGGCGAACAGAGCCTGGTGCTCGATGCATTTGCTGCGCATGGCCTGTCGCCGTATGTGACGAGTGAGGTGACCGACGACTACACCATCATGGCGATGGTGGAGGAGGGCCTAGGCGTGAGCATGCTATATCGCCGTACCGTTGAGGGCATGCGAGCCGATATTCGCGTGCGGCCCATCGTGCACGCCCCCTCGCGCGACGTAGTGGCAGCCTGGCGCAGTTGGGACACCATGCCTATCGCCACGAGGCGCTTTATCGACTACATGAGCTCACATATTGTCAATTAATGACTGGCGTGGCGTTGAGTGCGGTGTTTAGCGGGCTGTCGCTTTGGCTTGGGTGGCGCGATAGGTGCGTGCCGGGTGGCAGAGCAATACCGCTACGACCATAAAGAACGCCGTGGTGCCCAGGCTGATGGGGTAGACCATCATGATGTTCGCAAAGGTGCGGAAGTGCGGGAACACGCAGAACACCCAGTAGAAGCGGATGCCGCAGACGCAGATCATGGTGATGAGGGCGGGCGTGAGCGAGATACCAAAGCCGCGCAGGTAGCCCGACATGTTTTCGTAGAACATGCTAAAGGCGTACGCCGGGAAGATCGAACATACGCGGATATAGCCGATCGAGACGATGTTGGGATCGCTGTTGAACAGCGACAAGATCTCGCGCCCCAGGCCAACAATAACGATAATCGTGGTGAGCGCGACGATACCGCCTTCGACTAGGCAGACCTTGAGCGTCTTGGTGCAACGGTCGATCTGGCGGGCACCGTGGTTTTGTCCCACAAAGGTGGTGCAAGCCTGACTAAAGCTGTTGAGCAGGTTGTAGCACACGTACTCCAGGCTCATGGCGGCGCTCGATGCCGCCATGACCTCGGTGCCCAGGCTGTTGATGGCGGACTGGATGATGATGTTGGCGACGGCAAAGACAGCGCTTTGGATGCCGGCGGGCAGGCCGATCTTAACGATGCGCTTGAGGGCGACGGGGTCGATAGCCAGGTCGCGCGGGGTGACGCGGACGACGGAGTCGGTCTTGAGCAGGCGAATAAAGAGCGTAGCGGCGCTGACGGTGTAGGCGATGGCGGTGGCGATGGCGACGCCCGCGACGCCCCAGTGGAGTACGGGGACAAAGATGAGGTCCAGGCCAATGTTGAGGACGGTGGACACGGCAAGCGCCTGCAGCGGCATGCGGGTGATGCCGACGGAGCGGAAAATCGCGGCCTCAAAGTTGTAGAGCAAAATCGAGGGCATGCTGAGCAAAAAGACACGTAGGTAGAGTGAAGCGAGCGGCATGGTCTCGGCGGGAACGTTGAGCGCGGCGAGCATGGGCTCGGCAAAGACCTCGCCCAGGGCGATGACGACAAAGCCCACGAGCGCCATTAAAATCGAGGTATGGACGGCGCGTTTGACCATGTTCTGATCGTTGCGGCCGATGGCGTTGGCGATGACCACGTTGGAGCCAAGCGACATGCCAATAAACAGGTTGAGCATAAGACTGGTAAGCGGAACATTGGAGCCGACCGCTGCCATGGCGAGGGTTCCCTGGTCGCCCGAGAAGTTACCGATGATGACCGTGGCGATGAGGTTCGACAGCTGCTCCAAGATGCTCGTGGCGGCCACGGGGAAGGCGAACAGGGGGATATTGCGCCACAGCGAGCCGGTGGTCATGTCAATGTGCTTAGATACGGTGTCAGCCATATGCTCTCAATCTCTAATATGCTCTTTCGTGCTTATTTGCGCAGATGATGATACTCCTAATGCAACCAGTCGGCACGTAGGGACGTTCCTTTTCTGCCGGTAGCTGGGGACACTCCTTATCTCTTCTAACTAGTCATTCAAGAACGTCCCCAATGACTAGGCGGGGAAGGCGTGCGACAATGGTGGGCGTTGTGTTGTTCGCGCTAAGGAGTTGCCATGTTGTTGTGTCCCGTTTGCCATGAGCCGTTGGTGGACGACGAGCGTGGTGCTGCATGTGCGGGCGGACACCGGTTTGACCGAGCTCGCGAGGGCTATCTATATCTACTACGTTCGTCCAAGAGCGGCGACTCCATGGGCGATCCCAAGTCGCAGGCACGCAGCCGTCGTGACTTTCTGAACCGTGGATACTATGCGCCGTTGCGCGATGCGATGGTTGAGCTGGTGCGCAAGCAGGTGTCTGGGCGCGCCGCGTCTACGAACGGCCCCATGACGTTGCTCGATATTTGCTGTGGCGAGGGCTACTACACCAGCGCCATGGGCGCGGTGCCGGGCGTGGATGCTTACGGTTTCGACTTGGGCAAAGAGATGGTTCGCCTGGCCGCCAAGCGCGGCGATGCAGCCTATTTCGTAGCCAACATGAAGGATATCCCCGTGGCAGATGGCGCCTTCGATATGGTGACCGAGCTCTTTGCTCCCTTTAACGAGCGCGAATTTGCCCGCGTGCTGGCGCCAGAGGGCTCGCTCTACACCGTGGTGCCGGGCGCCCGTCATCTCTTTGGGCTTAAGGAGGTGCTCTACGACACGCCGTACCTTAACGATGAGAAGCTGCCGAAGACCACCGAGCTCGAGTTAGTCGGAATGCAGCGGGTGTCTGCGAATATTACGCTTCAGACCCAGGCCGACATCGAGGCAGTGTTCCAGATGACGCCGTACTACTACCGTACGCGCCCTTCCGACAAAGAACGCCTGGCAAATTTGGACACCCTTCAAACCGACATCGACTTCATCATCGCCGAGTACCGCCACTAACCTACCAAAAAGGGACAGATTTATTTTGGCAGGTTTTATCTGGGAAAACGTAAAGGGTCGACCGCGGAGATGCGCGATCGGCCCTTTTTAGTTGCTTGGCTGAAACAGAGGTTATGAGAAGCGGGCGCTTACAGGCGGTCCTTGTTCTCGGCCTTAACGGCGTGTGCCTGCTGAACAAAGAACAGGTCGTACACCACGATGACAAAGGCGCCAAAGTTGATGGCGTCGCCGCCAAACGCGGGAAGCGTGAGCACCGCTTGGGCAAGCGTGGCGACCGCGGCAACAATACCGAGCTTAAACGCGCCGTCCACCTGCGAAGGCTTGTTGGCGCCCTTGATACCGGCGACGCCTGCGGCAAGGTCGACGAGACCCTTGGCGATAAGCACGACCGCTGCGAGCGTGGCGTACGAACCGTACGTGGAATCGAGACCGCCCGTGGCGATACCGACGCCGGCGGTGACGAGGCTGGCGATGCCCAAAACAAAGTAGATGAGAGCAAGGATTTTGAGAGTCTTGCGAGTGAAGCTCATGGCTGGTCCTTTCGATACGAGTACGCCAACTTGGCGCACCCAATGTACTGCACATATGGTGAAGCACATTGTAGTTCAACGCGGCGATGCATGCGTTTGAAAGCGTCTCTTGCCCGCACGGTCCAACCTTTCAAAAAAGAAAGCTGGGCGTAAGCCAAATCGATGGCAGCGTATGCGCGGCGCTGCGATGATGGGGCCATGGTAAGAGCTGGACCGAAGGAGAAGCCATGATGTACGGAGCAGGGCAAGTGCGTGAGCCGCGGTCGTTGGGAAGGCGCATGAGTGATTCCGTGATCGCTGCCGTGTGCACGGGATTGATGGCGGTGCTTTGCATTGGGATGCTGTGGGCCATGTCGCATGTGGGACAATAGCGGACGGTTGGGTGCTGGCATAAACGGCGCTCACGTATTCGTTTTGCTTGTTAAGGAGTATCCATGGGCGTCGTCGATCCCTTTTCTGTTGCTCGGGCCGCGGGGCTTGAGCTGACCGGGAAGTCCGAGGGCCTCACGCTCACCGACGGCACGATGGAGCTGCGTGCCGATTTTGGCCGCATGCTTTCACGACTCAAGCAGGGTCGCTTGCAGCAAGAGCTGCTGGTGAAGGCTTCGCGCGTAAAAGGCATCGAGCGTCCATGGGCGATTGACGCCACGGCAGGCTTTGGCGAAGATTCGCTACTGCTGGCTGCTGCGGGCTTTACCGTCGATCTGTACGAGCAGGATTGCGTGATCGCGGCGCTGCTCCAGGATGCCCTGGATCGCGCGGCAGATGATCCGGCACTTGCGACAGCCGTGACGCGCATGCGCTTACATGCGGGCGAGGACAGTATTGCCGGCCTTTGTCATGCAGCTGAGCTGATCGGGCAGGGCGAACTCACCGCTCCCGACGTGGTGTATCTGGACCCCATGTTTCCCGAACGCACCAAGAGTGCGGCGGTCAAAAAGAAGTTCCAGCTCCTACATCATCTGGAACAGCCATGCGCCGATGAGGAGACGCTGGTCGAAGCTGCGCTTGCGGTGCATCCGCGCAAGGTCGTTATCAAGCGGCCGGTGAAGGGGCCGCTGCTTGCCGGCGTTAAGCCGAGCTATCAACTTGCGGGCAAGGCCGTTCGATACGATGTTTTGGTGCCGCCGCGCCCGTAGCTTGCGTGCGATGGCTGGCGCTCCGTCAGTGCCGTGCCGATGCGGGGCCTATTTCCAAGGGTGCGACGTCAGGTGCCAGCCGCCGCAGTATTCGCATTTGTAGCAGGCTAAGCCGTGCCGCCCGCGGTTTTCGCAGTCGGCCATAACGGCCTCGGCCTCGGCGCGCGTGTCGTAACGGTTTTTGCGTTCGCACGACTTGTAGCGCCAGGCTTCATTGCGCTCGGCGTTCAGGGCGTCGCGGCGCTCGTCTTCGCGCGCAAACAGGTCGCCCATATCGCCGCCGGTGGCAGAGCCCAAAAACTCGCTTTTGGCCTTTGACCAGGCGGCTCGCTTTTTGCTTCCCATCTGCTTCGCGCCCCTCTTCAAACGCTGGTATCATTGCTCAATCAAAGTGATACCAATAAACGTGAGGCCGCCGCGTGATGATCAGAAAAACCCTCGATACCGACATTCCCGCTGTCATGGCTATCTACGACGCTGCCCGCGCCTTTATGCGCGCGCATGGCAACGCCACGCAATGGCCCGAGGGCACGCCTTCTGCCGAGCAACTGGCTGCCGATATCGCCGCCGGTGGCAGCTATGTGTGCGAAGTCGACGGTCGCGTGGTAGCGACGTTTGCCTTTTTACCGGGCCCGGACGAGTGCTATGACGTAATTGAGGACGGGCAATGGCGCAGTGACACTCCGTATGCTGTGCTGCACCGTGTGGCGTCCGACGGCACCGCGCACGGTATCGCGGCTGCGATGTTTGCCTTTGCCAAAGAGCGCGCCGATCACCTGCGTATCGACACGCATCAGGACAACCTGCCCATGCAGGGTGCGAGCCTCAAGGCCGGGTTTAAGCGCGCCGGCATCGTGTATGTGTCAGACGGCACGCCGCGTGTTGCGTTTGACTGGCTGCGCGAGGCATAAGAGCGGAGACGCGTATCAACAATTCGCGCGAACGAAAATGGCTCCGGGTGGGGCCATTTTCGTTCGCTGCGCCGTTTTGAAAGCCGGCTTTCGCAAGGCGCGAACCTACGAAAATCGCCGCGCGGCAACGCGGGGCGATGAGCTCGGTCGGGGGATAGGGCCCGCTTCGCCCGCCGGCCCGTAAATTGTATCATCCAGTGTGGAACGAGGGTGCCCGTTGCCGCGTGCGATGGGCTTGCAATAAGAGGAGAGCCATGTCGAAGCAAGCGGTCGTTGGAATCTTGGCGCATGTCGATGCCGGCAAGACCACGTTGGCCGAGGCCATGCTGTTCAACGCGGGTCGCATTCGCAAGCGCGGCCGCGTGGACGATGGTGATTCGCATCTGGACACTAATGCAATCGAGCGCGAGCGTGGCATCACGATTTTCTCGTCGCAGGCTGCGCTCGACCATGGTGATGCCCATGTCATGCTCGTGGATGCGCCGGGGCATGTCGATTTTTCTGCCGAGGCGGAGCGCACATTGCGCGCGCTGGACTACGCGATTTTAGTCGTGGGTGCCAACGATGGCGTGCAGGGGCATACCGAAACTCTGTGGCGCCTGCTTGCACGCTATGACATCCCGACGTTCATCTTCATCAACAAGATCGATTTGGAGAATCCCGGCCGCGATGTTTTGCTGGCACAACTTGGGCAACGTCTTTCCGAGGGCTGCCTGGATGCCAACGAACTGCTGGCGGGCGGCGCCGTTCAGGAGGACGCTGCTGCGTTAGACGAGGAAGCGCTCGAGGAGTTTCTTGAGGCGGGTGAGCTTTCTGTCGCAACGCTGTCGCGCATGGTTGCCGAGCGCAAGCTCTTTCCCTGCTTTGCCGGCTCGGCGCTCAAGGACCAAGGCGTGGACGAGCTGCTGGATGGCATATGCGCGCTGATGCGTGAACAGGCGTGGCTCCCGGAGTTTGCCGCGCGCGTCTATCGTGTCAGCCGCGGGGATCGCGGCGAGCGCTTGGCTTGGGTTAAAGTGACCGGCGGTACGCTGCATGCCAAGCAGGTGATTGGCGGACGTTCCGGTGCCGAGACATGGGAGCAGAAGGTCGATCAGGTACGCATCTATAACGGCGAGAAGTATGAGCTTGCCCAAGAAGTTGCTGCTGGCGGTATTTGTGCCGTGACGGGTCTTGCGCACGTTCGCCCGGGGGACGCCCTGGGCGCGGAGCCCGTGGGCGATGCGCCTGTCATTGCGCCGGTCCTCAGCTATACGGTGCTTCCGGGCGAACACGATGTCCACGCGGTGTTCAAAGCGTTGACTGAGTTGGCGGACGAAGATCCCATGCTCGGCGTAAGCTGGAATACGCATCTTGAGCAGATTCATTTGCAGTTGATGGGCGCCGTGCAACTCGAAGTCGTGCAGCGGGTGTTAGCCGATCGCTTTGGCCTTTCGGTTGCGTTTGAGCCCGGCGGCATTCTCTATAAGGAGACTATTTCGCAGCCGGTCGAGGGCGTGGGCCACTTTGAGCCGCTGCGCCACTATGCCGAGGTGCATCTGCGTCTGGAGCCGTTGCCAGCGGGTTCGGGTGTGCAGTTTGGCACCGTGACCTCGACCGACGAGCTCGATCTTAACTGGCAGCGTCTGGCACTCACCAACGCCATGGAGCGCGACCACCTGGGCGTGCTGACCGGCTCGCCCATCACCGATGTGCGCATTACGCTCACGGGCGGCCGTGCGCATGCCAAACATACCGAGGGCGGCGATTTTCGCCAGGCCACGTACCGCGCGATTCGCCAGGGTTTGATGCAGGCGCGTGAGGCCGGCGCGGCGGTGCTGTTGGAGCCGTGGTACCGCTTTGAGCTCGAGGTGCCGGGGGAGTGCGTGGGCCGGGCGCTCTCGGATGCCACGCGCATGGGTGCCGAGTACGAGCCGCCGACGATGGCGGGCGATCGGGCGAAGCTTGTGGGTCGCGTGCCGGCATCCGAGGTGCAGGATTATGCGCTGGAGGTGGCCGCCTACACGAGTGGTCGTGGGCATCTGTACCTAGAGTTCGCCGGCTATGCGGCTTGCCATGATGCCGAGCGCGTAATCGAGGCGGCCGCCTATGGGCCCGAGACCGATCTGCCCAACACGCCCGATTCGGTCTTTTGCTCTCACGGCGCCGGTTACACGGTCAAATGGTACGACGTACCCGCCGCGGCGCACGTAAAGATCGATCCCGCCACCTTCCGCCCCTGGCGAGCAGCAGACGCCGAGTTTTTCGGCCACATGTGACAAAGGGACAGTTCCTTTGTCACATGCTATTGGTATAACTCGGTACAAGTTGGTATAACTATTACCAGGGTTTGCCAATCCGAGGAGGCCGACATGAATCCAAATCCCTTTAAGCCCACGGCCGGCAAGCGGCCTCCGATACTCATCGGCCGCGAGTCGGTCATCGAAGATTTCGAGGAAGGGCTCGATAACGGCGCCGGAGCGCCGGGTAGGCTCATGCTCATTACGGGAAACCGCGGCTGTGGCAAGACGGTTCTCCTGCGGGAGCTGCAACGTCTAGCCAATGAGCGCGGATGGGCGGTTGTCTCCGATTCCGCTTCGCTTGGCTTATGCGACCGATTGGCCGACGCGCTTCGCTCGAATAAACCCGTTGTGACGTCAATGGAGTTCGGTCCGTCGTTTGGCCGGATGTCAGTCGAGGCGGCGCGAGCAAAGGGCGAAACGTTGCGAGGGCTGGTCAACGAGCGCCTCAAGAAGCTCGGTCCAGGCAAGGGCATACTGTTTGCGATTGACGAGGCGCAATCTGCGTCTATCGAGGAACTGGCGGCTCTTGCCGTTCTCTATCAGCAGGTGCTCGGAGACCAGGATGCCACGGGCTTGTCCGATAGCGACCAGCGCGGTCTTGCACTGGTCTTCGCCGGCTTACCCAGTATGGTTGACGATCTGCTCGAAGAGCCGAGCGTGACGTTTTTGCGGCGTGCCCAGCAGCGTACGTTGGGGGCGATCTCTTTGCCCAAGGTACGCGATTCGTATATCCAGACGGTCAAAGACGCTGGTCTTTACGTTGACGCGGAGACGGCGGACCTTGCGGCACGCAAGAGCATGGGGCATCCATATATGGTTCAGCTGGTGGGCTATTACATGTGGCGGTCTGCTGTTCGACGCGGCTCGCAGGTCATCGAAAGGCGCGATGTCGAGGATGGCCATGCGGATGCCGTCTCCGAGTTCTACGAAGCGGTTGACGCGCCCCTGTATTACGGGCTGCGCAGTCCACAGCGCCTTTTTATCGAGGCTATGGCGGTTGACGAGAACAAACCGACGCGCATGGCGGATATCATTGAGCGTTGTGATCGTACCCAGAGCTGGGCGAGTAAATATCGCGCAAGCCTGATTCGCGAGCGCGTCATCGAGGCTGCCGGATACGGCCTCGTCCGGTTTACCGTGCCCATGCTGGGCGCATACGTTCGCGATCGAGTTTTATGGCATGAGTAGGGTGATAAAGGTGACGGAACAGAAGATGAGCCCGCAGGCTATCGAGGTGCGTGGCGCGCGCGTTCATAACCTTAAAGACATCGATATCGATATTCCGCTGGGAAAGCTTGTGGGCATTGCCGGCGTGTCGGGTTCGGGCAAGAGTTCGCTGGCGCTGGGGGTTCTTTATGCCGAGGGCTCGCGCCGTTACCTGGAGGCGCTCAGCACCTATACCCGCCGTCGCCTGACGCAGGCCGAGCGCGCTCAGGTGGATGAGGTGCTGCACGTGCCGGCGGCACTCGCATTGCATCAGCGCCCCAGCGTGCCGGGCGTGCGGTCCACTTTTGGCACCATGACTGAACTCAACAATAGCCTGCGTCTGCTCTTTAGCCGTTGCGCCCATCATGTGTGCCCGCATTGCGGGGCGCGTGTGGAGCCGAGCCTTAACGTTGCCGCAGGCCTGTCGCTCGCGTGCCCTGCATGCGGTCGTGAGTTCTACGCGCCGAGCGCCGAGGACCTTGCGTTTAACAGCGGCGGTGCGTGTCCCACCTGCGGCGGCACCGGTGTCATGCGCGAGGTGGACGAGGCGAGCTTGGTACCCGACGAGTCAAAGACCATCAACGAAGGCGCGGTGCTTCCTTGGGGCACGCTCATGTGGGATCTGATGAAGCAGGTGGCCGGCGAGATGGGCGTGCGCACCGACGTGCCGTTTAACCAGCTCACGCCTCAAGAGCGCGACATCGTGTTTCATGGCCCGGCGGTTAAGAAGCACATTCTCTACGTCCCCAAAAACGGCGAGGGCGCCACGCCGCTCGACTTTACCTATTACAACGCCGTCTATACCGTCGAGAATGCGCTCGCCAAGGTTAAGGACGATAAGGGTTTAAAACGCGTTGCGCGCTTTTTGCGCGAGGGGCCATGCCGCGATTGCGGCGGCACGCGTCTCTCCGAGGCTGCGCGCCTGCCTCAGGTGCGCGGTATCAATTTGGCGCAGGCCGCGGCCATGACGCTAGGCGAGGCGATTGAGTGGGTGCGCGGGGTGCCTGCATCCTTGCCGACTGAGATGCAGCCCATGGCAGCGGATATCTGCGATTCGTTTTTGAGTGCGGCCCGTCGCCTGGTCGACCTGGGTCTCGATTACCTTTCACTCGACCGCGCCGGTGCCACGCTCTCCACGGGTGAGCGCCAGCGTGTGCAGCTCGCCCGTGTGGTGCGCAACCGATCGACGGGCGTGCTCTATGTACTGGACGAGCCTTCGATCGGCTTGCACCCTGCCAATGTCGACGGCTTGGTGGGCGTAATGCGCGATCTGGTGGATGATGGCAACACCGTGGTTATTGTCGACCACGATACGCGCGTACTGGCGGAAGCCGACTATCTGGTTGAGATGGGTCCCGTTGCTGGAGCAGGCGGCGGCAATGTGATTGCTGCAGGCACGGTAGACGAGGTCGAGCAATCGCGGGGCAGCCGCATCGCTCCGTTTTTGCGCGCAGAGCCCAAGCGCTTGCGTCCGCAGGTGACTGACGACGACATGTTCGACCAGGGACATATCCGCATGGCAACCGATACCATCCACACCGTCAAGCCGCTCGAAGTCGATATCCCGCGCGGTCGCCTTGTCGCGGTGACGGGCGTTTCGGGTTCGGGCAAGACGACATTGGTGCTCGAGACGCTCATTCCGGCACTCAAGGCGCAGGCAGCCAGTGGGCGCCTGCCAAAACATGTGCGTTGGGTCGACGCCGAGGGTATCGCCCGTGCCAACCTGATTGACGCCACGCCCATCGGCGCCAACGTGCGCTCGACGGTGGCGACTTATGCCGACATCCATGACGAACTGCGTCGCGCCTTCGCCCGTACGCCCGAGGCCAAGGCAGCCGGCTACAAGGCGGGTGCCTTTAGCTACAACACTGGCGCCTTGCGCTGCCCTACGTGCGATGGAACGGGCTCGATTTCGCTCGACGTGCAGTTTTTGCCCGACGTCGAGATCGTCTGCCCGGCATGCCGTGGTTCGCGCTACGCCGAGGCCGCCTCGCATATCCATCGCGAGGGCAAGGACGGGAGTCTGCTTACGCTGCCGCAGCTTATGGACATGAGTGTGGACGAGGCCATCGACGTCACACTGGGACTCAAGAAGGTTCAGACGCGCTTACAGACTTTGCACGACCTGGGCCTGGGTTATCTCACGCTTGGCGAGCCCACACCGGCGCTTTCGGGCGGCGAGGCGCAGCGTCTTAAGCTTGCGAGCGAGATGGGCCGTGTACAGGACGATGCCGTATTCGTGTTCGACGAGCCCACGATCGGCCTGCATCCGCTCGATGTTCAGGTGCTGTTGAACGTGTTTGACGGCCTCGTTGCCAAGGGCGCCACAGTTATCGTGATCGAGCATGACCTCGACCTTATCCGTAACGCCGATTACGTGATTGACATGGGCCCGGGCGGTGGCGATGCGGGCGGGCAAATCGTCTGCGCCGGTACGCCAGGCGACATCGCAGTCTGCTCCAAGAGCATCACCGGTCGCTACCTATAGGCAATGTGACAAAGGGACTGCCTCTTTGTCACATTGATTTCTATTTCACGCATTGAGCCGCGAGATAGTCGCGGAAGAATGGCAATTCAAATGCGACGAGCCCTCGTCCTCGTTCTCCGATGATGCCGGCATCTATCATGCGGCGTCGGTAGCGGGAGACCTGCTGCGGCGAACGCTTAAGGCGCTCGATAAGGTCGGCGGTGGTGGACTCTTCTTCGTCATCAAGCATGGCGATGAGGAATCGCTTGTCCTCTGCAGTGAGTTCCCGATAGGTTGCCGCGAGGATTCGGTCGTCCATCTCGTCGCGCGCGATTTTGATTCCCAGGTCAAAGTCGCGTGACGAGATTTTCTTCGAATCGTTTGTGAGATCCCAGGCACGGTAGCCTACGAGTTGCAATAGGAAGGGAAAACCAGAGATCGAGCGAACGGCTCTATCGATTCCCTCAGCATCTGCCAGGCGATCGTTTTCCTGGATTGTGCGAATCAAGGCCTCTCGCACGTCATAGTCGGCAATGCGACCCAGATGATATTGTTGGGCGCGGCGAAGGAACGAGACCGTCTTGTGGTTCAGCAACGTCGAGACGTTGTTGGGAAGTCCCGCCATGAGCAGCGCGACGCGTCTCCCATCGGTCACAAAGTGCTGATACGTCGCTGCGAGCTGAATCATCTCGTCGAGTGTCGGGTCCACCTCGTCAACCGTGACGAGCAGACCGGTGCCCGCTTCGTTGAGCTGGTCGATGATGTCGCTCATGCGATACCGCCAGGTTGAGGCATCGTGAACGCGACTGACCTCGATGCTGCCGAGCGGTGCAATTCCGAGACCGGTGACTTCGAAGTGGTTGGACGGGTCGATAAGATGGCCGGCAGCACGTTTCGCCCCGAACTCGATTTCCTCAAGCATTCCCGGGAGCGCGGTCGTCTTTACGGCAATCCAGCCGTGGGATTCCGCCCTTGTCGCGAGCGACGACATGAGAGCGGTTTTACCGGTTCCACGAGCGCCTGAGAAGATCGAGGTCAATTCTGGGCGCCTGCGCTGGCTCAAGAAGGCACGGTCCAAATCCCGAATAATCTGTTGTCTGCCAGCGAGGTGGGCAGGAACCTCACCAAAACTGGGGGTAAACGGGTTCTCGAGATATTCCACAAAGCTCTCCTTTCACACCGCCGTTTAACTTCATTTTACTTTAGTTAATTCTGATTAAAAGTGAGGGCTCTTTATCTAGAGCATCAATTAGGCGTGTGTGCCATCGGCGCGGCGTTTGAATGTGACAAAGGGACAGTTCCTTTGTCACATTCCCGGAAAGCCTGTTTGGCGTAGGGCCTCGTAGAGGACGATGGCGGCGCTGTTGGAAAGGTTGAGGGCGCTGATGCGGTAGTCGTCGGGATTGACGAAGTTGCCGCAGATGTCCTGTTGAAGAATGGTCTCGTGGCTGTCCTCGGTATGCCCCAGCGATTCTTCGTGGGCTTCCCAAGCCTCGGCGTTATCGAGTGAGTCGCAATCGCGCAGCATGGGGATGCGCTCGCAACGCTCGGGCGCCGCGGCAAGCAGTGGCTCGGGAATGCCCGAGCTCTCGCTGCCAAAGACCAAGTAGTCGCCATCGCGGTAGGTACTTTGCGCATAGGTGCGGCGTGCCTTTTTGGTCAGCAGATGCAGGCGCTCGTCGGCGGGGGAGAGGCCGTTGCGGGCAAGGAAATCCTCCCAGCCGGCATAGGTCGTCACGTCCAAGTTTTGCCAGTAGCCCAGGCCGGCGCGACGCACCGTCTTGTCATCGAGCGAAAAGCCCAGCGGCTCCACCAGATGCAGGCGGGCGCCGGTAACCACGCAGGTGCGGCCGATATTGCCCGTATTGGCCGGAATCTCGGGCGCATACAGCACGATGTTGAACATGAATCTCCTTGGCTCAGAACGAAAAACCACCACGAAGGGCACCTTCGTGGTGGTTTGGCGGTTGCGTAGGCGGAAAAATGCCCGCTTGGATAAACCTAGGCGCGGTGCCAGTCGGTCAGGCAGGCATCGAGGGAGGCGATGAGCGCATCCTTGTCCATGTGACGGCCGATGATGCACAGGCTCGTCATACGGTCGCCCGTCTCGTCGTCCCAAATCTGCATGATCTCGGGGTTCTCGTCGATGATCTTCTGCTTCTCGCCCTCGGGCGCGGAGTCAACGAACAGACCGTTCTCCATCAGGCGCATCTGGTGGCCGGCCTGCTCAAACATGTAGCACATGTCCGGATCGCCGGTCTGCCACAGCGGACCCTTGACGCGGATGACCTCGTCGGGCCACTCCTGCTCAACAAAATCGGTGAACTTCTGCAGGTCAAACGGCTTGCGGCGCGAGTACACAAAGGTCTCGATGTCGTACTCGAGCACCTCGGGGTCATCGTGCTCCTCGGGATGTTCCATGGCATCGATCCAGGCGGCGGAGTTGTAGGCGCGCATAAAGTCAAAGCGGTCGGTGTCGAGCAGCTCCTCCATAGGAACCTCTCCGTTTTGGGCCTCGACGATCACGGCGTCCTTCTGCAGGCTGCGCACGATGGCCTTGAGCTCGGCGATCTGCTCAGGGCTCACGGTATCGGTCTTGTTGAGAATCAGCGTGGAGCAGAACTCGATCTGCTGGATGAGCAGGCTCTCGATGTCGTCCTCGTCGATATCCTCTGCCAGCAGGTCGCGACCGCCGTTGAACTCGTCGTACATGCGGGCGCAGTCGACCACGGCCACGATGTTGTCGAGCGCGAGCTTGGGCTCGCCGCCCACCTTGGCCTCGTCGCAGAAGCTCGAGATGGTGTAGGCGATGGGGATGGGCTCGCAAATACCCGATGCCTCGATGATGATGTAGTCGAAGTCGCCCGAATCGGCGATGCCCTGCAGCTGGTTGGCAAGGTCGTCCGAAAGCGTGCAGCAGATGCAGCCGTTGGTGAGCGGGATGAGGTCATCGGTCTCGGAAAGGCCGCCGTCGGCGATGAGGCTGGCGTCGACGTTGATCTCGCCGATATCGTTGACGATCACGGCGGCGCGGATGCCGCCGTCGTTAGCGAGGATGTGGTTGAGCAGTGTGGTCTTGCCGGCACCGAGGTAGCCGGTAAGCATGATGATCTTCACGGGTTTGTTGGGCATGTGCCCTCCTTTGTTAGACATGGCTTACAGTTGAATCTTATGCCAAACGCCTGCTCTTATACCCACGCGCCGGCAAATAACACAAGCTACTCCCAGGCTCCCCATACATCGGGGCAATAACCGACGGTGGCCTTTTTGCCGTTGCGCACGATGGGCTCGGCCAAGACCTGCTGGTTCTCGAGCAACTTGTCGAAGCGCTGGCTGGGGGTGAGGTGCTGGATGAGCGCGAGCGTCTCCTCGTCCTTGGCTTTGGGGTTGAGCAGCTTGTCGATGCCGCCGACCGCCTGCATCACGCTCGTAAGCTCGCCTTTGCTCATCTCCTTTTCCTTAAGGTCGATAAACTGCACCTTAATGCGGCGTTCCTTAAAATAACGCTGAGCCTTCTTGGTATCGAAAGACTTTTTGGTGCCAAAAATTTGCACGTTCATGTATTTGTTCCGCCGTTCTACCTGATGAAGTTGGTGCGCTCGCGATCGGCTTCGGGGGCTTCGATGCCGGCGGCCTGTCCTGCCTCGATACAATGCAGGAGCCAGGCCATGTTCTTGCCGATGTTGCGCATGGTGGCCAGGCCCTCGGCGTCCTGGGCGGCCTCGCCCGGCATGGCGCCAAACACGTTGTTCCAGTACGTGGAAGCAACCACGGGCATCTGGTTGATGGTGAAGTACTTATTGAGCACGTCGAAGGTGGTCGACGTGCCGCCGCGACGGGCAACGGCGACGGCAGCGCCCGGCTTGTGTGCAAAGGCTTTGCTGCCGGCATAGAATGCGCGATCGAGGGCCGAAAGGATGCGCCCGCTGGGGTGCGCATAGTAGACGGGCGAGCCAAAGACAAAGCCATCTGCCTGCTCGGCGGCAGCGATCAGCTCGTTCACCACGTCATCGTCAAAGGTGCAGCGGCAATCGAGCTTGCCGCACTGACCACAGCCAATGCAGTCGCGAATGGGCTTGGTGCCCAGCTGAAACACCTCGGTATCAATGCCTTCGGCATTGAGTTGCTCGGCGACTTCGGCGAGTGCGCGGGCGGTGTTGCCGTTTGCCTTGGGGCTGCCATTGACCAAAAGAACCTTCATCACAAACTCCCTCTGCTGTCGGTGACTTCTGCAGAGGATTATCGCACGATGGGGGAGGCGGTGTGGGCGCGGTGCTAATCCAGTTTGGTACCTGGCACCTGCACGGCTTTCCCGAGCAACGCTTTGAGCTCGTTCAAAATCGAAACGGGCTGACGGTCGACGCCGTCCAGATGGAGCGTGGCCACGCGAATGGGCGGCTGATATTCAAATGGGCCAAAGAGCACGGGCGAACCCAGGAACCGCTCGATTTCCTCTGCAATCGCATCGGTTTCTTCGGGATCAAAGTCGTCGAAAAGAGCCACGAACATCGGCCCCGTCGAGCGGAACATACGACCCTTACCGCGCGAGCATTCCACCAGACAGGCGGCACATTCTGCCAAAACGCGGTCGCCCGCATCAAAGCCAAAGCGGGCATTGACCTGAGCGATATCGTCGATTTTGATGGCGATCAAACCAGCCTTGCGCGCCACGCGACGCATTTCGCCAATGGCGTTGACCAGGGCGTGAATATCGCCCAAGCCGGTCACGGAATCGGTCGTATCTGCCAAGCTTCGGTTGATGATAATGCCCACATACATGCCGGGCTCGGTATCGGTGCCGTCCAAGCGGTAGCCCGTGCAGTCGCAAAGCACGTATTTTCCGGTGGCATCCATTACGCGATACTGCATGTAGTGGAAGTGCCACGTGCCGTTTATCACCATGTCGAGCTCGACACGTACGTTGTCGCGGTCCTCGGGATGAACGCGGGCGAGCCACATGTCGAGTGAGTTAAAAGGGTGCTGGGAGGGCAGGTCAAAATCGCGCACGGCGTTAACCGACCATTGCGATTCTCCCGTATCGAGATTGAGGATAAACGGATAGCGCGTCTCGGAGCTCATGGAGATCGCTTGGAACACCCGGTCGTTGCAGGGAAGCTGATCGACGATTGGGCGTTGCGGCGCGTCATCGTCTTTCGGTTGCTGCACACGATGCATAAGCTTATAGCGATACATCTTGCGATCGGCATCCATTGTCATCTGGCGACGCGTGTCGCCAGCAAGTGGATCGACGCGCGAGCAGCCAAAGCTAAAGCTGCCGATCATGGGCGCCTTGCCACCTGAGCTCGCCTCGATCAGCCTGGTACGTACCTGCTCCAAGCGCTGCTCGAGTTCAATCTCGTTTGCGGAGAGCGAGATGAGCAAAACTCGTCTCCACCGATACGGAACAGCATCTCATCGTGCTCCATGGTTTCGGAGAGCGTGCGGCAGATGCTCAGAATATAGCGATTGCCTTCGGCGTGGCCAAACCTATCATTGCAATGCTTGAGATGGTCGATGTCAATATAGGCGCAGGTGAAGGGGTCGCCTTTGCGCCAGAGTTGCTCGACGTGACGGTCGAATCCGTTGCGGTTGCCCAAGTTGGTGAGCGGATCGATATAGGCGTTGCGCTCAAGCAGCTGGCGCTCTTGTTGCAGGATGGCATGCGTCTTTTGCAGTTGCTCGCCAACGGCGCGTAGCCCAGCAGGCAGCGCGGCAACATCGAGTTCGGCGGTCGAGACGCCGTTCGCAAGTCGCTGAAGATAGGCAATAATCGATTGCTCGCCCAGGCGATACGACTCGTTCATGATGGATAACCTCCTTGGGCGGAACAACGGTTTGTATCATATCCCCAATTCGGTTTGAATTGGGGATATAAGTTAGCTAATGGAGACAAATATCCCCTTCGACGGTGGCGTTTTGCGCGCGAGCGTATCAGTTGTTATTGCCACCATCGAGCAATGCCTCAAAATCCTTCGCCGGCATGGGGCGGTAGTAGAGGAAGCCCTGAGCGTAGCGGGCGCCCATTTGTCGTAGCATGTTCGCCTGCTCATTTGTCTCGACGCCTTCGACCACGACGGGCAGATGGAGCGACTGCGCCATTTCGAGCATCGATGAAATGATTTGCGTGCTGCGGCCTTGATCGCGGTCGGTGGGCACAAAGGTGCGGTCGAGCTTGATGACGTCGACGTTGACGTTCTTGAGCATCGCGAGCGTGGACTGGCCGGTGCCAAAATCGTCCATGTAGGTCGAGAAGCCACGGGTGTGCAGATCCGCGGTCAGCTTATCCACGGCCTCGGACTCTCCGGTATAGGCGGTCTCGGTGATCTCGATGTGCATGAGTTCGGGCGGCAGGTTGTACTGGGCGGCGAGCGACCCCATATGCTCGGCGACATCGCAGGCAAGAATGTCTACGCGCGACACATTGAGGGAAATCGGAACCACGCGAAGTCCTCGATTGAGGCGCTCGCGGAGCCACATGGCGACGCCCTGCCAAACATATTTGTCGAGCGTCACTACAAAGCCGCTTTCCTCGAGTGCGGGGATAAACGTTGCGGGCGAAATGAGAGAGCCGTCCTTGTTAATCCAGCGGGTGAGTGCTTCGGCGCCAATAATCTCGCCGGTTTCCATATCGACCTGGGGCTGAAGATAGTACGTGATGCGACCATTTGACAGCGCGTACTGGAATTCGGTTAGCGTGCGGTTGAACACGATTTCGCGCTTGTACTCCTCGGGGCAAAAAATGGCAATGCGCTCCTTAAAGTCGTTTTTTGCGCGCCGATTGGTAAACATGGCCTTTGCCTGCGCATCGATGGTGATCTCCTCATTGGAATCGATGGGGTAAACGCCCATGGACGGCCAAAAACCTACGCCGCCATCATACCTGGCTACTGCCTCGCGAACGCGGTTGTAGATTTGATGGACGGTGATGTGCTTAAAGGGGATGAGTACGCAAAAGTCATCTTGGCCCCAGTACCCTGCGACGCCCATGTCGGCATTCTCGATGTCCTTGAGGACCGTGCCCACATCGGCAAGCAGGCGGTCGCCTTCGGCCTGTCCATACCATTCGTTAAACAGGCGCATGTGGCCCATGTCGACCGTGGCGATGCACCAGGCGCCGTCGCGTCTTGCCTCGAGAAAAGCGTTGGCGCGCCGCATAAACTCGCTGGGTCGATAGAGACCCGTGAGCGAGTCGATACGTTCGGCGATGGCGCTTTTGCGCTCAGCCTCAGGTATGGGGAGGCTGTCGTTGGGAACAAGCCCGCCGGCCGTGCGAAGGCGACGGTTGAGTTCGCCTAAAACGGCGGTCGCTTGATGGGTTAAGTGCTCGTAAAAGGCCGGGACGACAAGGCAGACGGGAGTAATGGTGTCGCCTGCGATTCGAACAGGAGCGAAAACGGCCTCTTTAAGGTGGCGGGTCAGTTGCTCGAATGCCTCGTGGTCTAGGTCGTTGCTGAGCACGACGAACTGAACGCTTCGTGAACGGTAGACCCGGCTCCTGCCGCGAGTGATCGACAGCATGCGGCCTGCGTATTCGGCAAGCATGTTGTCGACAGCCTCGGCCCCGTAGAGCTCGTTGAGCTTTGTCGTGCCACGAACGCGCACCGCTATAAGCCCTGTCTCGCAACGATCGCGGCGGCAGGCGTCGATGGCGTTGGCCAGCATGCGCTGCGTTCCGAGGCCTGTGGCGGCGTCGACGGTTTCGGCAAGTGAGTGGTTGACGAGCTCGCCGACATAGAGCGAGGGGACATTTCCGTCGCCGTCGATACGAAACCCGCGAGCACGGCAAAGGACGTAGTCGCCGACGGCGTTGCGCACACGATACTGCATGACGCGACGGTGCTTGGTGCCGTTGTAGACTTGGTCGATGTCGTTGATGCAGGCCTCAAGGTCGTCGGGATGGACGCGCGTTTTCCAGTAATCGCGACAGTTGTCTATGTGCTCCGAGGGAAGGCCAAGATCGCGCAAGGCACCTTGTGACCAAAGGGTGCGATGTTTGTCCAAGTTCTCGATAAAGAAATAACGGCCCTCGTTGAGCATCGAAAAGGCGTCAAAAATACGATCGCTTATTTCGAAGTCGTCGGCGTGAACTTGCGTGATATTGCGTCGATCGAGGTGCATGGCATGACGTAGCTTGTAGTCGTACATGCGATGGTCGGCATCGAGCGTCATGCGATTGGAAGCTTCGCCCAGGGCGGGGTCGGCATGTGACACTCCGTAGCTAAACGAGCGGGGCATCTCGGAATCGTTGTTTTTGAGCAGAACCGTTCGGCAGTGTTTCAGACGTTCGGCGAGGTCGTCCTCGGTTGCAATCGTAGATAGGATGGCAAACTCGTCGCCGCCTATGCGAAACGCCGCTTCGCCCACCTTCATATACAGCTTAAGATAGAGACTTACCTGCAAGATATAGCGGTTGCCCTCGTCATGCCCAAAGACGTCGTTGCAGTGCTTGAGATTGTCGATATCGATGAACGCCATGGTAACGGGGGCGTCCTGCTCCCAGAGCTCCTCGAGGGAACGGGCAAAGCCGCCACGGTTGCCAAGCCCAGTAAGCTGGTCGGTAAAGGCAGTCCTGATCAGATCCTCCTGCCGCTTGAGAAGGTCACGGACGGTCTTTTCGAGCGTTTCGGTGTAATTGCTGACAGTATCCATGTTCTAAGCGGCTTTCTGAGGTCGGGGCGGATTGCGTCGGGCGAGCTCGTTGTGTACACGCGTCGTTGCTCGGCGTTTTGCGTGTATCCAGGCCCCCGCCTTGCTGCGTTGTTGAGTTAATTTGTCGGCTAATGTTCGCTGTTGATAACAGCTGAGTAGTGTAAACAACAATACACAATTATATATGGGTGCACATGCTGTGGGCGGCTATTATTCGACAGGCGATAGCGCGACGATGCGATGTTCGATGAAAATGCGACTGAGACGATATATGTTGACGGGTATACTTGTTCCGTTTGAATTTGTGGGGACGGAGATGGTCGCATGGCACAGTCAAATACGATGCGCACGGTGGGGCTGGCACTCGAGGGAGGCGGCTACCGCGGTATGTATACGGCGGGCGTGCTCGACGTTTGGATGGAGCACGGCTTAACTTGCGACCATATGGTGGGTGTCTCGGCGGGCGCGGCGTTTGGCTACAACTTTAAATCGCGCCAGATCGGCCGCGCCATTCGCTACAACAAAGCCTATTGTGCCGATAAGCGCTATGCGAGCGTGACGAGCTGGTTGCGAACCGGCGACATGTTCAATGCCGATTTTGCCTATCACGAGGTGCCCATCGAGCGCGATCCCATCGATTTGGAGACATATCGCGCCTGCCCCATGCGGTTTACGTGCGTGTGTACCGATATCGAGACGGGCAAGGCCGTCTATCACGATCTGCCGTATGGCGACGAGCGCGATATCGAGTGGATCCGGGCGTCGTCGGCAATTCCCGTGGCGACGCGTCCCGTTGCTATTGACGGGCATAAGTATCTGGATGGTGGCGTGGCTGATTCTATTCCCAGCGCATGGCTGTTTGCGCAGGGGTATGACCGCAATATCGTGGTACTCACGCAGCCGGCGGGCTTTGTGAAGCAGCCCAACAGCGTGATGCCCATGCTGCGGCGCGTGTTCCGTCACTATCCGGAGTTTGTCGCAGCGCTCGAGCATCGGCATGAGGTCTACAATGCCACGCTCGATGACCTGGCACGTCGCGAGGCCGCCGGCGAAATCTTTGTGGTGCGGCCGAGCGAATCGGTGAAGGTGCCGTCGCTGTGTCGCGAGCCCGATGAACTTGAGCGCATCTACCAGATTGGTCGCCGCGATGCGGAGGCGACCTTGCCGGCACTGGAGGCATATCTGGCAGGGTAGAGGCTGCTGCCGCCATCTCGGCGGGAAGCGCATCCCGGAATGGAGATCCAAACTGGGATGCGCTTTCCATTGCTGAAGATATGAGACTGCGAATCAGCTGCTCGGCTTATGCCTATGCCTGCTGCCAGGTGTCGACAAGCTCCTTGGCTGCGGCGTAGGGGTCGTCGGCACTGCAGACAGCGCTCACCACAAAGAAGCCATCGACGCCGGTGGCTTTGAGCTGCGGCAGGTCGGCCGTCTTGACGCCGCCGCCCACCACGATGGGCACGGGGCTTGCCGCATGGAGGGCGGCCAGGTCCTCAAAGCTCTTGGTGATGATAGAGCCGTCGGCTGCGCGTCCGCAGTCGCGCTTAGTCTCGGTCTCGTGGAGTGGGCCGATGCCCAGGTAGTCGACTAGGCTCATGTCGGCGGTCTTGACGTACTCGAGCATCTCCTCACAACGGGCCGAAAGGCCCACGATGGCGCCGGGGCCCAGCAGCTTGCGACAGACCTCGACGGGAATATCGCTTTGGCCCACGTGCACGCCGTCGACAGCAATACCCTGCTCGCGCGCGGCAAGCACACAGTCTAGACGGTCGTCGATCAGCAGGGCGACCTGACCGGTCTTGCCGGCCTGTGCGATTGCCTGTGCGGCGTTGCCGGTCAGCGCAATGATCTCGCGGGCGCTTGCCACCTTGGAGCGCACCTGGATGCAGGTAAAGCCGGCGTCGAGTGCCTGGGCCACCACATCACCCACGGGTCGCCCCAGCGTGTTTTCGGGGCCGAGTACCAGATAGGCCGAGATATCAAGGTTGTCGCGGATGCTCATCGTGCTTCCTCCTGCTTTTTGATCTGTGCTTCCATGCGCTCGAGTTTGCCGGTCATGGTGTCGGTAAATCCGGGTCGAATATCGGCTTTGAGCACGACTTCGGTGCGGATGCCCTTGCTCGCCAACACAAAGGTTGCGTCGCGCACGACCTGCATGACCTCGTCCCAGTCGCCCTCGATCTCGGTGAACATCGAGGTGGTGCGGTTGGGAAGGCCGCTCTCGCGAATGACGCGCACGACCTCGGCGACCTCGGCGGACAGCTCATCGCCGGTGCCGCATGGGGCGATGGCCACAGCGACGAGCGTGTTCATGCCGGTATTGGTTGTGGGCTCGGACATGGCTTATGCCTCCTCGAGCTCGAGTTTGTTATCAGCGATGTCCTGGGCGCTCGCGCGGTAGAGCTCATCGATAAAGGCGACCTTAAAGCTTGCCGGGGCATCGGCGACGGCGGCAGCACGCGTGCCAGCGACGTTGTAGACGGCGGTGCCGCAGACGGCTGCCGTAAACGGATCGGCGGCGCAGGCATACACAGCCAGCACGCCGCCCTGCGAGCAGCCGCAGCCGGTGATCTTGGACATGAGCGGGCTGCCGCCGTGGGACTTGGCCACGGTCGTGCCGTCGGTGATCAGGTCGACTTCGCCCGAGACGACTACGGCGCCACCGGTGTAGTGGGCGAGCGCCACCGCGGCATCGCGGGCGGCGTCTACCGTGTCGGTGGTATCGACACCGCGTACGCGGCTCAGATCGGCCGCCTCGCCCTCAAGACCCCACAGGCCGGCGAGCGCGATAATCTCGGAGGCGTTGCCACGCACGATGGCGGGCTTGTACTGCTTGAGCTCGTTTACCAGCTGGGTGCGCAGACTACCGATACCCAGGCCCACCGGATCGAGCACCCAGGGCTTGCCGGCGTCGTGTGCCGCCTTGGCCGCGCGGGGAATCGTCTGCTCGTAGATGGGGAAGAGCGTGCCCATATTGAGATAGATGGCGCCGCCGCCGGAAACGAGCGCCTCGCCCTCGTCGGGCAGATAGACCATGGCGGCCGATCCGCCCACGGCGAGCTGTGCGTTGGCGACAAAGTCGATCGTCACCGTGTTGGTGATGGAGCCGGCCATCGGATTGGTGGCGCGAATCTCCTCCACGGCCTTGACCACATTTTGCTTAAGCTGTTCCGAATCAATCACTGCACATGCCTCCTTGGCATAGAAAAGGGGCGCTGTGCATAGACAGCGCCCCTGTAAAGGCGGCATGCTCCCTACGCCAGCATTAACTGACAGGTTCAAAGGATTGGGCCCCATGCCCTCTCAGCCTTGTGGTTTGCACCGCCGGCACTCCCGCATCGAATCTGTTGTTCCCTATACTAGCGCACCGTTACAATGGTCGCAGTGAAAATGACTGGGGGACTCTATGATCAAACTTGTGCTGACCGATATGGACGATACGCTGATTCCAGCCGGGCATGACGGCGCCAGCGACTACGCCATTGAGGGTATTCATGCCATGCAGGCGGCGGGTCTGCACTTTGGGCCGGTTTCGGGTCGTCAGCCGTCCGCGATGGGCTGGATGTTCAAAAATTGTTCCGAGTGCTTCTCGACTGGCGCGTTCTGTAACGGCCAGGTCATGTTTGTGGACGGCGAGGCGGTAGCCTCGCATGCAACCGATAACGCCGCCCTTATGCGCTTGGCTGACTACTTGGAGCAAGAGACCGATGATACGTATCTGAAGGTCTACAGCCTGGGTGATGACTTTTGGAATAACGATGCCTACTGCGTGACGAGCGATCCCGAGCGCGTTCGTCGCGCCATGGAGTCGGGCGGTAATGCGTGGCTCAAAGGCGAAGAGGCCCCGTGCCGTCCTGTTGTCGATGATGCCCCGGTATACAAGGCGAATATCTGGAGCGCCCGCTCGCGCGAAGAGCTCGCTGAGCTGCGCGAGCGCATTGCCGCTGAGGTGCCGGAGCTCTCGCTTGTGTTTCCCAACAACCGTGTGCGCCTGTTTGACATCCTTCCGGCTGGTTGGGACAAGGGCTGCGCTGCGCTGGAGCTGGCGCGCGCTTTGGGTCTGACGCCCGATGAGGTGGCCGTATTTGGCGATTCCGATAACGATCTGCCCATGATCGATGCCGTTCCCAACTCCGTTGCAGTCGCCAATGCCAACGAGGCCGTCACGGCTGCCGCGCGCTGGCATATCAGCGCTGCGGCAGACGATGCGGTTGCCGGGGCTCTGCATCAGATTGCCGCCTGTGCCGCGACGGGGGAGATGCCGCCGTTTATGCGTCAGGAGGGTGCAGCCGACGCGAATCTCGCGAACAGCTAAGGAGACAGCCATGAAGCTCCAGCAGCTCAGATATGTCGTCAAAGTTGCCGAATGCGGCAGCATCACCGAGGCCTCGCGCCGGCTTTTTGTGTCGCAGCCTTCGATTACCGCATCGATTCGCGATCTCGAAAACGAGATGGGTGTGCACATCTTTGAGCGCACCAACAAGGGCGTCATTGTGTCCGAGGAAGGCGAGACCTTCTTGGGCTACGCGCGACAGGTGCTCGACCAGGCCGATCTGCTCGAAGGCAAGTACAAGGGCGCGTCCGAGCAGGTGCCGCACTTTAGTGTGAGCTGCCAGCATTATTCCTTTGCCGTTAACGCGTTTGTCGATGTGATCCGTGAGTTCGATGCCGCGCGCTACGACTTTACCCTGCGCGAGGAACAGACCCACGAGATTATCGAGGACGTCGCGCATATGAAAAGCGAGCTCGGCATCCTGTATCTGTCGGAGCACAATCGCGAGGTCATCGAGCGCATGCTGGTGGCTAACGAGCTCGTGTTCGAAGGACTCTTCTGCGCCACGCCGCATGTCTTCGTCTGCGCCGACCATCCGCTGGCGGACCGCTCCAGCGTGACGCTCGAGGATCTGGAAGACTACCCGTTCCTGTCCTACGAGCAGGGCAGCTACAACTCGTTTTACTATTCCGAGGAGCTGACCTCGACGTTCGAGCGTCGCAAGAATATTCGCGTGCGCGACCGTGCGACGTTGTTCAATTTGGCCATGGGCCTCAACGGCTACACGGTATGCTCGGGCGTGATCAGCCACGAGCTCAACGGCCCCGGCATTATCTCGATTCCGCTCGACGTGGACGAGTACATGGAGATTGGCATCATCACGCGCAAGAACACGACGCTCACGCGCTACGGTCGGGCCTATATCGACGCGATTCGTCAGCATATCTAGGCCGCTGTACTCCGCACGGTTCAAGTCTCTTTATGGCAGTCCAGACTGATATAGGAAGCATCTATATCAAACTGTTATAAACGTATATTTTACGATGGTCATATGAGCGCTCATACTCTGTCCCAGTAAAGCAACCAATGCAAAGGGAGATATCTATGAGCACTTCGATTCAACCGAACGCGCCGTTTCGCGCCGATATCGTCGGCAGTTTTCTTCGTCCGCAGGCTGTAAAGGACGCCCGTGCCGCCTATGTCGCGGGTAAACTCGACGCTTCCGGCCTTAAGGCCGTCGAGGACGACGCCATTCGCGATTTGGTCGCCAAGCAGAAGGCCGCCGGCCTGCGGGTGATCACCGATGGCGAGTTCCGCCGCAGCTACTGGCACCTCGATTTTATGTGGGGCCTTAACGGCATTGAGCGCCGCACCTCACGCACGGGTTATATGTTCCATGACGAGGAGACGACGGCCGACACCGCCGTGGTTACTGGTCCCATTAGCGGCGAGAACCACCCGTTCGTCGAGCATTTTAAGTTCGTCAAGGCGCTTGAGGGGGAGGGCCAGGTCGCACGCCAGACCATTCCGGCGCCGATCCAGACGTTCTCTGAGGTCACACTCGATCGCTGCGACGGCCAGCAGGAGAGCCTGCGCGCTGTCTATAAGACCGATGAGGAACTTGCCGACGCCATTGCGGCCGCTTATCGCACGGTGATCACCGACCTGTACGCAGCAGGCTGCCGCAACATCCAGTTTGATGACTGCACCTGGGGCATCTATTGCGATACCGACTTTGTGTCCAAGACCGGCATGAGCCCGGTCGACCTGCAAAAGGTAAGCGAGCTGGGCGTGGCGCTCAACAACGCCGCCATCGAGGGCAAGCCCGACGATCTGGTTATCAACACGCACGTGTGCCGCGGCAACTACCATTCCACCTATGCCTTTGAGGGCGGCTACGACCCCATCGCGCCGTACCTGTTCGCACATGAGAATGTCGATGCGTTCTATCTGGAGTTCGACACACCCCGCGCCGGCGGCTTTGAGCCGCTCAAGTACGTTGCCCCCGGCAAGAAGGTGGTGCTGGGACTGGTCACTACAAAGGCGGCTGAGCTTGAGGACGAAGACGTTATCGTCGAACGTATCCACGAGGCCACAAAGTATGTGCCGCTCGAGAATCTGTACCTGTCGCCCCAGTGCGGCTTTGCCAGCTGCGAGATTGGCAACAAGCTGACCGAGGACGAGCAGTGGGCGAAGATCGCGCTGGTCAAGCGCATTGCCGAGCGCGTTTGGAAGTAACGCGAGCGTTTGCAGGTGGCGGCGCGTGCGAGGCATTGCGTATCGCGTACAATGGTTCGGATCGTATCGTTCGGGCAGGTTATCCGATATGCCTGATCGCCCTTCCATCATGAAAGGACTTCCATGTCCCAATCCTCGACGCCCGCCGTATCTAAACTCGAGGAGACTGTCGAATAGTAGTTGTGTTCAGCTAAATCAAAAAATGGCGTCCATGCGCATGTACGCGTGGACGCCATTTTTAATGCGTCAGTATCCAGTGGATGCCGCGCGCCATGCGCAGGTCAGTTTGGGCAAAATGATTGCCGGGGTTGAGCTCCAGCGTTGTTGGGATGTCGCGCTCGATAAACAGCTCTTCCATCGCGCGCGTATCGTCGAGTACGTGCCGCATCATGCGGTTGGGCGTCTTGGTTTCCTTTTTACCGAGCGACAGATAGGCGGCGTCGGGCGTAGCCGTCATCGTGCGCTCGCGCGCGTAGTCGATAAAGCCGGGGAACCACAGCGACCCCGATGCACTCGCTGCGCGCTCAAAGACATCTGTTTGCCAAAGTGCCCACAGTGCAAAAAGACCCGCCAACGAGTAGCCGGCAACGCCGCGCCAGGCAGGCGGTTGCGGGAGCGATGATTCGGCCTGGGGGATTATCTGCTTCAACAACTCGTCAAGAAAACCAGCAGCCTGTCCGCCAAAGGGCTCGCTATCGCGTACGGTACCATCGCATGCCCAGGGGCTCAGCTCGCGATTCCAATCGAGCCCTCCAATGGCGACAAGGGTGAACGGCGGGCAGTCGAGCTCTCGGCAGCGCTCGTAGACTTCACTACCGTCGCCCATAACCACGGGGAGATAGATGACGGGCGCGCCTTCCGCACGCTCTGAATAAACGGTTATCTGCTTATGATGCGCTTCCAAGGCAGGCTTCTCTCGGTGTTGTGATATTGACAGCCTCAATTGTCGCACGCTGGCACGGGGGCAGACGCTAAAAGAAAGGCGCGGAGCCGCTCGATGCGATTCCGCGCCTTGTTGTTTTGCTTTAGCAGACTATGCCGTTACGCCACGAAGAAGTAGACGAGGAAGGCGAGGGCTGCGATCCACATAAGCGGCTTGATCTTGGAGGCCTCGCCCTTAAAGAGTGCGACGATCACGTAGGTGATAAAGCCCAGGCCAATGCCGGCAGAGATGGAGTAGGTGAAGGGCACGCCGGCGACAATCATGAACGCCGGGAAACCCTGCGACACGTCGGACCAGTCGATCTCGGAGGCCTCGCTCATCATGAGGTAGCCGACGTAGACCAGAGCACCGCAGGTGGCGGCGCTGGAAACGATGGTGACGATGGGGGAGAAGAACGCGGCGAGAATGAACAACACGCCGGTGGTGACGGAGGTGAGGCCCGTGCGGCCACCGTCGGCAGCGCCAGAGGTGGACTCGACGAAGGTGGTGATGGAGGAGACGCCCATGAAACCGCCCACAGCAGCGGCGGCGGAGTCGACGATCAGGATCTCCTTGATATTCTCGACGTTGCCGTCGTCGGTGAGGAACTCGCCCTGCTTGGCCACGGCCATCGCGGTGCCCATGGTGTCGAAGAAGTCGCTCATGAGCAGCGAGAACGAGATGACGAGGAGCGCGGGGTCGGTAAGGACCTTGACGATGGCGGGCACGCCGCCGGCGTCGGCGATGGGGCCACCGATGCTCGAGAAGTCGAGCGGGGCGATGATGCCGGTCGGAGCCTGGGTCACACCTAGGGGGATACCGGCGATGACGGCGACGACGATGCCGATGAGCAGCGAGCCGGGGACGTTGCGGCAGGCGAGGGCGACCGTCACCAGGATGGAGATGATGCCGACGATGAAGGTGGGGGAGGTGATGTCGCCCAGACCGACGAGTGTACCGGCGCCAGCGGTGATAATGCCGGCATCGCACAGGCCAATCATGGCGATGAACAGGCCCAGACCCACCGAGATGGCGTGACGCAGGACAACCGGGATGGCGTCCATGATGGCCTCGCGCAGGCCACAAAGCACGAGCAGCAAGATGACAACGCCCTCAAGGAAGATGACGCTCATGGCCACGTGCCAGTCACCGCCGCAGACGGTGGTGGTGATTCCGGCAATCATCGCGTTGACGCCTAAGCCCGACGCGCAGGCGAGCGGGCGGTTGGCGAAGATGCCCATGCAGATGGTCATGATGCCGGCACCCAGGCAGGTGGCGCAGGCGAGCGCTCCTGCATCGATGCCGGCGCCCGAGAGCACCGCGGGGTTGACGGCGATGATGTAGGCCATCGCCAGGAATGTTGTCAGTCCAGCGCGGAGTTCGGTCCCGATTGTGGACTTGCGCTCGCTGACGTGAAATAGTTCGTCCATGCATACCCTTTCCTTGTTCGGCCCCGAGTTTAGGCCGATTGACACGAACTCACCTACTATAGCCCCTTTACGACGCTGTTGTTCATCGCATGTTGATGTTCGGCGCTTTGTAGCAGACGGACGGTATTTTTCGCATGAAAATGTGTGGGTACCGTATACTTAAGCGGTTACAACGAACTCTTTGGAGGAACGTATGATTAAAGAGCTCTGCCGCGACGAGGCTATCCTGTCCCAGCGTTGCGAGGTTGCGACCGTCGAGGACGAGTCGGTTGCTCAGGACCTGATCGATACCATCAAGTCGCTCGACGATGCCGGCTGCCTTGCCGCTAACCAGATTGGCGTTACCAAGAAGGTTTGCGTCTACCTGGACGATGCCGGCGAGCCTCACGTACTCTACAACCCCCGTCTGGTGTTTGGCCTGGGCGCCAGCAAGATGGAGGAGAGCTGCCTGACGCACGAGGAGGTCACCAAGTCCACGCGCTATATCAAGTGCAAGGTCGCCTTTGATCAGATCGTCGACGGCAAGATGCGCGAGCGCAAGCAGGACTTCGTCGGCTTCGAGGCGCAGATGGTCCAGCATATGATCGACCACTGTCTTGGAAAGTTGGTCTAAGGGACCAAAGCACCGCACCTTGCCGCTCAATCGTCGCTCGCGTACCTTAAGTACGCTTCGCTCCTCTTTCGTGGCAATCTGCGGCACTTTGACCCCTTAGACGACCTGCGGGGTTAACTTGGTTGAGTTTATCCTGCTTGAATAGCCCGGGCGTGACATTGTTGTCATGTCCGGGCTTTTGTGTTTAGCGCCTTTTTGTTTGGAGACAATGAAATTAGCAAGAACGTAAAGCTAGGAGGCGCTATGTGTACGAGTATTCGATTTACCGATAATTCTGGCCACATGTATCTGGGCCGCAATCTCGACTGGAGCTTTGACTACGGCCAACAGGTTCGCGTGATGCCGCGCGGGTTTCACATTCCGTATTCGTTTATCGACGACGCGACAGCGGCGCACGCGGTGATCGGTATGTGCATCGATTACAAGAACTACCCTATGTTCTTCGATTGCGGCAACGATGCGGGCCTCGCCGTGGCGGGTCTCAATTTCCCGGGTTATGCCGAGTATGCCGAGGACCCTGTCGACGGCAAGACCAATATCGCGGCCTATGAGTTCCCCCTGTGGGTGGCAGCGACGTTCTCGACGGTCGATGAGGTCGAGGCCGCGCTGCGCGACACGGTGATTGTCGCCAAATCTGCCGGAGAGGGGCTGGGCGTGTCGCTGCTCCATTGGATTATCGGCGACAGCCAGCGCAGCATCGTGGTCGAGATGATGGCTGACGGCCTGCATGTATACGACGATCTGGTCGACACCCTTGCCAACCAGCCGACCTTCCCGTGGCACATGGAAAACCTGCGCACCTATATCACCGCCACAAGCGATTTTCCGCAGACGGCGACATGGCGTGGCGCCGAGCTCAAGCCCTATGGAGCCGGTGCCGGCATGCGCGGCATTCCGGGCGATTGCTATTCGCCGAGCCGTTTTGTAAAGGCGGCGTACCTCAATGCCAATTACCCGCAAAAGGAGAGCGAGACCGAAAACGTCGTTCGCATGTTCCGCTCGCTCGAGGGCGTGGTGATGATCGAGGGAGCGTCCAGGATGGGCGATGGCAAGTTCGAGAAGACTATCTACACCGGATGCTTTAGCGCGCGCACAGGCAATTATTACTACGCGATGTATGGGGATCCGTCGATTCGCTACGTGAGCCTGATGGATGCCGAGGGCGCGAGCCCCGATAGACTCGTGGTTCCCGAGCCGCGCCGTTCGTAGCCGATAGCTTTACCGCAATGCAAAACGGCCCTGCATCTCCCGTGAGGTGCAGGGCCGCTTTCGTTGATTTGTGACGTCGCTAGAAGTTGGCGTCGTTGAGTTGTTCACTTTCGAGGCCGTCGAGCTGTTGCTGTTCGGGCGTATCGGCGACGCTCTCGAGCAGCTCGGTGGGATCGACGTTCATGTCCCTACCGGCCTCGTTGCCGTTGACCAAGTCGTCCGAGAAGATGTCGACTTCCATTTCCTCGGCCTCTTCAATCTGAACCTCGAGCGGCACCTGGGTGCGCACGAGCTTAACGGCCGGGCGCATGCGGGCAAACAGCGGCACGTACTCGATGATGATGGCAGAGTTCTCGAGACCGTACCAGCGCGCCGGGCTTCCGCAAGCGCGGCGGACGGCGTACTTGATGGCCATCACGCGGTGGTCATTGCGGTTGATGTCCGTTTCGGGGGCAAGCATCTTGCGCAGCATGCAAAAACGGAAGTCGCCCACGTTGCCGCGCGTCTCGTAGATGGAGTAGGTGTGGTGCTGCGGCGGCAACTCACCCGAGGCCATCAGGTCGCCAACGATCTGGCGCAGGTAGGCGTTGATGCGCTGATTGACCTTAAAGCCCAGGTCCAAGCGCACGCGGAACAAGAAGTCTGTGCCAAAGGTCTCAACGGAATACTCGTGCGTATAGGGCTCGTCGGTAACGTGTACGTTGATGAACCAATATGCCTTGGCGCGCTTGGGGTGCTTGTCTAGGATGGAATAGAGCACGTCGCGGTCGAGCGTGAGCGGGTCGGGGCTGTTGGTGAGGAACACCAGATTGTCGGCGAGCACGGGGTAGGTCTCGTCATTGCGCAGGCGGTTGAGCTGGTCGATGTACTTGGAGACGGGCAGCAGAATCGTCTGCGTGCGCTCGATGGCGGTGCCGCGACGCCACACATACATAAGGCCGAACAGCAGTGCGGCCAGGAAGATCATGACGTAGCCGCCGTCAAAGAACATGGTGAGGCACGAAGCGAAGAAGCACAGCTCAATGGCACCAAAGAGCAGGGCAAAGATGCAGGCGCCCAGCTTGTGCTTGAGGATGCCGGCGATATAGCTCGTCAGCAGCGTGGTGGTCATGAGCATGGTCACGGTGATGGCGAGGCCATAGGCGCTTTCCATGCGCTCGGAGTTCTGGAACAGCAGCACGATGAAGATGCAGCCGACCCACATGATGTTGTTGACGAGCGGAATATAGAGCTGACCCTTGGTGTCGCTGGGGTAGTGGATGCGCAGGTGCGGCATAAGGTTGAGGCGCGTTGCCTCGGATACCAGCGAGAACGAGCCGGTGATGAGCGCCTGCGAGGCGATGATGGCCGCCACGGCCGAAAGCACAATGGCAAAGGGGCGCAGGGGCTCGGGAAGCATCATATAGAACGGGTTAACGATATCCATCGCGAGCATCTGGGGATTGGAGTTATTGGCGAGTAGCCAAGCTCCCTGACCCAGATAGTTGAGGATAAGGGCCGCCTTAACAAATGGCCAGGATGCATAGATGTTTGCCTTGCCCACGTGGCCCATGTCCGAGTAGAGTGCCTCGGCACCGGTTGTCGACAGGAAGACAAAGCCGAGCACCATAATGCCCGAATGGTTGATGGGCGAGAACAGGAACATAATGCCGCGGATGGGGTTGAGCGCGCGCAAGATGGACAGGTTGCCGAGCATGTTGAACAGACCGGCGCCTGCCAGGAACAGGAACCACAGCGTCATGAGCGGGCCGAAGAGCTTGCCGATTGACGAGGTGCCGGCGCGCTGCATGGCAAATAGGCCGCAGATAATGATGATCGTGATGATGATGACGTTGGTCTGGCCGTCGCCCAGCAGCGCATGGCCCCATTCGATGGTGCGCAGACCCTCGATGGCTGTGGTGACTGTGACGGCGGGGGTGAGGATGCCGTCGGCAAGCAGTGCCGCACCGCCGATCATGGCGGGCAGAATCAGCCATGGTGCCACCTTGCGTACGAGGCTGAACAGGGCGAAGATGCCGCCTTCGTTGTGGTTGTCGGCCTTCATGGCGATTACCACGTACTTGACCGTGGTCACGAGCGTCATGGTCCAGATGACGAGCGAAAGCGCGCCCAGGATCATGTCCTCGCTGACGGTACCGATGCCGCCGTTGTTGGCGACGATTGATTTCATGGTGTACATGGGGCTCGTGCCGATGTCACCATAGACGACGCCGAGCGTTACGAGCAGCATGCCAGCGGAGAGGGGGATGGCTCCGTGCCCGCCTTGCCCGTGCTGGTCTTGGAGGTTTGCCTCCAGTTTATTGTGTGCCACGAGGACTCCCTTAGACATCCGGTTATCTGTCTAGGACAAAAAACTTTATGCCGTCTTTATACATACAAGAGCAGTTTGGCACATCGGGTTATTTTAGACAATAATCCTCAGCTGGGGATTATTTATCTACGCAGGTAGCATTTCAAAGCAGGGGCTTTTAAGCACGTACTGTCTGGGCGATGCCAGCCTTGGCGTTTGCGCGTTTGCCGGCGAGTTCGCAAAAAATCGCGCCGCCGATGATAAGCGCGGCGCCCATCAGGCGGACCGGTGTTATGGCTTCGCCCAAAAGGACGGCCGAGAACACGACGGCCGAAAGCGGCTCGAGGTAGCCGACGACCGCGACGGTCTGGACGGGCAGCTTGGCGACGGCACTAAAGTAGAGCAGGCAACCGATGCCGGTGTTGACGACGCCGAGCATGACGACGGCGCGCCAATCAATACTGGTGGCGACGCCGGCGGACAGGAATGAGGGAGCGCCCTGCGTGATGAGCGTGAGGACCAGCGCGGTCACAAAGGCGGCGCTCACCTGGAGCGTGGAGTTCTCGAGGCCTTCGATGTGTGGCGCACCCTTGCTAGCGATGACCATCAGCGCATAGCAAAATGCCGAGGCGATACCGCAGACGATGCCCGCAATGGGCATATTGCCGCCTAGACCTTGCGCTGCAATGAGAAAAGCACCACAAGCAACGGCGACAAAGCCGGCGATTTTGCCGCCGGTCAGCTTTTCGCCAAAGATGAGCGGGGAGAGCGCCATGACAATGATGGGGCCGCAGTAGTACAGCAGCGAGGATACGCCGACGCCGATCGTCTGGTAGGCGCGGAACAGAAAAATCCAGCTGGCGCCTAGCGCGGCTCCCGAGAGGAGGAGGGCTGCGGCTTCGCGGGGGCGAGATGGCGCCTGCAACTTATGGCGTTGGGTGATGGCGAGGATGGTGACAAGCGAGAGCGCGCCCAAAAACGTGCGTAGTAGCACGATATCGGAGCTCGGCAGCGCGATGGCAGCGGCGATGATGCCGTTGGAGCCAAACAATAGCAATGCTGCTAAGTACGTAAACAGTCCGTTGTCCATGCGCTTCCGTCCCCTCTATATTCGAGCATATTCACTATGGGTGAACTGGCAGTAGAAGAAAAGCGAATATAATGCATGGTTAACATGACAAAAATTCATGTAAAGGTGGAGGCGTGTCGTGGAAACGAATATTCAAAAGATGCAGGTGCTGCTCGAGACCGTGCGCGCCGGAAGCTTTACGCGTGCCGCCGAGCGCCTGAGCTATTCGCAGTCGGGCGTGAGCCGTATGGTGGCCGATCTCGAGGCTGACTGGGGCTTTAAAGTGCTCGATAGAAGTCGCGAGGGCGTAGTGCTTTCTGCCGATGGACAGCAAGTTATGCCGGCGGTCGAGGCGTTATGCGAGGAATTTGCTCGTTTGCAGCGACGGGTGGATGAGATGCGTGGGCTCATGCGTGGCAAAATCTGCATCGGTACGTTTTCGAGTGTGGCGACCCATGTACTGCCACCGGTGATTGCGCGCTTTCGCGCCGATCACCCGGACGTCGATTATGAGTTGCTGATGGGTGATTACTCAGAGATTGAACAATGGGTGGCGGAAGGGCGCTGCGATCTGGGCTTTATCCCGCGTGGGCCCCGAGAAAACGGCATGACATCGCGGTCTTTGGTGCGCGACGAGTTGATGGCGGTAGTGCCGGCAGATTCTTTGCTTGCCACGGCGGAGGTCGTTTCTCTTGCCGATTTAGCCAACGAGCAGTTTATTCTGCTAGAACGCGGCACCGATGACGAGATTACGCCGCTGTTCCGTCGGGCGGGGCTGACGGTGTGCTCCAAGCTGTCGACCTGGGATGATTATGCGATTATGGCTATGGTCGAGGACGGCCTGGGCGTGAGCATTCTTCCCGCGCTCATCTTGCGCCGTTGTCAGTTCGATGTTGCCGTGCGTTCGCTCGAGGGACATCCCCATCGGCAGATCAATGCCATATATCGAACGGCCGATGTTTCGCTTGCCGCCGCCCGTTTCCTCGAATACCTCTAAACGCGTACACGCTATTGTCCGCTTTGGGCAAATCTCGGAGTCCGGTACATTTTCTTATGAAATTGAACTATCGAATGAGGTACGGCGCTATACTGCTTGCTAAATTGAACCTTAGTTCAATTCGTGTTCTATAAATTGAACTTTGCCAGCAAGGAGGTTCCTGTGGCCCAAGAGACGTTTTGCGATCGCCTGCGACAGACTATGTCCAATCGCGACGTTCGCCAGTCGGACGTAATCCGCGCATCGGAGATGCTCGGCAAAAAACTCGGCAAGAGTCAGATGAGCCAATATGTGAGCGGCAAGACGATCCCGCGGCGCGATGTGGCTGAGCTGCTCGCCCGTATTTTGGAGGTCGATGTTACCTGGCTGCTTGCCGGCGACGCCGATCAAGGCGAGGCATCATCACCCCGCAACGATTCCAAGCCCGAACCCCATCCCTCAGCTCAAATTGCAAGGAGCACCACCATGCGTACTTTTTCTAAATCCACCAAACTCGACAACGTCCTGTATGACGTGCGCGGTCCCGTCGTCGACGAGGCCGCCCGTATGGAGGACGAGGGCGAGCGCATCCTCAAGCTCAATATCGGCAACCCGGCGCCCTTCGGTTTCCGCACACCCGATGAGGTCATCAAGGACATGCGCCAGCAGCTGCCCGACTGCGAAGGCTATTCCAACTCGCGTGGCCTGTTCTCCGCGCGCAAGGCGATCATGCAGTATTCGCAGATCAAGGGCCTGCCCAATGTTCAGATGGAGCACATCTACACGGGCAACGGCGTGTCCGAGCTCATTCAGCTTTCGATGAACGCGCTGCTCGACAACGGCGACGAGATTCTGATTCCCAGCCCCGACTATCCGCTCTGGACGGCGTGCGCAACCCTTGCCGGCGGTCATCCCGTACATTATCTGTGTGATGAGCAGGCGGATTGGTATCCCGACCTGGAGGATATGGAGTCCAAGATCACGAGCGCGACCAAAGCCCTCGTCATCATCAACCCCAACAACCCCACGGGTTCCGTCTATCCGCGCGAGGTGCTCGAGGGCATCGTCGAGATTGCGCGCAGGCATCAGCTGATGATCTTTGCCGATGAGATCTACGACCGCCTGTGCATGGACGGCTACGAGCACGTCTCGATTGCCTCGCTCGCCCCCGACCTGCCCTGCGTTACCTTTAGCGGCCTTTCCAAGTCGCACATGATCGCGGGCTATCGTATTGGCTGGATGGTGCTTTCGGGCAACCAGCGCTGCATGAGCGACTTTATCATGGGTATCAACATGCTCTCTAACATGCGCCTGTGCTCCAACGTGCCAGCTCAGTCGATCGTTCAGACGGCACTCGGTGGCCATCAGTCGGTTAACGACTACATCCGTCCCGGCGGCCGTGTCTACGAGCAGCGCAACTTTGTGTATGAGGCGCTCAACAAGATTGACGGCATCTCGGTGGTTAAGCCGCGTGCGGCGTTCTACATCTTCCCCAAGATGGATGTTAAAAAGTTCAACATCACCGATGACGAGCAATTCGCCCTTGACCTGCTGCACGAGAAGAAGATCCTGATTACGCGCGGCGGCGGCTTCAACTGGGCTGAGCCCGACCACTTCCGCATCGTGTACCTGCCGCGCATGGAAGTGCTCAAAGAGTCCCTCGAAGACCTCGCCGACTTCTTCGAACACTACCGCCAAAGCTAGTGGGATAGAAGCTCCGCACTATGAAAAGCTCCCTGCAGTTGTTTGAACTGCACCCCAAAACTTGGACGGCTTAAATAAGAACTACGCCGCAAGGGACT
>NZ_JAESIQ010000049.1:0-1078 GCF_025289055.1 Collinsella aerofaciens
GAGGGCGGCGCGGAGGCCCTGCGCCCGAGGCCCAAGGGCCGGCCGAGCGGTTCCAAGGCGAGGCCGCGCACGCGCGAGCAGGAGCTCGAGGAGCGCTGCCGAAGGCTCGAGACCGAGGTGGCCTACCTAAAAAAATTGCGTGCCCTGGTCGAGAGGGACGGGCTCTGACCAGGGCGAAGGTCGAGGCCGTGAGCGCCCTGCGCGAAGAGGGGTACGGGCTGGGGTGCCTGCTGGAGTGCGCCGGCCTGGCGAGGTCGAGCTACTACTACGCGCTGTCGCACCCGAAGGCTCCCACCAGGCCCGAGCTCTGGGAGGCCGCCGCCGAGATATTCTCGCGCACCGCCAACGGGTGCGGCCACAGGCAGATCGCCATGTGCCTGCGCGCCGAGCGGGGCGTGCGCATAGCCGACAAGACGGCGCTCAAGATGATGCACGAGATGGGCATCAGCTGCGGGATCCGCCGCGAGACCGACTACCACAGGTACAACTCGTACAGGGGCAAGGTCGGAAAGACCTTCGAGAACGTCATCGGCAGGGACTTCGCCGCCGACGGGCCGTGGGAGAAGATGGGCACCGACGTCACCGAGTTCAAGCAGCCCTGGGGCAAGGCCTACTTCGCGCCGGTCTACGACTTCGGCAGCAAGGAGATCGTCGCCTGGTCCACGTCGCTGCACCCCAACATGGCTCAGCAGCACGAGCTGCTCGACCAGCTCGTGTCCAGGAAGCCCGAGGGCTCCAGGCCGATCCTGCACTCGGACATGGGCTGGCAGTACCAGCAGGCCGGTTGGTGCAGGCGGTTGGAGGAGGCCGGCGTGGTGCAGAGCATGTCCCGGAAGGGCAACTGCATCGACAACGGCGCGACGGAGCAGGTGTTCGGCCACATCAAGGACGAGTTCTTCCGCGGAAGGACGTGGCCGGACTTCGAGTCCTTCAAGGCGGACCTCGACGACTTCGTGGTCCATTGGAACACGAGGAGGCGCCAGGTTAAACTGAAGGGACTGACCCCGGAGGAGTTCCGGAGACAGTCCCTTGCGGCGTAGTTCTTATTTAAGCCGTCCAAGTTTTGGGGTGCAGTTCA
>NZ_JAESIQ010000050.1:0-1009 GCF_025289055.1 Collinsella aerofaciens
CCACGCCGCGCGGGCGACGTCGGCGTCGGCCTGCCCCGCGCACGCCCGGACCAGGTCGGCGGCGAGCGCCTGGCCGGCGAGGTTGTGGACGTGGCCCCTGATGTCGCGCTGGAGGTGCGTCAGGCACCGCTGCCAGGAGCAGCCCGGCAGGACCCTGGAGACGGCGGCGACGAGCCCCGCGTGGGCGTCGGACACCGCGAGCCTCACGCCGCGCAGGCCCCTGTCCCTGAGGGAGCCGAGGAACTCGGACCAGGCGGCCTCGCTCTCGCTGTCGAAGCAGGCGCAGCCGAGGAACTCCTTGTGCCCGGAGGACGACATGCCGATCGCCGTGACGAGCGCGACGCTCGCGTAGCGCCCGCCGGTCCTGCACTTCATGTAGGTCGCGTCGAGCCACACGTAGGGGTGCTCGCCCTCGATCGGCCGGGTCCTGAACGCCTCGGCCTCCTCGTCCAGCCCGGCGCACAGCGCCGACACCTCGGAGCTGGACAGCGACGAGACGCCGAGCTCCTCGGCGACGAGCCCGACCTTGCGGGTGCTCACGCCAGCGACGTACATCTCGCGCACGAGCGCGACCATGGACGCCTCGACGCGCGTGTAGCGCTCGAGTATGCCCTCGGGGAAGTAGGTCCCCTCGCGCAGCTTGGGGACCCGCAGCTCGAGGTCGCCGAGGGAGGTCGACAGGGACCTCTCGCGGTAGCCGTTCCTGCTGTTGACGCGCTCGGGCGACCTGGAGCCGCGGGGCGCGCCGCAGGCCTCCTGCGCCTGGGAGTCCATCAGGGCGTTGACCACGGACTGGATCACCTCCCTGCCGAACTCCCTCAGGTCGTCGCACCGCGAGAACAGCGCGAGCAGGGCCTCGGTCTGGGGCCGGTCGAGGCCGAGCCCCCGGTCCGGCTGGGATAGAATGTCGCTGTGGGCCATCGTCTTTCCTTTCGTCGAATATCTAGGCACTGACGATTCTAGGCGATGGCCCTCCCTTGCTTCTTACACCACGACTGTGCGCGCTACC
>NZ_JAESIQ010000051.1:0-947 GCF_025289055.1 Collinsella aerofaciens
TGGCAAAACGATTTACACCTAATTTCTGGTGCTGCTCACAGGCATTTCTTTCGTCTGTGCCTTGATCTCGCTAAACTAATAACTGCTGCTACCAGGGCATTTTCTGGTGCACATTCTATTGGCTCTGCGAAGATCGGAGCGGGTATGTTTGCTGCCGAGTCCTACACCAGCCGTCATTACATTGCGATTGTTGCCATGGCCTGCATATGCGTTTTGCTGGGCGGGCCTTCTTATGCCGCGGGCGCGGAGAGCCTCATCATCGCGGGCGCGACGTACTACGAGCCGGGCGTGTCCGGCCCCGGCTGGGCCTGGACCGATGCCGACCACCTGGAGCTTAACGGCTTTTCTGGCGAGGCCATCGGCGCTGATGGCGACCTGGTGGTGACCCTGACCGGACAAAACTCCGTGACGGAGTCGCATGCGCCCGATGCGGACATCACGCTGTGCGGCATGGAGGTGTGGGGCAACCTGACGCTTCGCGGCACCGGGACCCTGACGGCGACGGGCTCGCAGTGCGGTATCCACGTGTCACAGGCGCTCGTGGTGGACGGCTGCACCGTCGACGCGCGGGCGGACGGGGCCGATATTTCCGACGAGGCGGTCGCGGGCGTGATCGCAGGCGACATGGCCGTGCGCGGCGGCGGACGCGTCGTTGCCTCGGGCGCCGGGTCCGGGGCGGGCGTGAGCGCTTACGGTGTGTATCTGCAGGACGCAGGTCTTGGCGAGGGTGCGGCCGGCTGCCGGCTTTCCGTCGACGCCTCGTGGCTCGATGCGACCGGCGCCGACGGCGGCGTTGCGTGCGCGGGCGGGTCGCTTGTGTCCGCGCGGTTTGTGGCGCCTGCGGGCGGGGCCTTTGGCGCCGGCGGCGTGGTGGATGCCTCCGGGGCCATGGCTCCGCATGTGGTGATTGAGCCCGAGGGCGCGACGGCGCCGGCGGGGGAGACCGA
>NZ_JAESIQ010000052.1:0-840 GCF_025289055.1 Collinsella aerofaciens
GTCCCGCCGGTTCCCCGCCGACGCGGCGGGATACGAGGCGCTCGCCGGGGCGATCGCGGCGGCCGGGGAGCCGGCCTGCGTCGCGATGGAGGGGACGTCGTCCTACGGGGCGGGCCTCACCAGGCACCTCGCGTCGCTGGGGATGCCCGTGCGCGAGGCGCTCTCCCCGGCGAGGATGCAGAGGAGGCGCCCGGGGCAGGGGAAGTGCGACGAGGCGGACGCGGAGAGGGCCGCCCGCGCGGCGATGTCCGGCTCAAGGCTCGGGACCCCCAAGAGCCAGGACGGGTGGGTCGACGGGGTGCGCTGCATGCTCGCGGCGCGCTCCGGGGCGGTGAAGGCGCGGACCTCGGCGATCAACACCGCGAGGTCGCTGCTCACCACCGCCCCGGAGGGGCTCAGGTCGAGGTTCCGCGGCATGGGAGGGCCGAGGCTGATGGAGGAGCTCCCCTCCGTGCGCGCCGAGGGCGCGCTGGGCGCCGCGCTCGGCGCGCTGGCGGACCTGTGGGCGGCGGCGCGCGACGCGGCGCTCGACATGGAGCTCGCGATCGAGGCGTCCCTGGAGGAGAACTGCCCCGCGCTGCTGGCGATGTACGGGTGCGGGCCCGTGAGCGCGGCCAAGCTCGCGGTCGCGGCCGGGGACAACCCGGGCAGGCTGCGCTCCGAGGCGTCGTTCGCGGCGATATGCGGGGCCTGCCCCATCCCCGCCTCGAGCGGCAAGACCGTGAGGCACAGGCTCAACAGGGGCGGCGACCGGCAGGCGAACAGCGCGCTGCACGAGATCGCGAGGCAGAGGGTCATGCGCGACCCCGAGACCGCCGAGTACGCCGAGAGGGCCAGGGG
>NZ_JAESIQ010000053.1:0-775 GCF_025289055.1 Collinsella aerofaciens
CTCCGCATGTGGTGATTGAGCCCGAGGGCGCGACGGCGCCGGCGGGGGAGACCGACGGGCGTGAGGTGCCCGGTGGCGCGGGCGAGCCGGCTGGTGGCGCCGGTCCTGCCGGTGGGCAGCCCGGTGCCGGGTCCGCGACGGATCCCGCCCTGAAGCCCGCGACTGCGACGCCCAAGACGATCACGACAACCAAAACGACAGTAAACAGGACCACGGTGTCCACGCCATCCAAGGCCAAGGCTGCCGGCGCCGCCACCGCCACGCTCCCCAAGACCGCCGACAGCAACTGGATCGCCGCCTCATTAGCGCTATTCCTGCTAGGAGCAGCGCTTATAGCTGCCGCGCACCGCTGCTCGGTATCGCATGCATCGTCATGGCGGTTGTTCCCGCTTTGAGCTACGCAGGCAACCGATTAAAAGCGAGTTTTATGTTTCCCAAAGTAGGGGCGCACCGGCTAACGCCGGCGCGCCCCTACTACTGAACGGACAGTTTTTATTACTAAGGATACGGCAGCAATCCGTACATTCCGCACACTGATATTTTCTGTATTGAAGACGTCGATGATGCACCCGTATACCATTGACGTCGACACCATCAGATGCGGACCGCGCGGTGACCCCACATTCCGCTGGCGCCCACAGGGCTGCCCTCGTTTCCTGACATGTCCCGCGCGGGCCGCGGCGAGCCGAGACCGCCGCATGACCTAATAGGAGCATGGAGCGATACCGCGGACCCGAACAACCGCATTCTATCGCGCCCCGTCAGTGTGCCGTCT
>NZ_JAESIQ010000054.1:0-611 GCF_025289055.1 Collinsella aerofaciens
GGCAGAGGGTCATGCGCGACCCCGAGACCGCCGAGTACGCCGAGAGGGCCAGGGGTGGATTGGCAACATCTATTTGGACGATTCCGGGAGGGACAGCCCCGCTTCCCTGAACTCGACCGGCGACATGTAGCCCAGCGTCGAGTGGATCCTGAAGTTGTTGTACCAGTGCACGTAGTCCGAGAGCTTGGCCCGGAGCTCGCACGTCGTGCCGAACGTCTCGCGGTGGACGAGCTCGGCCTTCAGTATCCTGTTGGTCGACTCGTCGACGGCGTTGTCGTAGGGGCAGCCCTTGGCCGACAGCGACCTCTCTATGCCGAAGGCCTCGAGCATCAGGTCGATCTCGGCGTTGTCGAACTCGCTGCCGCGGTCCGTGTGGAAGACCTCGATGTCCGAGATGGGGAAGGAGAGCGTCGCGAACGCCGACTTGACCAGCCGGGCGTCCTTCCTGGGCCCGGCGGAGTGGCCGACGATCTCCCTGTTGTAGAGGTCGACGAGCAGGCAGACGTAGTTCCACGAGGCCCCGACGCGCACGTAGGTCAGGTCGCTGCATATATGGGTGCGCGGCGCCCTGCCGCCGAAGCCGCGCGCGACGACGTTGGGCACGTCGGCCT
>NZ_JAESIQ010000055.1:0-608 GCF_025289055.1 Collinsella aerofaciens
CTATAATCCGTTCTTCTTCACCGTCCTCCCATTCTTCCAGCTCACGGATATGAAATTCTTCCGAGTAACTGGAAAACAGGTAGTCCGGGGGATTTACCGTCGATTCAGCCGGATTGTTCTCCGAATAAGGGCTGCGGGAACGGCTGCGGGTGGTAGCCGTCAAGGTCGACACCAGATCTTCCGTCTCAAAAACAATATACTCCGTATCGTTGTTATGAAGCAGGGCCGTATAAACTCCCGGCTGCAACGTCACTCTTCCTCCTCCCGACGGCAGATTGAATATCTGGCGGTATCCCTCTTCCCGGGTCTCGGTGACCAGTCGCACTCCTTCGGGTTCGGGAGGTGTCACCTTGCTCCAGTCCATGATCCATTCGGGGTTCCATTCTGTTTCCCAGTCAATCAGGTATTCAATGTTCCACTCCAGATGCCAGTTTACCTGAAGGATCAGCGTAGAGGATGAGTCATGCCCCATATACAAATCCTTATGCTTGCAGCCAGCCAGTGCCTGCAGCATCAGTAAAAGGGAATATAGTATCACTTTCTTGCCCATATCGCTTCGTCCTTTCAGTTTCTGTCTCCAATATGCCACACCAGAGATATTTCAGCCT
>NZ_JAESIQ010000005.1:0-90273 GCF_025289055.1 Collinsella aerofaciens
ATAACCGTGCAACGGAAAAGAGCCGCCCTTTCGGACGGCTCAAACTGTAATGGGGCTATTTTAGCTGCCCCGACCGTCAATCAACCTAACCGTCGTGCCAACAGCCGGGGTAGCTAAAATAGCCCCGTCCCAAATTGACTACTCGCCAACTGCATACATGGCAGACTGATTTTTCAATCCCCGTCCCAGAAAAATCATTATGCATAGAAAGTCATAATTATCATTTCGTAAACATTTCGATGAAATTAACGCCTTGGCGCATACTTGCGGTTAAAATACCGCAAGGCCTAACTACCAACCTTTAAGCCGGTCCGGAGAGACCGGGAAGGAGAATTATGGCGAACAACCATACTGCGGGCACCGCTGCCCGCACCTTCGCGCCCAGCGAGCTTTGTCAGCGCATGCTGGCCAAAACCAGCAAGGGCACCTGCGGTCCCTGCATCCTGTACCTTGAGGATGGGACCATTTTTTATGGCCGTGCATGCGGTGCCGAGGGTACCGCGACCGGCGAGGTGTGCTTCAACACCTCGCTTGAGGGCTATTTTGAGGTCATGACCGACCCGAGCTATGCCGGCCAAATCGTAACCATGACCTATCCGCAGATCGGTAACTACGGCATCGACGGGACCGACGTCCAGTCGGCCTTCCCCGGCGATACCGCTCGCCCTGCGAGCGCTCCCGCCATGCGCGGCATGATCGTCCGCGACATGTGCGTCACGCCTTCCAACTGGCGCTCGGCCGTCAGCGTGCCGGAGTACCTGCGTGCCCACGGCATCGTCGCTATCGAGGGCGTCGACACCCGCGCTCTTGTGCGCCACCTGCGCGACAACGGCTCCAAGATGGGCATTATCTCGACCGAGATCTTTGACGTCGCCGAGCTTGCCGAGCGTCTGGCCGCAGCGCCGACGCTGGTGGGCGAGAACCTGGTCAAGACCGTGAGCTGCCCTGAGCCCCACGCTTTTGCCGCGTGCGACCTGCCCGCTACGCATGACTTTGCGCTTGCTCCTGCCGCTCCTGCCCGCCACAACGTGGTCGCCTACGACTGCGGCGTCAAGCGCGGCATTTTGGAGGGTCTTGTCCGTGCTGGCTGCGACCTTACTGTCGTGCCGTGGGATATGCCCGCGAGTGAGGTGCTCGACATGAATCCCGACGGCGTCTTTTTGTCCAACGGCCCCGGCGACCCCGATGCTGTGGTGGAGACCTACGAGCAGGTGCAGCAGCTGATCGGCAAGGTGCCGGTCTTTGGTATTTGCCTTGGTCACCAGATGATCAGCCTGGCATGCGGTGCCCAGATGGAAAAGCTTAAGTTCGGTCACCGCGGCGGCAACCAGCCGGTTATGAACCTGGTGAGCCGTCGTGTGGAGATCACGGCGCAAAACCACGGCTTTGGTCTGCTGTTCCCCAGTCTGGGCAAACTGATCCCGGAGCTTTCCGGCGGCGAGACCGAGCATGCGGCTGACGGCGACCTGCGCGCCTGGGTGCGTCGCGGCATCGCGCCGGTCGTGATGAACGAGCGCTTCGGTCGCATTCGCCTGACGCACGTGAACCTCAACGACGGCACCGCCGAGGGCATCCAGCTGCTCGATGCCCCGTGCTTCTCGGTCCAGTACCACCCCGAGGCCTCGCCCGGCCCCACCGATGCCCACTATCTCTTTACCGCCTTTACGCGACTCATGGACGGCGAGGAGAACTACCTGGACATCGACACCGCGAAGGACCGCCTTGCCGGCTGGAATTTTGCCGAGACCGCCGCGACCGAGACCGAGGAGAACTAACATGCCGAAACGTACTGACATCAAGCGCATCCTCGTCATTGGTTCGGGCCCCATCGTTATTGGCCAGGCCTGTGAGTTCGACTACTCCGGCGCCCAGGCTTGCAAGGTGCTCAAGGAGGATGGCTTTGAGGTCATCCTGGTCAACTCCAACCCGGCGACCATCATGACCGACCCGGGTCTTGCCGACCGCACCTATGTCGAGCCTATCACCGCGGAGTTTATCGAGCGCGTAATCAAGAAAGAGCGCCCGGACGCGCTGCTGCCCACGCTGGGCGGCCAGACCGGTCTGAACGCCGCCGTCGAGCTGGCGAAAGACGGCACGCTGGACAAGTACGGCGTCGAGATGATCGGCTGCGACCTGGCCGCTATCGAGCGTGGCGAGGACCGCAAGCTCTTTAACGAGGCCATGGCCGAGATTGGCCTGGAGGTCGCACGCTCGGGCTATGCCTACAGTGTGGCCGACGCCGAGGCTATCGCCGAGCGCGTGGGCTATCCCTGCGTACTGCGCCCGAGCTTTACCCTCGGCGGCGCCGGCGGCGGCATCGCTCACACCCACGAGGAGCTCGTCTCCATCGTGAGCCAGGGCCTGGAGCTCTCGCCCGCCCACGAGGTGCTGGTTGAGGAGTCCATCGAGGGCTGGAAAGAGTATGAGATGGAGGTCATGCGTGACCACGCCGGTAACGGCATCATCGTGTGCTCCATCGAGAATCTCGACCCCATGGGCGTGCACACCGGCGACTCCATCACCGTGGCGCCGGCGCAGACGCTCTCCGACCTTGAGTATCAGCGCATGCGCGTGGCCTCGCTCGCCATTCTGGAGAAGATCGGCGTCGAGACCGGTGGCTCCAACGTGCAGTTTGCCGTGAACCCCAACACCGGTCGCTTGATCGTCATCGAGATGAACCCGCGCGTGAGCCGTTCGTCCGCGCTGGCCTCCAAGGCCACGGGTTTCCCCATCGCTAAGGCCGCCGCGCGCCTGGCTGTGGGTTATACGCTCGACGAGATCGTCAACGACATCACCAAGGCCACGCCCGCCTGCTTTGAGCCCACGATCGACTACTGCGTCGTTAAGGTGCCGCGCTTTGCCTTCGAGAAGTTCAAGGGTACCGACCCCACGCTCACCACGCGCATGAAGGCCGTGGGCGAGATTATGGCGATTGGCCGCACCTTTGAGGAGGCCTTCGGCAAAGCCATGCGTTCGCTGGAGGACGGTCACCAGGGTATCTGCGCCGGTGGCAAGGAGGGTGCCGATAAGCTGAGTGACGATGAGCTCGCTCAGGCCGTGGCCACGCCGACCGAGCACCGCATCTTCTTTGTGGTCGAGGCCCTGCGCCGTGGCTGGGACATCGCTCGCATTCATGCCACCTGCGGCATCGACCCGTGGTACCTCAACCGCATCAACGACATGGTGCAGGTTCAGGAGAGCATCCGCGGCCTGCGTGTGGAGGATATTGACGCCGACGCGATGCGCCTACTCAAGCAGTACGGCACGAGCGACGCCGAGATTGCCGCGCTGACCGGCTCGGATGAGCGCTTTGTGCGCGCCTATCGCAAGGGTCTGGGCGTGGTTCCCAGCATGAAGACGGTCGATACCTGCGCTGCGGAGTTCTCGAGCGCCACGGAGTACCACTACAAGACGTACGAGAACATCTACCGCACGAGCCCGGATGCCAAGAAGTGCGTGGCTCCCGACGAGACCACGCCGGCGGACAAGCCCAAGGCGATGATTCTGGGCGCCGGCCCCAACCGCATTGGCCAGGGTATCGAGTTCGATTACTGCTGCGTGCACGCGAGCTACGCGCTGGCGGCCCGCGGCTTCGAGACCATCATGGTCAACTGCAACCCCGAGACCGTCTCGACTGACTACGACACATCCGACCGCCTGTACTTTGAGCCGCTCACCTACGAGGACGTCATGGACGTCATTGACGTTGAGCGTCCTGACGGCGTCGTGGTGACGCTCGGCGGCCAGACTCCGCTTAAGCTGGCGCGCATGCTCGAGGAGAGTGGCGTCAACATCATGGGCACCAAGCCCGATGCCATCGACTTTGCCGAGGACCGCGAGCGCTTCGCCGCTCTGCTCGACAAGCTGGGCATTATGTATCCGCCGGCGGGCCAGGCCACCTCGTTTGAGGAGGCCGAGGCCGTGGCCGCGCACATCGGCTACCCGCTGCTGGTGCGTCCGAGCTACGTGCTGGGCGGCCGCGGCATGATGATCGCCTACGATGCCGAGCATCTGCGCGATTACATGGCAGAGGCTGCGCGCATTAGCCCCGACTACCCGGTGTACCTGGACCGCTTCCTGGAGGGTGCGATCGAGTCCGATGTCGACGCCCTGTGCGACGGCGAAGAGGTCTACATCGGCGGTATTCTGGAGCATATCGAGGAGGCCGGTATTCACTCCGGCGACTCCGCGACGTGCATCCCGCCGTTCAGCTTTAGCGAGAGCCTGCAGGCAAAGCTTCGCGAGACCACGCGCCGCATCGCGATGGCGCTGGGCGTACGCGGCCTGGTCAACGTGCAGTACGCCATCAAGGGCGAGACCGTCTACGTGATCGAGGCAAACCCGCGCGCCAGCCGTACCGTGCCGTTTATCTCCAAGGCCACCGGCGTGCCGCTGGCCAAGTGCGCGGCGCGTATCATGGCAGGCGATTCCATCGCGAGCCTGGGCCTGCCGAGCGACGAGCGTCAGCTGGACTGGTTCTGCATGAAGGAAGCCGTTATGCCCTGGGGCCGTTTCCCGGGAGCCGACGTTATCCTGGGGCCCGAGATGAAGTCGACGGGCGAGGTCATGGGTATCGCCAAGAGCTATCCCGAGGCATATGCCAAGACGCAGCTGGCGATCGACTACAAACTGCCCGATCCGAGCTGCGGCAAGGTGTTCATCAGCGTGTGCGACCGCGACAAGCGTCATATCCTTTCGGTCGCCCGTATCCTGCGCTACCTGGGCTTTGATATCTGCTCCACCGAGGGTACGGCGCGCGTGCTGCGCGGCGGCAACGTGACGTGCGAAGTCGTGGAGAAGATCAGCGGCCCGCACGACGGCGAGCGTCCCAACATCGGCGACCTCATCGCCGATGGCAAGATTGCGGTAATCATCAACACGCCGTACGGCCCGGGCTCGCGTGGCGATGGCTACCTGCTACGTACCGAGGCCGTGCGTCGCGGTGTGACCTGCGTGACGGCGATGTCTGCCGCCAACACCTACGTGAGTGCCATCGAGGCCGTGCGCGAGGACCAGCAGGGTCACGGCAGCGCCAACGACATGGGCATGGACGTCATCGCCCTGCAGGACCTGCCGCAGTACACGGTGTAGGTCGAGCTGTCCGGCCGGGGCGGGAGGGGCCGAGATTTTCCCCCTTTCGCTCCGGCTGCAAGCAGAGTCGCTCAGGAGGAAACACGGCCCCTCCCGCCCCGGCCTATGGTGACTCGGGTGCACCGTGTGCTGCCGAAGGGACTTTGCGCGATGACTAGGGCTGAATAGAAAATGAGTGTGGGCTCTGTCGTTCGAATGAACGACAGAGCCCACATTTTGTATGGGGCCTTCAGGTGAATTGCAATCATATGAAGGCCTTTTACCAAGGGAGAGATATGTCTTTGGACAGTTAGTTCAGATTTGTATTTCTCAAAGAGCAGAAGTCGGTTAATTTAGGCTCAATTGAACTGTTTTCGCTTTCCTAATGAGGCAGATATGCTTACTCAAGGGCGGAAAAGGCTTATCGCTGGGTCCCAGTGACTCAAAAACCGAGATGATTAAGCAAAAGCCACTGCCAAAAAAATACAAATCTGAACTAACTGCCCACCACCCTCTGTCAACCTTTCTATTCAAACCAAATCAGCCAACGTATGTCATAGCAATCCCCGGTAGGTCGCAGGGTGGCGGCTGAGCCTTTTCTTCGGGAAACTTCGCGAAGTCCAGTTCCCGAGGGAAAGGTATGGTCTGTGTAATACCAGATAAACAGTACATTTTTGCTTAATTGATATTTGGGAGAAGAACCAATTGGTGTGGCTTATTAAGCCCACTTTGCCATTGACGCTCATTTTAATACCACTGGGAGAATTCCGAACTTGGTTGCGCAACTGCTCCTGTATGCTGATTCAACCTAATAGGTGGATATCTGGTTACTACCAGTTGACCACTTGGTAACGGGTGGGCCCACTGCACGGAATGTACCGAACACCCCTCCCGTTTGATGCGTGCGCCATACTGCAGGGCGTGCGTCCGCGACACTTCCGCATGTCGGAGGGAAGGAGTCCAGGTGTGTAGGAATTCCATTTTTACGAAACGGTGGGTGAAGGGAAGCGCGGTCCTCGTTGCCACTGCAGCGACGCTTGTGTTTGCCAATCCCCAGCAGGCGATTGCCACGCCACTCAAGGGTGTCGACTCAGCGACCGTGTCTCAGTCTGCCTCGAACGTCGTCGACATCGATTTCGCTGACGGCATCAAGGGCCGTATTACGTTCCTCGAGGACGGTATTTTCCGTTATAACGTCGACCCCAAGGGTGAGTTTTCCGAGTACGCCACGCCGCGCAGTAAGTCCCACACGGCTAAGATCCAGGCTCAGCCCGATACCTCGGACACCTACAGCAAGCCGAGTGCGACGGTTGCCGACAAGGGCGACACTATCGAGATCACCGGCGGAAAGGCGACCGTGATCCTGGACAAGGCGACTGGCAAGATGAGTATCAAGTCAGGCGACCGTGGCGTGGTTTCTGAGTCTGCGCCCCTCGACCTTGATAAGAAGGGTACCGTCCAGACGCTCGCCAAGGAGAAGTCCGAGAACTTCTTTGGCGGTGGCACCCAGAACGGCCGCTTCCTGCACACCAACCAGACCATCGCCATCTCCAACACTAACAACTGGACCGATGGCGGCGTTGCCTCGCCCAACCCGTTCTATTGGACGAGCGACGGCTACGGCGTGCTCCGAAACACGTTTGCAGAGGGTTCCTACGACTTCGGTTCCACGGACTCATCGACGGTCACGACTTTGCACAGCGAGAATGAGTTTGATGCCTATTACTTCGTGGCGACCAACGAGGGCGCCTCGAACGTGGCAACCGAGATGCTGCAGGACTACTACAAGGTGACCGGCAATCCGGTGCTGCTGCCCGAGTACGGTTTCTACCTGGGTCATCTTAATGCCTATAACCGTGATGGCTGGTCAACGACCTCGGGTCAAAAGAAGTGGGAGACCAAGGGCAGCAAGTCCTCGAGTGAGAAGGGCGACGTTAAATACGAGTCCGGCATGTCGACGGGCTACAAGCTCGACGGCACGCTTGCGGCCGAGACGCTCAACGGTGAGGGCCCTACGGTTGATACCGAGAACATGAAGGCGACCGATTTCGACCGCCAGTTCTCCGCCCGGCAGGTTATCGATGACTACGAGGACAACGACATGCCGCTCGGCTGGTTCCTGCCGAACGACGGTTACGGTGCTGGCTACGGCCAGAACGGTTACTACAAGACCGGCGGCGTCAACTCCGACGGAACGAGTTCTGCCGAGCGCCTCAACGCCGTGCGCGCCAACGTCGACAATCTTAAGAAGTTCACCGAGTATGCCAACTCCAAGGGCGTGAGCACCGGTCTCTGGACCCAGTCGAACCTCGAGCCCGATAGCAACTCCGAGACCCCGTGGCATCTGCTGCGCGATTTCGATTCTGAGGTTAAGACTGGTGGCATCACCACGCTCAAGACCGACGTCGCTTGGGTCGGCTCCGGCTACTCCTTTGGCCTCAACGGCATCAAGACGGCCTATGACACCGTGACCACCGGCGCCAACAAGCGCCCCAACATCATCACGCTTGACGGCTGGGCCGGCACGCAGCGCTTTGGCGGCATCTGGACCGGCGACCAGTACGGCGGTAACTGGGAGTACATTCGCTTCCATATCCCCACGTATATCGGCCAGAGCCTCTCGGGCAACCCCAACATCGGCTCCGATATGGACGGCATCTTTGGTGGCGATCCCATCATCTCCGCTCGCGACTACCAGTGGAAGACATTCACGCCCTCTATGCTTGACATGGACGGTTGGGGCACCTACCGCAAGTCGCCCATGACGCACGGCGATCCATACACGGGCATCTCGCGCTTCTATCTCAAGCTCAAAGCACAACTCATGCCCTATATCTACACGAGCGCGGCCTCGGCGGCCAACATCGACACGGGCAACGGCGATACCGGCCTTCCCATGATCCGCGCCATGCTGCTTTCCGACAACTCCGAGTACGCCGCAAGCACCTCGACGCAGTACCAGTACATGTTCGGTGAGAACTTCCTGGTGGCACCGGTGTATCAGGATACCCAGGCAGATGAGAACGGCAACGATGTCCGCAACGGTATCTACCTGCCCAACTACGGTACCGACGAGAATCCCACCATCTGGATTGACTACTTCTCGGGCAAGCAGTACCGCGGCGGTCAGGTCCTCAACAACTACGAGGCTCCGCTTTGGAAGCTGCCACTCTTTGTTAAGGCCAACGCCATCGTGCCGATGTACGCCGAGAACAACAACCCCGAGGCTGTGACCGAGACCAACACCAAGGGCACCAATCGCAGCCAGCGTATCGTCGAGTTCTTCGCCACCGAGGGTGAGGGCAGCTTTACGCAGTACGAGGATGACGGCTCCTCCATCGAGAACAACACGACCGAGGACGATTCCTACGGCACAATCGACAATATTTCCTACGGTGAGCATGTGAGCACCGTCTATAAGTCGAGCGTGGTGGGCGGCACGGCGACCTTTACCGCCGAGGCATCGCAGGGCGGCTACAGCGGCTACGACTCCAACCGCACCACGACCTTTGTGGCCAACGTCTCCGCCAAGCCCACGAGCGTCTCCGCCAAGAACGGCGGATCCGCGCTCAACGTGGTTGAGGTCGACTCGCAGGAGGCCTTTGACGCCGCGACCCCCGAGGCCGGCCAGGCGGTCTACTTCTACAACGAGACCCCCAACCTCAACCACTACGGTAGCGACGCAGGCAGCACCGAGGCCGAGCAGGGCGAGAGCTTCAACAACACCAAGATCACCACGAATCCCAAGGTCTACGTCAAGTTCGCGAAGACCGATGTCGCCACGGCAGCGCAGACGCTCGAACTGGGCGATTTCGTGAACGCCGATGCCACGCTCGCGGCCGACCGCTTCAACGAGAACCTCTCCGCACCCGCGAACCTTGCTGCCCCCGAGGACGCCACGACCCCCACGAGCATTAAGCTCACCTGGGGGAAGGTCGATGGTGCTACCTCCTACGACCTTAAGGTAGACGGCACTGTGTTCGCCGTGGGCGATGCGGCAGAATTCACGCATACCGATCTTGCCTACAACAGCAAGCATACCTACCAGATTCGTTCGCGCAACGCCGATGGCTACTCCGCATGGAGCGACGTGCTTGAGGCGAACTCTGCGCTCGACCCGTGGCGGAACGTGCCTGAGGCCGAGGAAATCACTTGGGAGGGCTCGCTCTACGGTAGCCATAAGGCCGAACTCGCCTTCGACCATGAGTTCCAGTCGGGCGACGGCGGTTTCCACTCCGGTGGCAACGATCTGGGCAAGGCGCTTACCGTTGACTACGGTCGCGCTTACAAGCTCGACAAGCTCGAGTACTATCCGCGCGATGATGCCGGTAACGGCACTGTGACCAAGATGCGCATCGAGACGAGCCTCGACGGCGTGCATTGGACGACGCAGGAGGTCGACTGGGAGCGCTCCGCCGCTTGCAAGACGGTGGCGTTCGACGGCGCCGTGGCCGCGCGCTACGTGCGTATGACGCCGCTCGCGTCCGTGGGCAACTTCTTCTCCGCCTCCGAGATCGCCATCTACAAGACCGACGGCACGGACGGCTTCGCTGTGGGCTCCAACCTCAACAAGGCCACGGTCTCCGACGGCGACTACTCCAACATGAAGAATTACCTGGGTCTTGAGAACCGCGAGCCCGACACCTCGACGTTCGACTCCCAGATCCGCGCCCACTTCGCCGACCTCAACGGCAACGGCGTCTACGACGTGTACGACTACTCCTTCACCATGGCGGCGCTCGACGGCGGCACCAAGCAAAAGGGCAAGGCTGCTGGCACCCTCGCGGTGATCCCGAGCAAGATGGAGGTCGAGGCCGGCGACGAGATCACGGTCGACGTCTACGCCACCGACGCCGAGAACATCAACGCGCTCGGTGCGCTCGTCAACTTCAACAGCGACCAGTTCGAGTATGTCTCCGAGAGCATCGCGCAGGATGCGTCGACGGCGGGCATGGAGAACCTCTCGCGCGAGAAAGTGCAGTTCACGGATGGCCACCAGACCATCAACCTGGCCTTCGCCAACCGCGGCGACGCCAAGCTCTTCAACAGTACTGGTGTGGTCGCGAGCTTTAAACTCAAGGCTAAGACGGCCGGCAAGGTCGAGCTGCCCTCGACGTCTTGGCTCGTCGGCCCGGCGTGCGACGCGCTCGAGTTCGTGAGTGATGGCACCGTGACGATGCCCGGTGTCCCGCAGCCCACCAAGTCCGAGTACGGCCGCGACGCCTTTGACATCACGATGACCAACGACGAGCTCCCCACCGACGACGGCACCAACGTCGAGAAGCTCATCCAGCAGAAGAGCTATGACGGACTGTTCGACAACAATGAGGGCGGCAACGACTTCGAGTTCCTGTGGAACTATGGGCCCAACTGGATCGACGGCAAGATGCCGACCTACGTCAAGCTGCCCGCCACGATGACGTTCGCCTTCAAGACGCCGTCGAAACTCGATAGCGTCGAGGTCGTTAACCGCAACGGTGGCAACGGCACCGTGCAGAAGATTAAGTCCGTCGTGACGTTCGAGGACGGCTCGACCCAGGAGTTCTCGGGCGGAAGCTTTGATTCCTATCAGGCTCGCTACGCCTTTGGCCTCTCTGCCGAGAACAAGGGCAAGAAGGCGACCAAGGTCGAGATCACGCCGCTTGAGGCATCGGGTGACCAGATGCTCACGCTGCGCGAGATCAACTTCAACTACACACAGGGTGTCGAGGCCATCGAGGGTGTCGAACTGGGCAAGAACCAGACCGAGTTCTTCGAGGGCGATGTGACGCTCGTCGACGCCAAGGCCACGCCCGAGAGCGCCGGCTACCCCTATGTGACGGTCGAGAGCTCCGATCCTTCTGTGGTGAGCGTCTCCGCTGTCCAGGCCGGCGATAGCGTGAGCTACTACCTGCGCGCCAACAAGGCCGGCAAGGCAACGATCACGGTGGCGTCGGTGCTCGATCCCTCCAAGACCGCATCCTATGAGGCCGAGGTCAAGGCTGGTGTCGACACCTCTGCGCTCATGGCAGCGCTTTCCAAGGCCGCGGGCTACAGCGAGTCCGTCTACACCAAGGATTCCTATGCAGCCCTCACCGCTGCGGTCGAGGCGGCTCAGAAGCTCCTCGATGGCGGCCAGGGCAGCTATAGCAAGAAGGATGTCGCAGACGCCACGGCCAAGATCGAGAAGGCAATCGACGGCCTCAAGATGCGCCCCGTCGATGAGAAGAGCCTCATCAACACGCCCGAGAACCGCGAGAACGTCAAGGTGACCGGCTTCTCGAGCGAGGCCGACTATGAGGGCAGCAACGCCGTCAACGCTCTTGACGGCGATGAGCAGACGCTCTGGCACAGCGACTGGGCCTATAAGGCCGGTATGCCCCAGTACCTGACCGTCGACCTGGGCCGCGACTACGATCTCACCGACGTCACGTTCCTGCCGCGCCAGGACGGCGGCACGAACGGCGATATCTTTGAGGCCGAGGTGCTGGTTTCCGACACCGCCGACGGTTATGAGATGGGCACCGCCACGTCGATGGGTACGTTTACCTTCGACAACGACGGCCGCGTGCTCACCGACCGTGGCGACTGGAAGCAGATGAGCTTTGGTGCCGCGCGCGGTCGCTACGTGACCGTCAAGGTGCTCCACGCCGGCGGTGGCAGCGTTGACGCCTACTGCAGCATGGCGGAGCTCAAGTTCTACGGTACGGCCGTTCCCAATCCGGTGGCGAAGGACGACCTCACTGCCGCGATTGAAAAGGTTGATGCCGAGGTTGCAGCCGGCGACCTTAAGGCCAGCGACTACACCGAGGCTTCCTGGACCGCGTTCCAGAACGCCTTGGCGAGCGCCCGCGCCATCCTGAACGACGAGAACGCCACGCAGGACGAGGTCGACCAGGCACTCAAGGCACTCGAGAGTGCTCGCGACGCGCTTGAGAAGACTCCGGTGACCCCGGTCGAGAACCCGACCAAGAAGCAGCTCAAGGCCTTGGTCAAGCAGGCGAAGGAGACTGACACCAGGGGCAAGACGGACGAGTCCGTCAAGGCCCTGACGGATGCCATTACCTACGCCGAGGACGTCTTGGGTGATGAGAATGCTTCCGACATCCAGCTCCAGGCGGCCTATGACCAGCTCAAGCTGGCCATTGAGAGCCTCAAGGATGCCGATTCCGGCAACCAGGGCGGCTCGGGCAACCAGGGTTCCGGCAATGGCTCAAACGGCGGCAACCAGGCGGGCAAGCCCGCAGGCGACAAGGCCCAGGGCAGCAAGAAGAGCGGTTCGGCGATCCCCAATACCGGCGACCAGACGGCGGCGACCGTCGCGGCCGTCGGTGGTCTTGGCGCCATCATCGCCGCGATCGGCGCTTTCTTCCATCGTCGCAGCAAGGCTAAGTAGTCCCAGCGACAACTAAGCAAACGTGCCCGCCGCTCCGTCAAGGACGGCGGGCATTGCTTTATTATTTCAGCCAACGTACGTCATGGCAATATCCGGTAGGTCGCAGGGCGCTTCGCGGGCGGGCCAGGCTCTATCTGAACGACTTTGCGAAGCAACCGGAGTGAAGATAAAGCCTGGCCCGCCCGCGAAGCGCCACAGAGACCGCAGGGACGGGAGCAGCTATACTACTCTCAGTAGTTAAGGGTCGCGGATTCGCCGCGTCACCGCTCTCAACAGGAGGTCTTTGTTTATGGCAGATCAGAAGCCGGTTGTCGGGATCATCATGGGCTCCAAGTCCGATCTGGGCGTTATGGAAGGTTGCACCGCCGAGCTCGAGGCACTGGGCGTGCCCTATGAGCTCGTGATTGCGAGCGCGCACCGCACGCCGGCGAAGGTCCATGAGTGGGCCTCGACTGCTGCCGACCGCGGCATCAAGGTGATTATCGCTGCTGCCGGCAAGGCTGCTCACCTGGGCGGTGTCGTGGCTGCGTTTACGCCGCTGCCGGTTATCGGCGTGCCTATGAAGACGAGCGATCTGGGTGGTATGGACTCGCTGCTGTCGATGGTGCAGATGCCTTCGGGCGTGCCCGTTGCCTGTGTGGCTATCAACGGTGCCAAGAACGCTGCCATCTACGCCACGCAGATCCTGGGCGCCTGCGATCCCGAGTACCGCAAGGTTATCGAGAAGATGAAGCAGGAGATGGCTGACGCCTAAGCGCTCTGCCAGTCCATTTGCAGCATAAGGAGAGCCATGTCCGACTATCAGGGAAAGCGTTTTTCGGCTTCTCGGATTCCCGATTCAGCCAAGTTGGGAGCAGCCCGCGCGCCGCAGCAGGGTCGGACATCCTCTCCTCAGCAGCCGCGCGCGCCGCGTCCCGTGACGCCGGCGAAGCATCGCCGTCAGGATACGCCGGCTGCATATCGCCCTTCGTCATACAGTACGGCCAAGAAGTCACCTCGCTCTTCGGCGCATACCGCGCCATCGAGCTATACCGAGCCGCCGCGCAAAAAGCGCCGCTCCGTCATTCCCATTCTGCTCATCATCATCGGCATTGGCCTGATCGTTGCCGCGGCCGCCATCTTTATCAACGCGCAGATTGGCTACAAGCAGGCGAGCGAGTCGTATCAAAAGATCGAAAAGCAATATGTGAGCGACAAGGACGCCAGCGGCGTGCCGATTATCGACTTCAACGCGCTTGCCCAGACAAATCCCGAGGTTGTGGGTTGGATTTACGCGCCCGGCACCAACATCAACTACCCCGTGGTGCAGACCAACAACAACTCCAAGTACCTCAACACGCTGTTCGACGGTACGGCCAATGCCTCGGGAGCCATCTTCCTGGATAGCGACGACAACGCGCCGGGCATGGTGGATCAGCAGACCACGATTTACGGTCATCATATGAACGACGGTTCGATGTTCAACGTGATTTCGGATACGACCGATCAGGCGACGTTCGACAGCATGGAATACGTGTACTACATCACGCGTGATGCGACGTATAAGTTGCGCCCGCTGGCGACCAAGGTGGTCGAGGACACGTATGCCAAGGCGCGCACGCCCAACTTTGAGGGCGATGACGGACTGAAGAATTACCTGTCCGAGATGCTCGACGGCGCCTCGGCGGTGGCGAGCGATGCAGGCGACCGCGCCGCCTCGGCAACGAAGGTCGTGACGCTCGTGACCTGTCGCTCGCTGTCATTTAGCAATACGCGCGCTGTCATGGTGCTCACGCCGGTCGAGGAATAAAGTGTCCGGGAGCCCCGTCCCAAAAAGACTACCCTGGAAATCAAAAGGAGAAATGATGCTTGAGAACGGCAAATCGATGCCTTCGGTTGATGCTTGGCTGCGCGAAGCCAAGGCCGATGCTTCGGCGGCTGATTGTGGGATGTACCTGACACACAACGGCGTGGTGCGTGCGACGCCTAAGTCCGAGGTGCGTGGGATCGAGACAAATGGTGTGGCGCCTGGACATAAGGTGGGCGGCATGGTGTTCGGCTTCGATGCCGAAAAGGTGCAGGCCGCCATCGAGGCAACGCGCGCGATGCCGGGTATCGGCTATGTGCGCGTGTGGCTGGCGAGCGGCGAGCTTGCCGTGGGCGACGACATCATGCTCGTACTCATTGGCGGAGACATTCGCCCGCATGTGGTCGATGCGCTGCAGGCGCTCGTCGGTACCATCAAAAATGAGTGTGTGAGCGAGGTCGAGCGCGAGGCGTAAGGCCGGCAGCAGCACTCGACAACAAAAAGCCCGCTGGCAGTTCATCAAGTTGAACTGCCTCCCATTTCTTGGACATGAGAAATGGGAGGCTTTCTTTATGCGCGTTGATTTGAGGGTGAAGCATGCTGTCGAGGCCAGGAAGGCGGCCATAGGGCTCTTCGAGCTCGGGCACGGGTATAAATCTGCCGCGATTGCCCTTTCGCTTCCCGCGGAAGCCGTGAGAAGATGGCAGGAGATATACCGCGCATTCGGGAGCGAGGTGCTGCTGCGCATGGACGGAAAGCAGGGCAGGTACACATACGAGCAGAAGGTCGCCGCCGCCTCGGCCGTGGTCGACGGCGGCATGACGAAGGCCGAGGCGATGGCGGCGTTCGGCATAATGTCGATGTCGCCGCTCAAGAAGTGGTGCGCGCTATACCGCGAGGGCGGCGCGGAGGCCCTGCGCCCGAGGCCCAAGGGCCGGCCGAGCGGTTCCAAGGCGAGGCCGCGCACGCGCGAGCAGGAGCTCGAGGAGCGGTGCCGTAGGCTCGAGGCCGAGGTGGCCTACCTAAAAAAATTACGCGCCCTGGTCGAGAGGGACGGGCTCTGACCAGGGCGAAGGCCGAAGCGGTCGCGGCCCTGCGCGCCGAGGGGCACGCGCTCGGGCACCTGCTCGCATGCGCCGAGCTCAAGCGGTCGACCTACTACTACGCCCTCGCGCACCCGCCGAGGCCCACGCGCGCCGAGCTCCGGGAGGCGGCCGCCGAGATCTTCTCGCGCACCGCCAACGGCTGCGGGCACCGGCAGATAGCGATGTGCCTCAGGGCGGAAGAGGGGGCCGTGATAGCCGACAAGACCGTGCTCAAGATGATGCGCGAGATGGGGATTCGCTGCGGCATCAGACGCGAGACGGCCTACCACAGGTACAACTCGTACAAGGGCGTCGTCGGCAGAACGTTCGAGAACGTGATCGCGAGGGGTTTCGACGCCGGGGCCCCGTGGCAGAAGCTGGGGACGGACGTCACCGAGTTCAAGGTGGCCGGCGGTAAGGCCTACTGGGCCCCGACGCTGGACTTCTGCACCAAGGAGATCGTGGCGAGCGACATATCGACCACGCCCGACATGGCCCAGCAGGTGAGGATGCTCGACGAGCTGCTGTCCAAGATCCCCGAGGGCGCCGCCCCGACCATGCACTCGGACCGGGGCTGGCAGTACCAGCACGCCTCGTACACATCCAGGCTCGAGGCCGCCGGCATCGTCCAGAGCATGTCCAGGAAGGCGAACTGCATCGACAACGCCGCCACCGAGCAGCTCTTCGGCCACGTCAAGGACGAGTTCTACAGGGGCCGCGAGTGGAAGACGTTCGAGGATTTCAAACGCGACCTGGAGGAATACATAGTCCACTGGAACACGAGCCGGAGGCAGGTAAGATTGAAGGGCCTGACCCCGGAGGAGTTCCGGAATCAGGCCCTCGCGGCCTAGTCGCTATTTAGGGCGTCCAAGATTTGGGGCGCAGTTCACAGTCTGCCAGCGGGCTTTTCTGTGCGTTGGATAATCTCGGCATTGCGTGGCGCTACACGCGCGTCGCATCCTTGGGGCTCATGGTCATGCTCTGGAAGCGGTTCTCCATGTAATCGTTATCGAAATACTTGCCGTAGAACTGCGCGACGGGAATATCCGGCTCCGTGCCGTTGACGCGCTGGTACCAGTAGTCGAGCGACTGTAGCGTCATGACGCCGTCGACCAGCATAATGACGGTAAAGATGACGGTAGCCGAGTAGCGGCTTTTCCACGGAATCATGTTGATGAGCTTGAGCAGCCTCGGCAGCAGCAGCTTGATCCAGATAAGGCCACCCAGGCCCCACAGGCAGGTAAAGCCCGTGCAGGTGCGTCCGCCCGTAAGGACGGCGAGTGGGTCGGGCATGCCGAACAGCTTCATGTGCGAGTAGCTCCACGAGACCACGCCAAATGAGGTCTGCATAAACCAGCCCACGAACACCTCAAAGCTCGCGCCGAGCACAGCGCTTACCAGGAAAATGATGATGGGGTTCTTTTTATAGAAGCGGTTGAGCACCATGGTCATGAGTACGGCACCAAAGCCATAGATGGGGCTGAAGGGACCAAACAGCATGCCGGCGCGGTCCTGGTAGACGCCTGGATCGTCGACCGTCATGTGCCAGATGTCCTCGGCGATCAGGCCGAGCACGCAGCAGACGAGGAATACCCAGAACAGGTTGAAGTAGTTGAGCTTGATGTAGCCCTCGCCGGTTTCATCGCGGCCGAGCATACCCTCGTCGGCGGCGTCGCGGTCGAGCATCTCCTGCAGGCGGCGCTGGAGTTCGCGCTCCTGGCGCAGCGTGGGGTCGACGGTGGCCGAAAGCGCGATGAGGATACCGAGCTGAATAGCGGGACGAAGCAAGAAGAGCCCGATACCCTGGAGCATCACGTCGACCAAAAGCTCGACGACGGTGAATGCAATAAGGATGTAGGACAGGCGGGCGGCGTTGCGGCGCTGGTTTTTGATAAGGTCCAGGCCAAAGATGATCAGGATGACGGCACTTGCCGCAGAGAGCATGATGCCGGCGACGATGAGTCCAACCGAGACCAGCATATTGTCGCCGAGTTTTTCGGCGGCGTTGCCGTTGATGAGCGCGGTGATGACCTGCCACATAAAGGCGGCGACCGACGGGAGTGTGCCCACGCCGGACAGGATGCACAGGACGGCGTACACTTTAATGATGAGGGGAATCTTCTTGACCTCCGTGGCGCTGGGGACGCTGGGGTCGAGTTCGTTTCGATCCATACAGAACCTTTCTCGCTTTGTCCTAGGTTACTAGGATACGCCGCCGACCTGCCAAAAGACAGGACGAACGTCCCAATTGCAACTTTGTAATCCCCAACGGTGGACGCGGCGGCCATCTGGGGGCGCGGGCGCTTGCACTGGGCAGACCGATAAAATGTTTGGCCGCAAAACGGATTATTAGCTCGGTGGGCTTTTAAAAAGCGCTGCTCATGCGCTGGGGAGCGCGTCGCGCCGTGCGTATAATAAGGCGGGTAACGCCAAAATACGAGGCTCTGAGGGGATGCCATGTCTCAAGAAACCATCCGCGCGGCCGAGCGCGCCGCGGGACAGGTGAACGCCATGTCGACGTATGATCCGGACTCCGACCAGCTGCATGAGGAATGCGGCGTTTTTGGTGTCTGGGCGCCCGATCGCGACGTGGCTCGACTGACGTACTTTGGCCTGCGTGCACTGCAGCACCGTGGCCAAGAATCGGCGGGAATCGCCGTTGGTGACGGCGGTACGGTTATGGTCCGCAAGGATCTGGGCCTGCTCGACCGCGTGTTCTCCAATGCCGACTTGTCGACGCTCTCCGGTCAGCTGGCCGTGGGTCATGTGCGCTACGGCACCGCCGGCGCCAAGAGCTGGGAAGCCTCTCAGCCGCACCTCTCTACCATCAATAGCGTCATTATCGCGCTCGCGCACAACGGCACCCTCGTCAACACCGACGAGCTGCGTCGCCAGCTGGTCGAGCTGGGCGTACCGTTCCTCTCCAACTCGGATTCCGAGGTCGCGACCAAACTCATCGGCTACTTTACTCAGCGTACAGGCCATCTGCGCGAGGGCATTCGCAAGACCATGGAGCTCGTGCGCGGCGGCTACGCCATGACGCTCATCAACGAGCAGGCGCTCTACGCATTCCGCGATCCGCATGGCATTCGCCCGCTGGTGCTGGGCAAGCTCGTGGACGAGGGCCTGGACCAGGCCGATGCCGCTTCCGTTTCGCAACTGCCGTCGCAAGACGACGCCGCGACGGTCGACGCTGCCACCCATGTCACGCGTGCCGGCGGCTGGGTCGTTGCCTCCGAGACTTGTGCGCTCGACATTGTGGGCGCCGAGTACGTCCGCGACGTCCGTCCCGGTGAGATTTTGCGCATCAGCGCCGAGGGCCTTGTGTCCGAGCAGGGCGTGCCTGCCGCCGAAGAGCCTGCTAACTGCATCTTTGAGCAGGTCTACTTCGCTCGCCCCGACTCCATCATGAACGGCAAGAGCGTCTACGCCTGCCGTTATGACATGGGTCGTCAGCTGGCACATGAGGAGCCCGTCGAGGCCGACCTGGTCATCGGCGTGCCCGACTCCGGCCTGCCGCCCGCGGAGGGGTATTCGCACGAGAGCGGTATTCCCTTTGGCGAGGGCCTCATCAAGAATCGCTATGTGGGCCGTACGTTTATCGAGCCTACGCAGGAGCTGCGTGCCATGGGCGTGCGTATGAAGCTCAACCCACTGCGCGACAACATCGAGGGCAAGCGCCTGGTCGTCATTGACGACTCCATCGTCCGCGGCACCACCATGGTGCAGCTCGTCAAGATGCTGCGCAACGCCGGCGCCAAGGAGATTCACATCCGCATCAACTCGCCCGAGGTCATCTGGCCGTGCTTCTACGGCATTGATACCGACGTGCAGTCGCAGCTTATCAGCGCCAACAAGACGGTCGACGAGATTTGCGAGTATATCGGCGCCGATTCGCTGGCCTTCCTTTCGGTCGAGGGCCTGCTGAAGGTCATGCCCAAGGGCGGTTACTGCGATGCGTGCTTTACCGGACGCTACCCCGTGGCGATTCCCGAGAGCTTTGGCCGCGACAAGTTCATGGAGGGCTTTAAGCCCCGCAACCTGGACAAGCCGCTGCACTTTGACGACGACGCCGTGGTCGAGAAATACGACGACCGCAGCTGGGAAGAGGAGCACGGCGAGGCCTAAAGCCTGCCATGTAGGGACAGGTTTATTTTGGTAGGTTTTACCTGCTGTTTTGTTGATATGACGGCGCGTGCCGTTATGGCGTGCGCCGAAATGAACGCAACTATGAGCACCGTTTGGTGCCTGTGCGGCAAACGGTAGTGGGAGAGGAAGGCTCAGATGAGCGACAGCAAGCATGTGACGTACGAGGACGCCGGCGTCGATACCGCCGAGGGCGGCCGCGCCGTCGACGCTATTAAGCAGATGGTCAAGGACACCAACCGCCCCGAGGTTATCGGCGGCATCGGCGGCTTTGGTGGCCTGTTCTCGGCCGCCGCGCTTAAGGATATGGAAGACCCGATCCTGATCAGCGGCACCGACGGCGTGGGCACCAAACTCGTGCTCGCCCAGATCATGGACCGTCACGAGACGGTGGGCCAGGACCTGGTCGCCATGTGCGTCAATGACATTTTGGCTTCGGGCGCCGAGCCGCTGTTCTTCCTGGATTACGTTGCCATCGGTCACATTGAGGCCGAGCACATGGCAAAGATCATCAAGGGCGTGGCCGACGGCTGCAAGCTCGCGGGTTGCGCGCTCGTGGGCGGCGAGATGGCCGAGCACCCGGGTGTCATGGCCCCCGCCGATTACGACCTCGCCGGCTTTACCGTGGGTGTTGTCGATCGTCCCAAGATGCTCGACCCCGCGAACGTTCGCCCCGGCGATGTGATCCTGGGCCTGCCTTCCACCGGCGTGCATTCCAACGGTTACTCGCTCGTGCGCAAGGTTATCGGTGTCGACGGCATCAAGCCGGGCACGCCCGAAGCGGCCGCTAAGGCCGAGGAGCTGAGCCGTCCGCTCGAGGAGCTCGGCGGTGCTTCGCTGGCCGACGCTCTGCTGGCCCCCACGCGCATCTACGTCAAGCCGATTCTGGAGCTGCTCCACGGTGGTGCCAACGTTCATGCCATTGCCCATATCACCGGCGGCGGTATTACCGAGAACCTCAACCGCGCGCTCGCCGACGACGTCGATGCCGTGGTCACCCGCAACGGCGCCGAGATGGGCTGGGATGTTCCGCCCGTCATCACCTACGTGTCGCGTCAGGCCGAGCTCGCGCCCAACGAGGCATGCAAGACCTTCAACATGGGCGTCGGCCTGTGCCTGATCGTCGCCCCCGAGGACGAGGCTGCCGTGACCGAGGCTCTGGTCGCGCTGGGCGAGAAGCCGTTCCGCGTGGGCGAGTGCGTCGAGGGTTCCGGTAAGGTCGTGTACTCCGATGAGCGCTAACGAGCAGATGGCTGATGCCGAGGGCCTGGGCTTTGTACCCTACACCCGTCCGACCGGCACCGATACGGCCGAGCCGCTTAAGATTGGCGTGCTTATCAGCGGTTCGGGTACCAACCTGCAGGCGCTGATCGACCTGATCGCCGCCGGCAAGCTCAACGCCTCGATTGAACTTGTGGTGTCGAGCCGTCCTTCGGCCAAGGGCCTGCAGCGCGCCGAGCGTGCGGGCATCCAGACACTCACGCTGTCCAAGGATGTCTATGCCGACCCCATCGCCGCCGACGAGATCATCGCGCATGAGCTGCTCGAGCGTGGCTGCGAGTACGTGGTGATGGCCGGTTACATGCGCATGGTACACGCGCCGCTGCTGGCGGCGTTCCCCAATCGCGTGGTCAACCTACACCCGGCGCTGCTGCCGAGCTTTACCGGCGCCCATGCGATCGACGATGCGTTTGCCCGCGGCGTCAAGGTGACCGGCGTGACCGTGCACTTTGCCAACGAGATCTACGACAACGGCCCCATCATCGCCCAGCGTGCGCTGGCTGTTGAGGAGGGCTGGGACGTCGACACGCTCGAGGAGCACATCCACGCGATTGAGCATGTGCTGTATTCCGAGGTCGTGCAGATGCTCGCCGACGGTCGCGTTCACGTGCTGGAGAGCGGCAAGGTCGCAATTGATGCGCCTCGCGGCTAGTGGCGCACAGTACAATTTAGCCGAGTAGTCAGGGTGGTCATTGGCGCCAAGGCGCAAGTGGCCATCCTTTGTTTTAGGTAGTCATTGGGGACGTTCTTAAACGACTAGTCGTTTAAGAACGTCCCAGGTGACTAGGTGAGAGAGGTGAGCGTATGGCGGATAACGAAGCGCTGTTTACGCCTGAGCTGGTGTTTTTTGATTGGGAGTGCGCGACGCCGGGCGAGGTGTTTGCGCGGCTCGAGGGCGAGCTTGCCCCGCGCGGCTACATTGCCGAGGGTTGGCTCAACGCCGTCCACACGCGCGAGGACGCCTATCCCACGGGTCTCGCCATGCCGGCGGCAAACATCGCCATTCCGCATACCGATCCGGGATTTGTGGCCAAGCCCTATATCGCGGTAGTAAAGCCCGCCGCACCTGTGACGTTTAACGCGATGGCGGGCATGGGCGCCCCCGTGCCGGCGCAGATCATCATCAATCTGGGTATTGCCGAGCCGGGCGGCCAGGTCGAGGCTCTGCAAGCGCTCATGAATATCTTTATGGACGCCGACGCTGCAGCCGATGTGCTCGGCCAGACCACGTGCCAAGGCATGGTCGACGCCATCCGCCGCCACTTTTAGGGCCGGCACTTGGGGACTGTCCCTAACTGCCGGCAGAAAAGGAACGTCCCTAACTGCCGGCTGCCAGATCTGTCCCCTTTGCACCAAAATGGTGCAGATTAACCTGTCCCCCATGCACCAGGTGTGCCGCGGGGGCTGCGTTGTGACACAATGGCGTTTGTTCGATTCGTGATGCGAAAGGCCAAACATGGCAAATAAGAAAAAGAACCCCGAGGTCGCGCCGACGCCCGAGCAACGGTCCCGCGCCGCCTCCAGCTCTCGCAAGAAGCAGCGCAAGACCTATGTGTCCAAGACCGTCAAGATTGTCCTGGTGGTCATCGGCGTGCTGGCGATGCTGCTTTCCGTCTCGGCCATGGCGTGCTCCGGCCTGATGTCGCAGACCGAAAGCGCCGGCTCGGGCTATAAGCTCACCGGCGGTGTGGCTGCCACTATCAACGGCACCAACCTCACCGAGGACACCGTGACCAAGCAGATTATGAGCATGCGCACGTCCTATGGCTACACCAAGGACAAGGACTGGGCCCAGTATCTGGTCGACAACGACCTCACGCCCAAAAAGTACCGCAAGCAGCTCATCGATTCCTACACGCAGCAGATTCTGCTTCAGCAGGCGCAGAAGGAGAACGGCGTGACGGTGTCGGACGAGGAGGTCGAGAAAGCTTGGAAGGACGCGTGCAAGAGCGCGGGCGGCGCCAAGACTTTTAAGAAGACGCTTAAGACCTACGGCTACACCGAGGACACCTACAAGGATTCGCTCAAGGAGAGCCTGGCGCAGCAGAAGCTCAAGGATGCCGTGGCACCCACCAGCAAGCCCAAGGACAGCGAGATTGTCGATTACATCAACGAGAACCTGTCCAACTACAACGATGCCCGTCGTTCGTCGAATATCCTGATCAAGGTCGATTCCGACGCATCTGACGAGGACAAGGCCGCCGCCAAGGCCAAGGCGCAGGAGTGCCTGGACAAAATCAACTCCGGCGAGCTGAGCTTTGAGGACGCCGTGAAGCAGTATTCCGACGACACCAGCTCCAGGGAGAAGAAGGGCGATGTGGGTTGGGATAAGCTCACTACCTTCGTCGACAGCTACCAGACGGCGCTCGAGGGGCTCAACAAGGGCGATGTGAGTGACGTCGTTGAGTCGACCTATGGTTATCACATCATCAAGTGCACCGACTACTTTCATGTCGATAATCAGGTCGATGACATTAAGCAGGTGCCCAAGGACATCAAGAAGTACGTCTCCAACGTGGTGAAGACGCAGGCGGCAAGCAGCGCGTACAGCGAGTGGCTGGAGCAGTACAAGAAGGACGCCGACATCACCGTTAACCCCATGCCCAAGGACGTGCCGTACAACGTCAGCCTGAAGGGCGTCACCAAGAGTTCGACCGACGACGCGTCGACGACTAAGTAATCATGGGGCGGTGCCCGCGTGAGTGCCGCCCATGCTATTGAGGAGGATATGCAGATGACCAACGAAGAGCTGCAGAAGGAAATGATTGCGGCCATGAAGGCCAAGGACAAGGTTCGCCTGTCCATCATTCGCCAGGTTAAGGCCGAGGTGAAGAACATCGAGGTCAACGAGCGTCGTGATGTGACCGAGGAAGACGTCAACAGCATGATCAAGCGTCTGATTAAGCAGACGAGCGAGACGCTGGAGATGTCCATTAAGGCCGGTACCGACCAGGAGCGTACCGACAACCTGACCGAGCAGGTCAAGATTCTGGAGAGCCTGCTGCCCGCGCAGGTTTCGGGTGAGGAGCTCGAGGCTCTGATCGAGCAGGTCATCGCCGAGCTGGGCGCCACGTCCAAGAAGCAGATGGGCCAGGTTATGGGCGCACTCGGCAAGGCCACCGGCGGCAACTTCGACAAGCCGGCAGCAGCAAAGATCGTCGGCGCAAAGCTTGCGTAGGGGCCGAGCGGTACATAGTTGATGTTGAGGGGCGTGGCCGTCATGGTCGCGCCCCTTTTTGCTGGGCTGGGCACTCATTGGGGACAGGCTTAAATGAGTGCCCAATGGGTGGGTACTCATTTAAGCCTGTCCCCAATGAGTGGGTGGAAGGTTGCGGGTTCTTTACGGGAATGTAGTGTGGGCTGCGGAAACATGGTTCTTTCCGTACAATAGTTCAACTCGTGTAAACGCAGGGAAGGAATATTCATGGCAGACATGATCGAGATCAAGCATCTCAACAAGTACTTTGGCGACCTGCATGTGCTCAAAGATATCAACCTCACCGTCAAGCGCGGCGAGAAGCTCGTAATGATCGGGCCTTCCGGTTCGGGTAAGTCGACGCTCATCCGTTGCGTCGATTATCTAGAGGAACCCACGTCGGGCGAGGTCATCATCGACGGTACGCCGCTCACCAAAAAGAATCACCTGGAGATGGCTCGCAAGTATAGCTCCATGGTGTTTCAGCAGTTCAACCTGTATCCCAACATGACGGTGCTGGGCAACCTGACGCTCGCGCCCATCAAGCTGCAAAAGAAGAGCAAGGAGGAAGCGACCGAGATCGCCATCGCCGCGCTCAAGCGCGTTGGCATGGCGCATAAGGCCGGCGAGTATCCGCAGAATCTCTCGGGCGGTCAGCAGCAGCGCATCGCCATCGCCCGTGCCCTGTGCACCAAGCAGCCCATCATCCTGTTTGACGAGCCGACCTCGGCGCTCGACCCCGAGATGGTCCAGGAAGTCCTGGACGTTATGATTGAGCTCGCGCAGGAGGACATCACCATGATCTGCGTGACGCATGAGATGGGCTTTGCGCGCCAGGTGGCCGACCGCGTCATCTTTATGGAGGACGGCCGCATCCTGGAGGAGGGCACGCCCGAGCACTTCTTCGATAACCCCGAGAACCCGCGCTGCCGCGAGTTCCTGTCCAAGATTCTGCACTAGGCGCGGTGATGGACATGACGGATATGACGAGGGCGGCCGTGTCGCGCCGTCACTTTTTGCAGCTGGCGGGCGCCGGCATGCTCGCGTTGACGGGGACCGCGCTTACCGGTTGTGGCAACTCCACCAGTGGCGAGGGCTCCGACAAGGGGTCCAAGCTTGCGGCCATCAGGTCGCGTGGCCATCTGAATGCCGGCGTTAAGAAGGACGTTCCCGGATACGGTTATTACGACACCGCCACGGGCCGCTTTGAGGGCATGGAAGTCGATTTGTGCTACCAGATCGCCGCTGCCGTCTTTGGCGTGAGCTACAAGGAGGCCCGTGCCCAGGAGCTTGTCGAGTTTACCGACGTAACGCCCAAGACGCGCGGCCCGCTGATCGATAACGGCCAGCTCGATGTGGTCGCGGCGACCTACACCATCACCGACGAGCGCAAGAAGAGCTGGGACTTCTCGACGCCGTACCGCACCGACTACGTGGGACTCATGGTCAAGAAGCGTTCGGGATTTACCTCGATTGAGGACTTGGACGGCAAGGTTATTGGCGTGAGCCAGGGCGCTACCACGCAGAGCCTGATCGAGCAGATGATCAAGGACAACGGCTTTAGCTGCAAGCCCGAGTTTAGGGCCTTTAGCGGCTACCCCATCATCAAGAGTTCGCTCGACGCCGGCAATATCGACGTCTTTGCCATGGATCGCTCCACGCTGGCCGGTTACATGAACGAGACCGTCGAGCTGTTGCAGCCCGAGGTCAAGTTTGGCGAGCAGGGCTACGGCGTGGCGACCAAGAAGGGCTGCGACCTTTCGGCCGTGGTCGATCAGGTGATTTGCGATCGCCTGGCCGATGGCTGGCTCGACCAAGAGGTCAAGACCTGGGGTCTTGTATAGGCGTATCGTCCAAGGAAGGAATCAAATGCTCGAAGGATTATTTGACGCCGACCGTTGGTCGACGACATTTCAAAACATGGGGCCCTTCTGGGAGGGCTTTGGCGTGACGCTACAGGTGGTCGTTGCCGGTCTGCTGCTGTCGCTGGTACTGGGCACGCTGCTGGGCGTGTCCTCTACCACCCGTTCACGTGTGCTGCGTGCTATAAGCCGCGTGTACGTGGAGTTTTACCAGAACACCCCGTTGCCCGTACAGGTGCTCTTTATGTACATGGCCGGTCCGCAGTTTTTGCAGGCCATAACCGGTGCCGACCAGCCGGTGCGCATCGCGCCGTTCGTGCTGGGCTTCTTGGGTGTGGGCCTGTATCACGCGGCCTACATTTCGGAGGTCATCCGCACTGGTATCGAGGCGGTTCCGCGCGGTCAGATGGAGGCGGCCCAGAGCCAGGGCTTCACCCGTGCGCAGGCCTACTGGTACATCGTGCTGCCCCAGACGTTCAAGATCATTCTGCCGCCGCTGTGTAACCAGGCGCTCAACCTGGTCAAGAACACGTCGATGCTGGCGCTTGTGGCCGGCGGCGACCTTATGTACCGTTCCGACAACTTTGTGAGTCTGTACGGTTACCTGCAGGGATACATCGTCTGCTGCCTTATGTACTTCATCATCTGCTTCCCGCTCGCCATGCTGGTGCAGTGGCTCGAGCGCCGTTCCAAGGAGCGTCCGCGCGGCGTGAGCCTGGCCGAGCTGGGGCTCGACAACGTAGAGGAGGCCTAGCGCATGGAAATCTTCAACGCGACCAACCTGCTCTACATTTGGGGCGGCTTTGTTAAGACCATCGAGATCTCGGCGCTGTCGATCTTTTTCTCGCTCATCTTTGGCACGGTGCTGGCGCTCGTCAAAAGCTATGCGCCCCGCCCGTTCCGTATTTTGGTGAGCGCCTATATCGAGCTGTTCCGTTGCACGCCAAACCTGCTGTGGATCCTGTTTATCTACTTTACGGTGCAGGGTTTGGACATTGTGATTTCGACCATCGCCTTTACGCTATTTACCAGCGCTGTTATGGCCGAGATTGTGCGCGGCGGCCTCAACTCGATTCCGCGCGGCCAGTTTGAGGCAGCGCAGAGCCAGGGCTTCGGCTTCTTTGCCACTATGCGCTACATCATTCTGCCGCAGACGTTTAAAACAATCATTCCGGCGCTGTTTAGCCAGTGCACGACCGTCATTAAGGACAGCTCGTATCTTTCGGGCATTAACGTGGCCGAGCTCATGTACACGGCAAACGTCGTGATGGCCCACGCGATCGACCTGTCGCAGGTGCTTATGCTCTACGGCCTGGTGTTTGCGATGTACTTTGTGCTCAACTTTGGTATCTCGTTGCTGGTGAGAGCGTATCAGAGGCGAATGGTGGCCGCATAGCCTGGCTTTCCCTGGCACCCAACCTTGGCCTTCAAACCGTCGCTCGCGTACCAAAGTACGCGTCGCTCCTCTTTCAGGCCAATCTTGGGCACCAGGAAAACCCAGGTACGTTATCGCGGAAAAAGGCGATATACAGTATTTTCTCATTTGTTAGAAAGGAATCGCGATGAGCGATCTGGAGAATAAGAAGAGTCCTGTGGTCATTACCATCGCGCGTGACTTTGGCGCCGAGGGCCACGAGATTGGCCGCATGCTTGCCGACGAGTTGGGGATTCCGCTGTACGATAACGAGCTGCTGGTGCGTGCGTCGCTGCGCGCGGGCGAGTCGCTCGATAAGATGGCCGCCTACGACGAGCGCCTGGCCGTGGAGAACATGGCGTTTCTGCCCGACCGCTACGATGCGCGTTCGTACTCGGATAAGTTGTTCCAAAAGATGAGCCAGGTGATTTTGGACCTGGGCGAGACCGAGAGCTGCATTATCGAAGGCCGCCTGTCCGATTATCTGCTGCGCAACAACCCCAACCACATTGCCGTGTTGGTGACCGCTCCCTTTGAGGACCGCGTCGAGATCGTGCGCAAGAAGCGCGGCCTTAACAAAAAGAAGGGCGCCAAGCTGGTCAAGCAGCAGCAGAAGGCGCGCGAGGCGTTCTATAAGCGCTATAGCGCCGGAAAGTGGAAGATGACGAGCGGTAAGGATATCGTCGTCAACCGCGCCAAGTTGGGACGCGAGGGCTGCAAGGACGTCATCGCCGCAGCCTACCGCTACAAGGTGGCTCAGCTCGAAGGCTAACCGACCAAAACCACCACAAAGGGGATAGGCACCTTTGTGGTGGTTTTTGTTTTAGGCCGAGGGGAAGGCTTTGGCGAGACCGGCGCGCGTTTTCGTGTCGGTCTTTTGGTAGATGGAGCTCAGGTGGCGCTGTACCATGCGCATCGAGATGCCGAGTTCCTCGGCAACCTGCTTGAGCGGGCGTTCATCCTGGGTCACGGCTATGAGCACGTCGACTTCGCGCGGGGTGAGAGCGTGGTTGGCGATGAAGGCCTGGCGCTGTTCTTCGATGCTCGGTGAGGCGAGCGCTTCCTCGGCAAGCTGTTGATGTTTGCGCTCCTGCTCGGTTTGGGGTAGGCGGAACAAGCCGGCTGCCACGAATGCCGCGCAGGCGGCGACGAGCAAAACGAGCGCACCGATCATGATGAGAGCAACATTGTCCGAGGTCACGAGCGCCAGCGAGATACCCGATGTGGTGAACGCGCATACGTTGTTGGCCGCGCGACCCATGCCGGCCCATAAGGCGGGCGCATGCATGCGCGGTGCCAGCTGCGTAAAGGTGGCGGTAAAGAACGTGACAAAAAAGCCCGAGCTCAGGTAAAAGACGACAAGGCCCAGGTTGGGATCGGCGCCGGCCTCCACGGCCAGGATGGAAATGGTCGAGAGCACGGCGATGCCGAGCATGACAAGTCCCATGTAGCGGCGCTCGGCAAGGTCAAAGATAAGACCGGCGGCAAGGCCGCTTGCCGCCAAAAAGAGGCGCGGCCAGGTCTGCACGGCAATGGTGCCGTGGGCGTTGGAGAGTGTGACCACGTTGTCGAGGGTCGAGAACAAGCAGGCAAGAATCATGACGAGCGCGATGCTCCAGCATGCCTGTTTGGCGAGGGCGTGAGAGGGCTCAACAAAGGGATTGATGGCGGGGCTGGAGCTCTTGGCAGCCTTTTGGGGAACGACGCTGAGGGCGGAGATGGCGATAGTCGCTGTGCCAAGGACGATGAGCTCTGCGATGCCGCCGCAATCGAGCAGGTTGATGGCGAACTGCATCAGGATGCCCGCGGCATAGGCTGCTCCTGCGCCAGTGGCGAGTTTGGGGTCATCCTGGAATGCCAACGAAAAGGCGTGGTGAGTGGCGGCGCCCAGCAGGCCGAGTCCGAGGAATGCGAGGCATCCCAGAATCTCGAGCGCAAGCGGGCTCGTGGGGGACTGAATCTGAAGCAGCCCCAAGATGGCGATGGGGACGGCGGCACTGACAACTGCCTGAGGCTGGCCTTTGCGCTGCGCGTGATCAAGCAACGTAGCGTATCCGATAAAGCCGAGTACACTCGCACCCAGAATAAAGCCCTGCGCAATCACAACACGCTCGGCACCGGTGAGCAGCCCGACATTAATGTCGAATCGAAACTCGGCGGCAAGAAAGACAAGGGTAAAGAGCGCAAGTGCCAAAAGCGCGTTGATTTTAGGCTTACTCAGATTCAAGGACAGTCCTTTGGGTGGACGGAATAGTCGTGTCCTCGATTGTAGCGTCCCTGGGACGCGTGTGACGACAACGAAATCATATTGAATTAAACCGCAGGTAGAGGCCTAGGTTCGCATCTACGAACCTAGGCATACGGAGTCATTTGGCACATCTTGGTGGTACAGGACCACCACAAAGGGGACAGGCACCTTTGTGGTGGTATGCCCCTACGACCAAGGAGGCCGTTATGAACGGAAGTCACTTTGACAAGCAAGCTCAACGTGAGTCCACCTGCTCGCTGGTTCACGGTACCTGGCGTTGTGTGGGTGCCAAAATAGCTTGCGCCGGCGCGTGTGCGCTTATGGTCGGTCAGTTGCTGCTGCCGAGCGTGGCGCTGGCGACGGAATGCGCCGATTCCGCCGCTGGGACGGATGAAGTTGCCGCGGCTCCGGTGACGCCGACGGTTGCGGAGGATACGGCCGCAACGACCGCACCAGCCGCTTCGACCGCGCCTGCAACCGATGCTGCTCCGGCGGCGCAAGCCACCGCTGAGCCTCAGCAGACGGCCCCGACTGGCGCCACCGATGAATCCAACGATGCGGCACCCGCTGAACAAAATACTCCCAGCGACAACGCCGCCACGCCGGCGAATGACGCCATCATGCCCTGCGGTGTGACCGATGTTGTTGGCGGCAGCGACGTTAGGGTCAATATTACGGTACGGAACAATTGCACCGACATCAAGAAAGAAGAAACGATTGAGTATGTGAAGGGGATTGCCCTTGTAGATGGAGACCAGTCTGCTCTCGATGGTAGCGCTTTGACTTTTATCGGCCTGGGGGACTTGATCGTCCATGCGGCGTATGACAGTGCGAGCAATAAAACAACGCTTACCCTGGATATCAGCAAGATTCAGAGACAGAAGGAGGAGCAGAAGTACTTTACGGAGTACAAGGAGAATAAGTCCAAGATGACGACCACCTATGATGGATCCAAGCTTACGTATACGGGTACAGAGCCCGGGAATATCATCATCGGTGATCCGGACGACGCCTTTAAAGGAGATACCGAGGCGACCGGGAAACCCACTATTAACGAGATTCGGGATGACTACTACACCCGCACCCATGTCTACGAGAGGGCGTGCCTTGTTATCCCGGCAGCGGAATCAGAATCGGAATCCATCTCCTTTGCCAATGTTCAGAATACGAACTTCAATTGGCAGCTGGATACTGGTCCGCAGGCGACGGCAGGTGTCCCTAACTACGATGCAGATAAATACGAAATCGCTTATGAATGCTGGCAGGAATTTGAAAACAACGAACCCGTTGCTGCCTGGTATTCCGATAACGGCTCACATGGTTCCCTGCCGACTATTACAAAGTTTAAAAGCGGGAAAGAGTACGTGTATTCTCTTATGCTGAAGCCAAAAGACGGATATTCCTTCAGCGATGAAACCGTTGTTACCGTAAAAGGGGAAACCGTAAAGTCGAGTCTAAGCGGAGAATTCCTGTATGTCCCTGCTATTAAAACAATTACGATGCCTGCTTCGTCGGAAAACGAAGCTCTTGAGAATCTAAACGTCAACGATGTGAAAACCGACTATGCGCCCGGCGAGGCGCCGCGTGCGACCGCGACGATTCCTGCCGCCGATGCCGATAAGTATGAGATCGCCTATGAGTGCTGGGAAGAGATGGATGGCAGCGACCCTGCGGAGCTCAAGCCCGTTGCCTTCTGGTATTCCGATCCCGCAATGTACACGCCGGGCATGAAGAAGATCGACCACTTCGAAGAGGGCAAGTTCTACATGTATTCCGTTGAGCTGAGGCTCAAGGGCGACAATACCGTGGCTGATGACTGCGAAATGAACGTCAACGGTCATTGGGCGCACCACATCAAGACCGCCAACGGCGTCTTCGCGCCACACGCTGACAATATGCTGTGCGAGCAGCCAATCGACGAATGGCGTGCCATCGACGTTATAGAGATCAACGGCGCCACGACCACCTTTAAGGCGGGCGATAAGCCGGTCTTTACGGCGGGCACTCCGGCGGGTTCCGACTCTATTCTCCAGTGCGAGTTCTGGACGGGCAGCGACGGCAGCGAAGTAAATTCCGTCGAGTTCTGGGACCAGAACATTACCAACCATATCGATGCCTTTAAGCCCGGCGTGACCTATCGCTACGGTCTGTACTTTAAGCCGGCGCGTGGTTTCTACTTTACGCCCAACACTAAGCTGGTGATCAACGGCCAGGAGTGCGGCTACCAGATGGGCGAAGCGAGTGTAGTTGATCCCGAGAGCGGCTGGATCGAGACCCTGTGGCTCAACACCGATCTGACGTTTACGCCCGAGGCCACGCCGGCTCCGGTCGACCCCGAAAAGCCCGCGCCGCAGCCTGAGGTCAAGCCTGAGCCCAAGCCCGAGGTGAAGCCCGAGACCAAACCCGCGGCTAAACCGGTCACGACAACCACCACGGCCAAGACGGTTGAGAAAGCCGCGCCGGCAAAGAAGAGCGATGCTGTCCTGGTGGCCACGGGAGATACCACCGCGATGACAGTCGCCGCCCTAGGCATCGCCGGCGCAACCGTTGCCGCGGCCGGCATCGCCGCGACCAAGCGCCGCAAGCGTTAGGTTTTGGTGCTCCGCCACGACCAAGCATGTCCAAAACCACCACAAAGGTGCCTGTCCCCTTTGTGGTGGTTTGCGCAGGTAGAACGGTAGGTTCGTATATATGAACCTACCGTTCGCTTTGTTTTTGAACGACGATTACGCTGGATGACTTTAGGTTTGCAGGAAAGGAACGACCATGAGGTGGACTACTGTTCGAGCGCTTTGCCGCCGCCTGACCGTTGCCGCGGTGACCATCACTATGGTGACGGGCTCGTTGCCTGTGGGCGCGTTTGCTGAGGTCCTCAACACCGACGGCACTTTTGTGCAGACGGATAACGGCCAAGCAGCCGACGCCGCTCCCGCCGATTCGGCTGACGCCCAAACGTCAGACTCTGCTTCCACCGACCCCGCGCCCGATGCCGGCGCTGCCGACCCCACAGCGCTCGATGCCGGTGACACCCCTACGCCCCCGGCCTCCGAGATTGCATCGGCAGCAGGCCTGACGGGCGCTGGGCAGACCGAGAGCACGCCTGCGGGTACGCTCGCCACCGATCTTGTCGAGGGCAAGGAACTCGCCGAGCAGCAGAAGCAAGAGGAGGCTTCCGGTGCCGAAGCAACCTGGAATGAGAATCTTGGGCTCTGGATGACCTCGAAGGGCGCCACGGGCGTTAAAGGCGAATACGACGATGGCTACGTGGCCGGCGAGCAGACCCCCGCGCAGTACTACTTCTCGATCGATAGCCTCACCAACGAAATTTCTATCGAGTATGGCGACGCGGGCATTACCACGTTGGAGGTGCCCTCGACAATCGACGGCAAAATGGTCGTGAGTCTTAAGGGCATGGGAAAGGTTGCGCTCACATCAATTACGTTTGCCCCCGATTCGCACGTCCGCACCGTTGGCGGCCTGGGCGGCAGCAGCATCAAGGAAATCGCACTGCCCGATTCGGTTGAGGAGCTGGGCTGGAATGCGTTTACCGGAAGCAAGACACTTCACACGGTGACCTGGCCCAACAACGCGGCCTTTACCACGATTCCCGAGCAGGCCTTTGAGGGCTGCGAACAACTTGACGACAATGTGGTGGCAACGCTGCCGCCTTCGGTTAAGACTATCGACTATCGTGCCTTCGCCAATTGCGGCGTACCGCAGTTCTATGTCTCGGACACAACGGTACTCACCTTTACGCAGATCAACGTGCCGGGCACGGTGGAGCGGATTGAGCGCTATGCCTTTGACGGGTGCTCGCATGTGTCGTCGGTGACGATCGGCGACGGTGTCAAATATATCGGAGCGCACGCGTTCGCCTCTCTTGATCCTGCGATTGCCGGCAAAGAGATTGTGCTACCCAAAAGCGTGGAAATGATAGAGTGGGGAGCTTTTGAGAACACGAGATACGGAAACGAGACGAACCATAATGCCGTTGTCCTGCGCGTGATGAACCCCGATTTTCAGTTTGGTGAGGCGGGCTATCCGGGCGACTATAATGAGCGCGTGACAATCGATGGCGTAACGTATGCGATTCCCTTTAGTGAAGGCCAGACCATCTATGCCTATGCGACCGATTCGGCTGGCAACCCCTCGATGGTCAAAAAGCTTGCCGATGCCGTGGCCGATCGCAAGGACTCCGTCGATTCCTCGAAGCCTGCCTACACGTTTGAGTGGATGGGCGAGGCGGCCCAGGTGACGGGCAAACTTCCCCAGAGCGCGACGGCTACACTCGTGCAGGCGGGGCAGTCCACGCCGCTGGCGGTTGGCGATGACGGCAGCTTTACAGCGGACGCTCTCTCCAAGACAGCAGCCACCCTGCGCATTTCGCTCAGCGGTTACTATGACATGGTGCTGGTGCGCCCGGGCGACCAGATGACGGGCACATGGAATATCGGAGAGATTAAGGCGGAGGACTTTACCAAGATTCCGACTTCGCGCGCGATTGAACTCAATGTGGCCTATCTCGAACCGGTCGCAGGCCAGGATAAGACCGAACGCATTGAGCTCGATAGTCTCGATAACACCGATCTGACGGTGAAGAGCGGCGGCAAGACGCTTAAGCCTGCCAAGGGTGACAAAGAAAACGACTTCCGTATCCAGGGCACAGCACTCGTGGTGTCGCAGGCCATTGCCGACGCGGACCAGGATCTGGAGATAACGCTCGAGCCTAAAGACAGCCTCAAGCTGGGTGGGGCGACGGCGACGGTGAAGCCCTCGGCCGGCAAGGTCGATATCGACTTGAAGCCCTGGGGCACGGCGACGGTCGCGACCAAGGGCGACTACCAGGGCGCTAACCGCGTGCTGGTGTTCCGTACGTCCGACGGCAAGCTGGTCGCCGACGGCGTCACCTATCTGATGGGTTACGAAGACGATGGCACCACGCCTATCATGAAGGCCGAGACGCCGCGCCTTAAGGCCGGTTCGTACACCATCGTCGCCTTTAACAAGACGAGCTACGACATCCAAGCGACGAGCTATTCCACGTTTAGTCGCCTAGGGCTGACCGTGGGTAAGCATATCGCGCAAAAGCAGGTGAAGATTGAGGACGGCAAACAGCTCGACGTGACGCTCGACGTCCCCACGTTTGACGTGGAGACGTATCGTGTCGAGCGCGGGCTGACGGCGGGCTCGGTTATCGCTGATTCGTCCGCGGTCGTTGGCGTGGAGACCGAGCTGCGCATTCATTACGAGCTCAAGGACAGCCAGGCTGCCAAGATTGAGATTCCGCTGGCCAAGGATGCCGTCGAGGATGTGTCCGCAGGCGCTCGCGAAGCCGGCGCCAGCTCCGATGCCATGTGGGCTGGCACAACTTGGGAGGGCGACAACCTCGTTCTCGATATGAAGAAGAGTGCGGGCGCCGATGTGTTTGTGCGCTTTAAGACTAAGGCCGCGGGCACCTATGCCATCTCGCCGCTCATTACGCTGGGCGAGGTGACATTGCCGCTGGGAAGCACCACACTCGAGGTTAGCGGATCGCGCATCGAGGTCGACAACACCGACGTTCACAGCCTGCTGGGCAATGTGGCCTACGTTTATGCGGCGCCGGGCAAGAGCGTGCAGCTCACCGTGGGGACGGGCTCGTCGGCTGCAAAGTACACCGGCAAGACCAATAAACTCGGCCGTGCCAAGATTGAATACGACCTGCCGCAGGATACGCTTGCCGCCGAGCGTGTGACGCTCGAGGCGCGCGTGGGCTCGACCGATGTTGCCGCCGCTGCCGCAGAGGTGACGGCTCGCAACTATGTGCGCTATGTTCCGAGCGCTTCGGTCTGGAACTTTGATGTGACGTATCGTGGCGGTACGCAAAACTTGGTCAAGGACGGCAAGGACACCGGCAAGAGCCTGTGGACCTTCCATCATCTGCCACAAAAGAAGAATGCCTACTGGACCTTTGACATCACGCTCGAGGTGGGAAACGAAGAGGCCGCCGACACGCTCGACCTGTACGTGGACTGCGTGGATGGCAAGACGGTGACGATTCCTCTGACTCAAAAGTCGCGCGAGGGCACCCGTGTGCGCTATGTGGCGGAGTATGTGGACGAGGGTTACCTTAAGTTACTCGACGAGTTTAACAAGGCGAATGACTCGACCTATGTGAACTGCGGCAACTTCGAGCAAATCTTTATGCCGCAGACCTACCGCATCTCCAATGCCCAGCTTATGACCATGCTGAGTTTTGACGCCAAAGCTTCGGCCAAAAAGCATTCCGCCGCGGCCGAGGAGCGCCAGCAGGAGTTCTCGAATGCCGTGCAGCAGTGGCACGAGTATATGATGGATAACTCGTTTAATGATGTCGACGAGGCCTTTAACGACGCGATTGACCAGATAGTCGCCGATGCGTTTGCCGAGGAGGACAAGGACGGTAAAGAGGACGAAGCCAGTAAGGAGGACGAAGCCCAAGGTGGAGCTGCCCGTAAGGCTCGTCGCGCCCCTGCCGCCAGCGACGGCGAGGGCGATGATGCTGGCAACGACGAGGCCGCGCAGTTTGCGGCTGAGCTCAAGGCCGCGGTCGGCGGGTCGGCGGCGCTGCTGACCCAGCAGGGCGACAGCTATGGCGTCAATGTGGACAAGATGATCTTTGAGGATGCTTACGGCACCAGCGAGGATTGGTATCAGGAACTCGCGGCGGCCCAGGGCGCGAACGCTGCGGATGCGGCCGCCATCAAGGAGCTCGTCGACCATGCATCGCGAGCGGAGTTTATTGCCCAGCGGGCCGAGGATCTGGTGGGCCAGTCGATGGGTATCGGCCAGCTCAACCAATACGGAAGCTGGAATGACGCAACCGCTGCGGCGCTCAACAAGTGTGCGGGCATTAAGGCCAGCGAGTACAACGGCCAGTCGACGAACGGGTTTAACGATTTGGGCCAGGCGCTCGGCAGCTCGCTGAGCTACAAGGCGGCTGACGACGATACCGTCAAGGGCTTTAAGGTCGCCGCGCCCGATGGCGAGCAGACGGCCTATATAGAGTCGGAGTTTATCGAGAACTCCAATAACAACAAGAACCAGGCGCTTCTGTTTAACTCGATCGCCATGCAGTGCGACATTCTGGACAACCTGTACGACAACTGGAATGTGGTCCATAGCCTCAACAACTCCAAGGTGCGCGGATGGCTCATGGCCTGGAAGCTCAACGGCGACGTGAGCGCCCATATGAAGCTCATCCGCACGATTCGCTCACTCAAGGGCTATAAGATCGAGTGCGAGATGTTCGGACAGGTCTTTAAGACCGATGCGTGGAAGGCGGCCGGCCAGGCGTTTCCCGCGGCGACCCAGGGCATCGGCATCTTTACCGGCATTTACGGCGTGAACGATGCCAGCAAGAACTGGGAGAACGTGAACGTTCGTATGCAGAAGGTGAAGGGCGAGCGCGAGGGCTATGAGCTTCAGCATACGCGCTTGCTTGCCAAGCCCGAGAAGACCGAGGACGATTGGAAGTGCATTTACGCGCTGCGTGACGCCATGGAGAAGGCGCGTGCGTTTGAGGATCTGCTGTATCGCCAGCTCTGCCACGACAGCACCGATGTGGCAGTGGGCTCCATTATGACAATCGCCGGCGTGCTGACGGCCGGTTCGGCGGGTACCGTGGTGGGCGCTGCCTATGACGCGGCTTCGACCAGCGTAGGTTCGGAGCGCGCGATTAAGCTGACCAATGCCGAATGCGCCTACGATGTTGCCTGCGAGCAGGTGGAGCGCGCATGCCAGAATCGTATTACGGTCAACTGGGGCGAGCTGACCGATTCCGAGGTCTACAAGGCCAACAAAGACGGCTTGATCTCGGACGAGAAGATGCAGTCGATCTTCGAGGCGCGTTATCGCGATGTGGCTGCCAAGGCTGCACCCGACCCTGCGGGCGTGGTGTACGAGGGCCTGCTGTCCAATACGGTTGAAGGCGCGACGGTTGAGCTGTGGAGCGCCGACGATGCGGCCGGTACCAATGCAGTGCGTTGGGATGCCGAGGAGTATGAGCAGGACAATCCGCTTGCAACGGGTGCGGACGGTGCATACAACTGGAATACGCCGACCGGCTGGTATCAGGTGCGCGTGACCAAGGACGGGTATGAGGAGGCGCGTTCGGCTTGGCTGCGCGTGCCGCCGATTCAGACTGAGGTGAACATTGGCTTGGCGTCGACGGCGGCACCCGAGGTGGCTTCGGCCCATGCCTATACCGATTGCATCGAGGTTGAGTTTGCGCAGTATATGGATGCGAGCGACGATGCCCTGGTCGCATTGTGCGCGCAGGGCTTGGGCGACGTGACGTATACGTGGCTCGACAAGCAGGACGATCCCAATGGCAAGCCGCTGTCGCGCGTGCTGCGTATCCGCTATGCCGATGCGCGTGAGGCGGGCTCGACGGTGGCGTTTGAGCTCGACGGTGCTCGCAACTACGCCGGCACGGCCATGGCGCGCTGGGCAAGTGGCGAGCTTGTCGTGGGCGTTCGTGCCGACAAGCTCAAGCTCAACGTGGAGCAGGCCGTGACCATGCTTGATGGCAGTGACTTTGAGCTGGTGGCGCACGTGACCGATAAGGCGGGCAAGCCGTTTGCGGGCGCAAAGGTTAGTGTTGGGCTGGAGTCCTCGGCTATCTGCTCTGTCGATGCCACCCAGGCCGTGACGGGCGAGGACGGCGCGGCGACGTTTGTGCTGCATGGTGCTCTGCCCGGTTTGACGACGTTGACGGCGGCGGTGGACGGCACGGCACTGTCCAAGCAGGTCGACGTTCGCGTGTCTGCCGAGGCCGTGCGACCGGCGCGACCGGTGGCGACGATTGGTGCGACGACGTTTGGTGCATGGTCGCCCAAGGAGAACTACATTACGGTGCCCAAGGGCGCGAAGCTAGAGCTTTCGGCCGAGGATGGCACGACGATTTGGTACACCACCAACGACACCTGCCCCTGCCGTGACGAAGGCCGCGTAAAGTACACCGAGCCTATTGCGCTCGATAGCAACATGTATGTGCGCATTGCGGCACAGCGCCCTGGCATGTCGTACAGCGAGTATTCCGAGCGTCTGAACATTACGATTACGGTGACCGATGAGGCGGCGCCTGAGCCGACGCCCGAGCCGGACCCGACGCCTGGCGACGGCGAGCAGGGCGGCGGTGCGGATGGCTCTGGCAGCACCGGGGTACCTGCGGGCGGCTCGGCTTCGACGACGACCACGGTGACGACGAACAAGTCCAAGGATAAGGGCAAGAACGGCAAGAAGTCCGGTGGCACGGAGCTTGCCGGCACGGGTGACTCCGCCGCGATGACGGTCGCTGCTCTGGGCATCGCCGGTGCAACCGTTGCCGCGGCAGGCATTGCTGCGACCAAGCGCCGCAAGCGTTAGGGGTGGGTAGCGGCGTCCATCCTCGGCTTATGCAAAATCTCAATCTGTAACACCAAGCTGCCCAAAATGGCTCCAGGTGTTACAGATTGAGATGAACTGCTCGGCCGCTAACCTAACGTCTCGATCTGTAACACGTAGCGAGGAATTTGGGCTCTAACTGTTACAGATTGAGATAAAGCGGGGGCGGCTGGCGCAATATCTCGATCTGTAACAACTACAAGGCTCGACGGGCTCCAGGTGTTACAGATTGAGACAAAACGACCGGGCAAGTCCCCAAACCACCACAAAGGTGCCTGTCCCCATCGTGGTGGTGGGGCGGCCGACATAGAAAAAAGTCCCCGCCGGGCGTGTGCTCGACGGGGACTTTGCCGTTTGATGGCTAGCGCTGCAGGCGATTACTCGCCCAGCAGGCTCTTGGTGATGGAGGCAGCGGCCTTCTTGCCGGCGCCCATCGCCAGAATGACCGTAGCGGCACCGGTGACGATGTCGCCGCCGGCCCAGATGCGGGGATCGGTGGTCTGGCCGGTCTCCTCGTCGGCGACGATGTAGCCCCACTTGTTGAGCTCCATCTTGCCGCCGATCTTCTTTGCGAAGGGGTTGGCGTTGGTGCCGATAGCCGAGATCGCGACGTCGCAGGGGATCTCCTCGATGGCGCCCTCGATGGGCATCGGGCGACGACGGCCGGACTCGTCAGGCTCGCCGAGCTCCATCTTCTGGACCTTGACGGCGCACACGGAGCCGTCCTCGCCAGCGACAAACTCGAGCGGGGAGACGAGCGGCAGAACCTCGACGCCCTCGGCCTTGGCATGGTGCAGCTCGGCGCGACGGCAGGGCATCTCGTCCTCGGTACGACGATAGGCGATGATGGCGTGCTCGGCGCCCAGGCGCTTGGCGGTACGGACGGCGTCCATAGCCACGTTGCCGCCACCAAAGACGACGACGTTCTTGCCGTGCTTGGTGGGGGTGTCGTACTCGGGGAACTTGTTGGCCTTCATCAGGTTCACGCGGGTGAGGTACTCGTTCGCGAAGAAGACGTTGGGCAGGTTCTCGCCGGGGACGTTGAGGAACTTGGGCAGGCCAGCGCCGGTCGCCACGTAGATGGCGTCGAAGCCCTGCTCGAACAGCTCCTCGGCCGTGGCCATGTTGCCCACGACGGAGTTGTACTCAAACTTGACGCCCATGTCCTCCAGGCCGTCAATCTCGCGCTTGACGACCGCCTTGGGCAGACGGAACTCGGGGATGCCGTAGACCAGCACGCCGCCGCCGGTGAAGAAGGCCTCAAAGACGGTAACGTCAAAGCCGTTACGGGCGAGCTCGCCGGCGCAGGTGATGCCGGACGGGCCGGAGCCGACGACGGCGACCTTCTTGCCGTTCTTGGGGGCCATCTTGGGCGTGGAGGCGAGCTCGGGGCGGTCACCCAGGAAGCGCTCGAGCTGGCCGATGGCCACGGGCTCGGACTTCTTACCACGGATGCACTTGCCCTCGCACTGATTCTCCTGCGGGCAGACGCGGCCGCAGATGGCGGGAAGCATGGAGTCCTCGCGGATGGTATCGAGAGCGCCGCCGAAGTCCTTCTCGCGGATCTGCTCGATAAAGCGGGGGATGTTGATGTTGACGGGGCAGCCCTCAACACAGAACGGCTTCTTGCAGTTGAGGCAGCGCTCGGCCTCGGCCAGCGCCATCTCCTCGGTGAAGCCCTTGTCGACGGGGCGGAAGTCGCAGGCGCGCTCGGCAGCCGGCTCCTCGTTATCGGGGGTGCGGGGCGACTTCATATCGGCAACGAAACGACCGTTAACTAGTGGCATGCGCAGCTCTTTTCCTCATAGGCCTTGAGGGACTCGCCCTCTTCGGAACGGTAAGCGGCCTGGCGGGCACGAAGGTCATCCCAGTCGACCAGGGTGGCATCGAAGTCGGGGCCGTCGACGCAAGCGAACTTGGTCACGCCGCCCACCTCGACGCGGCAGCAGCCGCACATACCGGTGCCGTCAACCATGATGGGGTTGAGCGATGCGGTGATGGGGGTGTCGTACTTCTGGGCGGTGAGGGTCGAGAACTTCATCATCGGAACGGGGCCGACGCAGAAGACCTGGCTCACGGCCTTGTCCTGCAGCAGGCGCTCCAGCGGAGCGGTGACAACGCCCTGCTCGCCGTAGGAGCCGTCGTCAGTGGTGATGTGGATGTGGTCCTCGTCGAGGAGCTCGCGGAACTGGTCCTCCATGAGCAGGAGGTCCTTGGTGCGGGCGCCCATGATGGCGTGCACCTCGTGGCCGGTCTCGACCAGGTGCTTGGCGACCGGGAAGGCAATTGCCAGGCCGACGCCGCCGCCAATGACGGCGCAGGGGCCCTCGGCCATCTCGGTGGGAACGCCCAGCGGGCCCACGACGTCGCGCAGCGACTCGCCGGCCTCGTAGGTGGAAAGCATTTCGGTGGTCTTGCCGATCACCATGAAGATGAACTCGACCCAGCCCTCGTCACCGTTCCAGCCGGCCAGGGTAAACGGGACGCGCTCGCCCGTCTCGTTGGCGCGAACCATGAGGAACTGTCCAGCGTGCGCATGCTTGGCGATTGCAGGCGCCTCGATGCGGAACTTGAACACCTTCTCCGAGAACTGCGTCTTCTCCAGGATCTTATACATAGAACCCCTCTCTTGTTAGGGCCGCCGAACCGTGCCTCCACGGAAATGGACGGTAGCCCGAATAAAACCGTACGCGCACAGGCGTTGTGCAGACATACGGTGCAAATTATACCCTCATGGACATGTCACTTACGTGTATCTTCGGCGGTTGGGAGCAGGGTTTGTCCACTTTGGCCTACCAAAGGGGGAGAGGTTTATTTTGGTCGGTTTTATCAGGTAAAACGGCAAATGGGGCCGGCCTCGGGTTGTGATGAGGCCGGCCCCCTTTGGGGTGCTATGCATGTATGCCGGCGCGCGGTTGATTGCGATGCCGCAACTGGGGCGTTTCCGCAGGTAAAACCTGCCAAAATAAACCTGTTCCTAAATGATAGGTTTTAGTGCTTGCCGTTGGCGGAGGCGGCGCCGTTGACATGGTCGCGGGCATAGACCACGCCGTGCACGATCGCCAGACCGGCGGCGTCGGCCGCGCGGGCGCAGGTGTCCTGGAAATCCTCGGCCTCGCGGGCGCGCAGCTGCTTAAGAACGTAGTCGGCGACGGCCATCTTGCCGGGAGGGTTGCCGATGCCGGTGCGGATGCGGCTGAAGTCGCGGCTGCCCATCTTGTCGATGATGGAACGCAGGCCGTTGTGACCGGCATGGCCGCCGCCCACCTTAACACGCACGTCGCCGGCGGGAATATCGAGCTCGTCGTGGATTACGAGCAGCTCCTCGGCCTTGATCTTGTACTCGCGACAGAGCTTGGAGATGGGGCCGCCCGAGGTATTCATGTACGACTGCGGCTTGACCAGCACAATCTGGCGCTTGCCACCCTCTTCCTCAGCATCGTTGATGTTGATGAGCGCGACCTCGGCGCCGGCCTGGTTTTTCCAGTACGTGACGCCGGCCTGACGGGCCAGCTCGTCGATCGCTTTGAAGCCAGCGTTGTGGCGGGTCTCGGCATATTCCTCGCCAGGGTTGCCAAGCCCGGCAACCATGCGAATCTTAAGCGGCTGTGCAGCTGCCATGTTTGTCCTCCGTTACGTAAATAGTTCAATCAACGACAAAGGCTACCACGCCCGCCGAAGGCGAGGAAAGGTTGCAGCAAAGTCATTTCAGAAAACAGCTGCCCCGAGACAGCAGGAAGCCCCGGACACGCCGGGAGGGGTTATCAAAGCGAACATCCCGCAGCCGCAAAGCGGCGAGGACGTTCGCGTGATAACCCCGCAGGCGCGTCCGGGGCTTCCGGAGGGATGCGAGGGTCGAGCGATTACAGCGCGAAGTCGCCGCCGACGAGCGTGGAGACGGGCTCCTCGTGGTAAACGGCGGAGATGGCCTGAGCGAACTCCTCGGCGACCGAGATGGTCTTGATCTTGCCGCCGACCTCGACGGGAATGGCGTCGGTGACGAGGCACTCGACGATCGGGGCGTCGTTCAGACGCTCGATGGCCGGACCGGAGAAGATGCCGTGGGTGGCGCAGACGTAGATGTCGCCAGCGCCCATAGCCTTGAGCTCCTTGACGTTGGCGCACAGGGTGCCTGCGGTGTCGATCATGTCGTCGTTGATGATGCAGGTCTTGCCCTTGATGTCACCGATGATGCCCATGACCTCGGCGGCGTTGTGGCGCGGACGGCCCTTGTGGGCGATGGCCAGGTCGCAGCCGAGCATATCGGACAGCTTCTTGGCGGCCTTGGCGCGGCCCACATCGGGGGAGACGACAACCAGGTTGTCGGTGTCGAAGTGCATGTCGTTGTAGTACTGGCCAAACAGCGGCAGCGCGGACAGGTGGTTAACCGGGATATCGAAGAAGCCCTGAATCTGGCCCTGGTGCAGGTCGAGGGTGATGATGCGGTTGACGCCAGCGCGCTCGAGCAGGTTGGCGACGAGGCGGGCGGTGATGGGCTCGCGCGGGCCGGCCTTGCGGTCCTGGCGGGCATAGCCGTAGTGGGTGATGACGGCGGTGATGGAGCGGGCGGATGCGCGCTTGGCAGCGTCGGTGGCGATGAGCAGCTCCATGAGCATGTCGTTGACGTTGCCGCCGGCCACGGACTGAATCAGGAAGACGTCGGCGCCGCGGACGGTCTCGTCGTAGCGGGCGTAAATCTCACCATTGGCGAACTGCTTTAGCGTAAGGCCCGAAAGCTCGACCCCAAGGTACTCAGCGATCTTCTGAGCGAGGGGACGGTTGGAGGAACCGGAATACACGCGGATGGACTTGCGCATATTCTCCGACTTCTCGGGATCATTAATCGGCATTACCCTTCTCCTTTATATCGAATGCCATATAGATGCCTTGTTGCATTGTAACCGCGCGGCGGGGTTTATCGAGTCTTGATAACGTCTTTACCGTCAACGGACACGAACCGACCACTCATCCGGTTGCGCAGGTCACGATAGAAAAAGGAGCCGCCCCCATGGGAACAGCTCCTTAGATGCTTGGTAAAACGTTATACCTCGTCGTCCTCGTGCAGACGGCGGCGATAATCGGCGGCCCAGCCCTCAATGTTTACCTGACGGGCGCGGCCCAGGCCAAGTGCGTCGGCCGGGACCGGCTCGGTGATGACGGATCCGGCGGCCACGAGCGCGCCGTCGCCGATCTGGGCGGGCGCGACCATCATGGTGTCGGAACCGATGAAGGCGTCCTTGCCGATGACGGTCTTGTGCTTGTGCACGCCATCGTAGTTGCAGGTGATGGAGCCCGCGCCCACGTTGACACCGGAGCCCATGGTGGTGTCGCCGATGTAGGACAGGTGCGGCACCTTAGAGCCCTCGCCGATCGTGGACTTCTTGATCTCCACGTGCGTGCCGGCCTTGGATCCGTCGAGCATGTGGGTGCCCGGGCGCAGGTAGGCGCGTGGGCCGCAGTCGACGCCGTTCTCGATGACGGCCTCGATGGCGATAGTCTCATCGATGACGCAGCCGCTGCCGACGGTGGTGTCGGTGAGGCGGCTGTTGGGGCCAAGCTGGCACTCCTCGCCCACGGTGACGTGGCCGATCAGGTGCGTCTGCGGCCACACGACGGTGTCACGGCCGATAACGGCGTCGGGGCCGATCCAGGCCTGCGTGGGATCGATGAACGTGACGCCCTCGGCCATCCAGTGCTCGTTGATGCGGTCGCGCGCGATGGCGGTGAGCTGCGCGAGCTGAATGCGGCTGTTGACGCCCAGGCCGTCGCGGTAGTCATCGCAGTGGAAGATGGAGACCGCCTGGCCGTGACCCTTGAGGATTTCGAGCATGTCGGGCAGGTAGTACTCGGACTGCGCGTTGTCGTTGCCGATCTCGTTAATGTGGGCGGCGAGCTGCGCGCCGTCAAAGGCGTAGCAGCCGGCGTTGCACTCCAGCAGCGTGGCGGCCTGCTCGGGCGTGCAGTCCTTCTGCTCGATGATACGCTCGATCTGACCGTCGGCGCCCAGCTTGATGCGGCCGTAGCCGAAGGGGTCGGGCGGGGTCATGGTCATGACGGTGCAGGCGAGCTCGCCGGTGGCGACGGTTTGCGCGAACTTGGCGACGGTGTCGGCGGTGATGAGCGGCAGGTCGCCGTTGAGCACCACGACGGGGCCTTGCGCGATGCTGCAGGCCTCGAGCGCGACCTTCACGGCGTGGCCGGTGCCCAGGCGCTCGGTCTGCTCGACGCACTCGACCTTGGTAGCGCTGTTGGCATAGGCGCCGTCGATGAGGGCGCGCATCTCGTCGGCGTGGCTGCCGATGACGACAACGACGCGGCTGCAGCCGGCCTTGATGGTAGCGTCGACGATCCACTGGACCATGGGCTTGCCCAGGATCTTGTGCGAAACCTTGCAGTGGTTCGACTTCATGCGGGTGCCCTCGCCGGCAGCGAGGATAATTGCGGTTGCGTCCATGTGATCTCCTGTTACGTTATAGAGACGTGTGTTTGGAAACGATACACGGCGCAATATGATACCGCAGGCATATGTTGAGCGCGTAGCGATTGGCTCATGGCGGCCGATGTCGGTGCCGCCGGCGTGGCGTTTGCGCTGCTTGCGTGCGGCGTTGGCGGTGCTGCGGAGCTGTCGTTTGAGCGAGGGGACGGGGGTGCCCGTGGACAACATACAAGAGGAGTTTGGCGGCGAGCCCGTCGCGGCATTCTCGATGTCGCATCCGGCTGTGCCGGCCCTCTACATGGTGCTGACGCTGGGGCTCACCATGTTCTCGATGCAGCCGGTGCTGATTGCGCTGTCACTTGCGGGCGGGCTGGCGTATGGATTTGCGACGCGCGGGGCTGCCCGCACGCTGGGCGCACTCCGCTGGCAGCTGCCGGTGATTTTGATTATCGCGCTGGTCAATCCGCTGTTTAGCGCCTCGGGCTCGACGGAGCTGTTCCGTATTGGCATGCGCGCGGTGTATCTGGAAAGCATGGTATACGGCCTGTGCATGGGCGGGCTGTTTGTGGCGAGCGTGCTGTGGTTTGAGGCCGCGGCGTCGATGCTCGAATACGACAAGGTGCTCGCACTGTTAGGCAACGCCGCGCCGGTGATCGCGCTTATGATCTCGATGTGCATGCGGCTTATCCCACAGTTTTTGCGCCGCGGCCGCACGGTGCTGGCGGTGCAGGACGCGATTGATGTACCGGGGCGTGCGCCGGCCGACCCCGTGCGCTCGCGCTTGCGGGCATCGAGTGTGTTGATGGGCTGGGGCATGGAAGATTCGCTGGAGCGCGCGGACGCGATGCGCTCGCGCGGGTGGGGTGCCGCGACGCGTCGTACGACGTATGCGCGGTATCGACTGGGGCGCAGTGACGTTGCCGCGCTGGTCGGGCTCGCGCTGTTTGGTGCTGCCGCGGTGGCGGTGGCGTGGACCGCGACGACGCAGTATTCGTTTTATCCGCAGCTCTCGGTGCCGGCACCGTGGCCGGGCTATGTCGTGTACGCTGCCTGGATGGTGCTGCCTTGCGCGTTGCGCGCGATTGATGAGAAGAGGTTTGGCTGATGGCTCGGTTTGATAGGAGCTCGGCGGCGGGTGTGGCATATGGCTCGGCCGCGCCGGCGATTGAGGTGCGAGGCCTTAGTTTTGCCTATCCCGGGGTCAAGGCACCGGTGCTCGAGGGGCTTGATTGGCGTGTTTCCCAAGGTGCGTTTGCACTGCTTGTTGGCGGTACCGGTTCGGGCAAGTCGACGCTGCTGTCGCTGCTCAAGCCCGAGATCGCTCCAGCGGGCGAGCGCACTGGTGATGCGCGCGTGCTGGGCGAGAACGTTGCCGACATGGACGTGCGGGCATCGGCAGAGCGCGTGGGTTATGTGTTTCAGGATCCCGAGAACCAGATTGTGTGCGAGACCGTGTGGCACGAGATGGCGTTTGGCCTAGAGAATCTGGGTGTGTCGCGCGACGAGATGCGCCGCCGTGTTGCCGAGACCAGCTATTTCTTTGGTCTGGAGGACTGGCTTCATCGTGATACCGATACGCTTTCGGGTGGCCGCAAACAGCTGCTGTCGCTGGCGGCTGTGCTGGCGCTGCGCCCGCGCGTGCTGCTGCTCGACGAGCCCACGTCTCAGCTTGATCCGGTTGCGGAGAAGAATTTCCTGCACGCGCTGTTTCGTGTGAATCGCGAGCTGGGCTGCACGGTTGTTGTGGCGACGCATCAGCCGCGCCCAATGCTCGAATACGCGACGTGTGCGTACCGGATTGAGGACGGTCGCGTGCGCGAGGTGGCGGATATGGCTTCTTTGGGACGCCGAGAATCGCTGTTTTCCGATGACATGTTGGGGTGGGGTGCCATCCGATGTGCAAATAAAGGAGTATTCAGCAGGCGTGAGGACAATTTGGGCTCTCTGGAGCCGCTCGGGGACGTATCGAGCGCGAAAAAAAGTTCGGAATTGGACAAATCGTCCGAATTTGTGGCACAAACGTCGCTCAAGAACGGCTCGGAAGCCTTCCCGCGCACGGATGGAAGCAGAATACTCCAAAAAATGCACGGTGGGTCGGCTACCACCCTGTCGGAGGGCTGGTTTCGCTACGATCGCGCGGGCGGTTGGGTGCTGCGCGGGCTCGACGTGGCGTTTTCGGCCGGTGCGGTGCATGCGATCGTGGGCGGCAACGGATGCGGTAAGTCGACGATACTCTCGGTGCTGGCGAAGACCGCCAAGCTGCAGCGCGGCCGCATGGTGCGCGGAGCGGCCTCGGCGGCGCTGCTGCCTCAGAATCCCAAAGCATTGTTGGTTGCCGAGACGGTTCGCGATGAGCTGATGGAATGGGCCTCGACCTGCGGATATGACGAGAACTTGGCGCGGGAGCGTGCGGCGAGCTTGGGGTTGTCGGGTCTGGATGGACGCCATCCGTACGATCTTTCGGGCGGGCAGCGTCAACTGCTTGCATTGGCAAAACTGCTGCTAATCGGCCCCGAACTGCTATTGCTCGATGAGCCCACCAAGGGTCTAGACCTGTTCAGCCGCCGCACCATCGCCCGCGCCCTGCGTGACCATGCGAAGGCTGGCGGCACCGTCATCATGGCTACGCACGATTTGGACTTTGCCGAGCAGGTAGCCGACGACGTCGCCATGATGTTTGACGGCGAGATTGCCTGCATGGAGTCCCCGGCCGACTTCTTTGCCGACAACGTGTTCTATAGGGCGTGATGGGATGACGGACTGTCGTTTCTCGCGTTTGCTTGCAAAACTGGAGATCCCGCTGTTGTTGGCGGTGCCGGCGGTGATGGCTGCCGCGTTGCTGGCGGGTGTTGAGCAGGCAGCGTTGGCCATGCTGGTTGTGGTGGCGTTGGTGCTTGCGCTGTTCTTTGCGGGCTATGAGGCATCGCGTCCGGGTTTGCGCCAGATTATGCCCACGCTGGTGCTGGCGGCGCTGGCGGCGGCGGGGCGCATCCTGTTTGGGCCCATTCCCGACTTTAAACCGGTGAGCGCCATCGCCATTATCGCGGGGGCGACGCTTGGTCGCCGCAATGGTTTTATGGTTGGCGCGCTGGCAGCGCTGACCAGCAATTTCTTTTTTGGGCAGGGCATGTGGACGCCGTGGCAGATGTATGCCTGGGGGCTCGTGGGATACGTTGGCGGTGTGCTGGCGTATGCGGGTGCGTTCGACCGCGCCGACGGCACCGTGCGCATGCCAGCGCTGCTGGCGTACGGCTTTGCGTCGGGCCTGCTCTATGGCGTCGTGATCAACGCGTATGACATCATTGGTTTTGTACAGCCGCTTACTTGGGCGGGTGCCGCGGCGCGTCTTGCCACGGCAGTGCCGTTCGATATTACGCACGGCCTTGCGACCTGCGTGTTTTTGGCCGCCTTGTACAAGCCTTGGTGTCGCCGCATTAACCGTGTCGTCGTGAAATACGGGCTGTAAGGCATTTCGCATTCCCTCACGAACTTGCGGTGGAATAGTTCTCGTTTTTGGCTATTTGCTGCCCAAACAGGAACTATTCCACCGCAACTTATAGGGGGAGAGGGGTCACATGATCTGTTTTCCTCTGTCCCCCAGGAATTGCTTGGCGCTAGAGCTCTAGCGTGAGGGTGACGGGGCAGTGGTCGCTGCCGAAGATATCGCCGCGGATACCGGTGTCGCGCACGGTATTGGCGATTGAATCACTTACCAAGAAGTAATCGATGCGCCAGCCGGCGTTGTTCTTGCGGGCATTAAAGCGATAGCTCCACCAGCTGTAGACGCCCTCGACGTCTGGATTAGCCGTGCGCCAGGTATCGGTAAAGCCGGCGTTGAGCAGCTCGGTAAACTTGCCGCGTTCTTCGTCCGAAAAGCCGGCGTTGCCGCGGTTGGACTTGGGGTTCTTAAGGTCGATCTCCTCGTGCGCCACGTTAAAGTCGCCGCAGGTCACGACGGGTTTGCCACTCTCGCGCTCAAGCGCGCTCAAAAAGCCGCGATAGGCATCATCCCAGGCCATGCGCACGTCGATGCGGGCGAGTTCGTTTTGCGCGTTGGGAGTGTAGACATCCACAAACCAGAACTTGTCGAACTCCAACGCGCAGACGCGGCCCTCGGTTGCGGCTTGGGCGACGAGCTCGGCCGCCTCGCCCTCGCCGGCGTAGGGTAACAGCGCGTCGGCGTGCAGCACGCGCAGCGGTTCCTGGCGGCTAAAGACCGCAGTGCCCGAATAGCCTTTACGCTCGGCGTAGCTCCAGGTTTGGCGATAGCCGGGCAGGTCAATATCAACCTGGCCTTCTTGCAACTTGGTCTCTTGCAACGCCAGGATATCGACGTCGAGTTCTTGCGCGATCTGGATAAAGCTCGGGTCCTTTTTGAGCACGGCGCGCAGGCCGTTGACGTTCCACGAGGCGAAAGTGTAAGTCTGAGGCATGGTGTCCTTTCGACGGGGTTGGCAGGCTTAAGATTAGCGCAACAGGGGCGGTGGTGGGCACCGCGCGTGCTGACCCAAAGGCCGCATGCTGGGACATCGCCCGACGCTGCCCGACCAACAAGGACGGAGGACTCATATGACGCAGGCGATAACGGACTCCAAACAGGCCTCCGCCGCGCTGGCGGATCTGTTTGACACCCACAAGCGTGTGGTCTTCTTTGGCGGCGCTGGTGTTTCCACGGCAAGTGGCATCCCCGATTTCCGCAGCGTGGACGGCCTGTATCACCAGCAGTTTGCCTATCCGCCCGAGTCCATGCTGTCGCATAGCTTTTACGAGGCGCATCCTGCGGAGTTCTTCAACTTTTACCGCACCAAGATGATCGCGCTTAACGCTAAACCCAACCGCTGCCACACCAAGCTGGCCGAGCTGGAGCGTGCCGGTAAGATTGATGCCGTGGTGACGCAAAATATCGACGGCCTGCATCAGATGGCCGGCTCACAGCGAGTGTTTGAGCTGCACGGATCGGTCCATCGCAACATTTGCCAGTCGTGCGGCGCGGTCTATAGCGCCGAGTGGATTTGCTCGCGCGAGCACGAGGATGCCGCGGGCGTGCCCGCGTGCCCCGCGTGCGGCGGCCGCATCAAGCCCGATGTAGTGCTCTACGAGGAGCCGCTCGATGAGCATGTGCTGACCGGTGCCGTTGCCGCCATCGCCGCGGCCGATGCCCTCATTGTGGGCGGGACCTCGCTCGTGGTGTATCCGGCGGCAGGCCTTACGCGTTACTTTACCGGCGATACGCTGGCCATATGCAACCTTGCTCCCACCGATCAGGATGCAAATGCCGACCTGCTGATTTCTTGCGACATCGCGGCCGCGTTTGCGTTCTAGCCCGCGCGCGCGGATACAATAGAAAGACTGAGTGCAAAGCGACCCCGCCGTCAGCTCCCCAAGCTCGGCGGCGTGGGCATTTTAGGAGGATGTTCATGGCGAACGACAGCAAGACATGGCGGTGCGGAAAGTACGAGCTCAGCTTTGACCGTCCGCGCATCATGGGCGTCCTCAACGTGACGCCCGATTCGTTTAGCGATGGCGGGGAGCACTTCGACCCGGACGCCGCCATCGAGTACGGCCTGGCGATGCTCGACGCCGGCGCCGACATCATCGACGTGGGCGGCGAGTCCACGCGCCCTGGTTTTACCCCGGTCAACCCCGACGAGGAGGCTCGCCGCGTGCTGCCCGTGGTGCGCGCGCTGGCCAAGGAGGGCGCCATCGTCTCGATCGACACGCGTCATGTGGCGGTTGCCAAGGCGGCCGTGCGCTGCGGCGCCTCGATCGTCAACGACGTGACCGGCTTCACCGATCCCAAGATGGTCGAGTTTGTTAAGACGAGCACCTGCGGCGTCATCGTGATGCATGCCGGCGAGGTCGCCGCGCCCACCCGCACGCACGCAACGGTGCAGCTCGATACCTCGGCAGCGGCGTTTGTTGCCGAGAAGGCGCGCGAGGCGGCTGCCGAGGCCGCGCGTGAGGCCGAGAAGCCGGCTCGCCGCCGTCGCGGCAAGTTGCTGGGCGAGCCTAAGCCGGAGGCCAAGCTTCCGGGCGGTGTGGTGCAGCCCTCGTTGCCGTTTGGCGAACCGGAGCCCACGTCCGAGCCTGCAAGCGAGCAGGAGACGCCGGCCGCCGAGCAGGTTGCTGCCGCCGAAACCGTTGCGCCCGCGCCCGAGGCCACCGAGGCCGCATCGGAGTCCAATGACCGCCTGGCCGCCATGATGCGCCGCAGCGCCCGCCGCGAGGAGGCCTACGTGCCCACCTCTCAGCTCCGCCGCTTTACCCTGCCCGATTCGGCGCCCATCATGCGCCGCGTCATGGGCTTTCTGTCCGACCAGGCCCGCACACTCATCCATGCCGGCGTGTCGCGCGACCGCATCTGCATCGATCCTGGCCCGGGCTTTGGTAAGTCGGCTAACGAGGACATCGTCATCCAGCGCGAGACTGCCAAGATGGCGTCACTGGGCTATCCGCTCATGTGCGCCGTGTCGCGCAAGCGTTTTGTGGGCGCTGTCTCGGGCGTGACCGAGGCCGCCGCGCGCGATGCCGCCACGTTTGGCGTGTGCCTGGGCGCCATCCAGGCCGGTGCCAACATCGTGCGCGTGCACGACGCCGCGGGTTTTGCGCAGTTCCTGAACGGTTACTGGGCCGTCGCCAAGCCGCAGCCGCGCCGTGCGTTTGTGGCCGTGGGCTCCAACCTGGGGCATCGTTGCGACAACATCCGCGCCGCGCGCGACATGATCGCCGAGATTCCACTCACCTGCGTGTCCAACTCCTCCAAGATCTACGAGAGCGAGCCGGCCTACGAGACGCGCCAGGACGCGTTTGCCAACGCCGTCATCGAGATCAAGACCGAGCTGGCGCCGTTGGTGCTGCTTGACGAGCTCATGAAGATTGAGGCCGAGCTGGGGCGCGACCGCTCCAAAAAGGCCAAGGCCAACGGTCCGCGCACCATCGACCTGGACCTGCTGTGGATGGACGGCGAGACCCACGGCGGCAAAAAGCTGCGCCTGCCGCATCCGCTGATCGGCGAACGCGATTTTGTGCTGGTGCCGCTCGAGGACCTGATGCACGACCCGGCGCGGTTCTTCCGCTACAACGGCGTCGAGGTCAAGGAACCCGAGGATCGCGTGGGCCATATCGTGGGTGAATTGGGGCGTATGTAGATGATCGAGATGAATGCTGTTGCCGCCGGCACCGAGCTCGACGCGGCGCGTGACGCAGGCCGCGAGGGCGTGTCCGCGGGCTGGTGCGCGTGGAGCGCGGGCGATGCTTCGCTGGCGTTTTCGCTGGTTGTGCGTCCGGACGTGAACATGCATGCCTTCCACGGCCTGCCGTTTGTGGCGGCGATGGGCATGATGGATGCGCTTGTGGGCACGGCTTCGACGCCGGGGTTGGGCCTTGCCGGTAAGGTGGGTATCCAGTGGCCGAGCGATATCGTGTGCGGTGCGCCTGCGTTTGAGGCGCCGCTCGCGCGTGTTGCCGTGAACGGCGGTGCCGGTGCTGCGGGCATGTTCGGTGTCGTGACGGTGGATATTGAGCGTTCGGCGTTGAGCGAGCTCGGTGTGGATGTGGCTGACGAAGCACTGGTCGAGGCGCTGGCCGCCGCCGTGCTGGCCCGCGTGGACGCCTGGGCGGTTGTTGCCAACACGTCGCAGGGCGCCGCAGGCCCGCTGGCCCCCGTGCTGGGCGAGTACTTCGACATGGTGCCGCTGCTGGGCCGCCAAGTTGCGGCGGTGTCGCCCAACGGTTTGCCGCTTGCGGTCGGTGTGTTTGCGGGCCTGGACATCTGGGGTCGTGCGACTATCAAGACCGATGCCGGCGAGCAGGAGTTTCCGCCCGAGGCCGTACGAATTCGCGGGCTGTAGCGCGGGGCGCCAGCGCTCAAAGACAACGATGACAACGAAGCCCTCTTCGGCCTGTGCCGGGGAGGGTTTCGCCTGTCTGGGGAATGGGTTGCCAGCGCCCTATTCCTCAAAATTGAAAATTTTTCAGTTTTGAGGAATAGGCTTGGCGAGCATTTGCGGGGACTGTGGCATCGGGCTTGCTTGACTTAAGCTCCTGCTCTATCCCAGCTCCTGCATGCGGCGGTAGATTTCGCAGATACCCTTGATGGTGAGCTGTCCGTCGACCACGTCGAAGGCATCGGTCGAATCGGCGACGATGCTGGCGAGACCGCCCGTGGCGATAACGGTGGCATCCTCGCGGCCCAGCTCGCGCTTCATGCGCGCGACCAGGCCCTCAGCCATGGCGGCGGCGCCCGTTACGGCGCCGACCTTGATGCACTCCTCGGTATCGCGGCCGATGGCGTGCTCGGGCGCCTCGAGCGGAACGCTGGCGAGCTTGGCGGCTCGGGCGGCGAGCGCGTCCATGGAGATGCGGATGCCCGGCGCGATTGCTCCGCCAATGTAATAACCGTCCTCATCGATGACGTCGATATTGGTCGCGGTGCCAAAGTCCACCACGATTGCCGGCGCGCCGTAGAAAGTCTCGGCCGCAACGGCGTTGGCGACGCGATCGGCACCTACGGCCTGGGGACGCGCCGCGCGCAGCTTGGTCACCGCGGCCGTCTGCGGCCCAATGACGATGGCGTCCGCGGCAATGCGGTCGGCCACGGCGTGCCATTCGCGCGAGAGCTGCGGCACCACGCCCGCAAAGGCGATCGCGTCGACCGCGTCGAGCGAGAGATCGTACATCTTAAAGAAACCCATCAGGCGCACATGGATCTCGTCGGCGGTATAGGAGCGGTCGGTGGGCATGCGCCACGACTGCACCAGCTCGTCTCCGTCAAACAGGCCCATGGCCGTCTGCGTATTTCCCATATCGATAGCGAGCAGCATGTCTACTCCCGGTGTCGGCGTAAAAGGACGCGCACCATTGTATACGTGCCGTCGATGGCGCTCGGCTGCGATTCGTTTACGGTGATAGGGGCTGAGGAGTTTAAATATGAAGGAATTATGCTCTACGAGATTTTTCTTGCCGTTTGCCGAACTCCCGCGTAATATTCTTTCTTGCGCACATGAGGCGCCCAGACATTGCGGGGTGGAGCAGTCTGGTAGCTCGCCGGGCTCATAACCCGGAGGTCGTAGGTTCAAATCCTGCCCCCGCGACCAAGAACTTGCAGCTCGTCGGCCTAGCCGGCGAGCTTTTTTGTTATTCCGGGACCGTGTTTTCGGTCCAATTCTCGGCCTCTCAAACAAAATCTCGATCTGTAACATCTAGACCCGATTTGGGCGGCTAGGTGTTACAGATCGAGATATACCGGTGGGTTGGGTCGTGTTTGTCTAAATCTGTAACACGAGGGACGGATTTTGCCGAGTTGTTGTTATAGATTGAGATTTTCTAGCAGGCGGGTATGGTTTGTCTCGATCTGTAACAGGTAGGGGTCAAAAGTGGGTCTAGATGTTACAGATTTAGATTGTTGAGGTTGGGTCGAGAGGAATGTCTCGATCTGTAACAGTAAGACCCGGTTTTGCTGGGTAACTGTTACAGATCGAGGCAAACCGACGGGCCGTCCCGCCCCATCCACCTGCCGCCAGCTGCTATCCGCCGATTTCCGTTGTGCCGCTGTGCCCCCATGCCATATCCTCTAGACAACTACGCGGCATCATCGCCGCCGCGCCTACAAGAGAGGAATGTCCATGACCGCACCTGCATCCAAGCTGCTCCAGCCCATTACGGTTGGCCCCCTTGAGCTCAAAAACCGCATTATGTTCCCGCCGCTGACCACCGGCTACGAGGAACGCGACGGTTCCATTGGCGAGCGCAGCCTGGCTTTTTACGAGCGCCTGGCCCGTGGCGGCGTGAGCTACATCGTCATCGGCGACGTCGCCCCCGTCATGACCGCGAGCCCCACGCCCAAGCTGGCGACCGACGCCCAGATCCCCACGTTTAAGGCCCTGGCCGATGCCGTCCACAAGCACGGCGCCAAGGTTGCGCTGCAGCTGTTCCACCCCGAGTACGATGTGCCCGGTGTCGGCCGCATGGTCATGGGCTCCATGGCCGCCGCCAAGGCCGCGCAGGAGGCCAAGGCCGCCGGCGACGAGGAGACCTTTGCCGCCAAGATGGCCGAGTCCAACGAGATCCGCAATCAGGCATACGCCAAGCTGCACCACGACATGCAGCACTTTGTGAACGAGGCGAGCGTAGAGCAGCTCACCCAGATCAAGGAGGCCATCGCTGCCTCGGCCACTCGCGCGCAGCAGGCCGGCATCGACGCCATCGAGGTCCACGGCGACCGCCTGGTGGGTTCGCTGTGCTCGGCTATCCTCAACCAGCGCACCGACGAGTACGGTGGCTCGTTCGAGAACCGCGTTCGCTATGCGCTGGAGGTCGTCGCCGCCATTAAGGAAGCCGCGCCGCAGCTGATGGTGGAGTACAAGCTCCCCGTGATCATGGAGAACCCCGACGGCACGCCGCGCGGCAAGGGCGGCCTGCAGCCTGACGAGGCCTGCGAGTTCGCCAAGCTACTCGAGGGCGCGGGCATCGATATGATTCAGGTTGCACAGGCCAACCACACCGGCAACATGGGCGACACCATTCCGCCCATGGGCGCCATGCCCTACAACTGGACGCTGCCCGTGGCCGAGCGCGTCAAGGCCCTGGTCTCCGTGCCGGTGGCAACCGTCGGCCGTGTTGTCTCGGTCGAGGCCGGCGAGAAGATCCTGGAGGACGGCTCGGCCGACATCGTCGCCTATGGCCGCTCGCTCATGTGCGACCCCGACATTGCGCTGAAGGCCGCCACGGGCGAGCCCATCCGCGAGTGCCTCAACTGCAACAAGGGCTGCGTCGACGCGATTCAAAACCGCAAGTACATCTCGTGCGTGCTCAATGCCGAGAACGGCGACGAGGCGACCATCGCCATTAAGCCGGGCGAGGGCGACAAGAAGGTCGCCGTGGTGGGCGGCGGCATCGCCGGCCTGGAGGCCGCGCGCGTGGCGGCCAAGCGCGGCTACGACGTGACCGTCTACGAGGCGAGCGATCATCTGGGCGGCCAGATTGTGCTGGCGGCTGCGCCTCCGCGCAAGGACGAGATCATGCGCTCGGTCGAGTACTACGAGAAGATTCTGCCTGGCCTGGGCGTGAAGGTTGAGCTCAGCCATGCCGCTACCGCTGAGGACCTCAACGCCGCCGACGCTGCGATTGTGGCCGTGGGCGCGCACGACGTGGTCATCCCCGTTCCGGGCGCCGACTCGGAGAAGGTCGTCTCGAGCTGGGACGTGCTGGCCGGCAAGGTGGAGCTCAGCGGGCGCGTCGCCGTCATTGGCGGTGGCCTGGTGGGCACCGAGACTGCCGAGTACCTGCTGCAGCACGGCTGCGAGGTGGCGATCGTGGAGATGCTCGACAAGATTGCCGCAGGCGAGTCCGAGACCATTCTGCCGCTGATCATGAGCGACTTTGCCGAGCACAACGTGGAGCAGCACGTGAAGACCCGCCTGACCGCCATTACCGACGAGGGCGTGGAGGCTGTTCGCACCACCGAGGACGGCGCCGAGGAGCCGGTGAAGATCGCCTGCGATTACGTGGTGATGGCCGTGGGCTCCAAGGCCAACGCGTTTGACCTGGATGGCGTGACGGTGCCCGTGACCTGCGTGGGCGACTGCTCGGGTGAGCGCACCGCCGACATTGCGAGCGCCATTCGCACGGCGTATCACGCGGCCAACGAGCTGTAGTTGAACATCGCGGCCAGGCGGGGCGGTAGCACGGATCCGTCTCGCCCGGCTGTGCCCCGTCGGGTGTCAACCGGTGCGGGGCCTGCAAGCGCAGCAGGTCCCGCCCTTTTTGTTTTGCTCCGGTGGATGGCAATGCGCGGTAATCATGAGGAGTGAGGACGTCTACAGCCTTGCAGAACACTCAAATTATTGGGGGAGGGGTTAATAACTATATCATCTATACCAAAGGACATAAAGAGATGCCAATTTTGTTGACAAGCGAATGACGATTAGCTGCGAGTCAGCTACCAGCGTAAATAATCGATAAAGAAATGTCGTAATTTGGTGCCAAATGCCCAGATAACGTCGCGTCTACTTTAATTAACTGCTTTGAGCAAACAGTAAAATGCTACTATCTAACTTGCACGTAAGAAGGCAGATTAACGGTTAAGGCTAAGAAGTGGCAGGTATGTCGGAAGCAACTAGGACTCGCACGCATGCGCCCGAGGTTAGGCAGCGCGCCGTCGAGATCCTCCAAGAGGGGGTCGGTCATCGCGCCCTCGCCGCGGAGATTGGCATTCCCCAGGCCACGGCTCGTCAGTGGGCCCGCGCGTATGCCGTGGGCGGTGCCGACGCCGTTCTCAATGCCGGTTCGCATCATCACACCTATTCGTACGACGTAAAGCTCGCTGTGGTTAAGGACCGCCTGGAAAATGGCTTGACGGTTCGCGAGGCCATGATCAAGCACAAGATTCCCAGCGAGTCTTCGGTCAAGGCTTGGTGCCGTCAGTACCGCGAGAGCGGTGAGTCCGCACTGGTCGATAAGCCGCGCGGTCGCAAGCCGCGCGTTAAAAAGGCGGAATAGCAAACGGGATGGTGCGCCCACAGGGGCGCATTTTTCTTGCCGCGCCAACTTTTTGGACCAGCGCGAGCCTATCGGGAGATCCTCCAAAGTGGCCAATAAACCGAGCGCAGTGGCCCGCGCGCCTGTCGCTGCGATAGGCGGCGTCGCCTCTCTGCTCCAAAGCGGACGTGCCCTTACCCCGTACGCCTAAAACTCCCCAATTGACCGAAAACCTGCCGCCGCTACTCCTCAATTGAGCTATAACGTTAAACAATTGCAGCGTTTTTGCATGGGGGAGTGATGGTATGACGCTACTGTATTTCCTTACCCTGTTTCCGCTGGTACCGGCGCTGGGCATGCTGCTCGTGCGCGGTGACCGCGCCCGCGATGCGGTGGGGCTCATAGGTTCCGGCATTATTATGGCGGTGACAGTTGTAGTCGCCGTCATGTTTTTTGGCACGGGTCCGCAGAGCTTTGAGGTCGCCCCCGGCACCTCGCACGTGCTCTCGATCATCAGCTCCGTCATCGATGTCATCCTGTGCGCCGTCATCCTGTACAACGCGTACAAATATAGGAACGCGCTCACCACGGTGCTCGGCATCGTCCAGCTGGTGGGCTCGCTCGCCTTTGCAGCCATGACGCTGCCCGCGGCCGAAGCCGTCACGGCGACGCCGCTCTACCTAGACTACATGAGCGTGATCATGGTCCTCGCCGTCGGCATCGTCGGCAGCCTTATCTGTATCTACGCTTTGGGCTACATGAAGGACTTCCAGGCCCATGATGAGCACGAGGCCGCGCTGCGCGGGCAGACCGCGCCCGACCGTCGTCCGCAGTTCCTGGCGCTTATGTTCCTGTTCCTCTCGGCCATGTTCGTCATCGTGACGAGCGACAACCTTGAGTGGCTGTTCTGCGGCTGGGAAATCACCACCGTGTGCTCGTTCCTTATGATTGGCTATACGCGCACGCCCGAGGCCATCAAGAACGCCTTTAACCAGATCATCCTCAACATGCTGGGCGGCATCGCGTTTTTGGCCGGACTCATGTACCTGCACGTTAACGGCATGCCGCTGACCATCTCGGGCATGATTGAGCTTTCCGGCGCCGGAACCGCGCAGTCCGCGCTGCTGGTGATGCCGGTCATCCTGTTGTCGCTCGCCGCGCTCACCAAGGCCGCACAGATGCCGTTCCACACTTGGCTGTTGGGTGCCATGGTTGCCCCCACGCCCACGAGCGCCCTGCTGCACTCGTCAACCATGGTCAAAGCCGGCGTGTTCCTGATGGTCAAGCTGAGCCCGCTCTATGCCATCTATCCCGTGACCGGCTTTATGGTCACGAGCGTGGGCGCCATCACGTTTTTGCTCGCTGCCCTTATGGCCATCTCGCAGAGCAATGCCAAGCGCGTGCTCGCGTACTCCACCATTTCCAACTTGGGCCTCATCAGTGCTTGCTTGGGTGTCGGCGCGCCCGAGGCCGTATGGGCGGCCATCTTCCTGATCCTGTTCCACACGGTGGCAAAGTCGCTGCTGTTCCTGTGCGTGGGCACGGCCGAGCATCATATCGGCAGCCGCAATATCGAGGACATGGACGGTATGTTCAGCCGCATGCCGCACCTGACGCGCCTGATGATGCTGGGCATCATGGGCATGTTTGTGGCGCCGTTTGGCATGCTCGTGTCCAAGTGGGGCGCTCTGGTGGCGTTCGCGCAGACCGGCAACGTGCTCATGATCATGGTACTTGCCTTTGGCTCGGCCGCGACCTTCTTCTTCTGGGGCAAGTGGCTTGCCAAGCTTTCGGGCGTCGACCCCACGGCTCAAAACGTTGAGGTCAATGTCCATAAGACCGAATGGATGGCCCTCAACACCATCGCCGCGCTGCTGATTCTGTGCTGCGTGGCGTTCCCGGTTATCTCGAGCGGTCTGGTGTCGCCTTACTTGGCCATGGTGTTTGGCCGCGTGCCGTACGTTATTGGCAAGGACGCCATGTACCTGATGGTGGTTATCGTGGCGTTTATCGCCGTGGTGCTGCTGACTTCATTCCGCGTGAGCAACAAACCGCACGTCAACGTGTACCTTTCGGGCGTGGGGACCGACAAATATCGCCATTTCCGCGGCTCGATGGGACACGAGGTGAAGGCCGAAAAGCGCAATTGGTACTCGGAGGACGCCCTTGGCGAGAAGCGTATTGGCCCCGCGGGTAGCGTCGTGTGCTGCAGCATTATCTTGTTTGCGCTGCTGTGTTGCGCGTGGATTGGGCCCGAGCGACTTGCCATGAGTGCGCCCTCGGTGCTGCGCGGCAAGTATTTTGAAGGTTCGGGCGTCGTGGGCATTTTTATTGGCACCGTGGCATTTGCCTTACTGGCGCCGCTTGTGGGCGGCCTGATCGACGGCGTTGACCGCAAACTTTCGGCCCGCATGCAGGGCCGCGTGGGCCCGCGCCTGCTCCAGCCTTTCTACGATGTGGCCAAGCTACTGCGCAAGGCCCCCGCCAGCGTAAACACCATGGACGATACCTACATGGCGTGCGCGCTCATCTTTACCGTGGTGGGCGGCGGCATCTTTGTGTCGGGTTCCAACACGCTGTTGTGCGCTTTTATGGTGACCCTCGCTGCGATCTTTGTGGTGTTGGCGTCCGCCTCGACGCAAAGCCCGTTTGCCCAGGTCGGCGCCGACCGTGAGCTGCTGCAGGTCATGAGTTACGAGCCCGCCGTTTTGCTGATGAGCGTGGGCCTGTACCTTGCCACCGACAGCTTCGATTCCATCGCCGTGACGGGGCAGTCGGCCCCCATCATCGTGTACAGCGCGCCCATTTTCCTCGCGCTGCTCGCGGTGCTCACCATCAAGCTGCGCAAGTCGCCGTTTGACCTTTCGTACTCGCATCACGCGCATCAGGAGATCGTCCAGGGCGTCGCCACCGAGATGAGCGGCGGCACGCTGGCCAAGATGACCCTTATGCACTGGTGCGAGACCGTGCTGTTTTTGATGTGGGTGGGCATGTTCTTTGTTTGGGACAACCCGGTGAGCTGGGTCGTAGCCCTGGTCGTGATGGCTGCGACGTATTTTGTCGAGGTGCTGATCGACAACACCTTCGCACGCAGCACCTGGCGCAGCTGCTTTAGGCTCGGATGGGGCGTGGCGCTGGTGTTTGGCCTGCTCAACCTTATGCCCATCCTCGTCGACGTTTTTATTTAGGAGGCGGCATCCATGGATCATAAAATGTCGCGCTCGCCGTGGGTTATTCATTACGACGGTTCGAGCTGCAACGGATGTGATATCGAGGTGCTGGCCTCGCTCACGCCGCTGTTCGATGCGGAGCGCTTTGGCGTGGTCAACACCGGCAACCCCAAGCATGCGGATATCTTTTTGGTGACGGGGTCGGTCAATGCCCAGAACCTGCCCGTCGTGCGCCAGATCTACAACCAGATGCTCGAGCCCAAGTGCGTGGTGGCCTGCGGCATCTGCGCGTGTTCGGGCGGCGTGTTCCGCGATGCCTATAACGTGATCGGCGGCGTGGACCGCGCAATTCCCGTGGACGTGTACGCGCCCGGGTGCGCCATTCGCCCCGAGACCGTGATCGATGCCATTGTGGAGGCGTGCGGCATCCTGGACCAGAAGGAGGCCGTGATGCGCGCCGGCGGCAATCCGCTCAGCGTGGGCGGTGCCGCAACCTGGGACGGTGGCGTTGAGCTGGGCGAGGATGGGTTTGTGGCTGCTGCGGAGGCCGGCGACGCGACCGCCGCTGCAAAGGAGGCCGAGTAATGCAAAAGGCTATCTATACCACCGTCGGGATCGACGGGCTCCTGCCGCATGTCCAGGCGCTTAAGGGCGTCGGCGCGCGCTTTGTGCAAATGCACGCTGAGCGCAACGTCGACGACGGCTCGTATCGCCTGGTCTATACGTTTATCAACGTTCGTGCTGCTCAGGGGCATATCGCGCAGGACGGCAGCTATGCGATTGAGAACCTGGTGGTTGAGGGCATCGACCAGTACCAGGAGATTCCGTCCATCAGCTCGTATTACCCCGCGGTGTTCCCGTTTGAAAATGAGGCCCACGACCTGTTTGGCCTTGCCATCACCGACATGCAGATCGACTTTAAGGGCTTTTTCTACCAGGTCTCGACTGCCGAGCCCATGAGCGTCATCACGCCCGAGGTGAAGACTGCGCGCGAGAAGGCCATGAGGGTCCGCGCCGCTGCCGAGGCCAAGGCGCGCAAGGCCGCGGCCGAGAAGGCCGCTGCGGCTGCGGCTGCTGCAGGGGAAGGCGCTGGCGATGCTGTGGGCGCTGCCGTCGCTCAGCCCGCTGCGGCTGCCGGCTCCGATGCTCAGCACGATGAGGTCGCTGCAAAGGCCGCGCTCAAGGCTGCCGAGATGGAGGCAAAGCTCGCCGCCATGGATCCCGAGAAAGCGGCCAAGGTCCGCGCGGCGCTTGCCGCCAAGGCCGCCCGCGACAAGCAGAAAAAGGAGGCGTAAGGTCCATGGCTCATCGCTCCGTCATTCCGTTTGGCCCGCAGCACCCGGTGCTGCCCGAGCCGCTTCATCTGGACCTGGTGATCGAGGACGACCGCGTCATCGAGGCAATTCCGCAGATCGGTTTTGTGCACCGCGGACTCGAGAAGCTCACCGAAAAGCGCGATATGCATCAGTTTGGCTACATTGCCGAGCGCATCTGCGGCATCTGCGCCGTGGGCCATAGCTGCGGCTATGCCAGCGCCTGCGAGCGCATGCTCGGCATCGAGGTGCCTGGCCGCGTGCAGTATATCCGCACCATTCTGCATGAGCTTTCGCGCATTCACTCGCATCTGCTGTGGCTGGGCCTGCTCGCCGACGCCTTTGGCTTCGAGGCGCTGTTCTATCGGTCATGGACCCTGCGCGAGCAGATACTCAAGATTTTTGAGAGCACTTGCGGCGGGCGCGTGATTCTGTCGATTAACGAGATCGGCGGCCTTAAGCACGATATCGAGGACTCCGAGCTGGCGGGCATCGTCCAGACGCTCGATGCCATGCGTCCTGACTACGAGGCCCTGGTGCATACGTTTTTGGACGACAACAGCTGCGGCGAGCGCCTGCATGGCGTGGGCGTGATTAGCAAGAAAGACGCGCTGGAGCTTTCGATGGTCGGTCCGTTTGGGCGCGCCTCGGGCGTGGATTACGACGTGCGCATGTTCGGTGACGGCGCCTATGCGGACTTGGCCGCGTTTGAGCCCATCGTTGCTACCGACGGCGACTGCTATGCCCGCTGCCAGGTTCGTTGCGCCGAGGTCACGCAGACCATGGACATCATCAAAGAGCTGGTGGGCAAGATCCCGCACGACGGTATCGGCGGGCGCACCAAGCTTACGCCGGCCGACGGCGCGCGCGGCGAGGTTGTAATTGAGCAGCCGCGTGGCGAGGCGTATTACTATGTGCGCGGCAACGGCACCAAGAATCTGGACCGTTTCCGCGTGCGCACGCCGACGTCGCAAAACCTGGCGGGTCTGACGCATGCGCTGCAGGGCGTGCTCCTTGCCAACGTGCCCATGATTATCCTGACCATCGACCCCTGCATTAGCTGCACGGAAAGGTAGGCACGGCATGAGTTTGCTGACATTTGCCAAGACGGCCTTGGGCTCTATGGTCAAGCAGCCGGTCACGGTGTGCTATCCGCAGGAGAAGCTGACGGCGCCCGAGCGCCTGCGCGGGCACATCGTTAACGACATGGACGTGTGCATTTGCTGCGGCATGTGCGCGCGCCGCTGCCCGGCGGGCGCGCTCGCGGTCGATCGCAAGGGTGGAACGTGGTCGATTGATCCGTACGCCTGCGTCGTGTGCGGCGAGTGCATCGAGAGCTGCCCCAAGCGCTGCCTGACTATGGACACCGCGCGCACTCCAGTCGCGGCGGACAAGACTCCCACGGTAGAAACCAAACCGGAGTAGCTCTGGAATGGGGCTGGCATTGCGCTGGAATGGGGGCCGGCGGGGCAAAAATGCCCCACCGGCCCCGCGCTTAAACGCGCGGCTGTGCCGTCGCGAACAAAACTATGCCGGATTACGGGGCTGGATAGCGAACCTCCGACCATACGGAAAATCGCAAAAACAAAACCGCAGGTAGATCGCTTGCTGTTTTTCAAAAATAGGGGGTATGGATGAGGTCTCCGAGCTTAGCCCCGTAATCCGGCATAGTTTTGAAATGGCGCCATATCGGTGACAGCCCTTGAGCCCCCGGGGACGGAGGAAAACGGATCATTTTGGCCCGATGGCTCTGAGTCGCACCTATTTTCCTGCGAAAACGCTCGTGTCTCAACTTTGGTGAGACATTTGTCTCACGCCCAAAACAGAATCTGGAACATGTGTCACCTGCCCTAATTGTGTCTCATTCCGTAACTTTAGGCTGATGCAAGGTCTGAGCCCGCGAGAAGGGAGACGCGATGAGTAAGTACACGAGGGGTCTCTTGGCGGTGATACTGGCCGTAGTGCTGGTATTGCCGGCTGCAGCATTTGCCATGCTGCCCGAGGCCAACGCCAGGTCCAGCACCGGAATGGACGGACCGGCCATGACCGGAAAAACGGTCGTCGACTACGACACCAGCAACCACTGGAAGTTCTGGGCCGGCGGCTATAACGGAAAGGAAATAACAACTCAAAACGTCGGCCGAATCTGGACCGACAAGACGGTCAGGGCAGTCGAGAACGGGGATTCTGATTTCCTGACCACGCTGTCGGCTATCTCTTCGACATCCGATACGACGGTCTCCGGCAAGCCGCTCGACATCGTGCTGGTGTTGGATGCTTCTGGCTCGATGAAGTACGACATGGTTGGCGCCGAGAATCGCATGGCGGCGCTTAAGTCCGCAGCAAATGGTTTTATCGGTGCCATCAATACGCAAAACCAAAGCATTGCAGATGAGTCCAAACTGCATCGAGTTGCTATTGTAAAGTTTGCAGGTAAGAAGACCAATAAGGTTGGCAATGACACATATGATGGCGGCACCTATAACTACTCACAGGTTGTAAGCCGCTTAACGGTGTGCAGGGGAGATAACGCGACCGCCCTTCAAAGCAAGATAAACGACATCAACTACGGCGGCGCTACTCAGGCAGACTTTGGCATGGAATTTGCCCAGAATCTCTTGAATGATGGTCGCGCAGACGCCAAGAAGGTCGTCGTCTTCTTCACCGATGGCTCACCTACGAGTTCCAGTGGATTCGAGGCCGAGGTTGCCAATAGCGCCATCCGTAGCGCCAAGAACCTCAAGAATAAAGGTACCGACATTTACGCTATCGGCATCTTTGACGGTGCAAATCCCAATGACGTCCCCACGGAAAAGCGCACAAGCAGAGAGAATAAGTTCATGCATGCCGTGTCGAGCAATTATCCCGACGCAAATTCGTATAAGAGCGATGAGCTTGGCACACGTGCAGAAAACTCCGATTACTACAAGTCGGCAACCAGCGCCTCTGAGCTCGAGAAAATCTTCGAAGAGATCTCGGGAAGCATTATCCAAGCTGGTTACCCGACCGAAGTTCACGGCGGTTATGGCGAGCATAAGTCTGGCTACATTACGTTTACTGACGAGCTGGGCGACTTTATGCAGGTCGACAACTTTACGTCTGTCGTGTATAACGGCACGACGTTTGACAAGCCGACAAAGAAGACCGAAGGCAATGTCGATACCTACAAATTTACGGGTGCCGCTGCGAACCTGGTCATTACCGTTCAGCATGCCGAAAAGAGCAAGCCCCGGACCGGCGATATCGTGACGGTTAAGATTCCTGCGTCGCTGATTCCGCTGCGCTACTTTAAGATTACCGATGGCGTTCTTACGGTCGACGATACTGAGCCCATCCAGGTGAACTACACCTCGAGCGTTAAGAAAGACGCGCTCGATAATCTGTTTACGCCTGAGCAGGTAGTGGGGCTTAAGGACTACATCAAGAGCAATACGATCACCGCGGAGGACGGCTCAAAGACCGTTAACTTCTACGCGAACAAGTGGAATGGCGGCACGCTGGGCGATACGATTGCGAACTTTGAGCCCGCCGATTCCAACCGTTATTACTATTTCCAGAAGCAGACTCCCATTTATGTGGATAAGAACTGCACAACGCCTGCGACGGGCTCGCTGGCTGCCGAGGGCATCTATTACTACAAGGATGAGTTCGAGGCGAAAGGCACAGACAGTAAGGTCGAGCCCCGCACAGCTATTATTGAGTTTACCGGTGGACATGCCGCGCAGTTTGAGGGCGCAATCGTGCGCGATGCGAGCGGCAACCTGTCGTTTAGTGAGGGAACCGCGCGACTAGCCTTTATTGACGAACTTCATACCACCAAGGAACTCGTGGGCGGCAACCCTACTGGTACCGCGGCCGACGTGCTCAATCCCAAGTGGAATAACACGTCTGCCAAGTCGGACGCCACGGAGGTTGACGTTCACCTGGGCAACAACGGCAAGATCAGCTTTAACGTGACGCCGGCAACGGTGGATACCAAGACGAGCTTTGGCCTGACCAAGGTGCTCGAGGGTCGCGAGTGGACGGATGCGGACAAGTTTAAGTTTGAGCTCTCCGCGACGTCCGAGAATGACGCCCCGATGCCCGCACCCGCGACCGCGACTGTGACCAAGGCGAACCTGGATGACAAGGGCAAGGCGGCCATTAACTTTGGCGAGATCACCTACAACAAGCCGGGCGAGTACACCTATGAGGTCCGCGAGGTCAAGGGCGACGCCGGTGGCATCACCTACAGCAAGAACGTTGCCACGTTCAAGGTGACCGTGGCGGTTAAGGTCACGGGTGGGCTTAAGGCTGACGTTGAAAAGATCTCGGGCGAGACCGAGTTCAAGAACACCTATAGCGCCAAGACGGAAACCTCGCTGACTCTTGAGGCAACCAAGAAGCTCACGGGGCGCCCGATGGCCGATGACGAATTTAAGTTTGCGCTGAGCTATGCGGAGCACGACGAGGTTCTGCTGGATGCAACCAACAAGGGCGGCAAGGTTGAGTTCGGTCCGCTGACGTATACGACCGAGTCGCTTGCCAAGCTGGTCGAGGAAGAGAAGGCGTCGTTTGACGATAGCTCAGACAAGCCCACGTGGACCATTCGCTACACTGCTGCCGAGCAGACCGGCAAGCTGCCTGCGGGCGTGAGCGCTGCCGTGTCGGCAATTGACGCATATGTAACCGTTGTCGACAACGGCGATGGTACCCTGACGGCGACGGCTGACTACGGCGACGCCGGCAACGAGTTCATGAACGCCTACACTGCCGCGCCTGCCGAGGCATCGCTTGTTGGCGAGAAGAATCTGCAGGTTCCTGATGGCCTGACCCCGGCTGACATTACCGGCAAGTTCACCTTTACCGTGACCGGTGAAGAGGGTGCACCCATGCCCGCGAACGCGAGCGTGACCAATGATGCCAAGGGCAAGGTCGACTTTGGCAAGATTACCTTTACGCTCGACGACCTTAACAAGGCCCTGGGCGAGAAGCCCGAGAAGCGCGAGCATACCTTTACCTACACCGTGACCGAGTCCGGCGAGGTCGCTGGCGTGACCAACGACGCCAAGCTGTCGCGCGAGGTTTCCTTCACCGTGACCGATGACAGCAAGGGCAAACTGAGCGTGTCCCGCAACCCGGATGGCAACGCAGCCTTTACGTTCACCAACACCTATAACGTGACGCCTGTCGAGACGAGCGTCACCGACAAGATCGCCGCGACCAAGGTCCTGACCGGCCGCGACATGGCTGAGGGCGAGTTCTCCTTCGAGCTCGTCGAGGGCGAGGGCAAGGACGCCAAGGTCGTCGCCACCGGCAAGAACGCCGCCGATGGCAAGATCACGATGAGCACCATCGAGTACACCAAGGCCGGAACGCACACCTATACGCTGCGCGAGGTCAAGGGCAACGCCGGCGGTATCACCTACAGCGATGCCAAGTTCACCATCGAGACCACCATCACGGACAACGGCGACGGTACGCTCAGCGCCACGCATGTTCTGAAGGACGTCAAGGTTGCCGAGTTCAAGAACTCCTACAACGTGACCCCCAAGAGCTCCAGCGTCACCGAGCAGATCACCGCGGACAAGGTCCTGGACGGGCGCGACCTCAAGGCTGGCGAGTTCCGTTTCGAGCTCGTTGAGGGCAATAACGTAGTCTCCACCGGCACCAACAATGCCGACGGCAAGATCGTGATGGATCCCGTCACCTACACCGCGGCTGGCGAGCACACCTACATGCTGCGTGAGACCAAGGCCGGCGCTACCGAGAACGGCATTACCTACAGCACCGCTGCGTACACCATTGTGACCATCGTCAAGGACAACGGCGACGGCACCCTCAGCGTGGAGCACAAGCTGCAGAACGCCGAGAAGGCGATCTTCGAGAACACCTACACCGTAACCCCCAAGAGCTTCAGTGTTACCGATCAGATCACGGCGACCAAGTACCTGACCGGTCGCGACCTCAAGGAAGGAGAGTTCTCCTTCGAGCTCGTTGAGGGCAACGATGTTGTCGCCACCGGCAAGAACGATGCCCGCGGCAAGATCACGATGAGCCCCATCGAGTACACCGCTGCCGGCAAGCACGCCTACACGCTGCGCGAGGTCCCGGGCGACGCCGGCAACGGCATCACCTACGATGGCAAGACCTACACCATCGAGACCACCATCACCGACAAGGGCGACGGCACGCTCGAGGCGAAGCATGTCCTGAAGGGCGCCGACGAGGCGAAGTTCAGCAACAGCTACAAGCCGAATCCTGACGAGTTCAGCGTCAGCGACCAAATCACCGCGACCAAGGTCCTGACTGGCCGCGACCTCAAGGCTGGCGAGTTCTCCTTCGAGCTCGTCGAGGGCGACAAGGTCGTCGCCACCGGCACCAATGCCGCCGACGGCAAGATCACGATGAACGCCGTGAAGTACACCGAGGCCGGCAAGCACACCTACACGCTGCGCGAGATCAAGGGCGGAACCACCAGCAAGGGCATCACCTACAGTGACGCCAAGTACACCATCGAGACCACCATCACGGACAATGGCGACGGTACGCTCAGTGCCACACATGTTCTGAAGGGCACCGAGCCCGCCGAGTTTAAGAACTCCTACAGCGTGACCCCGCTCGATGCAGAGCTCGACTTTGACCTGAGCAAGGCCATCGACGGCCGCGAGTGGACGGATGGGGACGAGTTTAGCTTTACCATTACCGCCCCCGATGGTGCCCCGCTACCCGATCCTGCGACCGTAACCGTGAGCAAGCACGATGCGAAGGACGGCATTGCCGCCATCAAGTTCGGCAAGATTCGCTATACGGCTGCCGGAGCCTACAAGTACGAGATCCGCGAGAACGCGGGTAATACGGTCGGCATGACGTATGACTCTCACGTCGCGACCGCCGAAGTAACCGTGACCGAGGACGGCGATGGCAACCTGACCGCCAACGCCACCAAGAAGGAAAACGGACGCTTTACCAACACGTACCGCACTGAGCTTAACTACACCGCGGCCGGCGGTCTGTGGCTCAGCAAGTATCTGGACGGCCGCCCCATGACCGAGGGCCAGTTCACCTTTACCGTGACACCTGCTGACGACGCTTCGGCTCGCGCGCTCGGTCTGCTGCCCGGGGCCAACAGCTTCAAGTCTCCCGAAGCGGCAGAGGCAACGGTCGGACTGATCGACATTCTGGCTGGTCATGAGGTTAAATTTACGCAGGCTGACGCCGGCAAGACCTTCAAGTACACCGTGGCCGAAAAGAACGACGGCCAGCCCGGTTACACCTACGATGACGCCGTACGCACGGTGACGATCGCCATCGCCGACGACACCGCCGGTACGCTCACTGCTACGACGACCGTCTCCGGCGGTCCCGAGGGTACGCATACGACGGTCCACAAGAGTGGCGAGAACAAGGTCGAAAAGGCCCTGGTGCCGTTCCACAACAGTTACAGCGCTACGACCAACACGCCTGGTGGTACCGCTGCTCAGGTCGTTGCCACCAAGACTCTGGCCGGTCGCCCGATGGCCGACGGCGAGTTCTGGTTTGGCATCGCCTATCAGGGTGAGCTTGTGGCATACGAAAACCTCAAGCCCAATATCGGCGGGCACGTGAGCTTTGATACGCTGCACTACGACACCAAGATGCTTGCTAATCTTGAGGCTGCTGGGCTTGCTTATCGTACCGATAAGGACGGCAAGCTTGCCTGGACCATTAACTACACGGCCTACGAAGATTTATTCGGGCTGCCGAATGGCGTTTCCGCTACAACGTGGAGCTTTGGCTTTAAGGTTATCGTCGTCGACAACGGTGACGGTACCCTGACGGCGACGGTCGACTACGGCGGCGTCGAGCCCTTGTTCGAGAACGCCTACGGCGCCGACGCCGTGGATGCCGCGCTCACCGGTACTAAGAAGCTCCAGGTTGCCGAGGGCCTGACCCCGGCCGACATCACGGGTAAGTTCACCTTTACCGTGACCGCCGACGAGGCAGGTGCCCCGATGCCCGAGCGCACGACCGTAACCAACGACGCAGCCGGTAACGTGGACTTTGGCAAGATCCACTTTACGCTCGAGGACCTCAACCGCGCTCTGGGCGTGACGGACGATGCGACCGATAAGGCCGAGGCAGACGAAGCTGACGACGTCGACGCTGACGAGGCAGAGGCCGACGCCGACGCTGATGCCAACGCTGACGAGCCCGGCGACGAGTCCGAGCCCGCAGCACCCACCGCCCCGCGCTCGCACACCTTTATCTACACGGTGACCGAGTCCGGTAGCGCTCCTGGCGTGACTAACGACGCCAGCGCCACGCGCAAGGTTTCCTACACTGTGACTGACGACGGTGCCGGACACCTGAGCGTCGTGCGCAACGGCGACGACGGTGCGGCCTTCACATTCACCAACACCTACAGCGTAACGCCCACCGATTCTGTCGTGACCGATCAGGTCAAGACGGTCAAGCGTCTGACCGGACGCGACCTTGCAGCCGGCGAGTTCACGTTTGATCTGCTCGAGGACGGCGTGGTTGTCGCTAGCGGCACCAATGACGTCAACGGCAACGTTACGCTGAGCCCGATCCGCTACGAGGCACCCGGCACGCACACGTACACGCTGCGCGAGGCTTGCCCCAACGCGCTCGGCCTGTACAAGGGCGTCACCTATGACGGCACGACCTACACCGTCGTGACCACCGTCTCCGACAATGGTGATGGCACGCTGACCGCGGCGCACAAGCTCGAGGGAGCTACCGAGTCGGCTGGCTTTACCAACAAGTATCACGCCATGCCCACGCAGGTCTCCATCGGCGCCATCAAGGTGCTCGAGGGACGCGAGCTCAAGAAGGACGAGTTTAGCTTTAAGCTCGTTGGCGAGGACATCGAGTCTACGGTTGCCAACGATGCCGACGGCAAGATCAGCTTCGACAAGTTCGAGTACGACGAGCCCGGTACGCACGTCTACACCATCAGCGAGGTCAAGGGCGACGAGGTCGGTATGACCTACGACAAGTCCGTCTTTACCGTGACCGTCAACGTGGTCGATGACGGCGAGGGCAACCTCAAGGCGAACGTCGCCTTTACCAAGGGCGACAAGAGCGTCGAGGGTATCGTGTTCAACAACACGTACAAGAAGCCCGAGACGCCCGTACCGACGCCCGATCCCGGCACGCCCAAGACCGTGACGAATATCGTCAAGACGGTCAAGGGTTTCCTGCCCACCACGGGTGACCAGCAGGCCGCCGCTCTGCTTATGACATTTGTCATCGCCATGGCCGGCGTCGGAGCCCTGGTCTGGGGTATCCGTAAGCGCTAGGCACGTCGACAGCGCCCGGGGCCAAAAGGCCCCGGGCGGCCGGCAGGGCTAAATCCCGACCTACTCCTACCCCCAGCCGCCACGGAGGCATCTCCCTCCTCCGTGGTGGCGCTTTTGTGCGTTGGGGAGGAGGGCGCGCCACGAAACCGGCCCATCTACTACGTTTAGCCCCTTACCCCCAACCATGCCGAAAAGCGCAAAAACAAAACCGCAGGTAGAACGCCTGCGGTTTTGTTCAAAACGAAGGTATGGTCAGGGGTATCGAGTCAAACGTAGTAGATGGGCCGATTTCGTGGCGGGCGGTTTCGGCTGATCCATTGGGGACGGAGGAAAACGGCTCATTTTGGTCCCGCGAGGCTGGCGGAGGCACTCGTGCGGGGCCGCCCGAACAAAACTATGTCGGTTTACTACGATAAATCGCCTACTCCTAACCACACCGCATTCGGCAAAACCAAAACCGCAGGTAGACGGCTTGTAGTTTTGCGAAAAAATCACGCGTGGTCGGGAATCTCGTTTTTATCGTAGTAAACCGGCATAGTTTTGAAATGGCATTAAATCGATAACAGCTATTTTGCTCTGTCGGAGCGGTTGGCCGTTGGGTAATTACCCTCGCAGGTAGGCGATGGCGATCTGCGTGCGGTTGCGTAGGCCCATTTTGGCAAGGATCGAGCTGATGTGGTTGCGTACGGTGCCTTCGCCCATATAGGCGGTGGCGGCAATCTCCTTGTTATCGAGGCCGCGGGCGATGAGCTCGGCGACTTCGAACTCGCGGTCGGTTAGGCTGGCGAAGGCCGCAGGCCGGCGGGGCGTGCCCGCCTCGACGACCGCTCCATCAAAATCGATGTCCTCAATCGCCTTGCCCTCGAGCACGCGTTTGCCGTCCATGACCTGCTCCAACGCCGGAGGGATGGCGGCGATATCGGTTTTGATTAGATAGCCACGGGCACCCAGTTTGAGCGCCGACACAATGTACTCGTCATCCGAGAATGTCGTCAGAAACACCACCCGCGCCGCAGGGTCGCGCTCAAGGATTTCGCGTGCCGCCGAAAGGCCGTCGCGCTCCGGCATCTGGATGTCGAGCAGTGTGATATCGGGCGCATGCTCGGCATAGAGCGAAATCGCGTCGTTGCCGTTGGCGCCGGTGCCCACCACCTCGATCTGTGGCTGGGCGCCCAGGATAATCTTGAGCGAATCGACCACCAAGCGGTCGTCGTCGACAACGATGAGTCTCATCGGTCCTCATCTCCTTGCTGTTTGGGAACGGTGGCAAACACACGCCAGCCGCCGGCGCCGGCACGCGGGCCGGCGGTGAAGGTGCCGCCAAGCGCCTCGATGCGCTCGCGCATGGAGGCGAGCCCCATGCCCTCCGCGGTGCCGCGGCCGCTTGCTTGGACCTCACCCACGCCATCGTCGGTAACAATGAGCTGGTAAAACGACGGATGCTCCATGCACCGTACGGTGACGGTCTGGGCGCAAGCGTGGCGCATGGTATTGGAGAGCGCCTCGCGCAGGACCGCTGCAAAGCAGTTGGCGACGTTTGCGGGCGCATGTTCGGCCATAACTTCAAGCTCAATCTGCGGGCCGCCGTCCGAGCGTGTGCCTTCGACAGTGCGTTCGAGCTGCACGGAAAGGTCGACGGCGTTGTCGTTGAGCGCGTGGACGCTGGTGCGCACAAGCTGGAGCGCCTCGTCAATCGTGCGTTTAACGTCGGCGAAATCGGCGGCGACGCCAGGCTCGTCGGCGTGGACCACGCGTAGGGCTTCGGCCTGCAGTGAGGCGCGCGTGAGCTGGTGCCCGACGTTATCGTGGATCTCGCGCGCGATGCGGGCGCGTTCGGCGAGCGTCGCGAGCTCGACTTCGTAGTCCTGGCGGTCGGCGAGGTCGCGGTTGCGTGCCTCGAGTGCCAGGGCGCGTTCTTGCAGCTTGTCACGGGTGCGACGCATGCGTTCCTGTTCGCGCTCCAGCTGCGCGGTGCGCAGCGACAGCAACGTGGCGGCGACCGAAAGGATGGCGGTTAGCAGCAGCGTTCGGGTGGTGAGCGCGCCGCCGCGAAGGTCCGCGACAAGCGCGCAGACAAACACGGCGCCAATCGCCAGCGCGGGCCAGATGCGTTCACGGCGCACGCGCCGCGCGATGTCATAGAGGGCGAGAGGCGCAAACGGCACAAACGGCGGCACGAAGACAGCCACGATGATGTAAGCGTAACTCGCGGTCTCGCTTGCACGGCGCGTGTGTTCATCCTGTACGACCTCGGCCAGCGAGGTGGCAATAACGCCAAGGCAAAACGCCGCGACCAGGCGAGCGTCCACGGCAAGACCCATGGCGGCCGCAATACAGCACGCCAGCACGATCGATTTGTCGAAAAGCCTGTTCATACGGGTATTGTACGCGAAGGCGCGCGCGGTGGAGGGGCTGCCTGCGCAACCGTGACATTCCTCCCGCGCGGCAAAGCGGCGTCGATCGCTCGCGCGAGCGGGGGTTTCACCTCTGCCCCCTCGCACTCGTGACAAAGCTCACTGGTGCGCGCCGCCCGCTCCTGCGATGATGCAATCGTACTGGGCCGCAATCAACAGAAGGGCCGCCTCATGACAGACATTGTCCACGTCGAAAACCTCGTCAAGCGCTATGACGACCTTATTGCGCTCGACCACTTTAACCTGAGCATCGCCCCCGGCGAGATCTTTGGCCTGCTGGGCCCCAACGGCTCGGGCAAGACCACGTCCATCAACTGTATTCTGCAGCTGCTCGCCTACGACAAAGGCACCATTGAGCTGTTCGGCGAGCCCATGACGCCCGCCCGCTACGACCTCAAGCGCCGCATCGGTGTGGTGCCGCAGCAGGTGGCGGTGTTTGACGAGCTTACGGTGCGCGAGAACATCGACTATTTTTGCAGCCTCTACGTCAGCGACCGCAAGCGCCGCCGCTCGCTCGTGGACGAGGCGATCGACTTTGTCGGCCTGGGCGACTTTGCCAAGTTTCGCCCCGGCAAGCTCTCGGGCGGCCTGGCGCGTCGCCTCAACATTGCCTGCGGCATTGCGCACAAGCCCGAGCTCATCTTCTTTGACGAGCCTACGGTGGCAGTCGATCCGCAGAGTCGCAACGCTATCCTGGAGGGCATCTGCCGCTTGCGCGACGAGGGCGCCACGGTGGTGTATACCAGCCATTACATGGAGGAAGTCGAGCAGATTTGCAGCCGCATCATGATCATGGACGGCGGACGTGTGCTGGCGCAGGGCACCAATGACGAGCTCAAACGCATGATTCAAATGGGCGAGCGCGTGACTGTCGAGGTCGGCGCCGTCGAGACCGCCACGGTCGAGCGGCTGCGCGCCCTCGAGCACGTGCTTTCGGTTGAGCTGTCCGGCGGCGAGCTCGTCTGCACCTGCGAAGCGAGCCCGCACAATTTGGTCGACATCCTCGACACGCTGCGCGCCGCCGATGTGGCGCTCGGCCGCGTGTGGAGCGAGCCGCCGACCCTCAACGACGTGTTCCTCGAGATCACCGGCCGCGAGCTGCGCGACTAGGGGGCAGTCATGTTCAACACCATCATCACTACGGTCAAGACGCTGCTGCGCCGGCCGAGCACGTGGGTCTGGGGCGCTCTCTTTCCCATCGCACTTTCCACGATGTTCATGTTTATGTTTGCGAATCTGAGCTCTGACGGCACGGTCGACCCGGTACCGGTTGCCGTCATAGCGGACGAGGCCTGGGACGCCTCGACCTTTAAGGACGTGGCGACGTCGCTTGCCAAGGAGAGCGACAATCAGCTGCTCGAGATCCACGAGTGCGACGACGCAGCCGATGCGAACCGTGTGCTTAAGGCCGGCGAGGTCGCGGGCATCTATACGGTCGACGACGCGGGCGCACCCAAGCTCACGTTGCTGTCGAGCTACGACAGCTCGCGTGCCTCAACGGTGCTCACCGACCGCAGCATTCTGGAGACGGTGGCAAGCTCGTATACACAAAATGCCGAGCTCATGTCTCAGATTGCCCAGGACAACCCGGCGGCGCTCGCCGACCCGGAGGCGGTTGCGCGCGCCCTGTCGCTCGAGGGCGGCACCCGCCGCGTAAGCCTGACACGCACCACGCCCGATGGCACGGTCATCTACTATTACGCGCTCTTTGGCCTGGTCGCGATGATGTCTGCGGAGTTTGCCGCCTTGAGCGTCGTCGATCTGCAGCCCAATCTGTCGGGCCTTGGCGCGCGCCGCTGCGCGGGCGGTCTTTCCAAAACGGCGTCGCTGGCCGGTATCTTTGTGGGCTCGTGGCTGGTCTCCTTTGCCTCGATGGCGATCGCGATCGGCTACGTGCGCCTGGTTGTGGGCGTCGACTTTGGCGGGCGCGAGGGGCTGTGTCTGGTGGGCGGTGCCGCTTCCGCGCTTGCCGCCACGGGCTTGGGACTCTTTGTGGGCACGCTTCCCGTTAAGGGCGGCAAGGCATCCAAGTCGGGCATCCTCACAGGCTTTGCCACCACGTGCGCTTTGTTCGCTGGGCTCTACGGCGAACCGGCGATGGCGCTTGCCGATGACGTCGCCCGCGCCTGTCCGGCCGAGTGCTGGCTCAACCCCGTCAAGCTCATCTGCGACATGTTCAACCGCCTGTATTTCTTTGAGGACCTGGATCCTTTTGCCGTTCGCGCCGGCGCACTGGTCCTCATGGCACTGCTGTTCGTTGCCGCCGCCACGCTGATCTTTGGAAGGAGCCGCTATGAGCACCTTTAAGACCGCGCTTCGCATGGCGCTCGCTCACCCGTTCTACCTGCTCATCTACACGGTGTTCATTTCGCTGATGGGCGTATTCATCGCGGCATCGGTGAGCTGGAACTCGTCGCAGCTCACCGAGTACAAGCCCTACGACGCCAACGTGATCGTGGTCGACCGCGATGGCAGTGATCTTTCACGTGCGCTCACCAAGCACCTAGGTTCGCGGTTTGACCTGGTCACGGGCGTCGGCGATGACACGTACGACCTTGCGGACGCGCTCTCCAAGAGCAACAGCGCCAAGGGCAGCGCCGACTGCGTGTTCTTTATCCCGGAGGGGTTCGAGGACGACCTGGTCGCGGCTGCCCGCGCGGGGGAGTCCCTGCCCAAGCTCGATGTGACCTACGGTGCCGGCACCATGGCGGCGGCGCTTTCGTCTGCCGAGGCTTCGCGCGGGATCTCGCTCGCGGGCGCTGCAGCCGCACTTGAGCCCACTGCCTCCAACGGCGACGTTGCCAAGGCCGCCGAACATGCCGCTGCAAAGCGCGCGGAGGTCCAGATCGAGCGGGTCAAGGTCGACTCGGCTGCTGCCGCCACGCTCGAGTCGTACTTCAACTTTGGCGCGTACGCGATTATCTCGTCGGTCATCGTGTCGGTGGGCTTGGTGTTTTCGGGCATGAACGAGCCCGAGCGCGTGCGCCGCATGGATGCCGGCCCAATCTCCGATCGCCAGCGTTCGCTTGCCGTGTTTGCGGCCGCCGCCGTGCTCACCGTCTGTATCTGGTTTGTGTCGAGCATGATGGGCGTCGTGGGCTTTGCCAGCGCGGTTGCCGAGGTCGGCGTGGGCCGCGTGTGCCTGGCGCTGGCGGCAACGTTTGCCCTAGCGCTGACGCCACTGGCCGTTGGCTTTACGCTGTCGAGCCTGGGCGCGCGCGAGGAGCTGCTCAACGGTGTGGGCAACCTGCTTGGCATGCTCATGACGTTTTTGGGTGGCGCCTGGATGCCGCTGTCGCTCATGGGTTCGGCCGTGCAGACCGTGGCGCACTTTGTGCCGACATATTGGGTGAACGACGCGATCGGCAAGGCGCTCGCCGCGGACCTGACGTCCACCGTGCTGGGCGACATCGCCTGCGACCTGGGCGTCACCGTGCTCTTCGCTGCCGCCATCGCCGCCGTAGGCCTAGCCCTCGCTCACAACAAATCCCGCGCCTAGCCACCTAGTCATCGGGTACTCATTGGGGACAGACTTAAACGACTAGTCATCGGGGACAGTCTTTGCCGAACCGCCGGCTTGCCAAGGACTGTCCCCAGCTGCCGGCAGAAAGGGAACGTCCCTAACTGCCGGGTGGCGAAAGAGCGCCCCCAACAGCTAGTCGTTTAAGAACGTCCCCAACGACTAGTCTTGAAACAAACCCCCACTCTCGCCCAAAAATAGTTCACTTGGGTTTACTATTACCCTATAAAAGTAGCAATAGGCTAACAATGGGGGATACCATGGCAACGCAGGAAGCCTACGTCCAGGTTAAGGATCTCAAAAAGCACTACGGCGACGGTGATGCGCGCCTGACGGTACTCGATGGCATCGACACGTCCATCAACCGAGGCGAGATCTGCGTCATGCTGGGGCCCTCGGGCTCGGGCAAGTCGACGTTTCTTAACCTGATCGGCGGCCTGGAGGGTGCCGACGCTGGCTCTATTTTGGTGGACGGCTGCGACCTCACGGTGCTCAAACCTACCGACCTGGGCGAGTATCGCCGCCGTGAGCTGGGATTTGTCTTCCAGTTCTACAACCTGGTGCCCGATCTCACCATCAAGGAGAACATCGAGGTCACGGCGCACCTGTCCAAAAACCCGCTCAATGTCGACGACCTGCTGCGTTCGCTGGGCCTTTACGAGCACCGCAACAAGTTCCCGCGCCAGGTCTCGGGCGGCCAGCAGCAGCGTTGTGCCATCGGCCGCGCACTCGTCAAAAACCCGGGCCTGCTGCTGTGCGACGAGCCCACGGGCGCGCTTGACTATAAGACGTCCAAGGAAATCTTGCAGCTCATGGAGGATGTCAACCGCACCTACGGCTGCACCATCATCATTGTCACCCACAATGCCGCCATCGCGCGCATGGCCAATCGCGTGCTGCGCCTGCGCGACGGGCGCATCGTCGAGGATGAGCTCAACGAGTCGCCCGTCTCGGCCGCCGAGCTCGATTGGTAGGCGGCGCCATGACACCTCTCGCAAAACGTCTCCCACGCGAGCTGCGCCGCAATACCGGCAAGTACCTGGGCATCTTTTTGCTTATGTGCGGAAGTATCGCTCTCACCTCGGGCTTTTTGCTCGCGGCGCATTCCATCGGCTGCCTCATCGATGACATGCGCGATGCGTACACGATTGAGGACGGCCGCGTGACCACCTCCTTCGAGGCGACCGAGGAGCAACTCAAGGCAGCCGAGGACGCGGCCGACGACGTCGGCGGCGTCACGCTCTACAAGAATTTCTCCATCGACGCCATCATCAAAAAGACCGCCGGCGACGACGGCACCAAGCGCACGCTGCGCACCTATGCGCACCGCACCAAGGTCGATATCGCGTCCTACTGTGAGGGCAAGGAGCCCAAGACGGACGATGAGGTAGCCATCGACCGTGTCTTCGCCACCAACAACGACCTCGCCGTGGGCGATAAGGTTGAGCTTGAGGGCCGCACCTACATCATCTGCGGCATCATGACCCAGCCCGACAGTCAGGCGCTGTTTCTCAACAATTCGGACTTTACGGTGAACACCATCACGTACGGCGTGGCCGAGGTCACCGATGGCGGCTTTGCCGCGCTCGAAGATGCCGGCGGCGCGCCCGCCTACACCTACTCCTTCACCTTTACCGATCGCGACCTCCCCACCGCGGACCGCATCGATGCGGAGCAGGATATGGTTGAGGCACTGACCGACGTCGATGCGCGCGTGGACGATCTGATCGACGCCGATTCCAATCAAGGCATTGGCTATGCGCGCGATGACGTGGACGGCGACTCTATGATGTGGATGACGCTGCTCGACATCATCATCGTGATCATGGCGTTCGTCTTTGTGGTCCTTACCGACGCCACCATCGAGGAGGAGAGCGCCATCATCGGCACACTGCTCGCCAGCGGCTATCGCCGTCGCGAGATCGTACTGCACTGCCTCGCGCTTCCCGCCATCGTGGGCATGCTCGCGGCGCTGTTGGGCACCGCGCTCGGCGTTGCGTTCTTTACCGAGCCCATGCGCGGCCTCTATTACGGCTCGTACAGCCTGCCGCCCTTCCAGGTGTACTGGAGCTGGGAGATCTTTGTGAAGTGCGCCGTGGTTCCCGCCGCCGCGCTCATCCTCATTACGCTGGTGGGCCTGCTCCGCAAAATGGGCAAGACGCCGTTGCAGTTCCTCCGTCACGAGGCGGGCGGCAAGTCGGGCACCAAGCGCGGCCTGCAGCTGCCGGAGCGCATGGGCTTTGTCTCGCGCTTCCGCCTGCGCATCTTCCTGCGTAATCTGGGCAACTTCGCCACGCTTTTCGTGGGCATTGCGTTTGCCTCGCTGCTACTGCTCTTTGGCCTGGCGATTCTGCCCACGATGACGCACTACGCGGACAACCTCGAGACAAGCCTGGTCGCCGAGCACCAGTACACGCTCAAGGCGCCGCTGGAGCTCGAGGGTACTGCCGAGGAGCGCGAGCAGTGGTCGGCACTCGAGCGCTTGCAGTCGGTTGACGGCGTGCTGCTTTCCGCCGCTCAGGATGCCGATGACGAGCTTGACGACGCGGCCGATGCGGCGCAGGCGGCAGCCGATGCCGCGACCGCATCTCCGTCTGCCGAGAGCCTGACTGCGGCGCAGGATGCGCTTGCCAAGGTCCAGGACAAGAAGGATGCGCTTTATGCGCGCCTCGATGACCTTGCCGATGCCCTCGGCTGCGACCGCGACGAGGCTATCGACCTGATCGACAAGGCCTCTAAGATCGACACTGACAACGACGACATTCACCCGGTTAACACGACCGATAACGGTGCAGACAAGATTGCGCAGACCGAGAAATATGCCGTTTACCAGCTGCAATACGACCGCGGCGATGGTAATGGCGAGGAGACGATTTCCGTCTACGGCATCTCGCCCGATTCGCGCTATTGGAAAGACCTCAACGTTGGCGATGGGCGCGTCGTCTTTGGCGGCGGCCTGCTCGACAAGTTTGGCTGGAGCGAGGGCCAGAAGGTCACGCTCATCGACAAGTACGAGGGCGAGCATTATTCCCTTGAGTACGCGGGCAAGGACTGTGCCTGGGGCTCCAAGTCGGACATGAATATCTATATGAGTATCGACGACTTTAATGAGCTGTTCGACAACGACGCCGCCTACTTTAACGGCTATGTGAGCAACGAGAAGCTCGACCTCGATGCTCGTTACTTTGCCGGCGACACCACGCCCGACGACATGCGGACCGTGGGCGACCAGTTCATCGGCATGATGAGCAAAATGATCGGCATGATGGTTGGCCTCGCGGTGTTTATCTTCCTGCTGTTTATGTATCTACTGACCAAGGCTGTGATCGACCACAGCGCCCGTTCGATTAGCTATATGAAAGTCTTTGGCTATCGCGATAGCGAGATCTCGCATCTGTACATCCGCTCGATCACGCTGTGCGTGGCGGCGTCGCTCGTGCTGAGTCTGCCGGTCATTATTGGCTCGCTCACGGCCATCTTCCGCTCGATGCTGCTCGCCTACAACGGCAATATCGAAATCTATGCGCCCGCTTGGTCCATGGTTGCATGCGCAGGAATCGGCTTTGCGACCTACCTGGTCGTGGCACTGCTGCACACGCGCTCCATCAAGCGTGTGAGCCTGGCCGAGGCCCTCAAAGTGCAGGAGTAGTCATTTAAGAGCGTCCCCAATGACTAGGTGCCGTACTTGACTTTACCTCTGCTTTAACTGGTACCATCCTCTTATGTCTGTAACGCCATATAGACCGAGGGGATAGATCTATGACCGCAACTGCACCCGCAGCACCCGCTAAGGTGTACTTCACCAACCTGCGCACGCATGCTCGCGAGAGCCAGCTCGACAAGCTCAAGCGCCTCATCCGTCACGCCGGTATCGAGCAGATCGACTTTGAGAACAAGTTCGTCGCCATCAAGATTCACTTTGGCGAGCTGGGCAACCTGAGCTTTTTGCGCCCCAACTACGCCCGCGCCGTCGCGGACGTCGTGAAGGAGTTGGGCGGCAAGCCCTTCCTCACCGACTGCAATACGCTCTATGTCGGTAGCCGCAAAAACGCGCTCGAGCACATCGATACCGCCTACCAGAACGGCTTTACCCCGTATGCTACGGGTTGCCAGATCATCATTGCCGACGGCCTCAAGGGCACCGACGAGGCGCTCGTCCCGGTCGAGGGCGGCGAGTACGTGCACGAGGCCAAGATCGGTCAGGCGCTCATGGATGCCGATATCGTGATCAGCCTCACCCACTTTAAGGGCCATGAGCAGGCCGGTTTTGGCGGCGCCATGAAGAACCTGGGCATGGGAGGCGGCAGCCGTGCCGGCAAGATGGAGCAGCATGCCGCCGGCAAGCCGAACGTCGCGACCGAGCACTGCGTTGGCTGCCATGCCTGCGAAAAGATCTGCGCGCACAACGCTATCTCGTTCGACGGCACCCGCGAGCGCGAGCTTGCCAGCGGCGCTACTCGCACGGTGCACGTGGCTGCCATCGACCACGATCGCTGCGTGGGCTGCGGACGCTGCATTGCGGCATGCAACCAGGACTGCATCAAGCCCGGTTATGAGGCCGCGGCCGACGTGCTCAACTGCAAGATCGCCGAGTATACGAAGGCCGTCGTCGACGGCCGCCCGAGCTTCCACATCTCGCTTGCCATGGACATCAGTCCCAACTGCGACTGCCATCCCGAAAACGATACGCCTATCGTCAACGACATCGGCATGTTCGCGAGCTTCGACCCGGTCGCCATCGACCAGGCCTGCGCCGACGCCGTCATGGCGTCTGAGCCGCTGCCCAACACCGAGCTCACCGATAGCGCGGCCAAGATGGAGCACAACCACGAGCATCTGGAGGGCGAGCAGGCCAAGGATCCCTTCTGCATCACGCATCCCGACACCGACTGGCGCGTGTGCATCGCGCACGCCGAGAAGATCGGCCTGGGCACGAGCAAGTACGAGCTCATCGAGGTCAAGTAGCACCTAGCTATTAGACAAAACAAGCGCCTTTGTAGCACAACTGTTAGCAAAAGCCGCCCGTGAGCACAGTGCCCACGGGCGGCTTTTCGGAAGTGCTAGGGGGTCAGATAGGCCAGTAAACCGTACTATTTGCCTAAAAATACTCGTCGAGGAAGTCGTCGACCGTGTTCCAGTAGAGTTCGGGGTCGACCTGCGCGCTCTTGGCGTGGGTGGCGCCATGGACGGTGAGCTTTTGCTTGACCTTGCTGGCGCACGCGTCGTAGTTTTGGTCGAGCATGCTGTACGGCACAAAGGTGTCTTGGTCACCGTGGATAAACAGCATGGGAACCGTCGCGCGCTTGAGCTGTTCCACGCTGCTCGCCTTATGAAAGTCGTAGCCCGCGCGCACGTTGCACACCAAGTTTGCTACATCGAGCAAGGGAAAGCTGGGCAGGCCGAACACGTCCTTGAGCTGCAGAGAAAACTCGTCCCAAACACTCGTATAACCGCAGTCCTCGATAATGCATTTCACGTTTGCGGGCAGAGGTTCCCCCGCGACGTTCATGGCGGTCGCCGCGCCCATGGATTCGCCAAAGACCAGGATGCGCGCCTTGGGGTCAGCCTGAACGATTCGCTCGATCCATGCGACGATGTCGAGGCGCTCGGGCCAGCCCATGCCGATATAGTCGCCGCCGGAGCGCTCGTGGGCGCGGGCGGCGGGTGCGAGTACGTTCATGCCACGGTCGTGGAAGCGTTTGGCGTATCGGGCCATACCGATGGGCTCGTTGGTATATCCATGCAGGCAGACGGCGTAGTCGTGCGTGCTCTCCGACGCAGCAAAATACCAGGCGGCAAGCTCGGTCCCGTCGTCCGCGGTGAGGTTGCTGCTCTTGCGGTTCTCTTTAAACCATGCCCGCGCCTCGGTATCCTCGGCATCCGGCTGCTCACCTTCTTTGTCGTTCTTGCTATCCTGCATCATCTTCATGGTGTATGGCGCGCGGGGATTCAGCGCGAAGTCAAACAGAAAGTTGCCGGCAAATCCGAGCAGCGCAACGACAACCACCAGTGCAACGATGCCGGCTATCTTGAGCTTTCGATGGGAACGTGCGTTTTGAGCCATGCGGTATTCTCCTATAAGATGTTAATACATCAACATTTAATGCAAGCGCATTATGGACGTTCGCCGTTGATGCGTCAACAGGCAAAGAATGGGTAAACAAAGGGTCACGTATGGTGCAAATTTCGCACGTACCTAGACGCTTTGATATAGTGTTGAGAACTCTTTACGTTGGAGGATGTAACCGGCATGTCCGATTCGAGCGACAGTTCTAAGCCGCGACCCAAGACCGCGGCCGTTCCACACTACACAGTGGGCGAGGAGATCATGAACTCCGTCACCCATGGTGTCGGCTGCCTGCTGGGTATCGCGGGCCTGGTGCTCCTGATCGTATTCGCCGCCCTGCGCGGCGGAGGCCCGGCCCATATGGCCGCGGCGATTGTCTATGGCGTCAGCATTATCCTCGAATACCTAGCCTCCACGCTCTACCACGCGATTCAGCCCGCGCGCGCCAAGCACGTGTTTCGCATCATCGACCACAGCTGCATCTACCTGCTCATTGCGGGCAGCTATACGCCGTTTTGCCTTATCACGCTCGCAAACGACGGCGGCCCTGCGCTGTTCTTTGCCGTATGGGCCATCGCCATTATCGGCATCGCTCTCGAGTGCTTCCTACGCGAGCGTCAACCGCACTGGGTAAGCGGCCTGGTCTACCTGCTGATGGGCTGGCTCGTTGTCTTTAAGCTGCCCGAACTTGTTGCGCTGCTCAACCCCGTGGCACTTGCCCTGCTCGCCGTCGGCGGCGTGTGCTACACCGCGGGCGTGCCGTTCTATATCGCCAAAAACGTGCGCTATCTGCACAGCGTGTTTCACCTGTGGGTGCTCGCCGGCAGCATCTTCCAGTTCATGGCGGTGATCCTCTTCGTAATCTAGCGACCACGCCTGCGCGCCTGCGTTCTCGTTTGGGCGCCGGTGCAATTGCCGTATCCGCCATCAACGTTTTAACCTGACGTCCCGAATCTTGGAGGTTCGAGAAACTCCCGATGGACATAACCATCTCCCTTATCACCACCCTCGTTTTGACCCTCATCAACGGCTACTTCTCTATGTCCGAGATGGCGCTCACCACGGCCAAGCGCGCCGTGTTGGAGCACGAGGCCGAGGAAGGCGACAAGCGCGCCGAGCGTGCCATTAAGCTGGCTGCCGACTCCGACCAGCTGCTCGCCACCATCCAGGTTGCCATTACGCTCGTGGGCTTCGCCTCGTCCGCCGTCGCCTCGACGAGTCTGTCCGACCCGCTCGCCACGTGGCTCATGAGCTTTGGCATCGCGCCGCTCTCCGCCATCGCGCGCGGCCTGGCGCCGGTCATCATCACCGTCGCGGTCGCCTTCGTGTCCATCGTGATCGGCGAGCTTGTGCCCAAGCGCATCGGCCTGGCCAACGCCGAAGGCGTGTCCAAGCAGGTCGTGGGACCGTTGTCGTTTTTCCAAAAGATCGCCCGTCCGCTCGTGTGGCTGACCGGTGCTTGCTCCGATGGCCTGGCCCGCATCCTGCGCATCAAGAGTGCCGACGACCGCCAGAACGTCTCGGAAGAAGAGATCAAGTACATGGTCTCGGAGCAGGACGACCTGCTCGACGAGGAAAAGCGCATGATCCACGAGATCTTCGACCTGGGCGACACCGTTGCCCGCGAGGTCATGGTGCCGCGCGTGGACACCACCATGTGCGAGGACGACGAGACGGTCGCCGACGTGCTGTCCACCATGCGCCAGACCGGCTTTAGCCGCATCCCCGTCTATCACGAGGATCCCGACAACGTCGCCGGCATCGCGCACATCAAGGACCTGATTCAGCCCGCGCTCGACGGCAAGGGCGACCAGCCCATCGCCGGCTTTTTGCGCGACGCCACCTTTGTGCCCGACACCAAGGACATCCTGCCGCTGCTGTCCGAGATGCAGACCTCTCACGACCAGATCGTGGTGGTCGTGGACGAGTACGGCGGCACGGCCGGCATCATCACCATCGAGGACATTGTCGAGGAGATCGTCGGCGAGATCGAGGACGAGTTCGACCCCGACAACAAGTATCTCACGCGCCTTTCGCGCCGCGAGTGGCTCGTTGATGGGCGTTTTTCGTGCGATGACGCGATTGAGCTTGGTTGGCCGCTCGAGGAAAGCGATGATTATGAGACCATCGCCGGCTGGATTTTGGAGCTTTGCGACTCGGTGCCCGACATCGGAGAGGTGTTTGAGGTCGCGGGGTACAAGTTTAAAGTGCAGTCGATGCGTGGCCAGCGCATCTCGCTCATTCGCGTGATCGCTCCGGCCGAAACCGATAAGAAAGATTCCGAGTCTTCGGTAGACGAGCCGACGACGCCGGGTGCGGGCTCTGCGAATCCGCACGACGGCGACGAGTAGGACAAGGAAGAGTAGGGGAGAGTTATGGCAGGCCTGTTCAACATCCTTAAGGTCACCGTCAGCGAGGACAAGATCTGCGCGCACGTGCTGGTGAACCCCGGCATGCCGCTCATGACCTCGGAGGATATCGAGGCCACGGCGCGCGTGTACTACCTGGTGCCCGCGATTGCCAAGCATCTGTGCCTGGGCGATTCGGGTCGCGAGTTCCAGGACTGTATGGGCCAGACCGAGCTCTGCCACCTGCTGGAGCACGTGACGGTCGAGCTCATGAACGAGACCGGTCTTGCCGGTAGCATCTCGTGCGGCCGCACGCGCGTAAGCGAGCACGACGAGCGCGTTTTTGAGGTTGAGCTTTCGTGTCCCGACGACGCGCTGGCCATCGGTGCGCTGTCTTCGGCCACCTTTATGATGGACTGGGCGTACCTGCACGCCGACCAGCCTGCCCCCGACGTGGAGGGCACGGTCGCGGGCCTGCGCAACCTGGTGCTGGGCATGCGCGCCGAGGCCGAGGGCAAGGATCCTCACGAGGCCGTCGCCGCTGCGAACGGCGAAGATGCTGCCGAGGACGAGGGCGCTGACGAGGGCGCTGACGAGGGCGATGTGCCGGTCGACGCCGAGCCCGTTGCCGATGCGACCGCCGAGCCCGTTCCCACCGAGCCCCAAGGCGTCCCCAACTTTGACGACGAGCCCCAGGTGGCGATTGATACCGAGGGTGCGGTTGCCGAGAACCACGAGGCCTCCGCTGCCGTCTTTGGCGGTGCGGCGACGGTTCCGGCAGGACCTGCGCATGAGGGCGGCCTGCCGCTCGTGGACGGCGCCGGCGAGGACCCGGGTGCCACGGTGGCCATGCCGGCTATGCCCCAGGAGTAGGCCTACGCGTTTATCACCATCACGTACCTGCGCCTTTGCCGTACGCAGATGAGCGGAGCGGCAAGTGATGCGCTGCGGGTATAATGGACAGCATTCAAACGGTGGGCACCGACGTGCCCGCAGGAGAGGAATGATCATGGGTAAGACTTTCAGCTTTGTCTCCGGCGCACTTTTTGGTGCCGCTGCCGGCGCTATTGTCGGCGTTGCTCTGGCCCCGCGCTCGGGCGCCGAGACCCGCGCCATGGCTGCCGATATCGCCAACGACGCCTGGGACAATATGCGCGACACCTACGAGCACAGCGCCGAGGAGGCCCGTGCTGCGGTGAATGACTTTGGCCCGATGGTCGACGCCAAGACCGACGACCTGCGCGCCAAGGTCGACCTGGCCCGCGAGCGCATGGACCAGCTGCGCGAGCAGCTCAACGACGCCATTTCGGGCGGCAACGTGACGCCTGCCGCCGACGTCGTGGTCGAGAACGCCGTCGAGGCTGATACCGAGGCTGCGGAGCCCTCGACCGAGGCATAATGCGCGCCGGGGATTTTGTCGGCGCCAAGATCTATCGCAAGCCTACCGAGGACAAGCGCACCAAAAAGGACGGCACGCCGCGCAGCCCTAAAAAGCTCGGAAAGATTCACTTTCCGGTCTTTACCCCGGGCGGTACGCGCGTGGTCGGCTTTATGGTCCGCCAGTCCGATATCGCAGGCATGATCGAGCGTCCCGACCGATTCGTAGCGCTCGACGCCATTGGTGTCTACGAGGGCGCCATTGCGGTCGATGACGTCAAGGACACGTACGATGCCGCCGCCGCCAAGCGCCTCGACATCAACCTGGACGATTGCATCATCTGGGTCGGTATGGACGTGCGCACGGAATCGGGCGACGTCGTGGGCTATTGCTCGGACGTTGAGTTCAAGCCACGCTCGGGCATCGTGCAGGCATTCTATGTGACCGCCGGTGCTGCTTCGAGTGTTTTGGTCGGTGACACGCAGGTGCCGCCGACGATGCTGCGCGGCTACGAGAACGGCGCGATGGTCGTCTCGGACGAGGTCAAGTCGCTCGGGTATTCGGGCGGTGCGGCTGCCAAGGCCGCCGAGGCCAGCGTCGTGGTGGGCGACAAGGTCAAAAAGGGCGCCAAGGTGCTCGACGACAAGGGATCGGTTGCCGTGGACAAGGGCAGTCGCGCACTGGGCAAGCAGCTTGGCAAGACGCGCGGCATGTTCAAGGCCTTTAAGGATGAATACCAAAAGGCGAGCGGAGGCTCGTCAAAAGCTACAAAATAGCGACGTACCAAATGATGGGAGGCAAGCCGGAGACCTGTTGCTCCGGCTTGCTGTGTTTATGGGGGAGGGCACATGCGCCAAAACGGATCCAACTTAAACGGGCGTTCGGGTGCGCGTCCGACGGCGCGCCGCGACCTGGGGCAGCTGCCCAGCGGTCAGCGCAAGCGTCACCGTAAGCCCGGCGCGATGTACCTCAACCATAGCCGCGGCTTTAGCGACCGCAGCGCTCGCATCGGCAACAGCCGCACACCCCGTCGTTCGTCTCGCCTGCCCTATGCGCTCATCGCCGTGGGTTGCGCACTCGTGCTGTTTATCGCTGCCGTCGTGGGCTACGTCAACCGCAGCGTGGACGTGGAGCTCAACGGCCAGAAGACCGCAGTGCGCGTCGGCTCTACGCTACAAAACCTCATCGACGACCAGGGGTTGACTGACACCTACGACGCAGGAGACCTGCTGGCCGTCGATGACAGCGTGCTCAAGCGCCATGGGGGCGAAAAGCTGTCGGTGAAGGTCGACGGCAAGCGCGTGAAGCAGGGCAAATGGGATAGCCGCGAACTCGAGGGCGGCGAGAAGGTGACGGTCAAGGATGGCCGTAACACTTACGAGAAGCACGAGGTTCAGGCTACGGTTATCGAGCCCAAGCTCAAGGTCGAGGGCACGGGCGCTATCGAGTATGTGCAGACATGGGGTGTCCAGGGCCGATCCGAGGTGTGGGTTGGTGAGCAGTCAGGCAAGACGCAAGACCGCGGCGAGGTTGTGCCCGCCACCGATTGCGTTGTTACGTGCGCCAGCGTGGCGCCCAAGGGCAACAAAAAGTACGTGGCACTGACGTTTGACGAGGGTCCGAGCGGCGCCACCAAACAGATCTTGCAGGTGCTCAAGGAAAAGGGCGTCACCGCGACGTTCTTCCTTTCGGGCGATGCGGCCGAGGCCTCGCCTGCCACGGCCAAGGCGATTGTCGACGCCGGGTGCGAGATCGGATCCAACAGCTACAGCGACGATTCGCTCAAGGGTCAGGACCGTGAGGCGGTACGCGAACAGATCACGAAAGGCACCGATGCGATTAAGTCGGCGACCGGCGTGAAGACGATGCTGCTGCGTGCTCCCTACGCTGCCTTTGACGAACAAAACTGGATTGATGCGATGGACCTGGTCTCCGCCGTGGTCTCGTGGAATATTGACTCGGGCGACTGGCTGCTCAACGGTGCCGACGAGCAGGTCTCGACGGTGCTCGATTCGGTGACGCCGGGCAATATCGTGCTGCTCACCGATAGAGACGAATGCGCCGAGCAGACACTCGAGGCGCTGCCGCAGATTATCGACGGCCTCATTGCCGACGGCTACAAGATCGTGACGCTCAGCGACCTGGTCAAGACGGACACGTCGTTGAGCAAAAAGCTCACCTCGCTGACGAAGGCCACCATGCCCAAGGACGCCGTGTTCCCCCAGCTTGCCGAGGACGACGACACCACAGAGTAGTCATTGGGTAGTCGTTTAAGAGCGTCCCCAATGGCTATGTCACGGATGCGTCAGCGTTTGGTATGCCTGGGTTGATTTTCAATCTCAACGCAACAGCCTGAACGTACCCCGCGTTTCCGCAGCTAGCGCAACGCGGAAATAGCTCCCGGCACCTGGCCATCACTTCGTTTCCGCAGGTGGAGGGGCTGTGGAGTCCGGTGCCCCCATGCCGCCGCCGCATGCTCCGCCAGCCCGCCGCGCAGCCGTTCCGGACTCAGCGCAACGGGCCCTCCGGCCCATGTCCCGGCGCGCCGGCTATCCCGCCAGCGGCCCCTCGCCCCTCGCGGCCCTGGCCCTGTCGATGCAGCCGGGCGTGAGGTCGAGCCCGCCGGGCGCCAGCTCCTCCACCCCGAACGCGTCCATGAGGGCGGAGGCGTCCTCCCCGAGGGCCATCCGCAGCACGCGCGCCGGCGTCAGGAACCCGAGCGCCCCCCTCGGCTCGGAGTTCACCTGCGACATGAGCAGCGCGCAGTCCGCCGCCGTCAGCCGGTCGAACCTGGCCCCGGCGCCCTTGGGCAGCAGCTTCCTGATCTCCACGTGGTTCTTCTCGCACGCGCCCTTCTGCTGGCTCTGCCGGGGGTCGCAGTAGAAGAGCCTGGTCTCGCCGTCCCGCTCGCCGAGCAGCGCCGCGATGGCGCCCTCGTCGGCGAACTCGCTCCCGTTGTCGGTGAGCACGGCGCCGAAGGCGCGCCTCGCGCCGTCCT
>NZ_JAESIQ010000056.1:0-565 GCF_025289055.1 Collinsella aerofaciens
ACCGAGCCGTGCGCTTGAACTGAGAAGGGGGAGGCCTCGCGGCCTCCCCCTTTTTTGCGTTATATAAGCTGACATTTGCCCTATCTGTTTTAGGGGTGTCCGGATTGGCTTTAGCCGAGGGCATCTTTGTCGTCCGCGGTGAGGTAGAGCCGATCTTTGTGCTTATGTCGCTTTCTGGTGGCGCTCAGTCAGCTACAGGGTTCTGTCGCCACTTATATCCGGACGGATCTTTTGCTCTTTATTTCCAGTAAATCAATTCAGGGGCATTTTTTCAATCAAATACACTCCGTCTGCGGGGGCTCTATCTAATTAGTGATAGAGCCCCTGCAGGCGTTTTATAGGCTTGTTAACGTTGTCCTTTAATTTATGACGGGCTAACTAGCGGAGGCCGACGAGGGTATAAAGATGCTATGTCTACAGTGGACAGCAAGATTCCCGAGGTCATACGGTCTGTCCAAGGTTTATGACCATATGTGTGACTCTGAGCAACTCGGAGCCCACTAAATTCAATTGTGAACAAAATATGGAGTGCGCGATTCCCGCCCACGGGGCCCCTCCGGTCTGG
>NZ_JAESIQ010000057.1:0-515 GCF_025289055.1 Collinsella aerofaciens
AGGGAGGCCCTCCTCGCCGAGTACAGGGCCGCCGTCGCGGCGGGCCCCCTCTCGGCGGAGGTCGAGGCGCTCCAGTCGATCAAGGGGTGCGGCTTCGCGCTCGCCGCCGCCTTCGCGTCCGAGGTCGGCGACTTCTCGAGGTTCCGCTCCGGCAGGCAGGTGACGTCCTACTTCGGCCTCGCCCCGAAGCAGAGGTCGAGCGCGGACTCCGTGCGCCTCGGCGGGATCAGCGGGGCCGGCAACGCGCTCGTCAGGAAGCTGGCGGTCGAGGGGTCCTGGTGCTACGCCCAGGCCGGCCACCAGCCGAAGCTGATGCCCAAGGGCTCCGGCGTCCCCCTCGAGATAAGGATGCACGGGAGGAAGGGGTCCGAGCGCCTGCTCCGGCGACGCGAGGAGATGCTCGAGAGGGGCATGCCCCAGGCGAAGGCGAACGCCGCCACCGCCGCCGAGCTCGTGAGATGGCTGTGGGCCCTCGGCACGATGTGCCGGGAGGCCGGCGAATAGACATAGCCCCC
>NZ_JAESIQ010000006.1:0-15069 GCF_025289055.1 Collinsella aerofaciens
CGGCATAGACCTTCTGGTCATGCCGTCCTCTTTGAATGACAAGTTGTCGCTCTGGCGCCCGCGCAGCGTCGACTGGTCCGCCGTTCGTTAGAACGGCGGACCTGAGGGCAGCGTCGAGCCGTTACGCGGTTTGGTAAAACCGCGTAAATACCTAACTACATCAAGTTGCAAACAGCTGCTGCGAAGGCAACGGGGTCCTCGGGCAGAATGCCCTCGACCAGCAGGGCCTGGTCATAGAGCAAACCGGAGTACTGCTTGATCTTGTCGGCGTCGCCCGCCTTCTGAGCGGCGACGAGCTTGGAAAAGACCGGGTGCTTGGCGTTGAGCTCGAGCACGCGCTGGCTCTTGGGCATACCGTCGGGCGCGCCCTCGGGACCCTTCTGGAGCACCTTCTCCATCTCGAGCGAAAGCGGGCCCTCGGTGGTGATGCACGCGGGAGCATCGGTCAGGCGCGCAGAGACGGCAACCTTCTCGACCTTGTCGCCGAGTGCCTCCTTCATGGCGTTAAAGAGGTCCTCGTTCTCCTTGGTGGCGTCCTCGGCCTCCTTTTTCTCGTCCTCGGTCGCCAGGTCAAGATCACCGGTTGCGACGTTCTTGAGCTCCAGGTGACGATCCTCAACCTCGGGCTCGGCACCATCGGCCACGGCCTTCTCGGCAGCCTCGCGGGCGGCATCGTCCTCGTAGATCTTGGGCATATCGGCGGCAACGTACTCACGCATAGCCTGGAAGGTGAACTCATCCACGTCCTGCGTCAGCAGCAGCACGTCATAGCCGCGGTCGAGCACGCCCTTTACCACGGGCATCTTGGCCAAGCGCTCACGCGAGTCGCCGGCGGCGTAGTAGATGGCCTTCTGATCCTCGGGCATGCCCTTGGCATACTCGGCCAGGGTAATCATCTTCTGTTCCTTGGCAGACCAGAACAGCAACAGATCGGCGAGCTCATCGGCCTTCATGCCATAGCTCGAGTAGATGCCGTACTTAAGACCGCGGCCAAAGTTCTCAAAGAACTTCTCGTAGGCCTCGCGGTCGTTGTCACGCATATCCTCAAGGTCGGCGGTGATCTTCTTTTCCACACGCTTGGCGATGGCCTTGAGCTGACGGTTCTGCTGCAGCGTCTCACGCGAGATGTTGAGCGACACATCGGCGGAATCCACGACGCCGCGGACAAAGTTGTAGTAGTCGGGCAGCAGGTCGTCGCACTTCTCCATGATCAGGACGTTGGAGCTGTAGAGTGCCAGACCCTTCTCGTAATCCTTGCTGTACAGATCGAACGGCGCGCGGCCCGGCACAAACAGCAGGGCATCGTACTCGAGCGTGCCCTCGGCATGGAAGCTGATGGTGCGCGCAGGATCGTCAAAGTCGTGGAACGTGGACTTGTAGAACTCGTCGTAGTCCTTCTGCTCGACATCGGAGCTGCGCTTCTTCCAGATCGGTGTCATGGAATTGACGGTCTCGAGCTCCTGGTAGTCCTCGTACTCGGGCTTGTAATCGTCGCCGGCGTCCTCGGGCTTGGGTTTCTGGCGGCTCTTGGACACCATCATCTGAATCGGGTAGCGCACATAGTTGCTGTACTGCTGAATCAGGCTCTTGAGACCCCACTCGGTCAGGAAGCGATCGTAGGTCTCGGCCTCGCCGTCGGCATCGAGCTTCTCGTTCTCGCGCAGCGTCAGGATGACATCGGTACCGTGCTCGGCGCGCTCACCGTCCTCGATGGTGTAGCCCTCAAGACCGTCGGATTCCCACACATGGGCGACATCCTCGCCATAGGCGCGGCTGACGACCTTCACATGGCTGGCAACCATAAAGGCAGAGTAGAAGCCCACGCCAAACTGGCCGATGATGTCGACATCGGAGCCCTGCTGCTCGGCGTTCTCGGTCTTAAACTCCTCGGAGCCGGAATGGGCGATGGTGCCCAGATTGCGCTCGAGCTCCTCGGCGGTCATGCCAATGCCGTTATCCGAGATGGTAATGGTGCGGGCGTCTTTATCAAAGGAGACGCGAATGGCCAGATCGCCCTGGTTGATCTTGACGCTCGGATCCTGCAGGCTCTTAAAGTTGAGCTTGTCGACGGCGTCGCTCGCGTTAGAGATAAGCTCGCGCAGGAAGATTTCCTTATTGGTGTAGATGGAGTTGATCATGAGGTCGAGCAGTTTTTTGCTCTCGGTCTTAAATTGACGCATGTGCAGTCCTTTCGCGCTACCCCCGTCCGCAAAAACGGCCCGGTTGCCCGAGCCGCATCGCAGACCTGCTATATTCAGACTTAGATTTTATAACCCAATAGCGCGCATATATACATACGGAATCGAAAAACTGTATGTCCGAGCGCTCCAATGCGTCAATTGCCAAGGAGTGTCCCCAGCTGCCGGCAGAAAAGAAACGTCCCTATCTGCCATCTACGCGCTTGGCCATCCAGACATGGGGCTGGCCCTCGTCTTCGTAATCTACCGGGGCAATTTGCGTGTAGCCCGCCTTTGCATAGAGCGGCAACACGTATTCCTGCGCATGCAGCTTAATAAGCTTAGCGCCGGCATCGCGTGCACACGAAGCACTGGTCTCCACGATCGCACTCGCCAGTCCGCGACGACGCATAGCCGGCAGCACGGCGACGCGCCCCATAATGTAGGTCTCCCCCGCCGCAACGCCTTCGTCCATGTCGCATGCCGGCAACACCGGGGCCTCTGCGTCAGCCACGCGCTCAAGCTCTTCGGGAAACACGCGCGAGCAACCGGCAAGCTCGCCGTCTACATAGAGCGTCACATGAATGCAGTTTGGATCCTCGTCGATAGCGTCGAACTCATTCTCGTAGCCCTGCTCGTCCATAAAAACGACGCGGCGCACCAACGCCGCGTCATCAAAGCATCCCGTCTTAAGTTGGATATCCATGGCTGCCCTTTCATTCAATGCGAACGTTAGGGACAGATTTTAGCGAAAATGAGCTCCGCGTACGCTAAACTTCGCGCGAGCCTTCGCCAGGCAGTCGTAATGACCCACGTTATGGGCATCGCTCGCGATGAAGCTGTACAGGTTCTGATCGAACAGGCGCTGTGCCGGCTTTTTCTCGCGACCAAAGCGACCGCCGGCAATAAAGTCCGCCGAAGCCTGCAGCTTGCAGCCCATATCGACCAGACGCTCCGCCACGCTTACATCCTTTTGAACCGCACGATAGCGCTCAGGATGAGCGATGATCACCTGGTAGCCACGGCACTGCAAATCGTAAATCGTGTTCTCGTACTCTCTAAACGCATACGCATCGGCATGCGTCGAAAGTTCGAGCAGAAACTCGTTGGTCCCATCGAAATGCAAGTGCTCCGCGGCATCGATACCAAGCTCAACGAGCTTTCGATGGTTGACCTCGAAGCCCATCTGGAGCGGAAAACCGTCAGCGTTATCACGCAGCAGCTCAAAGGCATCCCACATCTTGTCGTAATCAAAATAGGGATCACGGCAGTGAGGAGTGCAAACGATTCTGGTTACACCGGCCCGCTTGGCAGCCTCGAGCATCGCCAAGCTCTCATCGAGATCGGCGGCGCCGTCGTCTACACCCGGCAAGATATGGCAATGAATGTCACGCATAGGTCAGCCTTAATCAACTAAACGTTTGCTCGGTTGGTGAAGATGCCCTTTTTGGAAGTCCCCTGATCGTCGGAGCCCTTCTTAACCTTCTTACCGTCCTTGGTGTAGTAGGAGTAGTAGTACTCGCTGGTCTCGGTCTCGCAGTAGTTCATAACGGTACCGATGAGCTTGACCTTCTCGGACTTCTTAAGCTGACCGATGGCGTTGAGCGCCTCCTCGCGCTTGGTGAAGTCCTCGCGCACCACGAACAGCGTGCCGTCGGTCAGGCTGGCAATCTCGGCAGCATCGATGAAGGTGCCGACCGGGGGAGCGTCGAAGATGACGTACTGGAACTTAGCAGACAGTGCCTTTACCAGCTTGGCAAAGCGGTGAGAGACGATGATGTCGGCAGGATTGGGAATATGCGGCTCGGCATCAAGGAAGTAGAAGTTCTTCTGACCCGTCTCGACAATTGCCTGGTCAATGGAAATCTGCTCGGAAAGAACCGCATAGAGTCCGCCGCGCGAACGAACGCCGAGCATATCGGAAAGGGACCTGCGACGCATATCAGCCTCGACCAGCAGGACGCTCTTGCCGCTGGTGGCGATAGCCTGGGCAAGGTTGATGGAAACCGTAGACTTACCCTCGTTGGGAATCGAGGAGGTAACGGTGATGGTGCGAATGGGGTCGTCCACGCTCGCAAAGCGGATGTTGGCCAGAAGGGTCTTGGCGGCATTCTGTACAACGAGCTTATCGGTGTTCTTTGCCTTAGCCATGCCTATTTACCACCTTTCATAGCCGGAATTCGGCCAACAACGGGAATACCCAGGAGCTCTTCTGCCTCTTCGGCACCGCGGATGCGGGTGTTGAGCATGTCTGCCAAGACGACATAGGCAACTGCGATAAAGATGCCCGCGAGGAACGCGACGGCAACGTACAGCATGCGCTTGGGACCGCTGGGGACCTCGGGGGTCTTGGCCTCGTCGATAACGTTGATGCTCTGGGCAGCGCCGACGTTCTGGGCAACCGTACTCACCGAGCTGGCCATGGCCTTAGCGACCTCAGCCGTCTCCTTGGCATCGGTGCCGGTGACCGAAAGCGTAATAACGCGCGTGGTCGTCTCGGAGGAAACAGAGACCTTGTAGTCATCCAAATCGGAAAGGCCCAGCTCGTTGGCAGCACCGCTCTTAACGCTATCGCTATCGAGCAGCGTGGCGATATCGTTGGAGAGCATCTGGCTCGCCGAGAGGTCGTTGTAGCTCATCTGACCGCTATCGTCGGTCTTGGCGAGAATGTACATGCTCGTCGTGGCGGTGTAGGTGTTATCCATCGCAGCGAAGGACACGATGCCCATGGCGATCGCGCAAACCACCGGAAGGGTGATGACCAGCTTAAGGTGCTTTTTCAGCAGCTGGAACAATTCGAGAAGGGTCATGCAGCTTGCCTTTCAGTTCCCCAGTTCGTATTGACAAAACTGTCCGTATGTTATCGCATCTTTTTACCGAGACCAAACTCTATACATAAGAAACAGCCTCTACGGTAAAAATGCCGGAAGCGTCCGTAAAATTGCACAACAACGCCGCACCCGAAAGACAGGTGCGGCGTTCACGTCAATATCCATATCGTTGCCGCTACGCAAACGGCTCGTCCTGCTGCACGGGAAACGTCACCGTGATGGTGGTTCCCACGCCCAATTCGCTCGACAGATCGAGCGTTGCGTGATGATACAGGGCGGCATGCTTGACAATGGCAAGCCCCAAGCCAGTTCCGCCACGTGCCTTGGACCTACTCTTGTCCACGCGATAGAACCGCTCAAACACCTTGCCCTGCTCTTCGGGTGCGATGCCGATTCCCGTGTCGGCGACCGCGAGAAACGGATGGCCCTCGTCGTCGGTACCGCACTGCAGCGTAACCGTACCGCCGGGTCGGTTGTAGCGGATGGCGTTGCTTGCCAGATTATAGATGAGCTCGTCGATCAAGCGCGACACGCCTTCGATGACCACGGGCTTGGTCTCATGACTTATCGTCACATTCGCCTGACGGGCGACCTGTTCAAGACGCTGCTCCACCGTCAAGATGGCACGAGAGAGCTCAATGGGCTCCGTGGACCCAATGGGCACCGCCTCGCCCTCAGTTGCACGCTCGGCCTCGTCCAAGTTAGACAGCGTAAGGATGTCGTTGACAAGCGCTGCCAAGCGGCCCGCCTCGCGATAGATGCGACCGCCAAAGTTGCGCAGGTCGTCCTCGCCCTCGACCATGCCGTTCGCGATGAGCTCGGCATAGCCCGAAATCGCCGTAAGCGGCGTCTTGAGTTCGTGGGTGATATTGGCCGTGAACTCGCGGCGCATACGGTCGTTGTCCGCCAGCACCGCCATCTGGCGCTTGAGCTCTTGGCGCTGCGACTCAATGCGCTCGAGCATGGGAACCATCTCGGCATAGGCATGCTCATAGCTACGGCGCGGGTGGTCCAGATCCACCTCTTGCAGCGGCGCGATAATGGCACGGGATTCACGGCGTGCCAGGAAAAACGAGAGCACCGCACCTGCTGCCGCAATAAGCAGCATCGGCGCCACCATCGACAGCAAAATCGCCGCAACGCCAGGTTGAGCTTGCGCTAGGCGGACAACTTGACCGTTATCGAGCCGGACGGCGCGGTACAGCATGATCTCATCGAGCGTAGAGCTCGAGCGCTCCGCGGAGCCCGAGCCGCTCTCGAAGGCCTCGACGACCTCGGGGCGATCGCCATGGTTGGGCAGCATGGCAGGCGACGCCTCGTTGTCGTAGGCAACCGATCCATCCTTGTTAATCAGCGTGATGCGCAAGTCCTCGCGATCGAGGCTACGCAAGAACGGGATGGGCTCCTGCTGCTCGTCGAGGGCGGCAGCAATGAGCTCGGTTTCCTGCGCCAGATTGGCACTCGTGGCATCCGCCAAGGTGTTTTGCACAAAGAACGCACCCAGCACCGTAAACGCCACGATAACCGCCATGGCGCAGACAAAGATCGTCGCAAAAACGCGGTGCGACAACGTGCGTTTTCCCTGGGGGGCAAAGACCACGGGTTACTCCTCTGATGCGGCGGCCGCGGCATCGTCACCTTCGGCACCATCACCGGCCGAAGGCTCGGCCAGGCGGTAGCCCACGCCGCGCACGGTCTCGATGGCGCTGGCATGCTCGCCCAGTTTTTGACGAAGCGTCTGCACGTGAACGTCGACAGTGCGCGAACCGCCGTCGAAGTCCCAGCCCCATACGCTCTGCAGCAACGACTCGCGGGTAAAGACCACGCCGGGCTTGCGCATGAGATACTCAAGCAGGTCGAACTCGCGCAGGGTGAGTTTGAGCGGCTCGCCGGCAACGGTTACCTCGCGGTGGCTAGGCGAAAGCACGATATCGCCCACGCTCAGCACATCGCTCGCCTGCTTGACCATGCCGCCACGACGCAACAGCGCACGACAGCGGCTCGCGAGCTCCATGAGCGAAAACGGCTTGGTCAGGTAATCGTCGGCACCGCCGTCGAGCGCCATGACCTTGTCGAGCTCGGTGTCCTTGGCGGTAAGCATCATGATGGGCACCGTCGCCGTCAGGCGGTCGGCGCGCAGGCGACGCATAATCGCCAGGCCATCGGTGTCGGGCAGCATGATGTCGAGCAGCACAGCATCGGGCACCCGTCGCGCCACGGCAGCTTTAAACTCGCCATCGCACGAAAAGCCCTCGGCCTCGATCCCCTGCTTGCGCAGAGCATAGACCGTCAAATCCCTGATGTTGTCATCGTCCTCGACGTAGTAGATCATGTTGAACCCCTTTGCGGCCGGTATGACCGCATCTTAACCCTAAAGGCGCCTGTACTAGACGGTATCAGCCAAAACGGCCCGTCAAATAATCCGCCGTACGCGGATCGGTCGGATTCTTAAAGAGCTGCGCGGTGGGCGCGTGCTCCACCAGCTCGCCCAGCAAGAAAAACGCAACCGAGTCGGAGATGCGCGCAGCCTGCTGCATGTTGTGCGTAACGACCACCAGCGTGCACGTTTCCTTGAGCTCGCAGGCCAGCTGCTCAACCACCAGCGTCGACACGGGATCGAGGGCGCTCGTGGGCTCATCCATCAGCAGGATGTCGGGCTGCACGGCCAGCGCACGGGCGATACACAGGCGCTGCTGCTGGCCGCCCGAAAGACCCAGGCCCGACTCCTTGAGCTTGTCCTTGACCTCGTCCCACAGTGCGGCGCGGCGCAAGGAGTCCTCGACCAGCTCATCAAGTACGGCGCGATCGCGCACGCCCATGCCGCGCGGACCATAGGCCACGTTGTCGTAGATGCTCATGGGAAACGGATTGGGGCGCTGGAAGACCATGCCCACGCGCTGGCGCAGGCGGCAGATGTCGTAATCGCCCAGGATATCCTGGCCGTCGAGCGCGATCTTGCCCTCGATACGGCAATCCTTGATGCCATCGTTCATGCGGTTAAAGCAGCGCAGCAGCGTGGACTTTCCGCAGCCCGAAGGCCCGATGAACGAGGTGATCTGCTTGTCGCGGATTTTGATGTTCACGTCCTTGAGCGCATGATGGTCGCCATAGAACAGGTCGAGGCCCTCAACATCGATGCGCGTCGGCGAGGCCGCAAGGTCCTCCGCCGTGGGACGAGTCGCATCCCCAACTTCGCGTTCATGCGCGGCCTCGGCCTGCGCCTCCATGAGTTCCTCAAGCTCCGTGGGCTCCATAGCCGCAGCAGCCGTCATACCGCATACCTCCATATCGATATCAATTCAGCAGTATCGATAGTAGAAATCGCGGCTCATATGCACGTGAGCGCATTGTCAAGTGTTTGTAAGGGCACGCTGGCTATGCGGCGGGCAGCTCGATGGTGAATATCGTGTGTTCGGGCGTCGATTCACATGCAACGGTACCGCCGTGTGCCGCGATGATCTCCTTGGCAATAGCAAGGCCCAGACCGGCACCACCGCGATTGGTCGCACGCGCCGCATCCAGGCGATAGAACTTCTCAAAGATCACCTTGAGCTTAGCCGCAGGGATAGGATCGCCCTGATTGATAAAGCGAACGCGCACGCCGCCATCGTCTTGGCGCCCGGCCTCAATCGTGATAGTCGAGCCCTCATAGCTATAGGCGACGGCGTTTTTCATGATGTTGTTGAACACGCGAGCCATCTTGTCGCCATCCACGAGCACCGTCAGGTCCTCGTGGATATCAACTTGGGCTTCCTTATGCTGCTCGTTGAGGATGGGATAGAACTCGTCAGCCACCTGAGCCAGCAGCAACCCCAGATCAACATAGCCGCGCGTGAGCACGATATCGTGGAAGTCAAAGCGCGTGATATCGAAGAACTCTTCGATGAGCGTATCGAGCCGGTGCGCCTTGTCGAGCGCCACGCCCGTAAAGTGCGCACGTTGCTCAACCGGCAGCTCGGGAGCCTCTTGCAGCAGCGAAAGATAGCCCACCACACTGGCAAGCGGGGTGCGTAGGTCATGTGCCAAGTACGTGACCAGATCGTCCTTGCGATGCGACTCGTCACGCAGAGCTTGCTGCACCTTGCGCTCACGGTCACGCACGCGGTTAAGGGCGCCCTCGACCTCCAAGAAGTCGCCGTCGATGTTGTCCCAGGTGTCGGGGTGATCGATCAGGCGATCTTGAATACGAGCGGCCAGCACACAATCGGCATGCTGCTCGCCCTGTTCGTAGCCCTGGTAGTACAGGGCGCGGCCACACAAGAACAGCACGCACGCGGCAAGCGCCAGCACAAAGCCAAGCATGTTGAATACAAAGCCGGCATCGAACAGCACCGGCCCTTCGATGCCGCCGAGCGCCATGGCGCCAATCGCCAACGTCATGGCCCACGCGGCGCCGCCAATCACCATGCAGCGGCGCACGATCTCAAATCGATCGATCAGCAAAAAGCCGACAAGCAGCACCGCCAAGATTCCGACGATGTTGTCGATGCCAATCAGCAGCAGGCTCAGCAAAAAGAGCAGCACCGTTGCAAGCGCACGGTTGTCGACGACCGACCTCACGTAATCAAAGAGCCGATCGGGTACCTCGAATGCCTGCCTATCGTCTTTTGTCATATCAAGATCCTCACAAGCGAAAAGCGTTATTCGATGATGTAGCCGACGCCCCAGACGTTTTTGATAAAGCGCGGCTTTTGTGCGTCGTCGCCGATCTTTTCGCGCAAGTGGCGAATGTGCACCATCACCGTATTGTTGGAGCCGGGCATAAAGTCCTCGTTCCATACCGCGCGGAACAGGTCCTCCACGCCCACCACGCTGCCGCGATGCTCGACCAGATACAGCAAGATTGAATACTCGGTGGGTGTGAGGCGTACCGGTGCACCGTCCACCGTTACGGAACGAGCATCGCGGTTGATCTCCAAGCCGTCGAGCTGGAGGGTCGGCGACTCGGCCGCCTGTGCGCGGCTACCGTAGCTGGTGTAGCGGCGAAGCTGAGCATGCACGCGCGCGATGAGCTCCAGAGGACGAAACGGCTTAACCACGTAATCGTCCGCGCCAAGCGAAAGGCCCTCGATCTTGTCTTGCTGGGCATCGCGCGCCGTCAGCATGATCACGGGATAGGTATGGCTGGAACGGATCGTACGCAGCAGCTCAAAGCCATCGATATCGGGCAGCATGACATCCAGCAGCGCCAGATCGAACTCCTGCTCCAAGATTGCCTTGGCAGCATCGGCCCCGCTATAGGCAATCTGGACATCAAAGCCCTCTTTTGTAAGGTAGATACCAACCAAGTCGGCGATGGCCTTTTCGTCATCAACTACCAAAATGCGCTCGTTCATGCGTGCTCCTCTCGCGCTCCATTATGCCCGAGGGGGCGCCCGTCACACACAACAAGCGTGGGTGATTAAGTCGGCCTTAAGCACCCTTGTGCCCGTTCGGGCGCGGATGTGGGCCACGCACGCACGCGATGATCGCCGATGCCGGCAAACGATATACTCTAGTTCCAGAAGTGACCATCCCGTCGAAAGCGAAATCCGTGAAGTCCCTCACCTCTTTTGCAAAGCGCTCAGCCCAGCTTGCCGCCGGCTTTGTCTGCGCTATCGCCCTTGCCGCCGGCGTGCCCACCGTCGCCGGCGCCCAAGTGCTCACGACCGACAATGTTTGCGGCAAAACCGCCGATGCGCGCGGCATCACGGCCGAAAACCTGCCCGATATCGATGCGACCAATGCCCTCGTCATGGGCAAAGACGGCACCGTCTACTATGCCCGCGACGCCGATGAGCAGGTCAAGATTGCCTCGATCACCAAGGTCATGACCGCAATCCTAACCGTCGAGAATTGCAAGATGGACGAGAAGGTCACGGTGAGCAACGCCGCAGCCACCGTGGGCAATTCGACCGCCGGCTTGCTCGAAGGCGACGAGCTTACCGTGGAGCAGGCGCTGCGCGGCCTGATGATTCCCTCGGGCAACGACGCCGCCATCGTGCTCGCCGAATATGTGGGCAAGAAGATCGACCCTAAGACCAAAGACGCCGAGGCCACATTTGTGAAGGCCATGAACGAGCGCGCTAAGAAGCTCGGCTGCACCGGCACGGTCTTTGAGAACCCACACGGTCTGGACTTTGATGAGTGGGCTGGCGATATGCACTCAACCGCACACGACGTAGCGCTGATGATGCAGGAGGCCATGAAAAACGACACGATCCGCGAGGTCGTAGCGAGCGAGGATTCCTGGATCGAGGTCACGGGCGCCGACGGCGCCGACCATTCGCATTCCATGGACACGCATAACTATTTGCTGGGCCAAGATGGCAACATCGGCGGCAAGACCGGCACCACCGACGACGCGGGCTATTGCTTTACGAGCGCCTACAACCGCGACGGCGACGAGATCTACACCGTTATTTTGAACTCCACCACCACCGATCAGCGCTTTACCGATACCGCAACCCTTGCCAATTGGTACTACGGTCATAAGGTGACGGTCGCGATCGCCAACACGCAGGAAAAGACCGCCAACGGCAACCCGCTTATGGCGCGCATCGGTCAAACCGACTGGACGGATAAGACGATCGACGCCACGCTCGCCGACCCCACGGTGCAAGCGACCGTGTTTTCCCTTGCCGGCGAGGTGACCGAAAAGGTTAGCTACGACGATCTTTCGGGCACGGTGCATGTGGGCGACAAGGTGGGCAGCGTTACGCTCAAGCAGGACGGCACCAAGATTGCCGTCGTGGATTTGGTTGCCGACGAGGAAGGTGCAGGGCCGAATCCCATTGAATGGCTCCTTGTGAAGCTCGACCGCCTGGGCCGCCGCATCGACAACCGCCCGCTCACAGCCGAGAGCGAGACCGTAGCCAAGGCGCCCGAGATGTAAGATCGAAGAACAATACACTCGCTGAAAGGAGGTGTCCGAAAGGATGCCTCCTTTTTTTGAGGGTTCGAATCCCCAGCGCCCTTTCTCGATAATAAAAAAGGGCCCCCGATGGGACCCTTCTTTAAAGTTAAACTGGCGGAGAGCTGGGGATTCGAACCCCAGATGCCCTTTTGGGGCATACTCGCTTAGCAGGCGAGCACCTTCGGCCTCTCGGTCAGCTCTCCGTAACAGCCGTTCTATAGTAACCAAACAGCCAAGGATGGGCAAGAGGAAATTTTCTAATTGCCTAGCATCCTTTCCTCCTTGGAGGCTTCGCCTACCCCAGCGAGCGGTTGAGGGAGCCGAGCTCGTCGTTGCCCATGGTGCGCCACATTTGGAAGATGCAACCGCGTGCCAGGAAAAAGAAGCCGTTGTCGACCAGTTGCACAGCGGCATCTGCCAGCTGATTCGTCACGGCGGACACTGGCGGCAGCTCGAGTCCAGCCTTGCGGATGGTCTCGACCGCCTCCTCGAACGTCGGAGGCTCGCTGACGCCCATCTCATTCATAAGGCCCTGCATTTCTTCCAGCGCACTACTGCCCGATTCCTCGCCGCGCGGCACCAGACGGTAACAAGCCAGCGCTAGGTCGAGCTGATCGCAATTCCAATAGGCAAACGCCAAGCGATAGAACAGGTAGCCGATTGCAGAACGATCGCTGGCAATACGTAGGCCGTGGCGCGCCACCTCGATAATCTCGTCAAAGCGCTCCAGACGCGCAAGCACGTTGATGAGCGCAAAGTGCGATTGCATGGACGAGCGTGCCAGATCGTAAAGATGGCGCACCTCGGGCAGTGCTCGTTCAAAGTCCTCTTGCTCGGCGTAAAAGCTGCAGATCTCGTGCTGGGCAAAGTACAGTGCATCGGGCGCACGAAGGATTCGCACAGAGCGGTCTTCTTCCAACACCGGTAGCACCATGCGCACCAGCTGGTTATCGCAAAACTGCGTTTGAACCGGACCTGTCGCCAAAAGCTCGGCGACGGCGCACTTAGCCTCCAACTCCTCGACAAGACGAGAAAAGCCTTCAAAAGCACCTGTACGGTCGACTTTTGCCTGCTCGCGCAATTCAACAACACGGGCCACGTATGGGTCGTCGTCCTCTTCCATGACCTCCAACTCGTCAGCCGTATCGGCAAGCAGCAGATCGCGCAGCGCCGGCGGCAGTGTGCGATGGTCATCACGCGGACGAGCATGAACCTCCGCAGGCTCAATCGTCTCCGGAGCGGTTGACTCATACGCCTCAAGCACACGCTTGCACGGCATATCGTCCATGTCCATGCTCTCAAGATCCTTGGCGACAGGCACGCAATCGGCCAGATAGGCCGCGCGCCCAAAGAAATACGTTGCGACAACGCGCTCGCCCTGCTCACTGTCGGGAGCAGCAATCTGCACATAGCAGCGCGTGATGCAGGTGCCCGCGGCAAAACACGCTGCCGCAAGCGTAAGTGCCACGCGCGCATCGTGCTCCGCGGCCCAGATCGCGCGCATGTCCTCGTCCAGCTCGCGCCAGGCGTCATCCTGAGCGTCGTATTCACGTTGCGGCATGGCATCAACGACAGACCGCCCAAACCGAACGAGCATAATCCCCTCGGCAACGTTTGCCCGATAGGTATAGTCGAGCCGTGTGACCACGTTAAGCGCCTCGACAATACGCGCGAAGCGGGTACGCACATCCCACTCACCGCCCGGCTGGCAAGCCACCGTACCCGGTTTGCCCCACGGGTTATCGCTCGAGGCCGTATCGAGCAGTCGGGGAACATCGTTGGTCGTCTTGGCGATATGCCACGCATCAAAGAGCGCGCAGCCCTCAAGGCTCGGCGAGGATGCCGCAGGGGCCAATCCGGCCCCGATGCGCTCGAGGATGCCAGAGAGGCGGTTGAGACGGCACTCGATGGCAAGCAGCATGTCAATCTCGTCCTGGTCCAGCAGGCTACGATCAAAATTGAGATAGAAAAGCTTTGAGCGATCGATGCGAGCCAGGCTCATCTCGGACTTGGCGGCGATGGTGCGCAGTCGGGGCAAGTCGACCTCGCTCATAAGGGCGGCCGCATAACGCTCGATACCGCTCGGATTCTCGGCATGGTCGACACGGTAGAGCAGCGTCTCGATAGCGTCAGGTAGCGGTGCCGTGTTAAAGCCCAAAAACACCTCGACCGGCTCGGGCAACTTTACGAGCTTTATTTTGTCGACAACGTTTTGCATGTCCGCATCGAGACCGTCGACGCCCGCCGTGTTCGCAATAGCGCTTTCGGAGTTGGCAAATATCACGTAGCGCAAGAACATCGAGGCCATGAACTCGCCGTAAGGAAGGGCGCGGGTCGAATTCCATGTCTCGTGGTCGGACTGCTCGCGCATGGGGCCTTCGGGAGAGCCGATGACTCGCGCCCGGGAGCGCATCGTCCCATCGGTACCCCTGACTGCAATCTCACCGATGTTGGAATCGGACTCGTCAAGAATCAGCTGCATGTCGGGATCGTCGGGCAGCGATACTTCGTTAACGGGACGGTCCACCTTATAGACCTCACCCGAAACGCTCACGTAGCCCAAAAGCGACACATGGCTTTTGCCGACGAATTCGACGACATAGCATGATTCATGCGGGTCCTCGCCAAAGAGTTTCCAGACCACGCCATATGAGCGCCCCGCAGGCTGCTCGGGCATCGCCGGAAAGCGCTTCTTGGGATCGAGAAACCTGAGCTTGTATGTCGGACGCTCTGCCACGAAGTATCACCCTGATCGGTCGCTTGAAGAAGGAGTGGTCACGGATGGGCCGCGACACCTACTCGAAATCTTACACGAGTCGACAGGAAATAGTCCGCTTTACGCCCGCGCCTCGACCGAGGTTCGAATCCATGCGGTGCTTACGTAAAAGAAAAGCCCCCGTTGCCGGAGGCTTCAAGTTCAATTGGTGCGGCGTATAGGATTCCGCGCATCCGCTGCGCGGATCCGCACCGGCTTCGCCCGCCTGCCGGCGCGCTCGCCCGCGGGCTAAAACGCTCCGCGTTTTCTTCACGCCCGCGCCTCGACCGAGGTTCGAATCCATGCAGTGTTTACGTAAAAGAAAAGCCCCCGTTGCCGGGAGCTTTAATCTCAAATGGTGCGGCGTATAGGATTCGAACCTATGACGTTCTGATTCGTAGTCAGACCCTC
>NZ_JAESIQ010000006.1:15168-85308 GCF_025289055.1 Collinsella aerofaciens
AACCTATGACGTTCTGATTCGTAGTCAGACCCTCTATCCAGCTGAGGTAACGCCGCAACGCACGGATTATTATGCACGTGACCCCTCGATGGGTCAAGCGACAATTTGGAAAAATTTTACGGAGTAATGATTAAGATGCTCGCGCCTCGACCGAGGTTCGAATCCATGCGGTGTTGCCATAAAAGAAAAGCCCCCGTTGCCGGAGGCTTTCGATTTCGATTGGTGCGGCGTATAGGATTCCGCGCATCCGCTGCGCGGATCCGCACCGGCTTCGCCCGCCTGCCGGCGTGCTCGCCCGCGGGCTAAAACGCTCCGCGTTTTCTTTACGCCCGCGCCTCGACCGAGGTTCGAATCCATGCAGTGCCGACGTAAAAGAAAAGCCCCCGTTGCCGGAGGCTTTCGATTTCAATTGGTGCGGCGTATAGGATTCGAACCTATGACGTTCTGATTCGTAGTCAGACCCTCTATCCAGCTGAGGTAACGCCGCAGCGCAAGACATATAAAACCACTTTAGCTTATTGGAGTCAAGCACAATCTCAAACTTTTTTGTGGAACGCAGTTTTGTCATGCTGCTCCGCATATACCGCCGTTCCCCGTACGATCGATTGGCTTTTCGATCACGTCAAACTTGGCATCAAGTTCCCTCAGGAGCGATCTCACCCGCTGAGCACAGTCATAATCGGCAAACGAGATGCTCAGCATGCGCGCGACCTGGTTGGAAGTCCCAACTCCATAGAAGTGCTCCAGCGCCACAAGCCCCTCGTGCGCCACAAACGTCTCGACCACATGCGGCGACTCCTCAAAGCACCATTGGGTCAACGGACCCTCGCTCGTCTGCCGAACCACCAGGCCACCCATGCCAGACGGCTCACACGTTACAAGCAGGTACTCCCCGCCCTCGTCGCTCTCAAACAAAACCACCCGATCATCAAACAGCTCCATCGCGTCCCCTTTCTCTCGCTCTTATTTAGCAAAAACATAGCAGGTAGATGGCTGTATACAGAACACTTGTTCGTGTGTTTTCTATTGAGCTGTCCGCACGGCATGGTATGAACCTGCGCACGAAATAGGGCGCCCCCGAAGGAGCGCCCTTGCATATCCCCTATGCAGCCAAGTTACGCGACCGGCTCGATCTTCTCGAGGCCGCCCATGTAAGGACGCAAGACCTCGGGGATCGTGATGGTGCCGTCGGCGTTCTGGTAGTTCTCCAGAATAGCGGCCATGGTGCGGCCGGCCGGCAAGCCGGAACCGTTGAGAGTGTGCAAGTAGCGCGAACCCTTGAAGTTCTCGGGGTCGCGATACTTGATGTTGGCGCGGCGAGCCTGGAAGTCACCACAGTTGGAGCAGGAGCTAATCTCCTTGTAGGCGTTGTAGCTCGGCAGCCAGACCTCGACGTCGTAGGTCTGACGGGCAGAGAAGCCCAAGTCACCGGTGCACAGGCTAATCACGCGATACGGAAGGCCCAGCTGCTGCAGCAGGTACTCGGCCTCGGCGGTCATGCTCTCGAGCTCCTCGTCAGACTCCTCCGGCTTAGCGAACTTGACCATCTCGACCTTGTCGAACTCGTGCTGACGGATGATGCCGCGGGTGTCGCGACCGGCGGAACCGGCCTCCTCGCGGAAGCAGGGGGTGAAGGCGGTGTAGCGGCGCGGCAGAGTGTCGGCATCGAGGACCTCGCCGGCGTGCAAGTTGGTAAGCACGACCTCGGCGGTGGGGATCAGGAAGTTGTCGCCCGAGACGTGATAGGCGTCGTCCTCGAACTTGGGCAGCTGACCCGTGCCAAACATGGTCTGACGCTTGACGACGATAGGCGGCCACCACTCCTTGAAGCCACGGCTGGTGTGCGTATCGAGGAAGAAGTTGATGAGGGCACGCTCCAGGCGGGCACCGGCGCCACCGAGAACGGTGAAACGGCTGCCGGAGAGCTTGTTGCCGCGCTCGAAGTCAAGAATGTCGAGGTCGGTGCCCAGATCCCAGTGCGGCTTAAAGTCGAAGTCGAACTCGCGCGGGGTGCCCCAGCGGCGACGCTCGATGTTCTCGTCCTCGTCCTTGCCGTACGGCGTGGCCTCGCAAGGAATGTTGGGCAGGTGAGCCATGAAGTCGTACTGCTCCTGCTCGAGGGCAGTACGACGCTCGGCCAGACCGTCAATCTTCTCGTTGACGGCGCGCACGGCCTCCTTGGCGGCCTCGGCCTCCTCCTTCTTGCCCTCCTTCATCAGGGCGCCGATCTTCTTGGACTCGGCATTGCGCGTAGCCTGGAGTTCCTCGACCTCGGTGATGACGGCACGGCGCTCGTCGTCGAGCTCAAAGAACTTCTCGCGATCCCAAGACGTCTGGCGGTTAGCCATGGCGACATCGATGGCATCGGGATTCTCGCGAACAAACTTGATATCAAGCATTAGATCCTCCGGCGATATACATTCCATTTAGGTTGCAACCTTGTACATGTATGGGCAAGTATATACTTATGAGCGTTTACGACCCAACTCAACTACGCAAGAAGGCACCCAATGGACGCAGTTTTTTCCTTTTTGTTTGGCACCCGCACCGGTTTTGCCATCCTTTTCGCCGGCGGCATCCTGTTATTTGCGATTCTTGCCTTTGTAATGGAGAAGCGTACCCATAAGATGTACGTCGACCGCGGACCCAAGTCCGAGGATGAGGAAGACAGCTTCTGGGACTAACCTGCCAAAAAGGGACAGGTTTATTTTGGTCGGTTTTATCTGGGCAAACGCAAGCGCCCCGCAACCGGTAACGATCCGGTTGCGGGGCGCTTTTCGCATATACGACAAAACCGCAGGAAAAACCTGCCAAAATAAACCTGTCCCTAAATGGAAGGTTTTACTGGAGAGTTGCGTCGATTGCCTTGACCAGGGCACTGCGCATGCCGGCGTCCTCGAGCGCAACGACGCCCTTGATGGTGGCGCCACCGGGCGAGCATACGGCATCCTTCATCGCCGCAGGATGCTGACCAGTTGAAAGCTGCAGCTTTGCCGTACCCAGCACCATCTGGCTCACAATGCGATAGGCATCGGCACGCGGGATACCATGCTTGACCGCCGCATCGCCCAGGGCCTCGATTGCCATGGCGACAAATGCCGGAGCGCAACCACCCACCGTGCCGCCCACGAACAGCAGGCTCGTATCGAGCTCGACCACCGCACCGAGCTTGCCAAGCAGATCAAGCACCACGGCGCTCTGCTCATCACTAAGCGTGGAAGCCTTCTCGCAAGCGATGACGCCCTCGCCCACCGAAACCGGTGTGTTGGGCACCGTCGAGATATGCGCGACGCCCGGCAGGACCTGCTCCCACTTGGCACTGTCCCAGGTCCAGGCAACCGACAGAACGACCTTTTTGGCAAGAGCATCCTTGAGCGGGGCGAATACCTTCTCGATCATGTACGGTTTGACCGCAGCGACCACGATATCGGATGCGGAGACAACCTCGGCGGCATCGTGGCAGGCGACCATGCCGCGCGCCTCGCAGCGCTCAACCAGTGCGTCGTAGCGACCCGCGCAGGCGCACATGTCGCTCGCAGCTACACCGGCAGCGATCCAGCCATCGGCCATAGCGCTCGCCATATTGCCAAAACCGACAAATCCAATCTTCATATCTCATAGTCCTTTCAGACACATTCCTCAAAACGAAAGGTATTGTCCCACGCCATTGTTTCGTATTGCCGACCTATTTGTGATACGGCTCGCCACGGCTGATCTTGCAGGCACGGTAAATCTGCTCTAGCAGCACCACACGCGCCAGGTTATGCGGCAAGGTAATGCGTCCAAAGCTGAGCATCTCGTCGGCGCGGGCGCGCACCTCATCACTCACGCCGTCCGAACCGCCGATTACAAAGGCAATGTCGCTGCTGCCTCGCAGCATAAGATCGTCGAGCCGCGCCGAGAGCTCCTCACTCGAACGCTCCTTGCCCTCGATAGCCAGCAGGATCACATGCGCCCGAGACGGCAATGCAGCAAGAATTGCCGCCCCCTCCTTGTCGCGCGCGGCATCCACGCCGCCCGCCTTAGCCGGGTCGATATCGGCCACCTCGCGGATATCCACCTTGGCATAGGCACCTAAGCGCTTGGTGTACTCAGCGCACGCGTCCTTCCAAAAGCGCTCCTTGAGCTTACCGACGCAAACGACGGTGTATTTCACGCGCGCCTACTCCTTCGAACCGTTTTGAACTTTGCCGGCGGTCAGCATCTGCTCGAACATCGAGGCCGACTGCGAGAAATCGCTCGGCAGTACGACCGTCGAAGTTTTACCCGTGCGAGCGAACTCCGTCATCATCTCGGACCACTGCGTAAACATGAACAGCTGGTTGGCCTCGTCGTTGCCGACGCCCGTCTCCTGGATGATCTCGAGTGAATCTTTGATGCCCAGCGCGATGGCCTTGCGCTGGTTGGCGATGCCCTCGCCCGCCTTTTCCATAGCCTCGGCCTCGGCGGTCGCCTCGGTGACGCGCTTGATACGGTCTGCCTCGGCGAGCTCCTGTGCCGCAGCGCGCTTGCGCTGGGCGGCGTTGATGTCGTTCATGGAGTTCTCGACCTCGGTCGGCAGTGCGATTTTGGTGATGAGCGTCGACACGAGGGTGAAGCCGTAGGCGGCCATCTGCTCGGAAACGGTAGCGTTGACATCCTTGGCGATGTCATCCTTCTTGGCAAAGACCTCATCGAGTGTGTAGACGGGGATCGAAGAGCGCAGGGCGTCGGTGATGAAGTCACGCATCTGGTCGACGGGCTCCTGCAGCATGTAGTAGCTCTTGTAGATACCCGAATCTGCCGGGCCGGCGCCCATGTCATAGCTCACGTGGTACTGAGCAGAGACCTCAAGGCCGATGGTCACGTTGTCCTGGGTCTTAACGTCGATGCCAAAACCGTTTTTCATGGTGCGCAGACTCACCGTGGCGGCCTTGCGGTCGATCACGGGCACCTTCATGTGGAAGCCCGCGTTGACGATGCGGTTAAACTTGCCCAGACGCTCGATGATCACGGCATGCTGTTGTTCAACGACATAGCAGGCGTTGGGAAGCAGTAACAACAAAATGATGATGGGAATCAAAAGGCTGGTAAGGGCGGCGATGATACCGGACAACAGCATGGTCTCTCCTCTGATAGGCATACGTTGGCACTAGGATACCCGCACAAGGAGATCGTACATAACAAAAAAGCTCCCATTGCTGGGAGCTCTTTCATTCAATGGTGCGGGCGAAAGGACGTCCGCGTATCCGCTTCGCGGATCCGCACCGGCTTCGGCCGCCTGCCGGCGTCCTCGCCAGCTCGCTAAAAACGCTCCGCGTTTTCTTTACGCTCGCTCCTTTACAGGTTCAAGTCCCTGTGATGGGCCCATAACAAAAAAGCTCCCATTGCTGGGAGCTCTTTCATTTAATGGTGCGGGCGAAAGGACTTGAACCTTCATGGGGTTGCCCCCATACGGACCTGAACCGTACGCGTCTGCCAATTCCGCCACGCCCGCGTGCAGGAATTAGAATAACGGAGCGCCATCGCGAACGCAAGAACTATTTTTGAAAAAGTTTGCAGGCATTTTCCCAAGCTGCTCGCGCGATTGCCTCAGCATCCTCGCCGGTACGATCGACACGGTCGTTGACCAGCGTGTTTGCCGTAATGGAGATCATTGCGGGCTCGCATTCAAGACCGCGGATGGGCTCCGGAGCCATATACGGGCAATCCGTCTCGAACAAAATTCGATCGAGTGGGGTTGCCGCAAATGCCTCGCGCACATCGTCGTTGCGCTTAAAGGTGGCCGCACCGCCATAGGCGATATAGCAGCCCAAATCCACAAAGCGCTCCATCGTGGCGCGGTCCTCGCCAAAACAGTGCAGCACACAACCAGCCTGGGGCACACCCACCTCGCGCAGTACGTTGTACGCATCAACGTGCGAGGTGCGCTCCCCATCCGAGTCCTCGTGACGCAGGTGCAGCTCCACCGGCACATTGCGGCGCACGGCAAGCTCGAGCTGGCGCGCCATGCAATCAATCTGCACGTTATGGGGTGCCGGCGCGATATCGTCGTCATAGTCCATGTGATAGTCCAGGCCGATTTCGCCAATACCGGCGCATAAGGGGTCATCAAGTGCCGCAACGACCTGTGCATGAACGTCGTCGGTATAGTCCGGCGCGCCATACGGATGCACGCCGGCAAGATACTTGATCTGCGGGATATCCTGCATCGGAAGAATCTCGCGCACCAGCCAGTCGCTATAGTCCGCCACGCTGCGCTTGTCGGCAATGGGGTCGAACATCGTCACCAACAGGTCGACGCCCGCGGCTTTGGCGCGCACGAGCGTCTCGGGCACATCCTTGCCCCAAAACGAAAGCAGATGTGCATGCGTGTCGGCAAGCGGCGCCAAGGGCACGGGACAAGCAACCGTCTTCTTTTTCTTGGTAAACGTCACGCGTTCGGCATTAGGCGTCATGGATTAGCTCCCGGGCCAGACGGACAAAGTCGGCAACATCGAGCGTCTCGGCGCGCGTGGTGGGTGCGATACCGCAAACCTCAAAAGCGGCATCGAGCACGTCCTTGGCAAAGCCGTTGGCGCTCATGGAATTACGGATGGTCTTGCGACGCTGAGCAAATGCGGCGTCAATCACGCGAGCCACAAAGTCGCGATCGAGTCCTTCGGGCACCACGCCGCCAACACGGTCGATACGCACGACAGCCGAGTCCACGTGCGGCGCCGGCATAAAGCAACGCGGCGGCACCTCAAAGCGACCCGTCACCTGCGCATACAGGCCGAGCTTTGCCGTATAGCCGCCATAGGTCTTGTTGCCCGGCACTGCGGCAATGCGATCGGCAACCTCCTTTTGCACCATGACGACGGCGCGCTTGAGCGCGGGCATCGTCTGGAAGAACTGCAGGATGATTGTCGCCGCCACGTTATAGGGCAAGTTCGCGACAAATACCGTGGGCTCGCCGCCGGCGGCCTGCTCAATCTGCTCCGGGCCCACCTTAAGCGCGTCGCCCATGATAAAGCGGAAGTTGGCGTAGTCGGCGGCGTGAGCATCGAGCACCGGCTCGAGCTCGGGATCTGCCTCAATCGACGTAACGCACGCCGCCTCCTGCAGCAGGGCCAACGTCAGCGTGCCGCAACCCGGGCCGACCTCGAGCACGCGCTCATCGCCCGCAAGCTCAGCGAGCTCACAGATACGTTCGATCACATGGTTGTCGATCAGGAAGTTCTGGCCCAGGCGATGCTTGGTCGCAAGGCCAAACTCCTCTAGCAGCTCCCTAGTTGCCGTGGGGTTTGCCAAAGGCGAAGTTGTCATGGTTGCCTCCTTAACATGGTGGCTGCATCGTAAAGCAAAAGGGCATGGACCGTTGCGGCCATGCCCTTACAGCTAAACAGCAAATTGCCGATATGGCGCGCAGCGGCTTAGCCCAGACGCGGGAACAGCGGCTCGCCCTTCTCGACGGGCTGACCACCGGCAAGCAGGCCCCAAGCGCAAATGCCCTTGAGGTCGTCGCTCGCGGCCTCGTCCTCGCAGGACAGGCGGCGCAGGGCCTCGGCAGAAGTCTGGGGCATGAGCGGCATCAGCAGGTGAGCGGCAATGCGGATGGCCTCGAGCAGGTTGTAGATCACAAACGCCAGCTCGTCAGCCTTGGCCTCGTCCTTGGCAAGCGCCCAGGGCTCGGAGTCCTCGATGTAGTGGTTGGCGGCATGGATGAGCTCCATGACCTCGTCCTTAGCTCCACCATAATCGAGCACGTCCATCTTGGCCATGTAGCGCTCGACCAGACCATCGGCGATCTTTGCCAGCGGGTTGTCGAACGCATCGAACGATGCGGGCTTGGCGGGCGCGCAACCATCAAAGTACTTGCCGCTCATGTTGAGCGAACGCGAGATAAGGTTGCCCCAGCTGTTGGCCAGGTCGGCGTTGTAGACCTGCTCCATGCGATCGAAGCTGATGGCACCGTCGGTGCCGGGGACGACGTCGGTCATAAAGTAGTAGCGATAGCCCTCGACGCCCAACATGTCGATAACGTCCTGCGGAGCGATGGCGTTGCCGCGGCTCTTGGACATCTTCTCGGCCTTGCCGGTCTCGGCATTGCGCACGGTCAGGAAGCCGTGGGCAAAGACGTGCTCGGGCAGGGCCTCGCCGATGGCCATGAGCATGGCGGGCCAAATGACGCAGTGGAAGCGGATGATGTCCTTGCCCACGATGTGGAACTGCGCGGGCCAGCGATAGGCCAGCTCGGCACGCGCCTCGTCGGTGTCGACACCGTAGCCGACGGCCGTCATATAGTTGAGCAGCGCATCGAACCACACGTAGGTCACGTGACCCTCGTCAAACGGGACCTGAATGCCCCAGTCAAAGCTCGTACGGCTCACGGAAAGGTCATTAAGGCCGCCCTCGACAAAGCTACGTACCTCGTTCATGCGGAACGCAGGCTCGACAAAGTCGGGGTGCTCGTCGTAAAGCTTGAGCAGCTTGTCCTGGAAAGCGGAAAGCTTAAAGAAGTAGGACTCCTCCTGCACGCGCTCAAGCGGACGGTGGCAGTCGGGGCACAGGTGCTGGCCGACGCTGCCGTACTCCTCGTCGCCCTTCTGGACCTGCGTATCGGTGAAGTAGGTCTCGTCAGGCACGCAATACCAACCGTCGTAGCTGCCCTTATACAGGTAGCCGGACTCCTTCATGCGCTCCCACAGGTACTGCACGGCATGATGCTGGCGCGGCTCGGTGGTGCGGATGAAGTCGTCGTTGGAGATCTCGAGCTTGCTCCAAAGCTCCTTGAAGTGCGGAGCCTGGCTGTCGGTCCACTCCTGCGGCGTCATGTTGTGCTTGGCTGCGGCCTCGGCGACCTTCTCGCCGTGCTCGTCCATGCCGGTCAGGAACTTGACGTTATAGCCGGCGGAGCGACGATAACGGGCCTGAACGTCGGCGATGATGGTGGAATAAGCCGTGCCCAGGTGCGGATCGGCGTTGACGTAGTAGATGGGCGTCGTGATAAAGAACGAAGGCTTGCTTTGATCCATGGGGTTTGTCCTCCAGAAAAACGTTGCATACAGAGGATGATTCTAGCGCAAGGGCTGGATATCCTCCATCTATTGCATATCGAGCACCATGGCATAGACATCGCGCTTGCGGCGCGAATACTTCTGAGACAGGCGCTTGGCCACCGCAGACGCGGGCTCCCCCTCCTCGAGCGCGGCGCGGATATCCTCGCGCAGGGCCTCGTCGGGATCCGCTGCCGCGGCGCCAACCGGCACGATACCGGCCTCCTCATCCTCGCTCGGCGGCGCGATGACCAGCGCAATCTCGCCCTTTACCTCGCCGCGAGCACGCAGCTCCTCAGCAAGCTGGGCAGCGGGCCCGCGCAAGACTTCCTCGTGCAGCTTGGTGAGCTCGCGGCAGACGGCAACCTCACGCTGGGGAAAAACCTCTGCCACGGCCTCGAGCGTCGCCACGATGCGATGTGGAGACTCGTAGAAGATGAGTGCGCCGGGAACCACGGCAAGAAGCTGCAAACGACGCACGCGGTCGCCGTGCTTTCGGCCCAAAAAGCCCTCAAAGAAAAAATGCTCACAGGGAATGCCGGACGAAACGAGCGCCGTGACGCAAGCGGAGGGCCCGGGAATAACTTCGACGGGCACATCGGCCTCACGTGCCGCCTCGACCAGCGCCTGGCCGGGATCGGACACGCTCGGCATGCCGGCGTCCGAGGCAAAGGCGAGGGTCTCCCCCGCCAGCAGACGGTCGACCAGGCCGGCGGCGCGGCTGGCGATCACATTCTCGTCGCAACGGACAAGCGACTTGGAAATGCCCAGGTGCATCAGCAGCTTTGACGTCACACGCGTGTCTTCGCAGCAGATGGCATCGGCGGCGGCAAACGCCTCGCCAACGCGCGGGGACAGGTCGCCCAGGTTGCCGATGGGCGTGCCGACCACATAGAGTTTGCCCGTATGGGCGCTGTTTTGCGTCATATCAACCTATTCAATCATGCCACGCTCGAGCGTACCGAGCGCCGCGCGGGCGTCCCATGCTGCAATGCGCTTCTCGGTCTTCCACGTTTGGAAGAACCAACCGGCAGCCGGTGCAAACGAAGCCAGTTGGTTGGCGATAAACACGCGCTCGTAGGCATTGCGGCCCTCGGGCGTAACCGACGAGTTGGCAAAGATCGCCGCGCCCGACCATTCGCCCACCAGCACGGGGAACCCAGTCGAAATCGCTTCTTTAAGCTCGCGCTTGTTACGCGAAATCGCCGTCGTCAGCCCGCGGGGGCTCGTGATATCGAGCGCATACTCGTCGCGGTAATGGTACAGGTGAAGGTCCATGTAGACGTTCTTGTACTTAGCGCCGCGCATAAAATGCTTCCACTCGCTGGGATGTCCCGAAGACGAAAAGACGACGATCTTATCCTCGGGCATATACGAACGGACGAGCTCATAGGCATCGCGATAGAAGTTGCGCAGGTAGTGCGCAGGAATGCCATCCGTCATGGTGAAGAGGCTCTTGCGGACACTCATCTGCGGCGTATCCAGCAGCTCAATGCCCAGCAGGCTCTCGGCCTCGCCGTAGCGATCGGCCAGGCGCTCGAGCACGTCGAGTGCGACATGACGACCGTTGGTGGACGAATGCCACTCGGCAACAGCCTCCGGCGTGGCGGGCGAATCGTTGGAATCGCCCTGGCCACCGGGCACAGTTGCTAGATCAAGCAGCACGCGGATGTCGTACTTGGCAGCCCACTCAATTGCACGGTCGATGTAGTCGACAACCGAGATGTAGGACGCATCGGACTCCTGCGAGCCAAAGGCATACCAGGGTACCGGCAGACGCACGGCATTGAGGCCAATCTGCGCCATGCGGCGGAAATCGTCCTCGCTCACAAACGTCTCGTAATGACGGCGCATGCGCTCGTTATAGGCGGCGGTGCCCATGGCCTCCTGCAGCTCGGCCGCGTTGGATGCACCGGTCGCCGCGTATAGCGACGGGGTCACCCAAGGCTCGGGAATAAACCAGCCAGAGAGATTAACGCCGAGTATCCTCTCCATCACTGCCCCCTTCGGATCGTGCAGGCTGAGCCTGCATCGTATTGCACAGGAAAAGTATCGTTTTGAGTATACCCGCGCGTGCGGACAGACGACCGAACGGTCTGTAAAGTGGCGCAAAAGCGGGAGGAATATCTGGGCGGGCCCGAGATGTGCACGCACGTCGGAAGTAAGCGCCGGAAAGCGCATCCCACTCTGAAGCCAAATTCCGGGACGTAATTTCCGCAGAGCCCTCAATAAAAGAAAAGGACCCCTTTGCAGAGGTCCTAGTCAATTCAAGGTGGCGGGGAAGGGAATCGAACCCCTGACACGAGGATTTTCAGTCCTCTGCTCTACCAACTGAGCTACCCAGCCATTTGAGGTGTGCCTTGTTTCAAGGCTTGATTAGTATAACCAAGGACGCGTTCCGGTCAACCGAGAATTTTAAAAAAGTTTTTGAGCACAGCCTCGGTTCTATAAATCGGCACGTCAGAGGCATCAGCCGGCAGCAAGAAGTTTTTCACTCAGAGCCGCACGGGCAAACTCACTTGGCGTCATCCCCTCGGCAGCCGCCCGTCGACGAATGGCCTCCTTCATTCCCAGAGGAATCTTGACCGACAGCGTTGCCGTCCCCTCACCTGAGAGCGGGGGCCGTCCATGCACGATCCCACCAACGGTGTGTTCGCCATCCGGAAACTCTCCGCGCTCGTACGACTCGCACCACGCGTCAATCATTTCATCCGTTACAACCTGACCATTAGCGGCCGTATACGTCTTGCCCATCATCGACCCCTTTGCCGAGCCTGTTCAATCTCCTGCCAAAATTTCTTCTGGACTGGAGACAAGGCATGAATGATAAGCCACCCACGGACAAGCTCGACCGCGACAAGCTCCACGCTTCGTCCGTCTGGGAGCCATCCAATCGCAAGCCATCTCGGCGGCTCGTCCTTCGACTCGCGACGAATGCACTCAGTAACCGCAAGCCAAGCGCTAAGCACTTGCTTTTCCGTCAGGTGCTTTTTAGCGTTGGGATGAATCTCAACATCCATGCATCTTCTCCTCCATCTTACCCAATTTCGTATGACGAAAGTCCACTGTCGCCAATTCTTAAGCCGGCACGCGTTGGAGAGCAGGGGTCGAAACAATGATTGAAGGACGCTCTAGTACGGCCCAGGCGCCGGGGCAGGAGCACATGCGCCAAGGGCGGACGTTTTCGTAGCGCGCGAGGATATTGCCGTCGCGATCGATGAAGGCGATGTCGATGGGATAGGCCATAAAACACGTATGGACCGAAGAGCAGCGTGGAAACGCCATGACGAGCGGCAGGCCGTTGGCGGCAACCGGACGCCGTCCCAGCATGCCGCGCAGGCGCACGACAAACGACTCCGCCATCACAAACTCGGCCGGCGTCCAACCCAGCCTATTGAGTGCCCGCGCGTAGACGATGTAGGACGAGACCGCGGTCACATGACCACCCCCGGACGCCATGGATCGACCGTCACCGCACGCTCGTGCGACAACGTTGTCGGCGCCCCCAGCGGAACGCCAGCGATGCTGAGAGAAGTCGGCCACGGCTCATAGTGCATGGTGCAGGTGTAGGTCCTAAACGTACCGGATAGGGAGAGCAGGCCACCATCCGATGCCTTCGCGCCTTGCTCGCTCGACACTTCGATCTGTAAGTCATAGCCTTCCATGGCATTCAGAATTTGAGTCTGAACCGTCGCCGAGGCATCGGCAGAGCTTTCGTCGCCCTCCCCCTCCGACGCCACGGCATGCGCTAGCACGATGTCGGGCACCACGCGGTCGAAGCGCGCGACAGCGCTGGCAAAGATCATGACGTTGTACACGATGAGTGCCAGCACCAGCAAAACGGGCGTAACCACTGCCATCTCCACCGTCGCTTGGGCGCGCTCCTCGCGCAGACGCATGCGGATACTCATTACGACCCACCGCCCAGAGCGCCAACCAGCGTGGCGACATCGACGGTGAGCGGGATGGAGCCGCCGCCGGGCAGAGGAATCTCCGCAAGTGTGAACACCGTACCGCTAATGGTGCGTTCGACTTGATATTCCAACGCCTCGCAAAGCGCCTTGGGATCGGTCACGCCCAACGGAATACTTCGCAGTTTGTCTTGCGCTTGAGAGAGACCCGCAATGTCAGACCCCGGACTCTTAATGATATTGGCGGAATCGGTCAGCACCGGCTTTCGCAGGCGCAAGTCGCACGGTTCCAAACCCAGCGCCGCCACGGACGCCGAAACGGTATCGCCGAGCCACGATGCGATGGAGCCCAACGCGCCGCTGCCCCCTCCTAGGCCTTTAATCATCTCGTCCATAAGTTCGTCGGCTGAGCCTTGGATATCACCGTATCCCACGAGTAGCCGTCCCCAAACATCCATGACGCCGTCGAGCACGCCGGCAACGCCGCCCGAGCGTTCCTTCAATGTCGAGAAAAATCGCGAAAGCACGTTGTTTTGCGCCGTCGCCTCATCGGGCGCCAGCACCGCGGCAGAGATAGCACCGCGATCGCCAAGCCTGACTGCCGCGTTAAACGAGGAGTTAAGTTGATCGGGGCTGGTAATGTCACCCGAAACTGCAAAGGCGACCACGCCGTTGCGGCCAGGTGGGGCGATACGCGGGCGCTCGCCGGAAAGCGCTTTAATGGCCTGGTCAAACGCATTGCCCGCACGGTCGGCCTCATCCTCGGTCTGACGCTCAAGTTCGAGTTCTTTGTTGCGGCATTCGACGTAGTCTTCCAGAGCCTCTTTGAACTTATCGAAGTGGTACTCGAAGCCCCTTTCGACAGAAGTCGTTGCAATCGCAACGTACCCTAAAGACGACACACCGAAATGGCATTCGCTACACGTTTCGTGACCGTCAAAATCTGCGACGGATGCCAGCCCACCCGGCTTTCCTTTTTTGTAATTTGGACAGTCAGTCCCATAATGCAAATAGGTAACTTTATCTACTTCACTCGTGGGCCAACGCGCATCGGTATAGAGTTCAGTCGTCCGCGCCTCATCTGGATTTCGCGGAAGGAAAGGGATGCGGGCGGAAACTTTGCCGTCCTTTTCAGTTATATATGCCCGCTCGACTTCTTCGCCCGCATAAGCGAAGAACACCTTTCGTGCAGCAGAATCTGCCTGTTTTTCCGGACCCTCGCCAAGCGGTTTCTCATTTGCCAGGCGCTGGCGATAGTAGGCCTTCGCGCGATCGAGCGCCACTTGCGGTTCCCACGTAACGCTCGAAGCGTAATGCGGATTTTGAGCACCAGAGAGATCCGTTAGACTTTTCACACGCTCCCACATGCAAGAACAGCTGCTGACCGAGCCCTTGTCAGACCCGCCACAATCCGCCAGCCAAGCGCGCTCTTTAGCCTTCGCCGTGTCCTCAGAAGCCTTCCGCAGCTCCTCGGCCGCACGCTCTAAATCATCTGATGTGTCTTTAATGGTATCGGTCGAGATCTCTGACCCTTTGAGCGCAGCGAAGTCCGACTCGGATGTCCTGGGCACGGCAAGCGCCGTACCGGTATAGGCCACACTATCGGTATCCTGCGCCGACACCGCCTGCGTGGCACGCGCGGCAATCAGATACGGCAGAGCCGTCTCGATTTTCTGCAAGCCTTCCGATGCGCTTTTGGCAAACTTGTTGCGCGTTTTAATGATCTCAATCCCGGTGTCGACCATATTGCCGGCAACTGGTTCGGCACCTGGGATGAGAATGGCAACCAGGCCCGTCCCGATTGTGGCAAACCCCGCTAGCCCCAGACTCAAGATGCTCGCATCAACCACCGTGGCAGCCGTGTGATAGGACGACACCACGTTGGCACCCGCCAGCGCGCCGCTATCGGCCGCCACCTGGGTATCCCCGGCACGCGACATGCTCCATATCGCCGCGGTCGACGAAAACAACAACGTGAGCACCACTAGGATGACCACGGCAGAAGAAAGCGTGGTGTAGGCACCGTCTTCGATAAACAGGTCGATACCGGCGCGGCCCATAAAGCCGCCTCGCTTGCGATGGCAGCTCGGACGGCGCGTCAAAACGCATCTAGACCAGAAACGCTTAATCCCATGCAGCAATCCACGAATCATAATCTCCCTCCAGCCATTCGGGACGCGATTGATACGAGACATCGACCTTGAGCTCAACGTAGCCGCCCTCGGCGGTACCACCCATAGCCTGCGCAAACGCACCGATCACAGGCAACGGCTTGACCTCGCCGGAAACGGACACGGACGAGACACCACCCGCACCGGCCCGGCCAAGCTCGATATCCCACGACAACGGCCCGCCGGCATGAAAGATCGAAACGTTGGGCACTGCGGCAAGCCGGCGGCGGGTGAACTCCTTAAGATCGTCGTCCTCCGCCGTCGTCGTGGTCATGAGCCGCGCGGTCTCGGCAGCGGCAGACTCCATGACCGCGCGCGTATAGAGCAAACACACCGGTTGCAGTGCGAGAAGAATGAGCATCAGAAACGTCGGCAGCAAAAAAGCAGCCTCGACCGTAGACTGCGCCCGGTCCTCGCGCGCGATATCAATACAACGCGATGTCCTTAGCGCCCGCAGCGGCGTCGATAACCGACGTCGAGGCAACGCCATGGGATGCCGCCCGCTCAACCAGCGCCGCCAAGTGCCCATCGGTGCCAGCACGCCAAAGCCCCGCAATCGCCAGCACGATCGATAACAGCGCCACCGTGACGATGGCGTATTCGACCGTCGCCTGGGCAGATTCCTCGCGCAGGACGTCATGCATTTCACGACCCCTCCTTTGAGCTTATTGTTTGCGGGGCCAGGCGCACCGCGCGCAGACGACACGAAGCATCGCCAGTATCCGCGGCAACCGTCACCATATCGACCCAGCCGCGCCCATCGCGCACAATGGCGCCCCATACGTTACCCTTAATATCGAGATAGCCGCTCAGGGCGAGCTGGGCCGTTGGCACCTCGCGGTAGGCGCGTAACATATCCGCCGCTGCCTCGGTCATCGGTCGGTCCTCGGACCATGCAAGCCGGACCGCAATCGCGTTGTCCTCAGGCGAATCCGTCGCAGTGCCAGACCGCTTGTCGAGCATCCGCAGAAAGGTTTGCGCCGTGACAGCGACATCCGAATCGTCCGCATCTCGCATCTCATCTTTTTGAGACGCCACCGCCGAATCTGAGCCCGAATCGAAGGCGGCCCCAGGACGCTGCTGCCGCGCGGCGTTTAGCCCCCAAAGCACCGCCGCTATCGCCACGGTCAGGCAAGCAAACACCAGCAGCACCCCGATGGGGCGCTCGCCCTCTACAGGCTGTTGATGCCCTCGCTGATAGCGTTCCATAGATCTTGGACCTTGCCCTTAAATGCGACGATGGCGATAATCGCGATCACCACGAGCACGCCGACCAAGATGGCATACTCGGTGGTACCCTGTGCACTCTCCTCCTGCAGTAGCTCCCCGGCATGCTGGCGAGCGCGAATTGACTGGCAAACAGCCCAGCTCCAGACCTTGCCAGCAACGTCAGTCATCGTGTTCATGTATTCCTCCCTACATCATCCCGCCTGCTCCCAACAGCGGGCCCAATATGGACAGAAGCAACGCCGGCAAGATGAGTGTGCCGGTGGGAATCAGCAGCTTGACGGGCGCACGCTCGATCTCGCGCTCGACCGCGGCGCGATGAGCCGCACGGATCTCGCGACTTTGAGCGGCCAGTGTCTCGGCAAGTGGGGCACCCAGAGCGAGCGCCTGCCCCACCGTGATGGCAAAGGTCTCGAGCGCTCGCACGTCCAGGTCGCGTGCGGCGGCCAACAACTCGTCCTCACGCGTGCCCACGCCCACCTGCCACGCCATGCAGGCCCGCTCAAGTCGAAGAGCCAGCACTGACCGGCGGTTGGCGCAGAAAATCTCAAGCGCCGCATCAAACGAAAGACCGGCCGAAAGACCCAAGCGCACAACATCGATCATCTCGGACACTTCGCCGAGTGATACTCGCGCCGGGCCGCCCGCTCCAACCGCGCCCTTCATTCGCGCGGCCAGAGCATCGACCACCGAGCGACCCGCGGCAGCGACCAGCACCGCCTCGCGCTTGCAGGCCTCTGCGATCTTGCGTGCATCCGCCCGATCCAAACCCGTCGCGACAAATACACTCAGAGCGCACAGGCAAGCCGCAACTGCAACCGGGGCGCTCATAGCTCCACCCGCATAATGCGCCGGATAACCACCAGGGCAACGGCGTTGAGGGCAAGACCCAGCACCACAGCGCCCGCGCCGGCAGGCGTCGCAAGACCGCGACGAAAATCTGCCGAAAGCAGCGTCAACACCGCGCACATGCCCGTCGGCATCGCCGCGACCATATGCGCAGACATGCGAGCCTGCGACGTCTTAACATCCAGGCGGCGCTTGAGCTCAATGCGCTCCCCCACCATGCTCGACGCCTCGGACAGTAAGTCGGCAAGCGGAGCACCGGTGCGCTGAGACACCTTAAGCGCCAAGGTCACAAGCGAAAGGCCGGGGGCGTCGATGCGCACGAGCAAGTCATCGAGCGCATCGGTCGCCGAGATGCCGCAATCGATTGCCGCCGCCACCCGCAAAAACTCGGTATGCACCGGTTCTTGCGCATGAGCGCCCACAAAGCGCATGCCCTGGGCCAGCGAATGTCCCGAGGCAAGCGACATGGAAAGTGCGGTAAACGCCTCGGGCATGGCCTCTTCTGCATCGTGTTGCTCGCGCCGGCTCTCAAAGCCATCCCGAGCGGCGCCAACGGCAAACGGAGCAACAAGTCCCAAGGCAAATCCGAGGGGCGATAACGACACCATCGTTAGCAATACGCAGCAGACACCGCTCGATAGCAGCAGAAACGCCAAACGCCCCGAAGCATCCTCGATCGCGAGGCCAAGGCGACGCGCCGGAGCCAGCGATGCCCACGAACGGGCGATCTTTTTCAGCAGATCGTTTTCCACCAGCTCACGCGGCAGCTTCTCTGCCACCGTCTCGAGCGCCTGACGCGCCAGCTCCGCCGGCGGTACCTGCGGCACACGAGGTTCCGCCCCGCACGCCGTCGCAACAGAAAACCCTGCCAAACCCCCTACGACGAGGGGCACAGCGACCTCCATTCGTCCACCTCCTCTTGTGTGAGCGTCCCCGACCGCAGGCCTTCTGCGATAAACGGCGGCTCGCGGTCAAGCTTCCAGGTGCGCTCGGCGGCATCGAAAGTCACATAGCGCTCGAGCTCTACGCCGCCCGACGCGGCGCGACGCACCCCCGAATACGAGGAGACGAAACGCCTGCCATCGGCGTGGCGCTCGGACATCACGATGCCGTCGAGCGCCATGGCAATCTGCTCCTCGATGAGCTCGCTCGGCAGATCGATGCCATAACGTGCAAGCAACGTCAGACGCACCACGGTCTCCTGCTCGGAACCCGCATGAAGCGTGGTGAGCGACCCGTCGTGGCCCGTGTTCATGGCCTGCAACATGTCGCAGCACTCGGCACCGCGCACCTCGCCCACCACGATGCGGTCGGGGCGCATGCGCAGGGCATTGGTCACCAGGTCGCGGATCGTCACCGCGCCCTCGCCCTCAATTGAAGCCTCGCGCGCCTCTAGGCGCACCACGTGCGGATGATGCGCAAACTTGAGCTCGGCAGAGTCCTCGATCGTCACGATGCGCTCGCCGGTGGAGATCTCGCATGACAACGCGTTGAGCAGAGTGGTCTTACCAGATCCCGTGCCTCCCGCAACCGCCAGGTCCTGTCGCAGCGACACAGCGCACGACAGCAGCTGCGCATACCAAAGCGGCAGCGACCCCAGCCCCACAAGCTCGTCCAGCGAGCAGATACGGTCCGAGAACTTTCGGATGGTGAGAATCGGTCCGTCAATCGCCACAGGCGGAATCACCGCGTTGACGCGATAGCCCGTTTTGAGGCGGGCGTTGACGATGGGGCTGCGCTCGTCGATACGGCGGCCAAGTGGCGAGATGATGCGGTCGATAAGCACCCGGATCTGCTCATCATCCTCAAACGCATGCTCGATGGGGTACAAGACGCCGCCGCGTTCAAAGAAAGCCGAGCGGCAGCCGTTGATCATGATTTCGGTAACGGTGTCGTCCTCGATGAGCGGCTGCAACGGCCCCAAGCCCACCACGTCATCCAAAATCTCGTCGATGATAGTCTCGCGCTCGGGCGTCGCGAGATCGGTCGGCTCCTCAACATTGAGCGCCGCCTCCACCGCAGGACGCAATTCCGAGCGGGCAAGTGCCGGGTCGATATAGGCGCTGATACGCGCCACTTCGTCGTAACCCATGCGGTCCATCACGGCGCGCTTGGTGCGTCGTTTCACCGCGCGGCGACGCCCCGCATCTACAGGCGCTGCCGCCGCTGCAGCGCCGGCAGCCTTAATCCTCGTTTGCAGGCTCATCGCTGATCACCTTCGCGCGACCAGGGAAGGCGAATACGCGGGCGTTCGGTGCGCATTGCACGGTCGGCGACCATATCGCTCCAAGGGCCGACGGCGCACCCCAGTTCCACGAGCATCTCGCGCGTGGCCTCGCGCACGCTGGTCGCAAAAGCGCTGGTCTGCCCCACTGCCTCATCAGCGCGCCCAAACGCCATGAGCGCGGCGAGATCCTGCCCGCCATCGGCGATACGAATCTTGGAGCTCAACGCACAGGCAATCTCAAAGCGCATGGCGACGTCCTCGTCTGCCCCGCGCGCACCGAACCGGTTGAACACGGCGCTCATGCGCGTGCGCGGCACACCTACTCGACTTGCCAGTTCAATGACGCGCGACGCCGATGTCGCGGACGACACCGCAGCATCGCCAACGATCAGGCAACGGTCGCTCGCCGCCACCGCAGCCGCCACGGCGTCGCCCCAAAAGACCGAGGTATCGATAAAGACCACGTCGGATTCGCGACGCAGGACATCAAGCAGTAGCTCCACCGGACGTGCCATGAGCTCGGCTTGCTCGGGCGCCGCGACGGGACCCCAGAGCGTAACGCCCGGGGCGACGCGCATCGATGCGGCTACGATATCCGGCTCGGTGAGCGTGCCCGCCGCCGACGGCTCGATAAGTGCCGCCATATCGCGCGGAGCATCGACGCCTAACAAGTCGTAAAGGTTTCCAAACATCAGGTCCAGGTCGAGCACGGCGGCACGCAAGCCCAACAGCGACGATGCGTGTGCCATGGTGGCAACGATCGTCGACTTGCCGCAACCGCCCGAGCCCGAAATGACGCAGACGACCGGAGCTCGATGCGGCGAAGCGGCAGCGTCTGCCGGCGGCATCGGAGGCGGCGGGGCGGGCGTCGGTGACAGCGTCCCCGTCTCCCCCGCCGCAACTACACGCTGCGTCCAAGCCGGCATGTCAGCTTGTTCGGTCTGCGAGGCAGGCTCGTTCTGCGCAATCTGCTCATGCTGCATCAGCGACAACTCGCCGCACCCGGCAAAGCCCTCAACTTCGTCGAGTTCATCCGCCAGATTCACGCCGTGCACGTATCCCATATCTACAGCCGGGGAGTCGCCAGCATGCTGCGCCGGCTCTCCAGCGTCATCGTATACAAGGGGGTTCCGGGGGCGCCGACCATGCTCGGCTTCCGCTTTTCCATAATCATCAACACGCGGGCCTCTTGTAGCGCGAGGCGCCCCGGGTTCCCTATCAACAAAAGCATCGGGCTCAATCGTCATGCACCGATCGGAATCAACCGCTCCCTCGCCCGCGCGCCCGTTGCCGCATATACTGTGCGCAGCGATGACCTCGGTCGCCCCTGCGCGAAACAGCCCCTCGATATCCGATGGATCGAGTGCCTCTATCAACACGACCACGCGACTCACGCGGCCTTCGGCCGTCAGGCGCGCAACAGTCTTGCGCACATCTTCGGTATCAAACAGAGACGCCGCGATGATGGCAGCCCCGCGGCGCGACGGAAACGCCCGCGCCATGGAAACCAGCCCGTCCAGGTCACCCACGCGAAGCACCTGTGCACCCGTATCACGGCCCTCGACTTCCCGCTGCAACAGCCCGTAATCGCCGCACGCGCAGCACGCAAGCCAGATCGCCTTCATCACTCGTCGCCTCCGCTCTTTTTGCCGCGCGCCGTGGCGGGAATCGTCAAGCTGACCGTTCCCTTGCCCGATGCCCCCAGCAGTTCCTTGACGTCTTCGGGGTCAGCCGCCAGCGTCACCCATTCGATCTTGCCCTCGCGCGTGGCACCGGAATCTTCACTGGTATCGATCACGTACGCGCCGCACAACCGATCGGTTACGCCGTCTTTTTGCACATACACATCCACGTAGCTGCCCACGCCCGTAGCACCGCCGACCGAGTGCTCGGCATCGACCGCCACCGAAACGGCGACCTTGCCCTTAGGCACCTCGAGCTTGTGACTCTCGGCCTTGGTGTAGACATTGCAGATCACGGCGTTTTTGGGAATACGCGAAGTCGTCACGTCGCCGCGCACCTGGCGCAGCTCGGTCGCCGCGTCACGCGGCAACAGGCTCGTCAGCCATTCCTGGGTTATGACATTGGTCTCATCGAGGGTCTCGCCCACATCGATATCGCGCGCCGCGACGCATACCTCGACGCGATCGCCACCGTACTTGGCCAAGGTCTCAGCCTGGACCTGTTCGGCTTGCGAGCGGATCGACGAGCCGTAAACCATGCAGAGCAGAGCAGCGAGCACGCCCGCGACCAGACTGATGGCGATGCGTTTGCTCTTGTTCACGGCCGCTCCTCTCATGGCAGTGCCGGGCGAATGCCCGTACCACCATTGTCTGGGCGGTCAGAGTGCAAAGCGGCGCAATTGCGATTTTGGTTTTCGATGTCAAACCAATCGCTGACCAAAAGCTGACCAGCCCGTCAAGCTCGTGGCAAGGTTTTGGTCAGCACGTCAGCAAACTGCACGTTTCGAGGCTTTTCCGCAGCAAAAAAGCCGTCTCCCGAACAGTTGGGAGACGGCTGTCATAGAAAAAATCAATTACAGATGGACATCGGGATCGAGCATTTGAGCACTCACGCGCATGGATGACGCCAAGTTTTGGAACGTTTCCAGACGCAGACTGTCGATCTGCCCGGCGTCCTCGGCCTCGCGAACGGCGCAACCCGGTTCGTGGGTATGCGTGCAGTCGCCAAACCGGCACGCGCGCGATGCCTCGACAATCTCGGGGAAGGCGCGCGCCAGACCCCGCTCGTGACCCACGAGCGGTAAGCTGCGCAGGCCCGGGGCATCGGCGATCACGCCGGCGTCGCCCGGCAGTGCCACCATCACGCGCGCGACGGTAGTGTGACGGCCCTGGTCGTCGCGTTCGCGCACACCGCCAGTCGCCAACGTATCGTGGCCCAGCAGCGCATTGAGCAGCGTCGACTTGCCGGCACCCGACTCGCCCAGAATCATGGCGCAGCTCCCGGCAGGCACGCAGGAACGAACCTCGTCCAGGCCGCGCCCCTCGGCAGAGGACGTCACGATCACGCGCACGTCCGGACCCACCAAGCGGTGCACACGGTCCAGATCGCGCTCGAGCTCATCGGCGTCGCAGCGGTCGGCCTTGGTGAGTACCACCACCGGCTCGGCATCGCAGTCGAGTGCCAACACCAGCGAGCGCGCCACGCGGTCGAGCAGTACCTCGCCGGCGCCGAGCGCCTGCACGATCAGCACGCTATCCACGTTGGAGCAAAGCACCTGACGCTCGCCGCGAGCGCGTCCGCGCCAGCGCTCAAAACTCGTGCGGCGTGGCAGCACGCACTCGATCACGCCCATGTCGTGCCCGGGCGCACGACGCACCGCCACGCGGTCGCCCACGGCGGGCAGCAGAACCTCGTCCTCGCCACGCGACTTGGCAAACCCCACGGCATGCTCGGCACGAAAGGTGTCATCGGCAGTCGCCACCAGCGGAAACCCACGATCCAGGCGCACCACGGCACCAAGCTGCATCTGCTCGGGCTCCTCGGCCCGAGCACAAAAATCATCGAAGGCAGCCCGCTGAGCATCATCGACCGGCAGATCGTCGAACGCCGGAACATCCTGCAGCGCATCGAGTCCCGGCACGCTTGCCAGCAGCTCCTCGGCAGACGCGGGAGCTTCGGTCGCAAGCTTCCGACGACGATCGCGCTTAGCCCGCGCCCCCGTCGTCTTTTTCTTCGCCTTAGCCTTCGCCTTGCCCACAAGCGCCTCCCAGCACCACAAATCACAACTGAGCGGGTATTTTAAATCAAAAAGAGCTGGCCGGGCAAAGCCCGACCAGCTCACATACTTTCCCTCAGCCCTTTTCATCCGCACGGGGAGAGAAGCCAGCAAGGATAGCGCAGGGCCCGCCCCGGAAGCCCTTTCTCCCGAACGATCCCGCAGCGCAAAGCGCGAGGACCAGTGAGGGAGAAAGGGCGTGGGGCGGGCCCGAACGAGAGCGTTACTCTTTCTCCACTGCGCGCATGATCGCCTTGTAGATCTCCATCAACGGAATGATCAGGAAGGCAAGGCCCAGGGCGGCGATAACGCCCTTGAGCTCAAGCGTCACGGGGCCAAAGAACATCTCGGCAAGCGTCGGCTGAACGGTCACGATAACCGTCAGTACCAGCGCCAGCGCGGCAGATGCCCACAGCCACTTGTTCTGCTTCTTCATGCTAAACAGCGACGCACGACGGCTGCGCATATTGAAGCAGTGGAAGATCTCGACCATGTTGAGCGTGATGAACGCCATCATCACGCCTTCCTCGTCGGCATTGCCGGCGATCATATCGGCGATGTGGATGTAGCCCATGTCAAAGTACACGCCCACAAAGAAGCTCGCCAGCACCAGCGCGGTGATGATCAGGCCCTGAACCACACAGTCCAGGCCCATATTGCCGGCAAAGACGCCGTCCTTGGCGTTGCGCGGCTTGCGCTTCATGATGTCACCCTCGGCATCCTCCATGCCCAGCGCGAGCGCGGGGAAGCAGTCGGTGACCAGGTTCACCCACAGCAGCTGCACCGGCTGGAAGATGGTAAAGCCGATGAGCGTGGCGATAAACACCGAGAACACCTCGGCAAGGTTGGCCGAAAGCAGGAACTGGATGACCTTGCGGATGTTGTCGTAGATGCGACGGCCCTCTTCGCAGGCACCGATGATGGTGGCGAAGTTGTCGTCGGCAAGCACCATGTCGGCAACGTTCTTGGTGACGTCGGTGCCGGTGATGCCCATACCGACGCCGATGTCGGCGCGCTTGATGGACGGGGCGTCGTTGACGCCGTCGCCGGTCATGGCGACGATCTGGTCGCGCGACTTCCAGGCCTCGACGATGCGCGTCTTGTGCTCGGGCTGGACGCGGGCGTACACGCCGTAGTCCTCGATGTGCGCGTCGAGCTCCTCGTCGCTCATGCGGTCGAGGTCGGCACCGGTAATGGCCTGGCTGCGATCGGCGACGATGCCAAGCTGCTTGGCGATGGCCACGGCGGTGTCGATGTGGTCGCCCGTGATCATGACGGTGCGGATGCCAGCGTCGTGCGCCTCGCGGATAGCGTCGGCCACCTCGGGACGGACCGGGTCGATCATGCCGGACAGGCCGCAGAATACCAGGTCATGCTCAAGCGCAGCGGGGCTGCAGTCGGTGGGAACCTCGGTGTAGGTGCGGCTCGCCAGCGCCAGCACGCGCAGGGCCTCGTCAGCCATGGCCTTGTTGGCTGCCACGAGCTCGGCACGACGCTCCTCAGTCAGCGGCACAACCTTATCGCCCTCGTAGATATGGGTGCACAGGCCAATCACCACGTCGGGCGCGCCCTTGGTGTACTGCTCGTACTCGCCGTCCAGGGTCTCGACGACCACGGACATCATCTTACGGCCCGAGTCGAACGGGGCCTCGCCCACGCGCGGATGCTCGGCAGTCAGGCCGGTGAGCCCCGCCTTGCCGGCGTCGTTGACGAGCGCGCACTCGGTCGGCTCGCCCACGGCCTCGCCCAGCTCCTCGTCCCACTGGGCATCGGAGCACAGCGCCATGCCGGCCAAGAACTTCTCCTTGGGCGCAGCGAGCTCGTGCTTGACGACGGTCATCTTGTTCTGGGTAAGGGTACCGGTCTTGTCGGAGCAGATGGTCTGCGTGCAGCCGAGCGTCTCGACAGCAGAAAGCTTGCGGATAATCGCCTGGCGCTTGGCCATCTTGGTCACGCCGAGCGAAAGAACGATGGTCACGACGGCGACCAGGCCCTCGGGGATGGCGGCGACGGCGAGCGAGACGGCAACCATAAAGGTGTCGAGCAGGGCAGTCGGGTCAGTAAGAACGTTGCCCACGCCGTGACGGATGATGTCAACGCCAAAGATGACGACGCAGATGACGATAACCATGATGGTAAGGATGCGGCTGAGCTCGGCGAGCTTCACCTGCAACGGCGTGAGCTCTTCCTTGGCCTCGGCCAGGGCGCCGGCAATCTTGCCCATCTCGGTGTTCATACCGGTACCGACCACGACGGCGCGACCGCGACCGTACACCACGGTGGAACCCATATAGCACATGTTCTTGCGGTCGCCGAGCGGCACGTCGTCGGTGCCCGCGGCGAGCTCAATCACGTTGGTGTGCTTCTCAATCGGCACGGACTCGCCAGTCAGTGCAGCCTCTTCGATCTTCATCGTGGCGCTCTCGAGGACGCGGCAGTCGGCCGGGACGGAGTCGCCCGCCTCGAGCATGATCACGTCGCCGGGCACGAGCTCGGCGCTCGGCAGGTGCACGAGCTTGCCGTCGCGCAGCACCTTGGACTGCGCCGCGCTCATCTCTTGCAGGGCTTCGAGGGCCTCCTCGCTTTTAGCCTCCTGGACCACGCCCAGCACCGAGTTGACGATAACGACGAACATGATGATGGCGACATCGGCAAAGTCCGCCTCGCCCTTGACCATGCCCGTGAGTGCACTGATGACGGCGGCAACGATCAGCATGATGACCATGGGATCGGCCATCTGCTCAAAGAAGCGCTTCCACAACGGCGTCTTCTCGGCTTCCTCGAGCTTGTTAGGGCCTGTCTTGGCGAGGCGCGACGACGCCTCGTCGTTGCTCAGGCCGAGGTTCTCATCGACACCTTGGTCGCTGAGTACCTCGGCCGCGGCGGACAGGTATTCCTTTTGCATATAGAGTCCCCTCCTGGGATTCGGGCCACTCAGCAGATTGATGCCCGATCATAATTCCCAGGAGAAGGGCAAGGGCTCATCAAGGCTGCCGTGCTGAGCGGCAGTTGATAGTGGAGCTATGGTACCCCAAAGCGGCGCGTCTAGCCAAAACATTCCAATTGGAAGCACGGCTCGAGTGCAACGATGCAGACCGTATGATGTTCGACATTGATAAAACGTTTTTTCTTCGGTGCATCATCAAACTGAAATATCGCCCAGATAGCAGCGGTTAGAACGGTTGGTAAAGTTTTTGCATATACCGTTTATTCGCAAAAAATGAACTTCTAATTCGGCATACGGTCGATTTTTTGGGGTATTCGGTCGGCATTTCGTTATAATCATCTCAGTTTTATTTCTTATGGTTTATCTATCAGCGCAAGACGATGTCAGATGGAGGTCTGAATGTACAAGCGCACCAAGATTGTATGCACCATGGGTCCCGCCTGCGATAGCGACGAGACCATCCGCGAGATGATCAAAGCGGGCATGAACGTCGCCCGTTTTAACTTCTCGCACGGATCCTACGACGAGCACCACGGTCGCATCGAGCGCGTCCGTCGTATTTCCAAGGAGCTCGGTCTGCCCGTCGGCATCCTGCTCGACACCAAGGGCCCCGAGGTCCGCACCGGCCTTCTGGTCGACGGCAAGAAGGTTGCCGTCAAGACCGGCGATAAGATCGTCGTCACCGCTCAGCCCACGTCCGAGGATTTCCACGGCACCTCTGAGCACATCTCCCTCGACTACCTGGCTCTGCCCTCCGAGGTCGAGAAGGGCTCCCTCATCCTGATCGATGACGGCCTGGTCGCCCTCGAGGTCGAGTCCGTCGACGGCCAGGACATGACCTGCGTCGTCAAGAACGACGGCCTGATCGGCGAGCGCAAGGGCGTCAACATGCCCAACGTCAACATCTCGCTGCCCGCCATCACCGAGCGCGATCGTCAGGACATCCTCTTTGGCCTGACCGAGAACATCGACTACATCGCCGCTTCCTTCATCCGTGACGGCGAGTCCGTCCGCGGCATTCGCAAGCTTTGCCGCGAGAACGGTGGCGAGCACGTGACGATCTTCCCGAAGATCGAGTGCGCCCTGGGCGTCGAGAACTTTGACGAGATCCTCGAGGCTTCCGACGGCATCATGGTCGCCCGTGGCGACCTGGGCATCGAGATCAAGCCCGAGCTCGTTCCGCACATCCAGAAGGAGATCATCGCCAAGTGCAACGCGGCCTACAAGCCCGTTATCACCGCTACGCAGATGCTCGACTCCATGCAGCAGAACCCGCGCCCGACGCGCGCCGAGGTTGCCGACGTTGCTAACGCCATCTACGACGGCACCGACGCCGTTATGCTCTCTGGCGAGTCCGCTGCCGGTAAGTACCCGGTCGAGGCCGTTAAGATGCAGGCCAGCATTGCTCTCGAGACCGAGAAGTACCTCCCGGCCCACGCTCCGCTCGAGGTTCCGGCCGACGCTCACGGCACCCGCGTCGTCAACAACGTTGTGGGTATGTCCGCTGTGAACATGGCCACCACCGTTGGCGCCAAGTGCATCACCGTGCCGACGACCACCGGTCGTACCGCCCGCCTGATCTCGCACTTCCGTCCCAACATGCCGATCTGCGCGTTCTCCCGCCACGAGTGGGCCGTCCAGCAGATGATCATGTACTGGGGCGTTATCCCGCACCAGGCCGAGATTACCCAGGGCACCGTCAACGGCACGATCGTCAAGGCGATCGAGACCGCTAAGGAGCTCGGCTACGTCGAGGCCGGCGATCTGACCGTCGCTACCGCCGGCGATCCCCGCATGAGCGTCCAGCTCGAGGATAAGGTCTCCTCGACCAACGTCGCTTACGTCGCTCAGGTGCGCTAAGTCGTACTTGCAAGCACACTTGCATTGCAAAGGGCCCGGAAGGCAAAGCCTTCCGGGCCCTTTTTCTGTGCCAATGCCGGCGCACAGCAAAACACGCACTCATTTCTTTACCAAAAGTGCGAAATTCACCCTTCGAGGCCCATAAAATAAAGTCCCAAGCGCTAAAAGTGTTCGCCCGGTGGCAAACCCACACCTTAACCGACGCTGATAAATCGTTTTAGCAAAAGCCAGATCGACCTGGTTTTCGGAAGTATGCGGCAAATTCTGAGACCACCGAGCACACCTCGTTTTTTCGCAACAAAATGCCTGATAAACTAGCCTCAAAAGCCAGGTCTGCTCACAGGGTTCAGATTTTGCCGCATACTTCCGAATTGACGCTGGCATCGCACGGTCCAAAAGCACATTTCGACCAGGAGGACGTAATGGACCTGACGCTATGCGGTCAATCCGCTTTTTACTATCACCGTATTCCGCCGCAGGTATTAGGCCTTTACCCCGCCATTAGCCTTGGCAATATGGATCGCAGATGTTGCGCCCTTGGGAACCATGCGCTTGTTGAAGACCTTCTTCATATGCCGCTTCATCGATTTGTGTTCAGTCGCGAGCAAGTCGGATCACGGAGTTTGTTCAAGTCACACCTCCTGACCCAAGAGCCGCCTCCTGGGTCGTTTAGGCAGACTGAGCATGGGTTTGATGTCACTTCACCGGAGTTCACGCTGCTCAGCCTTGCCACGCAGGTCTCACGCAGCCAGTTACTCATGGCTTGCTACGAGATGTGCGGCTCCTTTGCAGTGTTTAAGCCCTGCGAGCGAACGCAACAACAACTCGATGAAGCTATTTCGCTTAAGCTCATTCCACCCAACTGCGGCTGGGAGCGAGTTAACGACACCAAGGGCAATAACACCAGCTTGTGGAAGCGCACGCCGCTTCTTACCGCAGCGGATATCGCCGCGTTCGCCAAGCAGGCCGCAGGCCTGCGCGGCGTTAAGCAGCTCCGCTGGGCCGCCGAACGCATGACAGGACAGACCGCCTCGCCCTTTGAAGTCCAGACGTCAATTCTCATCTCGCTCCCCCGCGATGAGGGCGGTCTGGGCATCGACATCACCAATAACGCGCGCATCCCGCTCAGCGAAGCCGCGCGTTCGCTGTATGACAAAACCTGCTGCTACGCCGATATCCTCATCGAAAGCGCCACCGACAGCATGGGCGTCATCCTTGAATGCCAAGGCCGCTCCGCCCACGACAGCGAAGCCGCGAGCCTCTCCGATGCCGAGCGCGCCACCGCACTCACAAGCATGGGCTACGACGTCATCCAAATTACCTATGACCAGATCAAGGAGAAGAAGAGCTTCAACCACATAGCCGAGCTCATCCATAAAAAGGCTGGGCTTCCCTACACCCCAAAGACTAAACAGGAGCGCACTGCCGAAGATGCCCTGCGGCAAGAGCTACTTGTCGATTGGGTTGAGCTATTCACTGCCGGGCCGGCCAGCTAGCAGCTAGCAATCAGGGGCAGCGCAGACACATCGGGCGATTCGACACGGGCGGCAAAACCCGCCTCGGTTAGCTCGACGACCTCGGTAAACGTTGCATCGAAAAACTCCTCGGTTAGCAAGCGATACGGCGGATGATCGGGCTCGCCGGGGTTTTCGCGTACAATCTCGTGCATAACGCCGATGGTCTTGAGCACATACTCCTTATGGATGGGATACTGACCAAAACGCGTCGCCGCAGTATAGAGGCGATCGGTCGCGCGCGGAATCGAAACAATGCTGAGCGTCTTGCCAAACCAGTCAAAGTCGCCTTGCTTTTTAATGCGGAATTCCTCGCACGGCTTGCCGCCGTGCGCCTCCAGGTACTGGTTCACGCGGGTATTCCACACAGTATCGGCCACAAGGTGAGACCAAACGCCCAGCGTCAGATCGAGCAGCGACTGCGCCACGTCATCGGGCGCGAGCGAAAACTCACAGGCGCCGGGACCGGCAACCGGCTCGGCGTTCTTGTAACGTTGGGGATAATGCACCCGATTGAGTCGCTCGCGTTCCTCGACAATCGAGGTGGCCTCAGCAGGTTCGCCCGCGGGTGCGCCTTTGAGCAACGGTGCCACATAGGTATCCCAGAACTCATGCTCACGAGGCTTGGGGATAGGCTCGGGCTTTGCAAAGTGCGTAATGCGGTACGGGATGGGATCGGCGATGCCAGGGACCATATAGCCCACGAAGATATCCGGAACCACGCAGCCAAACAAAAAGGCATTGCGGTCGCGCACGCTATTGGCAAGCGCACCGGTACGCTCCAGCAAACGCTCCGTCTGAGCGATATGAATGTTCCAGCTTGGCATAGCCACCCCCATAAAAACCTGGATAACTATACCATCACGGCAAAGCCGCGCGGGCGGCTACGCACGCTCTACGCAGCAACTAATCCGCAGCGCCGCTCTCGGTTCCATACGACGACACCGGCGCCTCAACCACATGGTGATATCGATCGATATAGATGGCGCGGGCACCCAGGCGCCGCACCAAATCCTGATGGTGTGTGCTCATCAAGACCGTCTTGCCGGCAGCAACATAGGCCAGTAGAAAGTTGACCACGATGTCGCACGAGTCCTCGTCAAGTCCGTTGGTGGGCTCGTCAAGCACCAGGATATCCGGGTTCATCGACACCACCGCAGCCAGCGCAACGCGCTTCTTTTGCCCGCCCGAGAGCTGATAGGGAGAGACGTCGGCAAGATCGGCAACCTGGAACAGCTCCATGGCATCGCGGACGCGGCGCTCGAGCTCGTCTGCCGGCAGCCCCATTTGAGCCGGGCCAAACGCGACTTCCTCGCCGACCGTGGCACAAAAGAGCTGCGCATCGGCGTTTTGGAACACAAAGCCCACGCGCTGATGGAACCGCTGGGCCGTCGCGGAATCCTTGAGATATGCGGCATCGACCGCATACCCGTCGAACAGGTACGCACCCGCGTCCGCAAGCTCAAGGCCGTTGATAAGACGCATGATCGTCGTCTTGCCGCAGCCGTTAGGACCAAGCAGAGCAACGAGCTCCCCACGGTTCACCTGCAATGAAACGCCGTCGACCACCGTATGACCCGCATAGGAAAACACCACGTCGCGAAACTCGATGAGCGGCGTGACCTCGGCGCCGGCAACACCGCTCACACCCATCGCGTTATTCGTATCGTTTGCCAAAACGTCGCCCTTCCCTACTCACATCGACGGTTCGACCGTCCGCGCTACAACATCGCGCACAACACGGCGAGCAACGTCACAACGGCCGCGTAAGCCGCATCGCGCCAGCCAAAGCCGCTCCGTGCAGGCGCCGGATACACGCCGGCGAAGCCGCGGCACAGCATGGCCTCGTCCATCGCGCGGCTGCATTCCATCGCCTTGATAAACGTCATGCCCATGATACCCGCCAGCGAGTCGGTGCGCGAAAAACCCGCAGGCGCGAAACCGACGCTGCGCAGCATGACTGATTCGCACAGATCGTGCGCCGTGCGGCCCAGCACCTCAACGTGCTTGAGCGCCATATCAAAGGTAAAGATAACCTCGTCGGGTAGATGCAGCATCTTGAGCGCAGCCGACATGCGGCTCCACGTGAGGGTCCACGAAACGCCCAGCACCAGTGACACATTAATGAAGGTCTTGAGCGCGATCTTGAGCATGGCGCCCGTGGCAGAAGCACCCAGCAGCAGAGCAGGCAGTGCCAGAACCACGGCAAACCCCGCGGCAGCCAATGCCGGCACAAAAGTCGCCCGCAGCCCGCGCACCGGGCGCACCGCGACCAGCACCAACACGATAGCCGCCATCAACATGAGGTACAGCGGGCTTTGCGTCAGACACACGCACAGGACGCAAACGAACATCCCCACCAGACGCACCGGAGCCGAAACGCAAGAAAGGGCGCGGTCGACCATCGACCCGCCCTCGTGCGCACCTCCACCCAGGCGAACCCGCTCAAGCAGGCTCGCCAGGTGCAGGACATTCTTTTGCATCACACGATGCCGAGCCCCCGCGGGCTCGTATCGCTCCTCGGCCGCAAGCCAGCTAGGCAGCTCGACCATTTGCATGCGCTCAGCTTTCCTTAACCGTCAGCGAAATCAGGCGGAATGCGATGGTGAGCACCGCCACGCCAATCACACCGGAAAGGATATACATGGCAGCCTGGCCGGCAAAGCCAAGGCCCTGTTCCTCGGAATAGGCCTGCAGGTAATCACCCGTGGGCAGCGCGTCGGCAAAGGTCGGAGTATCGAGGCCGACCGAAGCCTGCAGGCTGTCGTCGCCAGCCTCCTGAACGGCAGTTGCGGCGCCCTCGGCGTCCCACTCACCCCAGGCGTCACCGGTGGCAAGCAATCCCAGCGGCGTGGCCACCACGAGCACGGCGACCAAAATGAGCGTGGGAACCAGCGAGGTCTTCTTGACAGCAGCGCCCTCGGCAGCAAGCTGGCCATCGATGGCCTCGGGCCCGACGATAATGCTCGGCGCCGTCTTCTTGATAAAGCCGTAGATGGCGGCCGTCGCCACGCCCTCGATCACGCCGGCAACCAGCATATGCGGGATCAACATGGCAGGAATAGCCACGGACAGCGGGAAGGGGCAGTACAGCGGAGCGCCCGAAGCATTCGTGAAGAGCATCGGCTGAATACCGAACTCGATTGCCGCGCACAGGGCCGCCAGGCACAGGCCGACCCAGCCGCTTACGATGGCAGAAACCGAGGTGCCCCAGCTCTTGTCGTGCAGACGGCTGTTGAGCGCACGAAACACGATAGCAGCGACAAACGGCAGCACAAAGGCCATGTTAAAGCAGTTGGCGCCAAACGACAGAACGCCGCCGTCGCCAAATAGCAGCGCCTGCAGCGCTAGCGCGACCGAGACGGCAATGGCAGCGGCCTCGGGGCCAAGCAGCAGCGCGATGAGCGCGCCGCCAACGGCGTGACCAGTGGTACCGCCGGGCAGCGGCACGTTAAACATCATGAGCAAGAAGGAGAATGCGGCGCAGATGCCCAGGAACGCCATGTGCTCGCGATCGAGCGTGGCGCGCACCTTCTTGATGCAGTGAACCCAAACGGGCACCATTGCCACCGCCATGACGGCATCGGTCTGCGGAGACAGATAATTATCTGGAATGTGCATGTACGCCTCCCGGTTATCGGCGCACGGAATTGCAACGCCGCTTAAATCACCTTAAGAGTGTTACGTATTGTTAGATTCGTAACACGCCGCGGGCTATCATAGCAAAACGGCGCACTGCCGACAAAGCAGCACGCCGTTATGTAATGCGCGTGTCATATATGCAGGCTCAGCGGTGCCTTATGTCGAGCACCGCGGTCACGCAGGGTCCCACAGCAACTGTGGAGGGGTCCCGTGCTCCCAGCGCAGGACCTAGCCGCGGACCTCGCCGTTTACGCCCTTGCACACCTTGGTGACGATCTTCTGGTGCGCTTTTTCGACCTCTTCGCTGGTGAGCGTGTGGTCGTCGGAGCGATACGTAAGCGCAAAGGCCATGGACTTCTTGCCCGCTCCGATGCGGATGGGATCGCGGTAGACGTCGAACAGACGCACACCCTCGAGCAACTTGCCGCCGGCGCTGGTAATGCGGCGCTCAAGGTCCTCGCAGGTCACGGAGTTATCGACCACGATAGCAAGGTCGTGCTCAACGGCAGGGTACTGCGAGAACTCGCGGTAGTTCTCCTGGTTGCGGGCGCCCTTGATCAGCTTGTCCAGATCGAGCTCAAAGGCAACGACGACCTCATCGATGCCCATCGCCTCGCGCGCCTCGGGGTGAATCTCGCCGACCCAGCCCAGCACGGTGCCGCCGGACAGAACCTCGGCCGCACGACCCGGCTGCAAGAAAGCGTAGCCCTCGCCCTCGACGGGACGGAAGCGGACCTTCTCGATGCGCAACTGGGCAAGCAGCTCCTCGACAATGCCCTTGCCAAAGAAGAAGCGCAGCTTGCGGTACTTCATGCTCCAGGACTGCTCGCTCCACTGGCCCGAGAGCACACCCGCCACGGACTTGGTCTCCTTGGGCAGGCTGGCGTTCTCGCGACCATGGAACAGGCTGCCGACCTCGTACAGGTGCACGTTGGGCGTGCCGTGGGCCTCGTTATAGGCCACAGACTGCAGCAGACCCGGCAGCAGTGAGCGGCGCATCTCGGTCTGCTCGGCCACCAGCGGGTTCATGAGCACGACGGGGCAGCCGCGGCCCTCGGTGGACATACCGATCTTCTCCAGGTCGCCCGGGGCGGCAAAGCCAAAGGTCGTGGTCTCGTTGAGGCCACAGGCGCGCAGGATCTCGCCGACCTTGCGGGTGAGCTTCTGCTCGCGGGTCAAGCCGCCGATATGGTTCTTGGCAGCCGGGATGGTCGCCGTCACACGGCCCATGCCCCACAGGCGCAGGACCTCCTCGATCAGGTCAATCTCGCGCGGCAGGTCGGGGCGGAAGCTCGGCGGGGTGACCATAAAGTCCTCGCCGTCGCGCTCGACAGTGCAGCCCAGGCGGGTGAGCGAACGCTCGATAAACTCGGGCTCGATGTCGGCACCGCAAATGGCGTGCACGCGGGCCAGGCGCAGCTTGATGCTGTCGATGGTCTTGGGCGCGGGGAACACGTCGACGTAGCCGGGAGCGACCTCGCCGCCGGCGATCTCCTCGATCAGCGCGCAGGTAACGTTGGCGACATCCACGCAGCCGGTCTCATCGACCTGGCGCTCAAAACGGATGGAGGCATCGGAGATCAGCGACAGATCGCGGCTGGTGTGCGAGGTGCGACCGGCGTTGAAGCAAGCACTCTCGACCATCACGTCGACGGTGTCGTCCTCGATCTCGGAATCCATGCCGCCCATAACGCCGGCCAGCGCCACGGGACGCTCGCCGTCGGTGATGAGGCCCATGCCGGCGTCGAGCGTGCGCTCCTCGCCGTCGAGGGTCGTGAACTTCTCGTCCTGTTGGGCGGCGCGAACCACCACGCGGCGATGGCCATCGCGTTCGGCAAAGGTGTCCAGGTCAAAGGCATGCAGCGGCTGACCGGTGAGCATCATCACATAGTTGGTGATGTCGACGATGTTGTTGTGCGGACGCACGCCCAGGGCGTTGAGGCGCTTGACCATCCAGTCGGGCGAGGGACCGACCTTCACGTTGCGCACGATGCGGGCGACATAGCGGTCGCACAGGCCCTCGTCGGCAATCTCGACCGAAAGCTCGTCGTCGGTCGCGCGGCCGGTCTCGGCCTTGATGGCGGGCAGCTCAACGTGGAAATCGCGGTCGAAAATGGCGCCGGTCTCGCGGGCCATGCCGATCATGGACAGGCAATCGGGACGGTTGGGCGTGATCTCGCAGTCGAGCACGGTGTCGCTCGAGCCCACGTACTCGGCAAACGGCATGCCGCAGGGCGTATCCTCGGGCAGGATCATGATGCCGGAGTGGTCACCGCCCAGGCCGAGCTCGCGCGCAGAGCAGTTCATGCCCATGGACACAACGCCGCGAAGCTTGCTCTTCTTGATCTTAACGTCGCCGGGAAGCACAGCGCCAATCATGGCCGTGACGATATGGTCGCCGGCCTCAAAGTTCTGCGCGCCGCAGACGATCTGCAGCGGGGTGGGGTTGCCGTCGGAGTCGAGGTTCTTGTCGCCCACGTCGACCGAGCACACATACATGTGGTCGCTATCGGGGTGCGGGGTCTTGGTGAGCACCTTGGCGGTTACCACGTGGTCGAAGGACTCGCCCACGGTGTCGATCGCCTCGACCTCGGTGCCGGTACGGATATATTCGTCCGAAAGGGTCTTGGGATCCTCCGGAATATCGATCATGGTCTTGAGCCAGTCGTAAGAAACACGCATATAACTGGTCTCCTTTCATAAATGCGGCTTTGAGCCGGAAACTGCAACTAAGAAGAAAGCGTTCTAGAACTGGTTCAAGAACCTCATGTCACCAGTCATCAACGTTCGCAGGTCGGGCAGGTCGTAGCGCAGTGCCGCGACGCGCTCGGCGCCAATGCCAAAGGCGAAGCCGGTGTACTTCTCGGGGTCGATGCCGCAGTTGATCAGAACGTTGGGGTCGACCATGCCGCAGCCCAGGATCTCGATCCAGCCGCTGTGCTTGCAGAAGTTGCAGCCCTTGCCGCCGCACACGTGGCAGCTCACGTCCACCTCGCAGGAAGGCTCGGTGAAGGGGAAGAAGTGCGGGCGGTAACGCGTCTTGCGATCCTCGCCGAACATGCACTTAACAAAGTAGTCGAGCGTGCCCTTAAGATCGCCAAAGGTGATGCCCTCGTCGACGACCAGGCCCTCAATCTGGTTGAACTGCGGCAGGTGGCAGGCGTCGGCCGTGTCGGGACGGTAGACGGTGCCCGGGCAGATCATGTAGATGGGCGGCTTCTGCGACTCCATGGTGTGGATCTGCACGCCCGAGGTCTGGGTGCGCAGCAGCACGTCGGACTCACCGTGAGCGTGAGCCTCGGGATGCGCGACGCTGCCGGGGTTGTTGTCGACCACATAGAACGTGTCGCGAGCCGAGCGGCTCGGGTGATCCATGGGCGCGTTGAGCGCGGTGAAGTTGTAGTAGGAAGTATCGACCATGGGGCCGGACTCGACGGTGTAGCCGATGCCGCAGAAGATGTCCTCGGCCTCCTCGATGATCTGCTTGATCAGGTGCTGGTGACCGATCTGCGGACGGATGCCCGGCAGCGTGATGTCGACGGCCTCGTGCTCGAGTGCGTGCTTGAGGGCGGCGGCCTTCATCTCGGTGGTGCGCTCGTCGAGCATGCCCTCGATCAGCTGGCGCATCTCGTTGGCGCGTTTGCCCATCATGGGACGATCCTCGGGAGCGAGCTTGCCCATCATGCGCATCAGGCCGGTGATACGGCCCTTGCGGCCGAGCAGCTCAACGCGCGCGGCCTCGAGCTTGGCGGCGTCGTCGGCGCCTGCGACGAGCTCCTTGGCCTCTTCCTCGAGTTTGACCAGATCATCAATCAGACTCATGTCTTCCCTTTCGTCTCTCGCGCATCTCGCTTGCCGGGGCGGCTAGCACCCGATAGCTGCGGATGTGCGGCCCGGTTCGGTAACAAAAAACCGTCCTCGGGCATGTACATTGCCCAAGGACGGTTGAATTCCGCGGTACCACCTTGTTTGACCCGGCGGATGTCTGGCCCGCCGTGCCCACTCTGCGCCCCTTGTCGCGAGGCTCACGGCTTCCCTACTGGGGCTTCGCTACCACCGGCCGCGCGCCCGTTGAGGTCGCTGCTCGGGAGTGAACGCTTGGCCCTTGCCACCGTAGGAAGGCTTGCAGCCCATGACCTTCCCTCTCTTGCCGGCGACGCGGCGGGCAAAACCCTCTCCGTCAACGCATTGGGCTATAGGATAACACATTTCGCGAGCGCATCGCCGCGTTCCGTTTTGTTCGCGCTGGGTACAAGGCAGGTAGCTGTGCAAACTGGCCGTGCACCCGTCTTCGGCGCTCGGCCTGCGAGATTAAGGATACGGTATGGGAAAGAAACTCGATAAGAAGGCCAAGGCCGCCGTGGCAAAGGCCGCCAAGGGCGTCAAGGCCGCTAAAGTCGACAAGGCCGTCAAAAAGTTCCGCAAACTCGAGGGCAAGCTGTGGACTCGCGAGTACCTGCTCAAGATTGCCGAGTTCGATGGAGCGACGATTGCTCCTGCCAACGGCGCTGCCGCCCGTGCCGACGCCATGGGCACGCTTGCCGGCGAACATCACAAGCTACTGACCAGCGAAAAGTCCGTTGAGCTCGTACGTTCGTTAGCGCGCGAGACGGTTGCAGGCGGACACGTAGACGACCCGCAGTTGCTCGACGAGATCCGCGTGCTCGGCCGCGACCAGCGCGAGGCAAGCGTCATCCCCACCGAGGAGGCCGAGGCCTGGACCAGGCTCACCTGCGAGGCCGACGCCGTGTGGCACAAGGCCAAGACGGCCAATGACTGGGCGAGCTTTGAGCCCTATGTGGATAGAATCGTCGCCCAGCTTAAGCATCAGGCCGAGCTCATGGACCCCAAGCGCGACCCATACGACGTTTGGCTCGACCAGTACGAGCGCGGGCTTTCCGCCAAGAGCTTCGACGCGTTTTGCGAGGAGGTTAAGGCCACGGTCGTGCCGCTCGTGCACGCCATCGGCGAGCGCGGCCAGCAGCCCGCTGCCGACTTTTTGCATGCCCGCGTGCCCGAGGCCGCCCAGCGCGCCATGAGCTTTGACCTTATGAAGCTCGTCGGCCTAGACCTGGACGACACCACGCTTGCCTTTACCGAGCACCCGTTTAGCGAGGGCTTTGCCGTGGGTGACGCGCGCATCGCGACACACATCTACGAGGACGATTGCATCTCCAACGTCTACAGCATCATCCACGAGGCGGGGCACACCATGTACGAGCTGGGCGTCAATCCCGCCTATGCGCGCACCTGCCTGGAGGGCGGCACCTCCATGGGCATCCACGAGAGCCAGAGCCGCTTCTTTGAGAACACCGTGGGCCGCAGCCGTGCCTTTATGGGACCGCTGCTCGAGGTGCTGCGCCGCCACGCACCCGAGGTCTACGGCGACGTCGACGAGGACACGCTCTACCACGCCGTGAACATCGCGCAGCCTTCGCTGATCCGCACCGAGGCCGACGAGCTCACCTATCCGCTGCACGTTATGGTGCGCTACGAGATCGAGCGCATGCTGTTTGCCGGCGAGGCCACAGCCAAGGATATCCCCGCGCTTTGGAATCGCTTTATGGACGAGTACCTGGGCATTCCCGTTCCCGATGACACGCACGGCTGCCTGCAGGATACGCACTGGAGCGGTGGCTCGTTTGGCTACTTCCCCACGTATGCGCTGGGCAGTGCCTACGATGCCATGTTTGTGCCGGCCATGTGCCGCGACGGTGTCGACCTTAACGGCGCCTGCGCGAGCGGCGACCTGACACCCGTCCGCGCCTGGCTGGGCGAGCACATTTGGCAGTGGGGCCGCGCCAAGGACGCGCCGGAGCTCATCAAGGGCGCGTGCGGCATGGCGTTCGATGCCCGCTACTACTGCAGCTACCTGCAGGACAAGTTCACCACGCTCTACGAGCTGTAAGGCATAACCGACACGCCAACGCAAAGGGGACGCCGCGGAACCAATCCGCAGCGTCCCCTTTTTTCACCCAATAACTAGGTACCCAATGACTAGTTCGTTGACGCTAATGTCTTGGCAACGTCAGCGAAAACGGCCCCAAGCGAGCAAGGTGACGTGAAATGAAAGGGCGCTGACCTTCTGGTCGCGCCCTTGAAATTGAACGTCAGATTGCCGCTTGGGGCCGTTTGCAGCGTCGAGCAGCTACGCGGTTTGGTAAAACCGCGTAGCTATAAAGCCTCGAGCGCGTTGGCGATGCGCTTCATGGCGGCATCGGCGGATGCTTGGTCGGGCGCCTCGGCCAGCACGCGGATAACCGACTCGGTTCCGCTCTTGCGCACGAGCACGCGGCCCTCGCCTGCCAGAGCAGCCTCGGCCTCGGCGATGGCGTTCTGCACGCCCATATTCTCGAGCGCGGCGTCCTTGTCCGCCACGTGCACGGCCACCTGCGCCTGTGGCAGCAGCTTGCACGGAGCCGTGAGCTGCGAGAGCGTCTCGCGCTCGGCACGAATCACTTCCATCACGCGCAGCGAGGTCATAATGCCGTCGCCCGTGCGCTCGATATCGCCAAAGATCGTATGGCCCGTCTGCTCGCCGCCCAAGCTGTAACCGCCCTCGCGCATCTTGGCATACACGTGACGGTCGCCCACGCCACTGGTCACGGCGCTCAGACCGGCAAGCTCCAGCGACTTGACCAGGCCAAAGTTGCTGGCAATCGTCGGCACCACGGTACCGCCCGAAAGGCGACCGTGCTTGTTCAGATACACGCCGCACACGTACAGGATCTGGTCGCCGTCTACCACGCGACCGCGCTCATCCACGGCCAGGCAGCGGTCGGCATCGCCATCGTAGGCAAAACCCACGTCCAGGCCCTGCTCCACCACATGGCGCTGCAGGCGCTCCATATGCGTGGAGCCGCAATCGACGTTGATGTTAAAACCATCGGGCGCGGCATTGATCACGCGCACGTCGGCACCGAGCGCGTCAAACACCGGCTTGGCCACCGAGGAAGCCGAGCCGTTGGCGCAGTCGATACCGATCTTGACGCCCTGCAGCGAAAAGTTCGCACTTGCAATGAGCGAAGCAATGTAGCGGTTGCGGCCCTGCATGTAGTCCACCGTGGCACCGATGTGGTTGCCCGTGGCCAGCGGAACTTCGCTCTTGCCATCGATGTAGTCCTCGATGAGCTCCAGCACGTCCTCGTCCATCTTAAAGCCGTCGCTGTTGACTAGCTTAATGCCGTTATCGCAAAACGGGTTGTGGCTCGCGCTGATCATGATGCCGCAATCGAAGCAGCCTTCCACAGTCTGATGCGCTACGCCCGGCGTGGGGATCACGTGCAGCATATAGGCGTCCGCACCGCTCGCGACCAGGCCGCTCACCAGCGCCGCCTCAAACATATAACTCGAGCGACGCGTGTCCTTGCCCACGATCACGCGTGCCTTGCGCTCGCGGTTGGCGCCGTAATACCAGCCCACAAAACGGCCAATCTTATAAGCGTGCTCTACCGTCAGCCCAACGTTGGCCTCACCGCGAAAGCCGTCGGTGCCAAAGTACTTCATGCGCTCTCCTTACAAAATAGGGGCGGACAGATTGCCTGTCCGCCCCAAAATGGTACTCGATTATCTGCACTACCAGAAAAACCCTACGCCGACGCGCTGTCGCGAGCCGCCTGGCATGTAGGAGTCTGACGCAGCGTAAGCGGCTTGTCCCCCGCCTCGGCCGACGTGGTCAGCGTATACGTGATCGTCGTCGTCTCGCCAGCATGCAGGTCAACGGTTCCTGAATAGCAGGGAACTCCGTGCCAAGTGGCAGCGAACAGTCCAAACTGAGTCCCCTCGACGGTTAGATCGGTAATGCTGCCGCCTGTCGGCGCAAACAGTGATACATACAAGCGCTCATCGTCACGCGAGGTCCCAGGCGCACTGGCCGCTACGTAGTCGGGCAGCTTACCTGCCTCCTCCTGCGTCATGATGTTCGTCAGGGTAACGGTGATGCGATACGAGCAAGCGCCGTCGCCGTTCTTCACGCCCTGACCAATCTGCGTATCGGCGTTCAGATACCAGTCGAGCTTGGAGAAGCTCAGGTTGTTAAAGTAGACACCAGCAACGGGATCTTCACTCGGGTCATCCGGATCGGGCAGTGAGGCGTCGATGTTCATCTCCTTGATAGCGTTCTGCTCGTCATCGTTTTTCATCCACGCGATCAGGCGGCCCTCTTCGGCACCGCGCTCAACGGCGCTGACAAGGTTCGCGACATCGACGTCGCCGATACCGCCAAGGATCTTGTCAAAGGCAGCGCTGGCGACGGATGCAAAGATGCCGTCCGACTCCTCGACCGGATAGTTCCAGTACACATCATGCATAAGCACCTTCGCCGCGTTAGTACCGTCAACGACTGTACCGTCGGGCAGTGAAACATTACCCACGAGGCCCAACAGATACTGCAGGAATACCGGATCGATACCAATGACGCCATCGACGTCCTGACCATATTCAGACTTCCACAGCGCGGCGACACGCTGCGAATTACGGGGCCAGTCGGGCGAATAGGTGTTGCCCGAGATGTATAGGTTGCTGTGGTCACCAAACAGCGTCTCATCTTCTTCGTCGACGCTCTCAACCGCCTCGTCTTTGCTGCGCGCAATGCAGGGAACAAACTCGCCAATCGACATCTGGCCGTCGGTGACCGAAATCAGACCCTGCGAACCGCCAAAGCCGCCGCAGGCACGAATCTCGACGTTGTTCATGGCGTACATAAGGTAGTTGCGCGTCTGGCCGTTGGCGCCGAGCATCTGGGGAAGGACGGGGGCGACCTTCTCCGCCGCGTCAACCGCGCCGTTGAGGGTGGCAAAGCCGTCCTTGGCCTTATCGACCAGCTCGGTCACCTGGGAAATATGAGTATCGCCAATGCCCTGGACCTTCTCGTTGGCGCTCTTGAACACCTTCGAGCTGCTGGAAAGCGAATCGGCGACCGCCTGCAGCGCGGACACGTTAATCATGCCGTCCTGGAACAGCTTGCCGGGCGTAGCCTGCGAGAGGTTATCGGCCATGGGAACCAGCGCATTGCTCGAGACATCGGACAGGGCGTCAATCATGGTGCGGGCCGCATTGATATCGCTGCCATACACCGGGATAAACGAAGCCGCCGCCCACAGCGGGCTCGAGGTCTCCGCCTTCATGCTGTTACAGAGCTCATCGATCTTCTTCGCGTCGTCAGGCAGCGTCGAAAAATCGCCCGACGTGACCTTGTCCTTAAGGCCACCGACGATCTCGACAGCCTCCTTCGCTTCGCTCTTTACGGTCTTTGCCGAGTTAAGCAGCATAAAGCCGCTTGCGCCAAGCGCAACGAGAAGCACCGCGACTACAGCGGCAATAATGGCGCCGGTGTGACGCTTTTTGCGCTCGCCCTTGCGATGGCGATGACGGACCAGACCGTCAGAGGTCGAACTCGACGAAGCGTCGCTACCGTAGTTCAAGCCAAAATCGTAATAATCTTCCTTGGAACCCGAGCCCGCAAACTCGGCACCGCTATCATCCAGGCGGGCAAACGTGCCAGTCTCGGAGGCGCCGGTGTAAATCGTGCCAAGGTTACCCGTAAGCCCCGCGCCACCGGCAGAGGGAGTATTGTTGGCGGCCTTGTCGGCATTAACGTTACCGGCGGCATTCGCGGCGTTGGCAGCACCTGCGTTGTTCGCGGGTACCGAAGGAGCCCCGCTCGGCTGCGACGTGGAGGTTGCACCGCCCGCAAAGACATTCCCTCTTGCACGGCCGGTCTTTTTTGCCTTTTGAGACTGCTCGTACAGAGCGGTAAACATCGCCGTCTCGCCCGGGGACACGCGCTTACCGGAACCGCCCTGTCCAGCGCCGCCCGGCGTGCCGGCCTTACCAGCCCCGTTCGGACGCGGCGGAACTGCAGGGCGGCCGCTATCGCTGCCCTTAAAGTGATTACCAGCCATAAAGAAATCCTCGCAATTGAGTCGCAATGAAAAAGTCCATAACGTTGCTAGTTTATGGCATTTTGAGCATCGACAGCTAAACTCCAGACACGGACATCAATTGGCGAAAATGCGGCACAACACCTTTTCTGTCTTGGCGGCGGCGCTAGCTACACCGTAAGGAACATCATCACGATGATCATGGCAAAGCCGATAAGGTCGGTCGGCAAAAACACCGTCCCCAGCATAACGGCGCTGGTGATGGTCGCCGAAACCGGCTCCACAGTTCCGATGAGGCTCGCGCGCACCGAGCCGATGTCCTTAACGCCCTGCATATAAAGCATGTAAGCAAAAAACGAGCCGATAACCACGAACACCGCGAGCGCCTCGATGCCGGCAGCGTCGAGCGCCGGCATATGCGCCCAAGGCCGCACGAAGACGCACGAGACCACGCCCGCTGTGAGCATTGCCGAGCCCGTGACGATGGGGCTGCCGTATTCGGGCAGGATCTTGGCGGGAATCACCGCCATACACGCGGCGCTGACCGCACACATAAGACCTGCTGCCAGGCCAAGCGGCGAAATATTCAGGCTGGTGGGGTCGCCGCCGGTGGCGATTAAAAAGGTTCCACCCAGAGCCAGGCCAATGCCGATGACTTCGCGAATACGCGGCATGCGGCGATCGGTCACGCAGGTGTAGCCCATGATGATAACGAGCTGCAGGCACTGGAGCACCGTCGCGGTTCCGGCGTTCGTCAGGCGCACGGCCGAAAGATAGCAAAACTGGTTGAACAGCAGGCCAAAGGCGGTAAAGAGCAGCAGCTGCTTGCGATCGGCGGGTGTGGTCCAGAGCTTAACCAGGCGTGCGCGGTCGCGCGTGACAACCACAGCCATAAAGAGCAGACCGGCGAGAATCTGCCGTATGCTCATAAGCCACAGCGTATCGACATGGTAGGTATCGAACAAAAAACTCGCGCTGGTACCCGAGAAGCCCCAAAACGAACCGCCCACCAGCGTAGCCAAGACGCCCGTGATCATCTTGCGCGTCGAAGCGCTGTTCAAGCGGTCGCGCCATGCGTGACGGGTGTCACGGCTGAGCTCGTCGGTGCCCTCGGGCACATCAATGTTCGATATATCGGTCATCGGCACCGAAGCCCCTGCGCCTTCGACCTGCTCGACACACTCTTTGCTCATTCCACTCCCCCGAAACAGCTTGGAAACAATTCGGCTTACCTTACCACGGCGAAGTCACCAGCTGGAGGCTTGTCCGCTTATCGGTAGGACAATTCCGCAGGCGTCTTTCCATAGCTCGATACCGCAATGGCCTTGCATTATGCGACAGCCAAATCGCGGCAGCAGGCTCTTTTGAAATGGATACGACAAAGCCCCCGAATTCCACAATGTAAGCGATTTTTAAAAATGTTCTTGCCACCGAGTTCAGGCTCCGTTATATTATCCCTTGCGCGCTTGCGCACCCTTGATTGGGCGTTTAGCTCAGGGGGAGAGCGCTTCCCTGACACGGAAGAGGTCAGAAGTTCAAATCTTCTAACGCCCACCAAATATTTGCAGCTCAGAGGCTATGTCCTCTGGGCTGTTTTGTTTTATGTCGCCAAATCAGCTGGCAGCTCCAACCGCCCAAACAACCACCCTGCCCATACACAAAACCGCGTCAGCGACCCAGGTGCCTATCCCGACTGACTCCGCAGTCAATCAAAACCGCCCCAATAGCCACCGAGGCCGAGACCAACGCGTCTCGAACCCATCCGCACCGCAGCTTCTCGGCAAAACGCCGCGATGTCTGCGCCCTGCGGTATCCTTGAGCCACTTGCACCTGCAGCACCAAGGAGCCGCCATGCGCACCGAGCTCGATGTCCCCTTTTCGCACAAAGAAGAAGCCAAGGCGCTGGGCGCCAAATGGGACCGGACCAAGAAGATCTGGTATGTACCCAGCGGCGTCAACCCCGAGCCCTTTGCCGAGTGGCTGCCCGGTGTTGACCGATCCGACCCCTCAGCACCGTATATATATCTAGTACTGGGCAAGCGCGAGTGCTGGAAGTGTCACAAAGAGACCTCGGTCGCGGCCTTCGGCATTCCCTATCGAACCGATAGCGACGAGAGCATCGCCATCGCGCACGCGCCCAACGAAGCCGGGCACATTGCCATCGACACGGCCAACGCCAACGCACTCGCCATCGTGCCCGCTCTTGGCTGCGTGCCGGGCGAGATCCGCGACTACCTTCATAAGCGCTGCGGCTACAAGCCCGTAGGCGCGCGAGCCTCCAAAGCCCCGTCGCTCGGCAACACGTGCACCAGTTGCGACGCGCTGCAAGGCAGCCGCTATCTGTTCGAGGAGCCCTCGTCCCCGTTTGCCCTCACTGCCATCAACAAGCTGCCGGCACTGGAGTTTGTGCGCGTCGAAGTTGCCGGCGTCTTTGGCGTCCCGACCACGCGCACCGACTTTGACCAGGCGCTCTTTACCTGGGCACGCGACCATCACGCCGAGTTCCATAAGCAGCTTGGTGAGGGGATTTATTTGTAGGGGCAACATCGAGGTATCGAGGAGCAGGGGTTGATTGTTAAATAATCTCGAAACGCTACAGCCCCAGAATATGCTCCAGGTAGCCCTTGTTGAACCAGAACGATTGCTTCGTCATCCAGCGCCCGTCGGGCAGTTCGTAAGCATTCCTTGCGATGTCACCGATCTCTGTTCCATCGGCAAACTTGTAAGCCGCTTTTGACGTATGCGGGCGAACGTGAACAATTGGATTGTCCGCCATACCGGGCAGATTGTTAGTCACTTTGAGCTTTCCGCTCGCATCCCGATACGGATTGAGCTCAACGCCCTCACGTATTACCTTTCGCGTCTCATCCCAACAAGCTTTCGCTGGGCCTTCGATTTCGTTTTCTCCCATTGCCCAGAACAAACAACGATCGAGACGCAGCACGCCATCGTGGTCCTCACGGAACACAACGAAGAAAAAGCGATTGGTCTCAAGGCACGCATGAAGAGGCGACGTCTCCCAGTCTTCTTCAATCAAACGCTTGAACTCAAACGGTGGGAACGACATAGCCTGTTCGATGTGCCCCCTGTTGTTAACTCGAACAGTTCGGACGGAAATGCCTGCCTTGACGAATTCCTCGGCAGCATTGTTTTTGATTCCGAGCATACGATAAACGAGCGTTGTCCACTGCGCCTTATTGCCCGTGTACTCCAGTCCATACTGTTCGGCAATTTGACGATCGGTCTCACCGTAATGGCGCTCGATAAGTCCAGTTACGTAACTTTCGAAATCGATAGACTTGCCATCGTCCTGAACAATGCTCTCCCCGACTCGCGGAGCACCGAGGACATAAGTATGGAGCACATAGTCCATATACGAGCGCTTGAGGGAAAAGGCGCGACGCTTTGCGCGATGGCGCTCAATCTCGCCCGTATCGGTATTGAAGTATTCATAATACTGGTCCGCCCACATTGTGGCCTCAGTTGCGCCCTTCGTGCAAGCACCCAGATAAGTCGTCATGCCTTCTGAAAGCTCGTCCGCACGGCCATCCTGAATATAGGAAATGATCTTCTCGTAGTCGGCGCGAATGATTTTCATGTCCTCTTCGGGCAGACGAACCATGACCGCACGCTCAATGCGTTGGTCGTATTTATCGACGGAACGATCTCGGCCGTAGTAAATCAACAGGATATTGCTGAGCTTGGTCTTGAGGTGAGAACTGTCGTAGTCGAGCGAAACAGGTCGGTCATAAGGAATCATGGTCAGGACAAGGCGCTCGCCAGCAGACTTCCGGCCGTTCTTGAGCACATCAAAACACGTTGCCTTGAGCTCAACGCCCGCCTCGGGAAAGTCGGGGCGATCGTCACTATTGGCCTTGTAGCCAAAGTAACGTTCTTCGATAAGAGTGCCCATACCGCCTTTGTACTTCTTGGAGCCAAAGTCCTTGGGCGCACTCTCCCCCTCCGGAGCAATACCGAGCTCGAGAATATCGCGGAACGTCATGCCATCGAGATTGGCAGCATAGCGCTCAATACTTGAGGGGTCAGAAAAATTAGTATCGTCAAGCATGCGCTTGAAATCGAGGCGCTTCTTAGACACGGGATACCTCCGAAACTCGCAACTAACCTCATGGTAGTTCAGAGCAACTACTAACGCCCAGAAAATTGAGGTCTTGATTGTCCCCTCGATCGGTTATTGTTGTGACCACCATAACCGGACACAGCAGCGATTGGAGAAACGTGTCTGAGATTAATATTGCCGAGCTTTTTGCGGGCGTCGGTGGATTTCGTTTGGGTCTCGAAGGCTATGCCGACCCTCGCCATCCCGAGTTTTATATGAAGCCCGCTGGCCCCTTCCGCACCATTTGGGCCAATCAGTGGGAGCCGCCCGGAACCAAGGCGCGTCAGTTCGCGGCCCGTTGCTACACGGATCGCTTCGGCAATGATTCCGTCGTCAACGAAGACATCAATAAGGTCCTGGAGCAGGCCGAGGCAAAAGAAATCGAAATCCCCGATGTCCAAATGGTTGTTGGCGGTTTCCCCTGCCAAGACTACTCTGTCGCGCGTCCGCTCAATCAGGCACACGGCATCGAGGGCAAGAAGGGCGTCCTTTGGTGGGACATCTATCACTTCCTCGAAATGAAGAAGCCCAAGTTCGGTCTCTTTGAGAACGTCGACCGCCTGCTCAAGTCGCCCGCGTCTCAACGCGGTCGCGACTTCGCCATCATCCTAAGCTGTCTTGCCGACCTCGACTACACGGTCGAATGGCGCGTGGTCAACTCTGCCGAATACGGTTTCCCCCAGCGTCGCAAGCGTGTTTATATCTTCTGCGAAAAGGACGCTGGCAAGGTTGATCTCGTTGATCGCATGCACAACGGCGTCATGGCTAAAGCCTTCCCCGCCATCTATCCCGACGAGATGTCCGAGCTCGATGTTTTACCCGACCCCTACGAGAACTCAACTCGTTTTGGCGTCGGCCAAAAGACCTCTCAATTCAAGAATGCTGGCGTCATGCAGGGTTGTCATGTTCTGACCTGCGACTTTGCCGAGGACTATCACGGTGAGCGCCATGTGCTTGGCGACGTGCTTGTCGACGAGGCTGATGTCCCGGAGCAGTTCTACATCTCCGACGAAAAGCTTCCCGACTGGCGCTACCTTAAGGGCAGCAAGCGCGAAGAGCGCACTAACAAAAAGACAGGCTTTACGTACACGTATTCCGAAGGAGCCATGAGCTTCCCGGATGCCACCGACAAGCCGAGCCGCACCATCCTCACAGGAGAAGGCGGCACGGGAGCGAGCCGCTTCAAGCACGTCATCGAATGTCCCGATGGCCGTTTCCGCCGTCTTGTTCCCGACGAGCTCGATCAGCTTCAGGGATTCCCGAAAGGCTGGACCGATACGGGCATGACTGACGGCCATCGAGCCTTCTGCATGGGCAATGCACTCGTCACCGGCGTGCCCCATCGCATTGGCGAAGCTATGGTCGAAGTGTACGGCCTCTAAGGCAAGCAATCCGTAGCCGGCAGTTCACGCTGTCGGCTCCGTTTTTCCACCCCACTTCCCTGTATACTGATGTAGCACGTGTTTCATCCGGGCTTGTTGGGCCGGGTCGTTCATGGGAGGTTCTTGTGGCTGTTTCGAATCCGCCTAAGGGAAGCGTTTCTTCTTCGTCCATCAAGCCGGTTACGCGCAAGGCCGTGCGTTGCCAGCGCGAGGTCGCTTGGCTTGTCACGCAGGCGGCGGGCAGGCTTGTGGCGACCACTCAGGACGTCAATGCGCCTACGCCGAGCTTTGTGCTGGCAGTGGCGCTGGATCGAGTACGCCAGCTGGAACTCGCCGCACAAGAAGACGGCAGCCATCTTGGCTACCAGGACGCTATGGCACCCGACCTGTTGACCTTTTGCCACATGGCCAAGTTGCCCGCCGCGCCCAATGCACTTTCGGACGCAGGCTACATGTTTACGCTTTCGGGCGCGGACCTTATCCGCGATATCTACGCATACTGCAGCGAGCTCGCCGAGCGCAGCGTCTTTGACGCGGCAGAAGTCAAACCGGGATATGTCATCAAACTGGTTCTTAGGCTGTTCTTGATGGACGGGTTCGGGGCCATGCCGGCGTAAGCCGAGTCTTTAGCATCACCGTCGACTGGGCAACAACCGCTTTACCTTAGTGGGCGCCAATCGAGGGTCGATTATTGAGTCGCCTCGTCCACTAACGCATTTATTCCACGCGCTCTGACAGTCGATATTTGCGGTTGCGGCTTGTCGACGGCGCCGTGGGCTCAAGCTCGCCTTGAGCAATGAGCGCGTTGACGCGCGACCTAACCTGGGAAATTGTAAGCCCCGTGCGTTCTGCCAGCTCACGCGTCCCCAGCTCGCCGTAGTGTTTGAGTGCCGTCACAATTAAGCCCCCGCCATGATCGACCGGCTCGATCTTTGAACGGTAAAGTACGACCTTGAACCGATCGAACCCCGGGCAGAACAGGGGCTCGGCCAGACCATGCGCGCGCATGGCATCGATCATCATCGGGATGCCCGAGCCATTGCCCTCAGCCGGCGAACCTGCGCCACCCGGCAGCGGGACAATCGACATGAGTTTCACGAGCGTCGCGTTACGGCATCGGGAGCTGCCGTCAAACAAGTTCTCGCGAGTCTTTCCCCCGTAAAGGCCGCCAGGATTCGTCACCTCGACACGATCGTCAAAGACGTCGACGGTAATCGATTGTCCACAGAACCGATCCCCGTATTCTCGATGGATTACGGCGTTGGCGATTGCCTCGCGCAGAACCTCCTCGGGAATCTCCAGCGAGTCGACACGCGAGACACCTTGGACGGTCGAGGTTCGCCGCAAATTCTTGGCGACGGCCGCGACGGCATCCGAGATCATCTCGCCCAACGTTCCCTCACAGATTGTGCGGTCCATGAACCTCAGCGACCCCGCCGTGCCTTTCCGGGTCCCCGCATAGACAGCCATGTCGATAAAGAGCTTGGGATAGAACTGCTGAGGGTAGGTGCCCGCAACTAGGAGTCCAGCCTTGGTGACATTGCCCTGGGAATCAAGGAAATTTAGGCGCTCCAGCTTCGTTTGTTTGTCCGGCGCGCCGCGCATCGCCCGGGGCGTCAACGAGAAAGCCCGATCTATCGTACGGTCGACCAGCGTCTCATCGAGATCGTCCGCGCCCGCGCCCGCCACCGCGTCGCGATCGCTCGGAGTCGCTCGACCGTATGACGCCAATGCGAGCACCTCGGTCGACGAAAGCGGGACATCTTTGTCATCGATGCGTTTGTAGCTGCCACCTTGAGCGCCCCGCTCTATGACATAACAAGGCTTGCTCGACGGGTCGAGCTCCTCAATCGTGATGACCAGAACCACGGTGCCCTGGAGCTCCACGCGCTCAATGGTGTATTTGGGCGGATTGGCCAGCTTTCCGCGACCGCCGGCATCGCCCATGCCCGCCACGAATTGGTTGAGCACTTTCTCGGTCTCAAAGTTTGCAACTGGGACAAAACCCGCGCGCTCGCTCACTCCGAGTACGATGATGCCGCCGGCGGTGTTTGCGAAAGCGCTGACCGTTTCCCATACGTCGCGGGAAAGCGTCGTGGCGCTCTCCTTGACCTCGACGTTAAGATCGTCCGAGCCCATGCGCCTTAAAGACTCGAGCAGACCGGTCAGTTCGTTTTCGTTCATCTGCACGTCCTTTCGCTCGGTTCTGCGAAGAATGCCGCGAATGGATTTCCTTCGTCTCTCAGTTATCTCTCGTAATTATCTCTCATCTTTCTGTTATCTCTCATATTAGAGATGAGTGAGAGATAAAAGATAAGATGTCTGCCATCTGTTTCATATAAACATGTTTTTGCTGGTAGAACAATCGGTATTGAGATAATACCATGATTGCTTGTCTCTTTGCTGCTCAGTTATCTCTCATATTTATCTCTCGTCTTTCTGTTATCTCTCGTATTCGTGACGAATGAGAGATGAGAGATGTGCGGGCGGCGGATGAGCGTGGATTTTGGACGGTCGGGAAATGAGGGTGGATATTTGGACGGTATTTGGGCGTTTTGAGGCTGATTCCGTCCGAAAATCCACTCTCATTCGATAGGCGTCCAAGTTTCCACGCTCGCGCGGCGGGCACGCGGGGCCTTTACCCAATCCGTTGGCATCGTCTTCAGTTCGCCGCAGAACCGCAGCCCCATATGGGTATACTCACGAGGATTCGACTCGATTCGCCCCCGCTGGGGCGTCAAAGGAGACTGCATATGCCCACCACCTCAACCGACCCGCGCGCCGCAGCCGCTGCACTGCTGGTGCCCGGCACTACCTGCCACGGCTTTGCCGTCGAGCGCCGCGAGACCGTGCCCGAGCTCGACTCGGACGCTTACGTGCTGCGACACACTGCCTCGGGCGCTCGCCTGCTGTACCTGGCATGCGACGACGAAAACAAGGCCTTTGCCATTGGCTTTAAGACGCCGCCGGCCGATTCCACCGGCGTGTTCCATATTCTTGAGCACTCGGTGCTGTGCGGATCGGCTAAGTTCCCCGTCAAGGAGCCGTTTGTCGATCTGATCAAGAGCTCCATGCAGACGTTCCTCAACGCCATGACCTACCCCGACAAGACCATCTACCCCGTTGCCACCACCAACGAGCAGGATCTGTACAACCTGATGGACGTGTACCTGGACGCGGTGTTCAACCCGGCCATCTATACCAAGCCCACCATTTTTGAGCAGGAGGGCTGGCACTACGAGCTGGACCTGCCGGAGAGCGTCGAGGGCGAGGGCGAGGGCGGCTCCGCGAGCCTGCGCGAGGGCACGCTGCGCTATAACGGCGTGGTGTTCAACGAGATGAAGGGTGCGCTGTCCGACCCCATGAGCGTGCTGGACGACGCCGTCAACGCCGCGCTCTATCCCGACACCGCCTATGCACACGAGAGCGGTGGCGACCCGCGCGCGATTCCTGCGCTCACCTACGAGCAGTTCCTGGACACGCACGCGCGCCACTACAATCCTTCCAACTCCTACATCACGCTCTACGGCGACCTGGACGTGGACCGCGCACTGGCCTTTTTGGACGAGCGCTATCTGTCGCAGCCGAGCGCTGCGAGCCGCCGCATGGACGCCGCCGTTGCCGCCGGCGAGGACCCGTCCACGCTGGCGCCCAATCCGTTGGACGCGCAGGCGCCCGTGACCTGCGAGTACAAGCGCATCGAGATGGCCACTACACCCGAGAACGCCCTGGTGGGCCTGGGCCTTGTGCTGGGCAGCGCGCTCGACCGCAAACGCACGATCGCGGCGGATATCCTGTTTGAGGCACTGCTGGGCTCCAACGAAGCGCCGGTTAAGAAGGCCATTCTGTCCGCCGGTCTGGGCGGCAACGTGGTGAGCTACACCGCGGCCGAAAGCCTGCAGCCCTACGAGCTCATCATGCTGCAAAACGCGCAGCCCGGCGTGGCGCACGAGCTGCGCCGCGTGTTCCAGGACGCCTGCCGCGACCTATACGAGCATGGCGTTCCGCGCGAGCGCCTGGAAGCCATCATCAGCAGCAACGAGTACGACCTGCGCCAGCGCGACTACGGCATCGCCGACGGCGTGGCCATTGCGTGCGACGCGATGAGCACCTGGCTCTACGATGACGACGCCGCGACGCTGGCGCTCAAGTACGGTCCGGTGTACGAGGAGCTGCGCGGCGAGCTGGACGGCTCCTACTTTGAGGACCTGCTGCGCGAGCTGGTGCTGCAGAACGATCACATGGCACTGGTCGAGCTGGTGCCGGTGGACGCCGCCGAGGGCGCGGAGGGTGCCGAGGCCGCCGAGCTGGCAGCCAAGCGCGATGCCATGACCGAGGCCGAGCTGGCCGACGTGGTCGAGCGCACGGCCGCGCTGCGTGCCGCACAGGAGGCGGAAGACACGCCCGAGGCCAAGGCCACGCTGCCGCGCCTGCGCGTGTCCGACATTGGCGAGGCGCGCCCCGAGCCGCCGCTGGTCGTGGACACGACCGCGCCCATCCCCTGCCTGCGCCACGGCATCCCCACCAACCGTCTGGCCTACGCCATGCAGTATTTCGACCTGAGCTGCGTCGCGTTTGAGGACCTGCCCTATGTGACACTGCTCTGCCGCCTGCTTAAGCAGCTGCCCACGCGCGAGCACTCGGCCGAGGAACTCGACAACTTGCTCGCTGGCAAGCTCGGCTTTTTGAGCTTTACGACCGAAGTCATGACGCAGCCCGAAGTGGACGGCGTGCGCCCCTACCTGCTGGTGAGCGCCGGCGCCCTGTCCGAGAAGATCGATGCGCTGGCGAGTCTGCCGCGCGAGGTATGGTCGAGCACGCTTTTGGCAGACGCCGACGCCGACCGCATGCGCGACGTGCTCACGCAGATTCGCATTGGGCTTGAGCAGGGCTTTATCAACAACGGCCACTCGGCGGCGCTGGGTCGCGCGATGAGCTACAGCTCGCCTTCGGCCGTGGTGCGCGAGCAGCTTTCGGGCGTGGACTTCTACCTGTTCCTGCGCGATCTGCTCGACCACTTTGACGAGCGCGTGGACGGGCTGCGTACCAAGCTTGCCGAGCTGGCAGGCCGCATCTTTGTGGCCGATGGCTGCCTGGCGAGCTTTACCGGCAGCGATGAGGACTTCGATGCGTACTGGGCCGCCGCGGGCGACCTGGGGCTGGGCGCTGGCGACGGCGCCGATGCCGGCCGCGACGCGCTCGTGGTGCCGGCACCGTGCGACCGCCACGAGGCTTTCGTGATCCCCAGCGACATCTGCTTTGCCGCGCGTGCGTGCGATCCGCGTCGCCTGGGCATTGACGTGACAGGCGCTTGGGCCGTGGCTGCCAACGCGCTCTCCTACGATTACCTGTGGAACGAGATTCGCGTGAAGGGCGGTGCGTACGGCTGCGGATTCCGCGCAGCCGGCGAGCGCCAGACGGCGTTCTACACCTACCGCGACCCGGCGATCGATCCTTCGATTGAGCGCGTGGAGCGCGCGGGTACATGGCTTGGCGGCTTTGAGCCCGACGAGGCCGCCTTTGAGGGCTTTATCGTGAGCTGCGTGAGCGGCATGGACGCGCCCGTGAAGCCCTATGCGCTCACCAAACGCCGCAACACGACCTACCTGGCCGGGCTCGATCCGCATGCGCGCGAGGAGCGTCGCACCCAGATGCTCGCCGCCACACCCGCTGAGCTGCGCTCGCTCGGCGCCGACGTGACGCGCATCGCAGCCGTCTCGCCCACCTGCGTCTTTGGCGGCCGAGACGTCATCGCCAAGAGCAACGCCAACTTCAACGTAGTCGACCTGCTGGGCTAATGCACAAAGGTAGATTTTTAGGACATGCCTGAAAATCTACCTTTTTCTGCGGCTTGGGCGAGGCGGCGCAGCCCACCGCGGCGGTTTGTCTCGATCTGTAACATCTAGACGGCAATATCGGCTCCAGATGTTACAGATCGAGACGTTCCCGAACGGCACCAGCTCTTTGTCTCAATCTGTAACATCTAAGTCCAATTTTGCCGAGTTACTGTTACAGATCGAGACAAACCGCCGCAGACGCCCATCACAGCACAGACCGCCACGAAGGTGCATGTGTCCCCTTCGTGGTTGTTTTTGCTGTTTACCCAGATAAAACCTGCCAAAATAAACCTGTCCCTTTTTGGTAGGTTTGGGAGAGAGGGCCGGGATGGACAAGGCTGAGTTGCGGCGGGCAGTGATTGCTCGGCGCGATGCTCTTGATTTGGACTTGCGGGCAGCGAAGTCTGCCGTTATCTGCGCGCGGCTTGTTGAGCTGTTGGATCGCTTGGATGCCGCGGCGCCGCACACCGTTGCCATCTATGCCGCGATGGGCTCCGAAGTCGACCCAGCCGCGTTTGCCGCTGCGGCCGCCAAACGCGGCTGGCGCGTGGCCTATCCGTGCATGCTCTCGGCAATTGATGCCGCAGCTTGTGGCCAGCGCATGTGCATGCGGGCAGTTGCCGCCGACGATGCGTCCGCGGCTCCGTTTATCGCCCACCCCACACGGGCTTTCGCGGCCATAAACATCGACAGCGGCCGCTTCCCTATCGTGCCTGCCGAAGCTCTCGACATGATCGTCGTGCCGCTCGTAGCATTCGACCGCGCCGGCACGCGCCTAGGCTACGGCGGCGGCTGCTATGACCGCTACCTGCCCATGCTCTCGCCCGTATGTCAAATCGTCGGCATCGCCTTTGACGAACAGCGCGTCGGCCACGTTCCCACCGACGCCCACGACCTGCCGCTGCCCCACATCGTCAGCGCCTAACGGCTGGCGCACCTCCCGACGGCCTAGTGCTCCTCGCCGGCGCGGGCCAGGTCGTAGGGCGTGGTCTGGTAGACGTAGTAGTTGAGCCAGTTGGTGTAGAGCAACTGAGCCTGGCTGCGCCAGACGTTGCGCGGCTCGGCCGTGGGGTCGTCATTCGGGAAGTAATGCGCCGGAACCTGGGGGTTGAGTCCGCGCTTCACGTCGCGCTCGTACTCCAGGCGCAACGTGTCGGTATCGTACTCGGGATGGCCAAAGACAAAGAAGCGACGGCTGTCGGTCGACTTGACGATGTACAGGCCCACCTCGTCGGACACGGCCACGACCTCAAGCTGCGGCTCGGCCTCCACGTCCTCGCGACGCACATCGGTGTTGCGCGAATGCACGGCATAGAAACGATCGTCAAAGCCGCGGACCAGCGGGCTTTGCGGCTTCACCAGATAATGCTCGAACACACCGCTCGCCTTTGCCGGCAGGTCGTACTTCTGGATACCGTAATGATGGTACAGACCGGCCTGTGCACCCCAGCAAATGTGCAGCGTAGAGTGCACGTGCGTGGTGGACCAATCCATGATCTGGCAGAGCTCGGGCCAGTAGTCGACCTCCTCGAACGGCATCTGCTCCACCGGGGCGCCCGTGATGATCAGGCCGTCGTAGTGGATGTCGCGGATGTCGTCGAACGTGCGGTAGAACGTCTCCAGGTGGCCGACGCTCACGTGCGTGGCCTCGTGTGTCTTGGTGCGCAGCAGGTCCACCTCCACCTGCAGCGGCGTGTTGGAGAGCTTGCGCATGATCTGCGTCTCGGTGGCAATCTTGGTGGGCATGAGGTTGAGGATGAGCACGCGCAGCGGACGAATGTCCTGGTGCAGCGCGCGGTACTCGGTCATGACAAAGATGTTCTCGCTCTCGAGCTGCGCGGCGGCAGGGAGGGCGTCGGGGATGCGAATGGGCATGGATGCTCCTTACGAGTCAGTTGCAACTATGGTACAACGACCGGCTCCATCCGCGCGAGCACATCGCCCAGCGATGCCGTCAGCAGCCCAAATCACTCCAAAAGTAGAGATTAAGGCATGTCCCAAAAATCTACGGCGCTTTAGCCTAGCAAAGTAGTAGCAGGACGCTACAATGGTTCGACGCGAAAAACTCGGCCGAAAGGATACATATATGTACCAGACGCGTAAGATCGGTGTGGTCGGCCAGGGCCACGTAGGAGCACATGTCGCCAACAGCCTGCTCATGCAGGGCATTGCCGATGAGCTGTACCTGTGCGATATCAACGAGGCCAAGGTGACGTCCGAGGTCCAGGACCTGCGCGACTCCCTTTCGTTTGTCCCGTACAACACCAAGATCGTCAACTGCTACGACCACTACGAGGAGCTTGCCTGCTGCGACGTCATTGTCAACGCCGCCGGCAAGGTCGCGCTGGCCGCCGGCAACCGCGACGGCGAGCTGTTCTTTACCACCGACGCCGCCCGCACCTTTGCCAAACGCATCGTCGACGCCGGCTTTGACGGCATCTTCGTGAGCATCTCCAACCCCTGCGACGTCGTGTGCACCGAGCTGTGGCACCTGACCGGCTACGATCCCAAGAAGATCATCGGCTCGGGCTGCGGCCTGGACTCCGCCCGCCTGCGCACCGAGATCTCCAAGAAGGTCGGCGTGAGCCCCAAGTCCATCGACGCCTACATGATCGGCGAGCACGGCTTTAGCCAGCTTGCCGCCTTTAAGGCCGCAACCATCGCCGGCAAGAGCCTTAACGAACTTCAGGCCGAGAACCCCGACAAGTATGCCTTCGACCACATGGAGGTCGAGGAGCTCGCACGCAAGGGCGGCTATGTAACCTACCAGGGCAAGCAGTGCACCGAGTACGCTGTTGCCAACTCCGCCGCGCGCGTCTGCGCCGCCGTGCTGCACAACGAGCACGCCGTGCTTTCGGCCTCTACGCTTATGACCGGTCAGTATGGCGAGGAGGGTATCTTTACCTCCCTGCCGTGCGTGATCGGTGCCGAGGGCGTCGAGGAGGTCTACACGCTCGACCTTTCCGAGCACGAACTCGAGGGCTTCCACAAGAGCTGCCAGCACATCCGCGACAACATCGCCCAACTCGACTGGTGGGATGCCGAGGCCTACGACGCAAAGTAAGCCGCTGGCTGCCGCAACCTTGCGAATCTATGCGCGATACTAAGCGGGCCGCGCCGGAAACCCACCGGCGCGGCCCGCTTTTTACGCACGCTGTTCGCTTGCGAATCGAAGGCGAATGCTTTTCCCGTTACCTAGTACTGCTCGATGCCCATGTAGCGACGAATCTCGGGGCTGTGGTCGAACACCTTTCCGCGGGCGGCGCGCAGCTCGCAGCTCATGTTGTAGAAGAAGATCGGCTCCAGGTACGAACGCACGCTGACGGGCACCTCGCCCACGCCGTACTCGAGTGCATCGAGCACCATAACCGTATCGGTGTGCGTGTTGAGGAACGCCAGCGCGCGCTCCTCCATGGGGCGGCACTCCCCCGCGCCAAGCTGCACAAAGTAAAACACGCCGGGCTCGGTGGCCTCGAACGGGCCGTGGAAGTACTCGCCGGAGTGAATATAACAGCAGTGCTGCCACTGCATCTCCATGAGCGAGCAGATCGCCATGGCGTAGGTCTGGCTAAAGTTGGGTCCGGAGCCCAGGATATAGAAGAACTTGTGCTGCTGACAGAGCTCGGCAAAGCGGGCGCCCAGCTCGGCGTTGACCTTCTCGCGGGCGGCGGGCAGCAGCGCATCCATCTGCTTGAGGCCCTCGTACATGTCGGCGAGTGCCTCGTAGCCTTCCTGCTGGTCGAGCAGCTCGGCGGCGATCAGAGCGCCGATACCCTGCGGGACCTCGGCCTGCGGCACGCCCTCGCCCCACGGATAGATCCAGGTGGTCCACTTGCCGTTATCGATCTTGGAGCCCTCGCAGTCGGTCATGGCCACGACCTCGGCGCCGGCTGCCAGCGCCATCTCGCAACCATCGACGACCTCCTGCGTATTGCCGCTGTGGCTGCAGGCGATGACGAGCGACTTCTCGCCAAGACTCTTGGGGGCCATCAGGCAAAACTCGCGTGCCGTGTAGACCGTCGAGGTAAACGTGGTGGCCTCGCGCTTGAGCAGCTCATTGGCCGGCATCAGGTCGATCATCGAACCGCCGCAGGCGATCCAAAAGACGTTCTCGATCTTGCCCTTGCGCTCGATAATTTCCTGAATCAGATCGTGTGCGTTCATGGTGATGCCCCTTCTTGTGTGGCGGTTTTGAACGACTGTAGCTCGTACCTGCAGTCGTTCTATGTTGTCCTATTTATAGCACGCACGACGACGTCCGTGAAGCCATTCCACCAAACTTGTTCTATATTGTTCTATCTATGGACGTTAGATGTCGAACACGTAGCGCGAGCCCACGATCTTTTGGCGTCCGAGCAGCAAGGGCCGCCCGTCCCCATCGGTAAAGTACGCCTCCATATAGAAGAGCGGCTCGCCGACCGGCACCTCCAGCAGCGGGGCCACCTGAGCATCGGCAAGCGCAATCTCCACCGTACAGGGGTCGGACTTGAGCGGCGCACGGCCCGAATGCTCGGCAACGAGCGCAAAGATGGAATTGTCCGTGAGGTCCTTGTCGGCAAGCGTCTGCAGATAGGGATGATCGGCCAGCACAAAGGCGTTGTTCTCGAGCATGACGGGCACGCCGTCTGCCGTGCGCACGCGCTCGACAACGATGAGCTCGCAGCCGGGTTCCACCCCAAAAAACGCCGCGTCCTCGCGTGTCGCCGCAACCACTGTGCGCGACACCAGGCGCGCTCCGGCCACCATGTCGTTGGCAGCGCAACCTTCGGAAAAGCTCTGGACGTCACCCTTCTGGACAATCTTGCGCTTGAGCTTGGGCGCGCACACAAACGTGCCCCTCCCCTGCTGGCGGTTGAGATACCCTGCGCGCGACAGTTCCTCGACGGCGCGGCGCACGGTGACGCGTCCCACGCCGTAAGACTTCGCGAGCTCCATCTCAGAAGGAATACGCGAGCCGGATGTGTACACGCCACGCGCGATCTCGCCCTTCAGGTCGTCCATAACCTGCTGGTACAGCGGCACGGCGGACACCTCAGTGCGCTCGGTTTTATCGTCGGATGCCATCGTTATGCTCCATTCCGTGCATGATCGGACTCAAACTCTTCAATCGCCGCCATAAACTGCTCGCCAAAGGCGTCGGCCTTTTTCTCGCCGATGCCGTTGACCTGGACAAGCTCGTCGCGCGTCTGCGGGCGTAGGCGGCACAAGCCGCGCAGGGCCTTGTCGGAGAAGACCATGTACGGCGCCATCTCCAGCTCGGTCGAAATCTCCTTGCGCAGGGCACGCAGGCGCTCGAACAGCTCGGCATCGTCACCCACACGCGGGCGCTGATCCAGCTCGGCCTCCTCGCGCAGCAGATCCACCGCACGGCGGGCGCGAGCCGAGGCCTTGCGCTTGGACGCGCGACGCTTAACGGTAAAGACAAACGCCTCATCCTCAACCTCGACGGCACGCGGACCCAGCCCCACGACCGGGTACTGCCCCTGCGAGGTGGCCAGATAACCGCGGCCGCACAGCTGGCCGATGATGTCCTTGATGCGCCCGACCGATTCGCTCGACAGCTCACCGTAGCCGCGGTCCTCGTCCAGATGCATCTGGCGAATGCGCTCGGTGTTGCCGCCGTGGAGCACATCGGCGATGAGCGACTTGCCAAAGCGCATGGGACGCGTGGCCACGTAGCGCACGGCGGCGCGGGCCATATCGGTGACGTCCTCGACCTCGAACTGCGTGAGGCAGTTGCTGCAGTTGCCGCAGCTCTCGACGTCGTCCGTGGCGGTGCCGCCCGTACTGGCCGCGGCATGCTCGGCCGCGGCCTCGTCGCCAAAGTAGCGCAGCATGTATTCGCGCAGGCAGCCGGTGGTATTGCAGTAGCCCTCCATCTGGCTGAGCAGACGATATCGATTCTGGAGCGCCCACGCGCGCTGCTCGTCGTCGAGCGCCTCATCGGCAGCATCGCCGCGGTCGATCAGAAAGCGGCGCATGCGAAAATCGTTGCCGTTCCACAGCAAGTAGCAGCTGGCCGGGTCGCTATCGCGGCCGGCGCGGCCCGCCTCCTGGTAGTAGGCTTCGATGCTCTCGGGCACGTTGTTGTGGATCACGTAGCGCACGTTGGGCTTGTCGATGCCCATGCCAAAGGCGTTGGTGGCAACCATCACCTGGATATCGTCGTCGATAAAGGCGCGCTGGCTTTGGCGACGGGCGTCGTTGCCCATGCCGGCATGGTAGCGGCCAACGCGAATGCCGCTGGGGCCCAGTGCCTCGGCAAGCTCGCCCGCCAGCGCATCAACTGTCTTGCGGGTCGAACAATACACGATGCCGCTCTCGCTCGAATGCGCGATCACGTAGTCGCGCACCCAGGCAGTCTTGGCCTTGTCGCCCATCTCCTCGCAACCAAAGTAGAGGTTCTTGCGATCGAAGCCCGTCACTACCGTCGCGGGGTTTTGCAGGCCAAGCATCTGCTGAATGTCCGCGCGCACACGCTCGGTCGCCGTAGCGGTAAAGGCCGCCACGATGGGGCGCTGCGGCAGGGAATCGATAAACTCGCGAATCTGCAGGTAAGCGGGACGGAAATCCTGGCCCCATTGGCTCACGCAGTGGGCCTCGTCAATGGCCACGAGCGGCACGCCAATGCCGGCGGAACCCGCAGCCTCCTGCGCAAAGGCCAAAAAACGCGGCTCGAGCAAGCGCTCGGGCGCCACATACATAAGCTGGTAGCGGCCCTCGCGCGCCCGCTTGAGCACGGTGTTTTGCTGGGCCGGAGTAAGGCTGGAGTTGAGATAGCTGGGTCGCGCACCCGCCGCGAGCAACGCACGGGTCTGGTCCTCCATAAGCGACAGCAGCGGACTCACCACAAAGGTGATGCCGGGCAGCATGAGCGCGGGCACCTGGTAGCAAATGGACTTGCCGGCGCCCGTGGGCATAACACCCAGCGCATCACGACCGGCAAGGATCGCATCGACCATGCGGTCCTGTCCCGGGCGAAACGAGGTGTAGCCAAAATAGGCGCCGAGCGTGTCGAGCGCCATCTGCTGCATGCTATCGGTCATGGTTTCCTAACGTTCAAGTCATCTGCCGCCGATTATACGCCGCCACGCGGACAGCAGCACACGGCCGCCGCCCAGACTAGTCGTTTAAGAACGCCCCCAACGGCTAAGGAGTGTCCCCAGGTGCCGGCAGAAAAGGAACGTCCCCAAGTGCCGGCCCGGCAACGCCGATGTTTTGGCGCGGACAGCGAAAGCCCGCCAGAGCGAGCAAGGTGCCTTGAAACGAGGCGGCATTGACCTTCTGGTCATGCCGCCGAAGTTGAAAGGCAGATTGCCGCTCTGGCGGGCTTGCAGCGTCGAGCCGTTGCGCGGTTTGGAAAACCGCGCAACTAGAGCTACATGACCATAACGTAGCGCGATCCCACGTAGTACTGCTTACCCATCAGGACCGGCTCGCCATTGGGACCCGTGAAGCCGGCGCGCAGGTTGAGCAGCGGATCGTGCGGAGCAATGCCCAGCTCGGCCGCCTGCTCGGTATTGGCACGAACGGCCTCGACCGTGCGGTAGCCAACCGAAACAATCGGCGTTCCGCCAACACGCTCGACCTCGGCAAAAATCGACTTGTCCTCAAGATCGGCCGTCAACAGCTCACGGTAGGCATCAAACGGCACAAAGATGTTCTCCTCAAAGATGGGCTCGCCGTCGGCCGTACGCACGCGCTTGATATGCAGCAGCAGCGCATCCTTCTGCAGGCCAAAGAACTCCATCTCGTTTTGGCGCGCCGGAACGATCTGGCGATCGATCACGTGCGCACCGGCCTTCATGCCGTTGCCGGCACACAGCGCGGTAAACGTCTGCAGCGTCGAGGCGTGAAACTGGCGATTGATGTGCGGCGTGGAGACAAAGGTGCCACGGCCCTGCTGCTTAACCAGGTAGCCATCGGAGCACAGCTCCTCGACGGCGCGGCGCACCGTAATGCGGCTCACGTCGTACTGCTCGGCTAGCTCAAGCTCGGACGGAATACGCTCCTTGGGTGCATAAACACCTTTCTCGATCGCATCCTTGATTTCGTCGTAAATCTGCTGGTAAAGCGGTGCATTTTTGGGCGCAGGCATATCTAATCACTCTTATCGAAATATCGAAATAACTAATACGTATATAACGTCTAGTTTCATATTACCTCATAATGATAAAACGATACACCCTCCCTACCAAAAAGCGACAGCTTCATTTTGGTAGGTTTTATCTGGGCAAACGAGAGCCTCTCGAAAGCAACGGGGCTTTCGGGGGGGCTCGTTCGGATGGGTTGCGCAGGACCGGCAAAATGCCAATACCCTACTTGCCGTCGTCCTGCTGCAGGCTGTCCTGTTCGCTGAGGCGCGCCTGCCTGCTGGCCATGCGTGCGGGCTTGTCGGGATCGGGAACGGCCGTGGGCATGGGCTCGTCGACATGACCACCCCACCAGCCGCCCACAAAGTTGAGCGTGTGGAACACGTTGATCACGGCGCCGGGATCAACGTCGCACACCAGCTTGATAATGTCCTGACTCTCGTAGGTCGAGACAACGGTGTTCAGCAGGTACATCTTTTCGCGGCTATATCCGCCGACGACCTCGGCGCAGCTAATGCCGTGCTGAAAATGGTTTACGTAGGCAGTCATGACCTCGTCTGCCTTACGCGTCGTGATCTGCAGCGTCACGCGATCGTAGCGACGATAGAAACTGTCGATGGTCTTGGTCGAAATAAACTGGAACACGATGGAATACGCCGCCTTGTCCCAGCCAAACATAAAGCCAAAGATCGCCAGGATAAAGCAGTTGAAACCAAAGATGACGCCCCAGATGGTCTTGCCCGTGTGGTTGGAGACCCACAGCGCGATAAAGTCGGTGCCGCCGGTGGATGCGCCGGATTTAAGTGCGATGGCAGCGCCCAGACCCGAGACCACGCCGCCAAAAATGATTAGCATGATCTTGTCGCCCAAAAATGGAGCGAAGTGAAAGACGTTGAGGAACAGCGACGAGAGCACGACCTGCATCATCGAGAAGATGACGAAGCGCTTGCTGATGCCGCTCCAACATAGGAGCGCCACGGGGATGTTGAGCGCGAGCATACCGAGCGAGATGTCGATGTGAACGCCGCCCAGCGAGGTAACGCGATCGAGCAGGACCGCAACGCCGGTGAGGCCGCTCGGAAGCAAGTCGGCGGGCTGAATGAACGCCTGGATCAGGAATGTCTGGAGAACGGCGGAAATCGTGACCGCCACGGCAGTAATAGCGCGGCGGACGATGGTGAGGCGGCCGAGTACGAGCACTCGGTCCGTGAGCTGATCGATGGCGTTCGCCACGCAGGCTCCTTTCGAAGGCAGATGTAGTTGTGGGGTATGTCCGCGATTGTAGCATGGAGCGTGCGGGGGCGCTTCAATTCACCCTCTCTCGACAACCAAAGCGGGACCAGCAACCCCCCACGACCAAAGGCCCAAATTACAAGTGAGTAGACTTATTACGATCTGCCGAGCACACCCAAAACCGCCACCCCTGTGACCTGCGGTTTTACTAGAGCAGATGCACTTTGTGCTCGGCCTGCGCCAAAAAGTCTACTCACTTAGTCCGAATCGAAGCCATACGGATCAAAATCGAAACCAAATTGAGCCAGTCCACCGCAAAAAACGTTTGAACCCGTGCTTCTCGCGGCGGATTGACACTACAAAGCGGCCAAAATGTCGGTCAAATTATCGATAACGGCATCGGCTTGCGATTGATCGAGGTTGACGCCCTCGTGCGGACGCAGCGCCAGGACTCGGGCGCCGGAGCGTTTGCCGGCCTCGATGCCTAAAGGCGAATCCTCGATAACCAGGCACTCGGCAGGCTCCACCCCCAGCGCCTCCATGGCACGCAGGTAGATCTCGGGGTCGGGCTTAAACGCACTGCACTCGTGACCGCTGATGGTGTAATCCAGCACATCGGCAATGCCAGCGATCTCCACTAGCTCATCAATCAGCTCGCGATAGGACGAGCTCGCGATGGCACACTTCACACCGCGCTCGTGCAGCTCGCGCATCACCGGCTCCGTCTGCTCGTTGAGCAGCTCGGCATACGGAACGGGGTGGTCCGGGCTGTAGACCTGCTTGTACTCCACGCGCAGACGCTCGCGCAGCTCAATATCGTCGGGAACCAGCGCCTCCCAAATGGCAGGCTCGTTAGACCCCGAAAGATCGGGGATCTCGTCAAAGTGGAACCCCTTCTCTTCCATAAACGCCACGCGACGACGGTTGTAGAACCACTCGGTATCGACCAGCACGCCGTCCATGTCGAACAGCACTGCCTTGATCATACGCATCTCCTCCCACCTGCCAAAAAGGGTCAGGTTTATTTTGGTAGGTTTTATCTGGGGTTTTGCGGCGCGACAGACACGCCCCCAAAGCAAAAAGGGGACGGGGCGAAAACCCCATCCCCTCTCAATCAACCCGTAAGGTCTACTTACTTGTGATTAGTAGGAAAGCTTCCACATGTAGCGACGCATGGTCAGCGGGTGCTGACGGGCCTCGGCGATCTGGTTGCCGTACTCGCGCATAACGGCGAGGTGCAGCAGCGGGTTGAAGTAGGTGACGACGCTCGCGGGCACGGCGTCGGCCAGGCCGTAGTCCTTGGAGTCGATCAGAGCGACCTTGGCGCCCATGCGCTCAAGGAAGGTGAGGGCGCGGGCGTCCATCGGACGGGTAGCGCCATCAGACATGAAGAAGACGTAGGGCTTACCCTCGGTGGAAACCTCGAACGGGCCGTGGAAGTACTCGCCGGTGTTGTAGGCGGCGGCGTCGATCCACTGCATCTCGGTGAACAGGAAGGCGGCGTGAGAATAAGCCATCTTCTCGGAGGCACCGGAAGCCATGAAGTAGATCATCTTGTCGTCCTTGAAGTCCTCGGCGAACTTCTTGGCGAGCTTCTTGCAGTGCTGAGCGGCGTTCTCGCAGAGATCGAAGACGTTGGTGAGGCCGGTGATCATGTCCTCGTAGTGGTCATAGCCCTCGGTCTGCTGAAGGATCTCGACAGCAAGAGCGATGGCGTAGCCGGGCTTCTCGCACTTGGCAGCGAAGTTGGCGTGGAAGCCGTGAACGATGACGTAGTCAGCGTCGACGGTCAGGGCGGAGCCAGCCTTGTTGGTGAGGGAGACGACCGGGCAATTGTGCTTCTTGGCGGTCTTGTTGGCCTCGACGGTCTCGGGCGTGGAGCCACCGAGGGAGCAGGTGATCACGAAGGTGTGCTCGTTGACCCAGGAAGGCGTGTCGTAGTTGAACTCGTTAGCGGTGAAGATCTGAACGTTCAGCTTGTCCGTGTTGTTGGCCAGGAAGTACTTGGCGGGGTAAAGGTCGGACATGGAAGCACCGCAGCCGACGAAGGCGACGCTGTGGATCTCGTGGTTGGACAGGACGTCAGCGACGATCTGCTTAGGGAGGTTAAGGTCGATCTCGTACATCTGACACATTCCTTTCGATTTTTGCGGCGCCACATTGCCGAGCGCTCGCAGGGTTACCGTGGTTTGGACCGAGTCGCCGGCCCGTTGAGGATGTGTCAAAGGAACTGTCCCTTTGACACATTTAGGGATGGAAGCCTGCCTGGGGTATGGGATGTCAGGCAGGCTCCCCGGGGAAAGCGATTAGACGCTTGATCGCGACTAGGCCAGGATGCCGGCCGCGGAGAGGGCAATGCCGCCCACGATGGCGATCACGAGAAGCCAACCGGTGTTGACGTTCTTCTTGATGAGCCAGTACATAAGGCCGGTGAGGCCAAGGGAGATCATCTGGGGCATCATGCCGTCTAGGATGTCCTGGATAACGACGGTACCCTCAGCGAACTGCAGCGGGGTGGTAGCGCCGATCAGCGTAGCGATCATGCCGCCCACGGACATAAGACCCACGATGCCGCAGACATACATGAGCTTCTCCATGAGGTCGCCGCCCTGAAGCTTGCTCAGGTACTCGTGGCCGCCCTGATAGCCCATCTTGGCTGCGAACCAAGTGATCAGCACAGAGGGGACGATGGAGATGAGCATGGCCAGGATCGGGCCCATGATGGAGCCCTGCTGAGCCAGCTGAACGCCCAGGCCAAAGGCGATAACGCGGATGGTGCCCTGGAAGAAGGAGTCACCGATACCGGAAAGCGGACCCATGAGGGAGGTCTTGACCGCGTTGATCGAATCGGGATCGAAGTTCTCGGGATCCTTGGCGTACTCCTCCTCCATGGAGGCGGAGAGGCCCAGAATGAAAGCGCTCGTCTGCGGGGTGCAGTTGTAGAACGCCATGTGACGGTGGTAAGCCTCTTTCTTAGCAGCGAGCTGCTTGGGGTCGGACTCATCCGGATAGAGGCGATCGAGCGTGGGAACCATGCCGTAGAGGAAGCCCATGTTCATCTGACGCTCGTAGTTCCAAGAGGCCTGGATGGCCCAGGAGCGCCAGAAGAACTGGCTGACCTTCTTGTTCAGGGACACGTCCTTGGTTGCGGTTGCCATAGTGTGTTCCTCCTTAGTCTTCGTCGTCTTCGAGCGGATCGTAGTCGGAATCGACACCGGCGGCTGCATGGGAACCGTTGAACTTGAAGCCCATGAAGACGACAGCCAGGCACACACCGATCAGAGCGACCGCGATGACGGACAGGTTGAGGTAAGCGGCGAGCAGGAAACCGATGAACAGGAACGGAGTCATACCCTTCTTGATCATCATGGTGAGCAGCAGGGCCAAGCCGTAGGCGGTCATGATCTTGGTCGAAACGTTAAGACCAGTGGACAGCCACTCGGGAACCATGTTGACGATGGCCTGAACCAGGTCGGTGCCAACAAAGACGGCGAGGAAGATCGGCAGGAAGTACATGACGGCGTACAGACCGGAGCCGGCGCAGATGTGCATGCGGTAGGCGGTCTTGAACTTTCCGTTATCGATCGCGCTATCTGCCACATGGGTGAGGGCGGCGATGATGGAACGGAACACGATGCCGAGAAGCTGACCCAGGACGGCGACCGGGATGGCGATCGTCATGGCGGTCTCGGCGGAAGCATCGGTCAGGCACGCAAAGGCAGCGGCCACGATGCCGCCCAGGACCATATCGGGCGGAACGGCGGCGCCGACCTGCACCAGGCCCATGGACACGAGCTCGACGGCGGCACCGACGGCAAGGCCGGTGGGCACATCGCCCAGCAGCAGACCGACGAGCGTAGCGCCAACGAGGGGCTGCTCGAAGTTAAGACGACCGAGCAGGCGGGAGTCCCACATGCAGAACACGCCGACGAGGCCGACGAGCACCGCACTGATGAACGTATTCATACCCTTCTCCTTTCAGTCAGGCAAAAGCCTGGTTGATTACAGCTTGGCGTCGATGTCGACGCTCTGATACGTAGGGGTCTGCTGGACATAGAGCTTGATGCCCATGTCGAGCAGCTGGTTGACGTCGGCCTTCTGGTTGGCGTCGAGGAAGACGGAGCTGTCCTTGCCGCCGACCTGATCGGCACCGTCGTGGTTGGCGGTGGCGCCCAGGTTGATGGCGTCGAGCTTGTAGCCCTGGCAGAACTGCAGCATCTCGGCAGTGTTGCCAAAGACGAACATGACGCGCTCGCCGAGGGTGTTGAGCTTGTCCATCTTGGCGAGGGCACGCTCGACGGTGAAGACGTTCAGGCGCACGCCCTGGGGCTTGGCCAGCTTAAGAGCGCCCTTCTTGATGTCATCGTTGGCGGCGGCGTTGTCGACGACGATGATGCGCTCGGCCTGAACCTTGGTGGTCCAGGTAAAGACGACCTGGCCGTGCAGCAGACGGTAGTCAAGACGTGCGAGGACGATCTTGGCGGGACCGGAGCTGTGACGGGACGCCTTGGCCTTCTTGGCGGGAGCCGCGGCGGCCTCGACCGGTGCGTTGGGGTTGGTCAGACCGGTGCGGGCCTCGTTGATGAGGGCCGCGAGCTCGGCGCCCTTGACGGGGACGGGGCTCATAGCGAGCGTAAGCGCCAGCGGGATGTTGAAACCGCTGACAACCGTGAACTTCGTGCCGTTCTTGGAAAGCTCGACCATGTTGTTGTTGACCGAGCTGCCGAGCATATCGGTCAGCACATAGACGGTGTCGTCCGCGTTAAACGTGGCGATCATGGCGTCCACCTTATTGGTGATGGGCTCCTTGTCGTCACGAGCAAGCGACACGACGTGGACGTTCGACACGTCGCCGAGAACCATCTCGAGCGTGTCTTTGGCGCCTGCGGCCAGGCCGCCATGAGATGCGAGAATGATCTGATTCATCTTGCCTCCTCCTTTTCGTTATGGTCATTATAACGTCTTATACGTTGCTTATATTGCTAATTAGTATAAAGACCGTTCGCGGGTGAAAATCGACCGTTGACGGGTTTAACGTACTTGAAACGTTGGGGCCGGGTAGTCCGACGCGGGCTGGATAACCCCAGGTCAGACCCTGCGCGCAATCCCTTATCGCACGAAGTACCAGGGGCTTTCCTGCACGGTGGGCTCCAGCGCAATGCCCGTGCGCTCCTTAAACAGATCCATGTCCTGAGATTTTTCGGTCCACCACGCGTTGGGCTTAAAGGTCATGCTCTCAACAACATGACCGACAAACACACTGTTGCGCAGCTTGGAGAAGTCGGTGTTCATAATCAGGATGGACGCGAGCACCAGCACGATGCCCAGGACTTTGATCACGCCGGCGGGCTCGGCATAGACACCAATGCCCACCAGTACGGTGACGACCGTCTCGAAAGACATTACGACGGGAACTTTCGATGTCTCGAGCCCCATGGACAGACCCTGCATATATAAGATGTAAGCCACGGCTGTGGGGATGAGTCCAAAGCCAAGGAACAGCAGCAGCAGCTGTGGCGACATTGCCGCGGCGACATCCGGCCACGGAGCCGCGATAGCCGCCATAACCGCACCGCCAAAAACAAAGCCCCAAAACGTGACAGCCAGCGGGTGGACCGTCTTGGTTGCTATCCGGCTAAACACCGCGAGCGACGCACCACAAAGGCCTGCAATCACGCCCGACGTGACGCCCCAAACCGAAAAATGAAAACCGGAAAGGTCGCCATTGGTCACCGCAAGCACGCAGCCAACGATGTTAAAGACAATGGCAACGAGCTTGTTGGGGGTCACGTCCTCGCGATAAAGCACGCGGCCGAGCATGACGCCAAACACCGGCGAGGTGTAGAGCAGCACCGAGGCCGTAGACATACCCACCTCGCGCATGCACTCGTAATAGCAGGTGTTGGCGGCGGCTAAACCGACGATACCGACCAGCGCGCAGGGGACGAGCTCTTTGGGGCTTGCCTTGAATAGCGTCAGGGGACCCTGAGCCACGGTAGACCCCTCACCCGGACGGCAGCCCATAAACATCAGGACCGGCGCCAAGATAAGCGCTCCGACCAACAAGCGAAAGGCCGCCATGCTCTGAGACGAAACGCCCATGGCCGCAATGCCGTTTACAAAGATTCCGATGCTGCCCCACATAAGCGCGGCGATCAGCACCAGCACATAGCCCAGATTGCTTTTCTTCAACGCAGCCTCCTCGGTATTGTTTCCAATATGTTTCACACTACGTTATAGTCGTTATATACATTTTTCAAGACACAAATCGGCGAGCGGAAAAATCTGCTCCCCACATACTCATTGGGTAGTCATTGGGGACGCACTTAAATGACTGGTCATTCAAGAACGCCCCCCAACGACTAGGACTGTCCCCAACTGCCGGCAGAAAAGGAACGTTCCCAACGTCTAAGGCGCCGCTGGTTGAGCATAAGTCAGACACTATGACCCAATCCGAAGGCACGGAAACGACAGGAGCCCCCGCTCGTGA
>NZ_JAESIQ010000007.1:0-84346 GCF_025289055.1 Collinsella aerofaciens
CATGCGAACCTCCAGTCCGGACCGCCCCACGGTCCAACTTTCTGTCCGCACCCCCATCCAGGAACTATTTCACCGCAACTTAGGAGGGAATGTGGGGTCCCCGGCATGTATATGAAAACGGCTCTGATTCCCAGAAGGAAACAAAGCCGTTAAAACTATCCTATGGAGCGGGCGACGGGAATCGAACCCGCGTCATCAGCTTGGAAGGCTGGGGTTCTACCATTGAACTACGCCCGCAAGATATGGTCGGGACGACAGGATTTGAACCTGCGACATCCTGCTCCCAAAGCAGGCGCGCTACCAAACTGCGCCACGTCCCGAAGGTGTTGAGCAGCTAAGGTCTAAACCTTGCGTGTCCCAAAGCGAAGGAAATTATAGGGGAGACTCCCCGCCTGTGCAAGCATTGATGCCTTAGCTCCTCGAATGTGCAACAAAACGACTATGAAGCAGGCCGATCACAAAGGCAACCACGGCAACCGGCGCCCACGCGGCACCGATATCCGCCAGCGGCAGCGCGTCGAACGGCAGCCACGCGCCCGCAAAGAACGCATCGCGGACCGAGGTAATCACGCTCTGCACCGCGACGACGCCGCCGACCCACACCCACACTTGCGGATGCGCGTCGCAAAAACCGTGCACCAGGCCCATCAGTACCAGCACGATGGCGACGGGATACAAGGCGTTGAGCATGGGCACCGAGAACATAAGGATCACATCGAGGCCCACGTTGGAAAGCACGCACGAAAACGCCGCGAACACAAAGGCGAGAACCGCAAAGGGACGGCGCATGGCCTCCTCGGAGGCCTCCGCTCCGCCTTTAACCACATACGTCTCGCAGAAGTAACGCGAGCAGCAGCTGATGAGGCCGATGCACACGTTCATGCAGGCAAGGAAAAAGATTGCAAAGACCACGACCGTGCCGACAAGGCCAAAGTGCATAGACGCCGAACGGGCGAGGATGGCAGCACCGTTAGTGGCATCGGGCATCACGGCGCTGAGCTGCGTGCCGGCAAGCGCCAGGCCGCAGTAGATGACGGCCATGAGCACGCCGGCGATCACACCGGAACGCGAAATCTCGAAGGCTACGCGATTGTCATCGGTAACACCCAGCTCGTGGATGGTCTCGGCGATGATAATGCCAAAGGCGAGCGACGCGAGCAGGTCCATGGTCTGATAGCCGGTCAAAAAGCCCTGCACGGCGGCACCGGCATTGTAGGGAGCCTGCGGCGCGGCAGCGGGACCCAGCGGCGAGATCACGGCGGCACCCACGACTAGTACGATGAGCGCAATGAGCGCGGGGCCCGTAATGCGACCGAGTACGCGCGTGATGACGCCCGGACGCAGCGTAAGCGCAAACGCGACGACAAAGAAGCCAACGGCAAACACCAGGCGAGCCGTGCCAAGCGAGACGCCCTCGGGCAGCAGCGGCACCAACATCTCAAAGGCCGTGGAGCTCGTGCGCGGAATAGCCAGACACGGGCCGATGGCCAGATACACCGCCGCGACAAAGAACTCACCAAACTTGGGGTGCACGCGGCCGGCAAGCTCGCGCGCCGTTCCAGCAAGCGCCACAGCGATAAAGCCCATGACGGGCAGGCCGATGGCGGCGATGAGAAAGCCGAGCATGGCGACCGGCATGGCAGAACCTGCCTGCAGCGCCAGCAGTGGCGGAATAATGAGGTTGCCGGCGCCAAAGAGCATCGAGAATAGGGCGATGCCGACGGTGACGACATGGTCGGAGCGCAGACCGCGCGGCGCGGATGAGGCCATGGACACACCTTTCGGGTCGAAACAAAAACGGGACGGGCAAAAACACCCGTCCCGCAAGTATATACGCTCTAGCAGCTTTAGCAGGCTAAATCGCACAGAGCATCGATAGCCGTGTCAACTTCTTCGGTCGTGTTGAAATACCCAAATGAGAAGCGGACGACGCCCTGGCGCTCGGTTCCCAGCGCACGGTGCATGAGCGGGGCGCAATGGGCGCCGGGGCGCGTCGCGATCCCCCACCCTTGCATGAGCGCATCCGAGATCTCGGCAGAGTCGATATCGCCCACGTTGAGCGACACAATCGCAGAGCGCGTCGGCTGGTCAAAGACACCATAGAGCTTAATCCCCGGAATCTCGCGCACACCGGCAAGGAAGCGATCAGCGAGCGTACGCTCGTGGGCAGCAATCGCCTCGACCCCACCCTGGGCCTCGATAAAGTCGAGACCAGCGGAAAGGCCCGCGATGCCATGGCCGTTGAGCGTACCGGCCTCCAGGCGCGTGGGCCACTCCAGTGGCTGCAGCTCATCGAAGCTGTGTACACCGGTGCCGCCCATGGCCCACGGAGCCACGTCAATGCCCTCCGCCACGGCCAGGCCGCCGGTCCCCTGCGGACCCATGAGCCCCTTGTGGCCGGTAAAGCACACGACGTCGAGCCCCATAGCATCCATGTCAATCTTCGCCGTACCGGCAGACTGCGAGGCGTCAACGATCACCAGCGCACCGGCCGCATGGGCCATAGCCGCCACGCGCGCAATGTCGACCGCGTTACCGGTCACATTGGAGGCGTGCGTCACCACCACAGCACGCGTGCCAGGCGTGACCAGCCGCTCGAGCTCGTCGTAGTCGAGCACGCCGCTCGCATCGCAACCCGCATGCTCAACCGTCACACCCTGCTCCGTCGCCAAGCGGTTGAGCGGACGTAGCACCGAGTTGTGCTCAAGCACCGTCGTGACCACGCGATCGCCGGGGCGCACCACGCCATTGATGACGGTGTTGAGCGCCGCCGTGGAGTTGGGCGTAAAGCACACATGGTCCGCCCTCGGGCAACCCAAAAGGCGCGCGAGCTTGGCACGGCAGCCATGAATCGTACGAGCGGCATCGAGGGCACCCGACGTGGCGCCGCGCCCGGCATTGCCGAGCGAACACATCGCCTGCGTCACGGCATCGATGACCGTCTGCGGCTTGTGCATGGTCGTCGCCGCGTTATCTAGGTAGATCATCGCACGACCTCCCACATATCGATCACGGTATAGCCCTCGGTAGGAACGCCCGCCGCGGTAAGCTCGCTGCGCAGCAGCTCCTCATCGGCAGGCAACGCCTTCCACGCCAGACCGCAGCCGGCAGCGACCTCCCCGGGCACGGGAATCGTTCGCCCGGGAAGGCCGCGCTCGATGCATAAGGTCTCGCACCCCATGGCGGCCGCCGTGGTAGGAAACGTGATAACAAGCGCCGGGCGCTTCTCCCTCATGGCACCTCCAACCAATACGCTACGGGCGCACGACGCGCACGGCCTGCTCCATCTTCTCCACGATCACGTACATGTTGGTGACCTCGCCCACCGCAAGCTGGTCTTTAATGCCATAGTGGTCCAGGCAGGTACCACAGGTGAGAATCTCGACGCCCTGCTCGGCCAGACCCTTCAGGTCATCGAGCACCGGCGAGCCCTCGACGGTGAGCTTGGCGCCGCCGTTGTAAAACAGCATGGTCGCGGGCAGCTCCTCCTGCTGCGTCACAGCAAAAATAAACGCCTTCATGAGCTTGTGGCCCAGCTCGTCGTCTCCGCGGCCCATGCAGTCGGTGTAGACGGAAATGACGAGCTTGCCCTTGCCGGCGCTGGCGTCGCAGAAAGCAGCGCCGTCCTGCTCGGGGTCCGCAACGGCCACGGCACCGGCGGTCGAGACGGTCACGTGCCACTCGGCGTCAGAAACCTTCTCGACCGAGGCCGTGCAGCCCTTCTCCTGCGCCATCTTGGAGATGTTCTTGACTGCGGTCTCGTTATCGACCGAGGTCACGACGGCGCCCTCGCCATCGAGCTGCTTCAGGGCTTTGAGCGTCTTGACGACGGGCAGCGGGCAGGCATCGCCCATGGCATTGACTTCAATTTTGGTAGACATAGCAAATTCCTTTCGAATAAATCGTTTTAGAACGGTACAGAGTTCAATAAACGTGTCGTTAACGGACAATGCGAACGGCAGGACCGCCCGGCACCGCCTCGCACACGCGCCCGACAACGGCCGCGATGCACCCCTCGGCATCCAGGCGACGCGCAAGCTCATCTACATCCGCCGCGGGCGCCGCGATGAGCAAACCACCCGAGGTCTGCGGATCGTACAGCGCATCCAACAGGCCCGGCTCCAGGTCCTCGTCGGCAGCCGCACGCGGGCCAAAGAAGTCCTGGTTGCGGTAGGAGCCCGCAGGGATAATGCCCAGACGCGCCATGTCGAGCACCTGGTCAAAGAGCGGCACCGCCCCCGACGCGAGCTCGATTTGCACGCCCGAGCCCTCGGCCATCTCGCACGCGTGCCCGATCAGACCAAAGCCCGTAATGTCGGTGCAGCCATGAAGTTCGAGCCCCTCGGCCAAACGGATCGGGGCCTCGTTGAGGGTGCGCATCGAGTCAAACATTGCTGCGGCCTCGTCCTGCTCGATGAGCTCGCCCTTAATGGCCGTGGTAATGATGCCCGATCCGATCGCCTTGGTCAGCAGTAACGCATCGCCCACGCGTGCGCCGCTGTTGGCGAGCATACGGTCAAGCGCGACAAAACCGCTCACGGACAGGCCGTACTTGGGCTCGTCGTCGTTGATGGTGTGGCCGCCCGCGATGGAGCAACCGGCCTCGACGCACTTGTCGGCGCCGCCCGCCAGAATTTCGCCGGCAACCTCAACGCCCAAGCAACTGGGAATGCACAGCAGGTTCATGGCATAGCTCGGCCGCCCGCCCATGGCGTAGATGTCCGACAGTGAGTTTGCCGCGGCGATCTGGCCAAACAGAAACGGGTCGTCGACCATCGGTGGGAAGAAGTCGATGGACTGCACGAGTCCCAGGTTCTCCCCTACGCGGAAGACGCTCGCATCGTCGGAGGTATCGAACCCCACGAGCAAGTTGTCGTTATGCACATTGGGTAAATCGCCCAGGACCTGGGCGAGGGCTCCGGGGGCCAACTTAGCGGCTCAACCGCTCGCGGCCGTCATGGACGTGAGCTTAATGGTGTCCTTAGCCATACGAACCCCCTTCCAACAAATCAATGACTTTAAGTATACGCCCCAGGCACGCTTCCCAAGAGACCGCCGACGACTCAAACGTCGAAGGCGGCGCCGTAAGCGCCTGCGCGATAGCATCTGCCAGTGCGCGCTCAAACAACGGAAGGTCGGCCGCCACGGGCGTGTCGACATCCGTCATACGCGGCGACGCCACCCACGTCACGGGAGCACCGGGAAGCATCGCCTCCATCCAGGGACGAACGCCGGGCAAATCGGTCGCCACAACTTTGCAGCCGCACGCGAGGGCCTCGATCGTCACGAGCGGCAGACCCTCGTAAAACGAAGGCAGCACAAAGACGTCGGAACTGCGATAGGCATGCACGAGCCCATCGCTATCCAGGCGCCCCGCCAGCGTCACCGGCACATCCGAGGCCGCGGCCAAGCGCTCGACACGCGCGTACTCGGCATCGTCCCCGCGACCGCCCACAAGCACCAAGCCAGATGGGGGGACGTCATCGTCAATCGGCAATGACACGGCTCGAACCAGCGACTCGACGCCCTTTTTAAAGCAAATCTTGCCCACGTACACAAGCGATCCCGGCTGCCTCGCCACACTTGCGTCGCGGCAGAAGACGTGATGGTCGTAGCCCGTCCCAATCACGTGGATGCGATCGGCATCGACGCCGCACACCAGGCCAATCTGCTCAGCCTGCTCAGCATGAAGCGCAAAGACGGCATCGAGCCGACGAACCGCACGTACGATGCGATCGCGCTCGAGCGCATGCGAACGCAGCTGGCGCAGGTCGGTCGAATGGCACACGGCAACAACCGGCACGCCCCGGACACACTCGCGCGCCAATGCGGTCACCAGATACAGGTGATGGCAGAGCACCAGATCGGGCCGAAACTCAGCCACCGCCCGATCGATTGCTGCAGCAAATGCCCGCTCAAATGCCTTGAGCATCGAAGGTGTCAGGTCACGATAGCGCGTGGAGGGATAGGGCATGACATCGGACATACCGCAGATGGGAAACGGCAGCTCGGGCGACTCGAACGGTACGGCAAACACGGCAGCACGCCGGTCCAGCTCGCCTTGGGTATCACCCGGTGCCGCGCCGCAAAGCACGGCGGCGCGATACCCCGTCTCGATCTGCTCGCGCACGAGCGCGGCAAGGTAGGTGCCGCTGCCGGTGCTATCTGGTTTTTGTGCCGAGATATTGAGGATGCGCATGTCGCGGTACACCCCTAGGCCAAGGCGGCGGCGCGGACAGCCGCGCCGATCGCTCCGGCAAAGCGAGCCTGGGGCGAGGTGGTCACCGGCGACCCCAGTAGCTCGCCTAACCGCTCCACCACGAAGGCGTTCTCACACAGGCCACCGGTCAGGTAGTACGGGGCGCCCACGGCCTGCCCGGCCATGGTCGCCACGCGCGAGACCACGCTGTCGATCACGCCACGCGCAATGTTCTCGCGCGGCTCGCCGCGACCGATCAGGCTGATAACCTCACTTTCGGCAAACACCGTGCACATGCTGCTGATCTTGGTGGGCTCGCCGGAACGCGCCAGGTCGGCCATCTGCTGCTGGGAAATGCCTAGGCGGTCGGCCATGATCTCCAAAAAACGCCCCGTGCCGGCGGCGCACTTGTCGTTCATGGCAAACTTGGCCACGCGACCACCCTTAAGTTGGATGACCTTGGTGTCCTGGCCGCCCACGTCAATCACGGTCCCGTGATCGCCAAACAGGAGCACGGCACCGGTACCGTGGCAGGTGATCTCGGTCACGACCTTGTGCGCATAGGGCACGGCGACACGACCGTAGCCGGTCGCAACCACGCGCACGTCGTCGGCAGCCACGTCATAGCCGGCCGCTGCCAGCGCCTCGCGCAGCCGCTCGGAAGCATCGACCGAGGAAAACCCGGTTGGCTGCACGCACGTCCACGCCACCGAACCCTCCCCATCGACCACAGCAGCCTTAGCCGCCGTAGACCCGATATCGATCCCGATCCCTATCATGGCTCTCTCCCAATCTAAACATCAAAGGTAGCGGCGCGTTCAGGCGCCTTAGCTCTAGGTTTCTCAGGTGCCGGAGATTGCCCCGAAAGAGGAGCGCAGCGTACTTTGGGTACGCAAGCGACGGTTTGAGGAGCAAGATCCGGTGCCTGAGGAAGCTAGAGGGTTTCGATGAAGGCGGCGATGCGCGTCTCGATCTGGCCCATGTCGCCGTTGCTGTAGTCGGTCTCGATCTTCATATACGGAATACCTGCACCCTCGACAGCCTCCTGCATGCGTGCACTCTCCACGTTAAAGGTGTGGCAGGCCTGGAGCACGCTCTCCACTACGCCATCGACGTGATACTTCTCGCACATGGCCAGGGTGTTGTCCATACGGCCGTCGTTGGGCGTCATGACCGAGCAGTTGATGTCTAGGTAGCGGTCGGCGATGGCGCGCAGGATATCGGGCGCGTCCGGGTCGATCATCATGGCCGCCGTGCGCTCGCCCGAGCAGTCGTCCATGCACACGACCACGCCGCCGTTGGACTCGATGGTGCGACCTATCTTGTTGATCACACCGCCCACCGGGCAACCGGTGATCAGAATGCGCTTGGCATCCGCCGCAACCGGGCGCTCGCCCGCGTCGTAGGCCTCGCGCAGCTTGGCAACCTTTTGCTCCAGCTGCTGCGTATAGGCCTCGATATCAAAGCTGAACGTGCCGGCAAACATGGTGCTCATCAGGTCGACGCCGCTCATGGCCGCCGGCTGGTTGGCCTGCAGCGCAAACATCTCGAGCTGGGCAGCACGCAGGCGATTTCGACGACGGACGGCAGCGCGCAGGTCGTCGTCGGTAATCGTGATGCCGTAGAAGCCCTCAAGCTCTTCCTTGAGCAGGCGGCACTCCTCGTACCAGCCTTCACGCTCGTAGGCGCGATCACGACCCTGCGGAAGATGCAAAATGTGCGTGCGCTTGAGCTCGTTGAGTAGCTCGTACATCTTCTTCTTGCCGTCGCAGGTGGTCTCGCCGATGATCATGTCGCTAAAGTACGTAAACGGGCACTTTTGAGAATAGGCAAAACCGTATGTCGACTTGATGAGCGGGCACAGGTTTGCCGGCAGCACCTTCTCGGCCTCGGGAATCACCTCGTCGGATGTACCGCACAAGGCCACACTTGCAGCGCCCGCGGCATCGATAATCTCGAGCGGCGTATAGCTGCACAAAAAGCCGACCAGGCGATTACCCGCCTGTTTATAATCCTTGACGCGAATAAACGCCGCCTTGCGTTGCTCGTTGAACTCCTCAAACGTGCGCGGCAACGGCTGTTCCTCGATATCGGCCATAGTAGTTCCCCTCTCTTGCACCGATATACCGACAATTAAACAACAAACCCACGCCATACCCAAAAGGAAGCATCCTCTAGGGAATGGCGTCGATAAGCTCCTGCGTATACGGATCGCTCGGGTGCGCGATCACGTCCTCGGCCGCGCCTTCCTCGACAAGACGACCGTGGTAGAGCACGCCAATCCGGTCGGACATATGCCGAACCACACGCATATCATGCGTGATAAACAGCAGCGCTACACCCGTCGTGCGCTGCAGGTCGCGAAGCAAGTTGAGCACTTGGGCCTGAACGGACACGTCAAGCGCCGAGACCGGCTCGTCGCATACCACAAGGCGCGGCTCGCAAATAAGCGCCCGTGCCAGATTGAGTCGCTGACGCTGTCCTCCCGAAAGGTCATGCGGATAGCGGTCATAATGCTCTGCCAGAAGACCGACCGAGGTCAGGGCCGAGAGCGCGCGCCCATGGCGCTCATCCGCATCGCGCACGCCGGCGATAATCAGCGGCTCCTCCAAAATGCGGCCGACACGGTTGCGCGGGTCAAAAGCCGTAGAGCTATCCTGGAATACCAGCTGGATCTCGCGGCGAAACGGCTTGCGTTCGCGCTCCGACATCGTGGCGAGGTCGTGCCCGCGATAGACAATCGAGCCGGAATCCGCACGCTCGAGACCACAGATCAAGCGTCCAGTCGTCGACTTGCCCGATCCGGATTCGCCAACCAGGCCATAGACCTCGCCCGGCGCGATCTCAAACGACAGATCGTCCACGGCGGTAAAGACCTGACGCTTAAAACCTGAGCCCGGCATGGGATACGTTTTAGTCAGATGTGAGACCCTAAGCAGGGCTTCGCTATCAACAGCCATGGCACTCCCCTTTCTCGACAAGCCAGCATTTAGACCGGTCGCACGCATTCACGGCAACCAGCGGAGGCTCCTGTGCGCGGCAACGCTCGTCCGCCCGGGCGCAACGAGGCGCAAAGCGGCATCCACAGGGTATTGCCGTAAGCGGCGGCACTGTGCCCGGAATATCCGCCAACGTGTCAACTCGCTCGCCTTCGAGCGGCGGAATGCTCGCGATGAGCCCCTGGGCATACGGGTGGCTCGGGCGCTCCATAAGGCCGCAGGCGTCGATCTCTTCTACGATTTGGCCCAGATACATGACGTGCACGCGCGAGCAGATGCTCGTGACGACACCCAAATCATGGCTGATAAAAAGCACCGCCATGCCCTCGGAACTGTTGAGGTCGCGCAGAAGGTCCAAAATCTGTTTTTGAGTCGTCGTGTCGAGTGCCGTGGTGGGCTCGTCGGCGATAAGCAGTCGCGGATGACCGGCAAGCGCCATGGCAATCATCACGCGCTGGCGCATACCGCCGCTAAAATCGCCCGGATACATGTCGAAGCGAGCCGCGGCATCTCGAATTCCCACACGCTTCAACAGCGATAGAGCCTCGTTGCGGGCTTCGCGTCGGCTCACCTTACGGTGGGCCCTCACCGCCTCGATAACCTGCGCGCCCACCGTCATGACGGGGTTGAGTGAGGACAACGGGTCCTGGAAGATCATGGCAATATCGCAGCCGCGCACCTCGCGCATGCGCTTGAGCGGGCGCGCGAGCAGGTCCTCCCCGTCAAAGAGAATCTGACCGGTATAGGCCATCTTCTGTTCATGCTCCAATAGGCGCATGACACTCTGGGCAAACACCGACTTACCGCAGCCGGACTCGCCGACAACACCAACGATCTCGCCGGCATCGATATGTAGGTTGAGTTTGTTGACGGCTTCCAGCGCGTTGCCATCGCGGCCCACAAACGAGATGCAGAGGTCGCGCACGTCCAAAAGATGTTCGCTCATGGGCTAGTCCTCCTTGGTCTTGGGGTCGAGGGCGTCGCGCAGGCCGTCGCCGGCAAGGTTCAGCGAAAGCACGCTCGCGATGATGGCCGCTGCCGGGAAGAAGATCATCCACGGGGCTTTGCGCATCACGTTCTTGCCCGCCTGCAGGATGTTTCCCCAGCTGGCGTCGGGCGCCTTGATACCCAGGCCCAGAAACGAGAGGGCGGCCTCCGAGAGCACGGCCTCGGCAAAGACGAAGGTCGCCTGCACCAGGAAGGGCGCCATAACGTTGGGCACGATATGCAGCCACACGATGCGCGCGGTCGAGGCGCCCTGCACGCGCAGGGCCTCCACAAAGGGCTCCTCCTTGACCACCATCGCGCGCGAGCGCACGATGCGCGCCATGCTGGGCGTATAGACGATGGAGAGCGCGATGATGACGTTCCACACGCTCGCCCCCATCATCGCCATGAGCGCGATGGCCAGCAGCACGCCCGGAATGGACATAAGGCCGTCGCAGATGCGCATGAGAATATGATCGAGCCTCTCGTTGTAGCACGCATAGGCGCCGATCACCAAGCCGAGCACACTCGTCGCGAGCGTGACGGCAATGCCAACACCAAGCGACACGCGCGCGCCCGCGATGACGCGGGCAAGCAGGTCGCGGCCAAAGTCATCGCAGCCAAAGGGATGCGCGGGCGAAGGTGCCGAAAGTCGCAACGCCATCTCCTGCGCATTGGGATTAACCGTCCACACCAGCGGACCGACGAGCGCGATCAGCGCAATCGCCAGAAAAATGCAGCCGCCGACCACAAACCCCTTGTTGGCAAGAGCCTTCTTAAAGTTTGCCATCATGCATCGCCCCATTTGCGAGCGCGCGGGTCAAAAGCGCCGTAGGCAAGGTCGACGACCAGATTGATCACCGAATTCAACAAGGCGATGACCAGCAGCACACCCTGAATCACCGGATAGTCGCGACGCTCGATAGAGCTCGTGACCAGCTGGCCCAAACCGGGGATGTTAAAAATGGCCTCAGTCACCACGGCACCCGTAATCAGGGCGCCAAAAGAATAGCCGACCGAGGTGAGAATCGGCAGCGCTGCGTTGCGCAGGGCATGGGCCAGCACCACGCGAACCTCGGAGACGCCCTTGGCACGCGCCGTCTTGACGCAGTCGAGCTGCATGGCCTCGATCACGCTCGAACGGGTCATGCGCATGAGCAGGGCCGCCTGCACGCATCCAAGCGATATGGCCGGCAACGCAAGATAGCGTAAATGGCTGAACCAGCCCTTCGATAGCGGCGCATAGCCGGCCACCGGGAACACACGCAACGTGACGGCAAACAGCCACATAAGCATGAGCGCCATCAAAAAGCCGGGTATCGCCACGCCCAAAAGAGCAACGACTCGCAAGACAGCGTCGGTGCGAGACCCATGTTTGAGGGCAGCGACGACGCCGCAGGGCAGTGCAATCAACAGCGCGATGAGCTGTGCCAGAAGCGCGAGCGATAGCGTGGGGCCAAAGTGCTCGGCGATCGCCTGCGTGACGGGCTGGCGCATAAAATACGAATCGCCCAGGTCGCCGGTAAGCACGCCGCCCATCCACTCAACGTAGCGCTGCGGCAGCGGCTCGTTGAGTCCCAGGCTATCGTTGACGCGCTCGATCTGGTCGGCCGAAGCCTCCATGCCGAGCATCGAAGAAGCCGGGTCACCCGGTGTGAGATAGATAATCAAAAACACGACGACCGAGATGATGAGCATCACCGGAACCATCGCGCCTATACGTTTGAGCGTGTACTTCAACATGCGAGGCGTCTATTTCCCCTCTGAACGTGGACAGGGCGTGGCGGCCACAGGGGACCAGATCCCTCAAGCCGCCACGCCATCTATTGCATTACTCCGGACGCTTGGCATTCCAAACGATGGCGCCGTCGAGCACCTCGACGTCCTCGACGTCTGCCTGGGTGCCCGTGATGGAAGCGTAGTGGCAAAGCGGCTCGATGACGGCGATCTCATAGAGGCGCTCCTGAGCCTCGGCCCACTTCTTGGCCGCGGCGTCGGTGTCCTTGGCGGTGCGGGTCTCGGCCACGAGCTTGAGCGCCTTCTCGTCGGACAGGCCATAGAAGGCCTTGGAGACCGAGAGGGACTGGGCCGGGATGGGCTTGTAGTTGGTGGAGGCCACAAAGAGGTCCCACTGCTCGGGCTTGCCGGAGCGGATGTCCATAAAGGTCGCGAACTCGTAGCTGTCGACCTCGGCGGTGAAGCCGGCCTTCTCGAGCTGCTCCTGCAGCGCGACGGTGGCGTTGTACATATCCTTGTAATCGGGGGTGGTCAGCAGCTTGACCGTCTCACCGGCATAGGAGGTCTTGGCCAGAGCCTTCTTGGCGGCCTTGGCGTCGGCCTGGTTGAAGTACTTCTTGCCCGCGTCGGTCGCCCACTGAGTGTTCTCGGGGTTGCCAAGGTTGGGATCGATGTTGAAGAGCTCCTTCTCGCCATAGGCGGCAAGGGCGGCCGCCTCGCAGTCGATAGCCATGAGGGCGCACTTGCGGATCTCCTCGTCGGCGAAGATGCCCTCGTTCATGTTGAGGAAGGCGGTCAGAACGCCGGCGTTATGGGTGTAGAGCTTGACGTCGTCGTTGCCGTCGAAGTCGTGGTAGTTCTCGGTGGGGATCTCGCCAGCGATATCGTACTCGCCGGTCTCAAACCCGCTCACGCGCGTGGAGGCCTCGGTCACGAACTGATAGTAGATGTCCTTGGTGGGCGCGGAGACCTTGCCGGTGTAGCCCGAAGCCTTGCCGTGGGCGGCGACATAGTCCTCGTAGCGGGTGAGATGGACGTACTGGTCCTGCTTCCACTCCGCAAACTTGTAGGCACCGGTACCCACGTACTCGGTCACGCCGGAATCGCCCGCGGCCTCGATGACCTCGGAGGGGAAGATACCCGGATACTGGGAGTGGTTGCCCAGGATGATCAAGAAGTCGATGGCGGGCTCGGTCAGTGTGCAGGTGACCTCGTGGTCGCCCGAGGCGGCGAAGGTGGCACCGGGCAGCAGGCTCGCGGCGCGGTCGTTGACGGTGAGCCAGCGGTTCATCGAGGCCACGACGTCCTCGGAGCCAAACTCCTTGCCGTTGTGGAAGGTGACGCCCTCGCGCAGCTTGATGGTGTAAGTCAGGCCGTCGTCGGAGACCTCATAGCCCTTGGCCAGCACGGGCTGGGGCTCGTAGTCGCTATCGAGACCAAAGAGCGGCTCGACGACGTTGCAGATGATGTCCATGGTCACAAGCGACGACGTGGTGTGCGGATCGAGGCCGTCCGGGCTCGCCGGGAGCGCGATCTGCAGCTCGTCGCGATACTCCACATCCTGGCCGGAGGCAGCGGCGCTACCGCTCTCGGCGCCCGAACCGCCGCAGCCGGCGAGGCCGAGGCCCGCCATGGCGCACAGGGCAGCGGAGCCGGTCAGAAAACCGCGACGGGAGACGCCCGCCTTGAAAAGGTCGTTGTTCATTGAGTTCCTTTCGTGACTGAACAAACGGATAGAATCTGCCGGGACGGCGGAAATCCCCGCCCCGGCAGCTATGCGAAGCCGGTCGGCACCCTGCGGTGCATCCGGACACCGGCCGGCATGGCAACAGAGAAATCCCTATCGCGCGGATAGGAACACCCGGCGGCACAGCTTAGCGCAGGTGCGGCTAAATCGTCTCGAGGAAGGCCTCGATGCGGGTCTGGAGCTGACCGGCGTCCTCACCGGCGTAGTCGGTCGTGATGTGCATAAACGGAATGCCGGCCTCCTCGGCGGCCTTCTCCACGGCAAACGACTCCATCTCGTAGAGCGTGCAGAACTGCAAGGCCACGTCGACGATACCGTCGGCATGCAGGTCCTTGGCCATCTGGACAATGTCCTTCATACGCTGATTGTTGGGCGTAAAGACGGCGCAGTTGATCTTAAAGTAGCGCTCGGCGATGGCGTCGAGCATCTCGTCGACCGTCTCGCCGGACTCGTCGACCAGGTCCTTGTAGTAGCGCGAGCCCGTGCAGGACTCCTCGCCTACCACAACGCCGCCGGCCTTCTCGATAAGGTTGAACAGCTTCCAGTTGGGCACGGCCATGGGCGTACCGGTGTACAGGATGCGCTTGGTCCCCTTGGGTGCCACGCCCTCGCCGGCCTCGACACGCTGCTCGCACTCAGCCGCCATATCGTTGATGGCTCCGGTCAGACGCGGTGTGTCGTCCATAAAGGCGGCCTGAACGGTCAGCAGGCTGTCGAGACCGCTGATGGGCGCAGGGTCGGCAGCGCGGGTCGCAGCGAGGCGCTGCAGGGCGCGGCGCTTCTCATTGACGGCGTGGATGGCAGCCTTCAGGCCCTCGGGCGTAATCTTGACGCCGCACTCGTCCTCGATCTTGGCGGCGAGCTTCTTGACCTCGGCCTTCCAGGTCACGAGCGTCGACTCGTCGTGCACGTTGGGAATATCCATGACGTACATGTTCTTTTGCGTGGCAAAGAACTCGTAGGCTTTCTTCTTACCGTCGCAGGTGTTCTCGCCTACCACCAGGTCACTCGACTCAATGTAGGGGCAGACCTCGCCCAGCTTAAAGCCGGCAAAGCTCTTGATAAGCGGGCAGGTGTTGCGCGGCAGGTGCTCCTCGACCTTATCGGTTGCCCAATCGGCACCCGAGCACAGGCCCACGGGAATGCCGTCACAGGCAAGCACGATCTCCTCGGGCACGTACACGCAGAACGAGCCGACGATCTTGGTGGCCTCGCCGGCCTCCTTCTTGTCGAGCATCTCCTTAATACGGCCGCTATGGATGTTGGTGGCCACAAAGTCCAGGTAGGACGTGGACTTGGGGCGATTGTGCTGCATCAGAAACATATCGCCGTACATCTGACCCACGGCGCCCAGCAGCATGTCGTGGTCGGCAAGATTCATGCCGAGGCTCTCCCACATCGAATGGAAATCGAATTCTTCAGCCATGACGGTTCCCCTCTCGAACCAAAATTGAATAGCTACGGTATTGCTGCACGGTGGGTGGCGAAAACCCAGCCGCGCCTAAACCCGGAATTTTAGGGAACCTGCTTTGCGGTCGATTATTTAATTGTTCGTCGTCTCTCCCGGAGCCGTGAACATACCTGCTCATATGCGACTCCGAGCTATATATAGGGCACGCGCGGCAACGCGGCGAATGTATGTCGTCTGCGGCATGTGCGCACCCTCCTTTACAAGTTAAGGTCAACTATATCAACGGTCATCGTCCAGACGAACACCGTTGACATTCGTACGACAGCGTCGTGCGTCGTCGTTTAATAAAAAATTATCTTGATTGGTAAGAGTTTGTCGTCCCTCATTCGGCGAGCGGCAAGACAAAGCCGCCGAGGCTTATATCCCCGACGGCATTACCCGGCGCTATCGACAAACCAAATGGATCCTGCTGGCATCAAAATGCATGCGCAGCGTCTCGCCTGCTTGCGGCAGCGCGTCGACAGGCATGCCCACCTTGTTGACCTTCCACTGCAGACGCGTGGGCGCATCGACGCGCGGCACGTCCAGCAACACCAGCCGCTCAAAGCGCGAATCACTCACGCGGGCCACGTGCAAGTCATAGCTGTTGCGGCCCCGCTCAGCGCGATTGTCAACATGGAAGTAGCTTGCGCGAATGCCCAGGTATGCCACGTCATCGGGAACCTCGCGGCCCACGTTGAAGGTCATGCCCCAGTCGAGGGCCTCAACTTCTTCGTCGCCGATCTTGCGCGCCCGGCTTGTGTTCTTGCAGCCCGTCAGGCGCAGCGCCGCCAGCGTCTGCGGGCGGCGAACCACGTCCTCGACGGAGCCGATCTCCTCCACATGCCCGTCGTGCATCACGCAGATTCGCTGGCACAGGCGGCACGCTTCGTCGATGTCGTGGCTCACGTAGAGTACGGTGCGGTTGCACACATCGAACAGGTCGAGCATGTTCTGCTCGAGGGCGCTCTTAAGATAGGAATCGAGTGCGCTCATGGGCTCGTCGAACATAAAAATGCCCGGATGCGCCGCCACCATGCGGGCAAGCGCCACGCGCTGCTGCTGCCCGCCCGAGAGTCGTGCGGGATAGCGGTCGGCAAAATCGGCCAGACCGAAAATGCTCAGATAGCGCTCGGCGAGCTTTTTGCGCGCGGCGGCGTCACCCGCGTCCTTTACACCGGCGCATACGTTATCGGCCACTGTCATGTTAGGGAACAGCTGATAGTTTTGGAACAGCAGAGCGCATTTGCGCGCCTGGGGCGACAGGTTGATGCCCGCCGCCGAGTCAAAAAAGGTCACGCCGTTGACGACAATCTTGCCCTCGTCGGGCGTCTCCACACCGGCGATGCAGCGCAGCGTACAGCTCTTGCCGCAACCCGAGGCGCCCAGCAGGGCCACGCGCTCCTCGCCGGCCTCAAGCTGCATGTCGAGCACAAACCCGGGATAGCGCTTTTTGATATCCAAAACGAGCGACATGGCCTATCGACCTCCCTGCGGCACCGTATCATCGCGCATGAGCTCGGCCAGCGCCTCGCGATCGATACGCAAGGCATCGCCGCCCGCCGGGTCGAGCGAATCGCCCTGTCCGGCGAGATCTTTGGCCTGTTTGCGTTCCGCACGGGAAAGGCCCCGCTCGCGATACTTTTGCGAATGCGCGGTGTACATGTTGATGAACAGAATGACCAGAAAACTGAACACAATTACGACGATGACCCAAAAGAGCGCCACCGACGTGTTACCGCCCATCCACTCAAAGTAAATCGCAATCGGAATGGTCTGCGTAATGCCGGCGTAGTTGCCCGCAAAGAACAGGGTGCAGCCGAACTCGCCCATCGCGCGGGCAAAGGCGAGCACCGTGCCGGCGGCAATCGAGGGCCAGCCAAGCGGCATCATAAGCTTGGTAAAGATGCGACGCTCGGACCATCCCAGAGTTCGCGCGGCGTCGAGCATCTGCATGTCGAGGCTCTCAAAGGCACCGAGCGCCGTGCGGTAGACCAGGGGAAACGACACCACCACGGCAGAGATCACCGCCGCGGGCCAGGTAAAGACGATCGAGATACCGTGCGCGATGAGCCACTGGCCCACCCCGGTCGAGCGGCCAAACAGCATGAGGAGCAGAAAGCCGCACACCGTAGGCGGCAACACCATAGGGATGGTAAAGACCGAGTCGAGCAGGCCCTTGATGCGACTCGAGGTACCCATGGTCTTCCACGCGGCAAACAGGCCCAGCGCAAAGGAGATCAGCAGGGCAAGGCCGCTCGTTTTTATGGACACCCAAAACGGGCGATAGTCGATGTCGCCCAAAAAGGAGGCCAGAGAGGTCAAGGGCCCCCGCTCATCCCGCAACACGACAGACGACGCCTCTACCATTTGAGCGCTATCAAGCCAACGCGCGCCGCCCTTGGCATCACCCGAGGCTGATGCAATCACCACATAGCGGTCCCCATCCGCACCGCGCTCGTCAAAGCCATAGGTATACCCGCCGGCATCAAACGTTGTTTCCGCCGTAACATACCAAGGAAGATCCACGTCCTCCAGCTGCGCACCTCCCATGCAGTTTGCGCTGTCGAGCTCACAGACGAGGGCCTTGAGACCCGATACGCACTCGTTGTCCTGCGGATCCAATCCATACTTCTCGACCGCCTTGGGCGATATCCACACCACAACGCGATCGGCAGCAGGCGCCACTACAAGGTCCACGTCCTCGTCAACGGGAAACCGGTAGCCCTCAGGCTGGCCCTCCATGGCACGAGCGGTCCCCTTAGCCAACCGCTCAAAACCCTCGATCCCATAGGAAAGCCCATGAGCGGTCGCAGCAGCCTGGGCCCCGTCCTCAGCGTCCCCAGCAAACGCAAATCCCGGCACCCAGCAAAGTGCGAAGGTCAAAGCACAGGCGACAAGCATGCGGAATCTATTAAGCACGAAAAGCTCCAAGCGAATACAAGGACGGAGTGAAACACAAAACGATGGAATTATCGCGCCAAGCCGCACTACGCGGAAAGCTCAAAGCCGTACTTAGCCCAAATCTTCTGAGCCTTCTTGTTGGTCAGGCAGAAATCGATGAACGCCTTGGCTTCGTCGGCATGTTCGGAGCTCTCGGCAACAGCGCCCGGATACACAATGGGCTTGTGCGAATCCTCGGGGCACACAAAGGCCTCCTCGATGCCGTCGTAGCGGAAGATGTCGGAGCTGTAGACAAAACCGGCCACGCAGTCGCCTGTGGACACATAGGCAGCTGCGGTGCCCACTTTATCGGCCAGCGCGACCTTGTCGGCGATCTCGGGAGTATACTCGCCGTCGTCGCCCTCGGTGCCAGTGTAGAGGCCCACGGAGGCCAGAGCCTGGTTGGCGTACTTTCCGGCGGGAACGGTCTTGGCGTCGCCGATGGCAATCTTGCCGTCCAGATTCGCGACGTCGGCGATGGCCTCGACCTTGGTGTCGGAGCCCTCAGCGCGAATGATCACGAGGTCGTTGACGAACATGTCCTCACGGGTGCCGGCGTCGACGAGCTCGGCGGTCTCAGCGTCATCCATGGTGCCCTTGGAAGCGGTGATGAGCACGTCGGCCGTGGCACCGGCGCGCATCTGCTCGACGAGGTCGCCAGACGCCTTAAACTGCGTGTCGGCAAACGTGGTGCCGGTCTGCTCGGTGTAGAACTCCTGAACCTCGGGCAGGGCCTTCTCGAGCGAGTTGGCGGCAAAGACCTGCAGCTCGACAGCCTTCTTCTTAGAGGAAGACTTGACGGAGCCGGCATCGGAACCAGCGGGCTCGGACGTCTTGTTGCCCGAGCAGCCGGCAAGGCCAAGGCCGGCGGCAGCGGCAGCAGAAAGCGAGACAAAACCGCGGCGTGAAACCATATCGAACATATTCAACCCTTTCGAACGCTATGCCCGGGCACCCCGCCGCAGGCTTTATTCTGTTACTAGATTATACTTCCGCGCGAATAATGATAATGAGAAATTATTCTCGCTAGAGAATATAGTTTCGAGTTGCCGTGCACCTCGGCGTCGCTTCGGCGGAAAACAAAGGCGGAGCAGCCGTTCAGGTCGCCCCGCCGCAGGTAAACCGCTTATTTGGTATGTCCGCCGCCCGCCGTCATTTGGGCCGCATGCTCCAGCTGATCGCTCACGGCCTCCCAGCTTTCGCGGGCCGCTTTCGTGGATCCCGGAAAGTTGATGACAAGCGTATGCCCACGCTGCATGCACACGGCGCGCGAGAGCATAGCGCGGCGTGTCTTGGTCATGGAGTACGCACGGATTGCCTCTGCAATACCCGGCACATCGCGGTCGCAGACGGCACGCGTCGCCTCGGGCGTCACGTCGCGCATCGAAAGTCCCGTGCCGCCACAGGTGAGGACGACGTTGGCGTGGCACTCATCGGCAGCTTCCACAATGGCATCACCGATCTCGCTGGCGTCGTCGCGCACGACCACATGTGAGACGACCGTCCAGCCCTGCGCCTCGATAAGTTCCTCGAGTGCGGCTCCAGCCTCGTCCTGAGCAAGATCGCGCGTATCCGAGCACGTCACGATCGAAATCTTCAACTCCATAGTCTTCCTCCTACAACACCGTGCCCTCGGGCAGGTCGACACGCACGACATCCACGACGTCGCCCGCCTTGAGCTCGCACGGTCCTTCGTCAATACGCAGCAGGCAGTTGGACCGCTGCATCGTGCCGAGCAGAGCCGAATTCTGCGTCTTGGCCTCGGTCACCAACAGCTCACTGGTCTCGGGGTCGCGCAAAACCGTGGCGCGATCGAAGAAGCGTCGGTCCTGGCGCTTTTTCACGCCGTGCGTGAGCGTCGCCTGCTGCACGGGACGCACGCCCTCGGCAAAGCCGCGCATCTTGCGAATCGCCGGACGGGCGAGCATCTCAAAGCCCACATACGCCGCGGCCGGATTGCCTGAAAGCCCTAGGTAGGGCTTGCCCCCGAGCAAGCCAAACGTGATGGCCTTGCCCGGACGCATCGAGATGCGATCGAACAGCACCACGCCCTCGCGCCGGACGAGCGCCGTCACGTAGTCGTAATCGCCCGCCGAGGCGCCGCCGCTCGTAATGACAAAATCGCACTCTCGCGTGGCGCGATGCACCAGCTCGCCAATCGCCTGCTCATCGTCGGGCGCAATACCGTAGAACACGGGCTCGGCGCCGGCATCGAGCGCCTCGGCCATCAGCGCCGAGGAGTTGGAGTCGCGAATCTGCCCGCGCGCCGGCAGCTCACCCGGCGCGACCAGCTCCGTGCCCAGCGAGATAATGCCCACGCGCGGAGCGGCATGGACCTTCACGCTCGCGTAACCGGCGCTTGCCAGCAGGCCGGCGCCGGCCGGAGTCACAACCTCGCCAGCACGCATCACGACTTCGCCGGCATGGGCCTCCTCGGCGGCAGAGCGAACGTTCTTCCCCACCTTGGCCGGCGCCAAAAACCTCACACGCGAGCCCTCGTTGCCGTCACCGTCGAGCACATCGACGATCTCGTACTTCACCACGGCATCGGCACCCTCGGGCACCGGCGCGCCCGTCATGATGCGGACCGTCTCGCCCGCGCCGATTGCGTCCCCAAACACATGACCCGCGGCCTCATGTCCGATAACATCGAGCGTCACCGGCGCCTCGCCAGATGCCTGCGCCAAGTCCGCCGAGCGCACGGCATACCCGTCCATGGCGCTGTTGGCAAACGGCGAGATGTCGATATCGGCCACCGCGTCCTCGGCCAAGGGAAGACCGGCGGCCTGCCACACGGGAATCTCGACGAGATCGGTCGGAGCAACGTGCGACAGAACAATCGACTGCGCGTCCTCCAGCGGAATGAGTTTCTCTGCCATATGCACCTCTTAATGCCACGGCGCACAACAGGGGCGCCGATTCTTTATGCTTGTCTCAGTATAATCCCCCGACGCACGACCGCGACTCGGCCTGCACCCGCAAATACACCTGTCAGTTGCAGGCCGCGAAACAGAATGGAAACCAACCCACCGGCTCGTCGCGTTTACCGCGTTTTATAATGCTTGCGTTGCAACCTAAAAGAGGAACGTATGGCTCATAACGACAAACCCGAAAGCGCAAACGAAGCGCAGGATCATTCCCAGCCGCTCGACGAAGGCGGTTTTTTCTCTCTGAACGACGTCATCGCGGCAGGCAGGCATCAGCTCACCCGCTCTGAGCATCTCTTGGCTGCCGACACGCGCCGCAACGCCCGCAACCTACTCGCGAGCGCCAAGTTGCTCGCACTCGTCGTCATCGTCTCGCTCGCCATGGGCGTTGCCGCTTGGGCGTTTTTGGCCTCGTTGAATATCGCGACCGACTATCGCGAGCAGCATGCGTGGATTTACGCGCTGCTTCCCGTTGTGGGCGTTGTCACCGCATGGGTGTACAAAAACCACGGTCTCGCCGCCAAACGCGGTAACAACCTGGTCATCGACTCCGCTCTGGGCACCCGCCTCATCCATATGCGCATGGCCGTCCTCACCTTCGTCTGCTCCACGCTCACGCACCTAACGGGCGGATCGGCCGGTCGCGAGGGAGCTGCGGTGCAGATTGGCGGCACCATCGCCAGCAACATCTCGAGCCTCGCCCACCTCAAAAAGCATGACCACCACGACCTCATGCTCGCCGGCATCTCGTCGGCCTTTGGCGCCGTATTCGGCTCGCCCCTTGCCGGGGCTTTCTTTGGCATGGAGATGTGCTTTATCGGCAAGATCGACTACACCGCGGGCATCTACTGCCTGGTCGCCTCGTTTACCGGCTACTTCACATCACTCGCCCTGGGTACCGAGTACGAAGCGAATGTCATCGCCAGCGTTCCCGCTATGACGCCCAAAACGGTCGTCATCGTTGTTATCAGCGCAATTATCTTCGGTCTGACGGCACGCCTCTTTGCCTGGTCGGTTCGAACCGTCAAGAGCCTCTACGGTCGCTTTATCACCAATTACCTCGATCGCGCACTCATCGGCGCACTCGTGGTTTTGGCCGCCTATGCCCTCCTCGACGCCTGGAACTACGCCGGCCTTTCCACGTGGCTTTCCGGCGCCGGATTTGCCGGCAACACCACCCTGGCGGACGCAGCCATCAAGTTGGTCGTCACAGCGCTTACCCTGGGCGCGGGCTTCCAAGGCGGCGAGGTCACGCCCCTGTTTGGCATCGGTGCGGCGCTCGGCGGCTGGATCGGTTGCCTCGTCGGAATCGATCCCAGCTTTCTGGCAGCGCTGGGCATGCTCGGCGTGTTCTGCGCCGGCCTTAACGTGCCTATCACCACCTGTATGATGGCCATCGACCTGTTCCACGGCACGGCTGCCGGGTTCTTTGTCATCGTGGCCTTTATCAGCTACCTAACCGCCGGACACCGCGGCGTGTACCCCGCCCAGCGCATTATCTCGCCCAAGCGCCGTTCGCTTATTGTAGATGAGGGCGGTACGGTAGCGGATGCTATCGAGCGCCACAACGACCTGATAGAGTAGACGTAAGTATTCGACGTGCAGCCACAATCGGGGGCAATTCGACCTGAGCGCGACCGCACCGTCACGTCATACGCCGGGAGTCGCCCCATGCACGCAACTGATTTTGGCCTCACGCTCATCATCGCCAACCCAGCCGCCCAGTCGGGTGCGGCGCGCGAAGTTGCCGAGCGCCTGCAACGCTTTATGGACATGACTGCACGCGCATCCCAGTTTGACCTGGTGCTAACCGAGCGCATGGGACACGCCAAGGAGCTTGCCGCACAGGCTCAGGGCTATCGCACCGTTATCGCCCTTGGCGGCGACGGCGTGATTCACGAGGTCGTCAACGGGCTTATGACGCAGGATGAGGCGGTCCGCCCCGCTCTCGCCATCCTACCCGTGGGCTCCGGCAACGATTTTGCCCAAACACTCGGCATCGACGATTTCTCCGGTAAGAATTTTGGCGCGCTGCTCTCCTGCGAGCTGCAGCGTCAGGACATCGGGCGCATTCGCTCATGGAACCCCGCAAGCGGTAGCGGCGAGGCTTCCGTTGAGTACTACGACCAGACGCTTTCGATCGGCATCGATGCCGCCATCGGCCTGGGCACCACCGAGCTGCGCAAAAAGACGGGTCTCGCCGGCACTCCGCTCTACACTCTCTCGGGACTTGAGCAGTTTGGCCTACGCTATCGCAATTACCCCATGACAGCCAGCTTTGACGGCGCGCCCGCCGAGCGCGTGAGGGCGATCATCATGGCGATTCAGCTGGGCCCCACGTATGGCTCGGGCTATCGTATCTGCCCCGATGCCGACCCCTGCGACGGCATGCTCGACGTCTGCTACGCCTGCGGCCCCGTCCCTCGCGCGGTTGCCCTGCCTATGTTTCTTTCGGCTAAGGACGGCCACCATACCAAGTTGCCACCGGTTCGCATGCGCCGATGCCGCCATGCCGCGCTCACCTTGGAGGAGCCCGACTACCCCATCCAGGCCGACGGCGAGCCCGTTGTCGCCTCACGCATCGAGGTCGACATCCTCGCCGGCGCCCTCGAGGTCTGGCACCCCACCCGCTAACCCCACCTAAGTTGCGGTGAAATAGGGACTGTCTTACGGCTTTAGCTGCATAAACAGTCCCTATTTCACCGCAACTTACGAGGAGGCTATTCCTCCCCGCCCGGCTTGCGACGGTTGGCCTTTTTAATGGCGTTGAAGTGCTTGTCATTAAGCCTGCGCTGGCGAGAGCGCTGAGGCACCTTGGTCTTTACGCGTCGACGCGGTGGACGCCCGCGACGCTCAAGCTCAGCGCGCAGCTTACGCAGGCAGCTCGCGCGATTCTGAAACTGGCTGCGGCTCTCACGCGCCGTCACGACAATCCCCGTGGGCCCATGTTTCATGCGCACCGCAGAGTCCGTCGTGTTCACGCCCTGCCCACCCGGACCCGTCGCGCGAAACACCTGTACCTCGCAATCGCGCGCCAGCTCCTCAACCGACATCTCGGCAAAGCGCGCATACTCGCGCCAGCCCATCTTGTTCTCGTCCATATCAACACCTCCCCTCATACAAAAAATGTGACAAAGGGACAGTCCCTTTGTCACATCGCATACCAATCGCTTGTGTTGCGCGCTTAGGCGAAGGTGATCTCGCCGTTCTCGCAGTCCATATCGGCGATACGGGCCAAGCTCTCAACGCGGAAGCCGCGCTTACGGAGCTTATCGCCGCCGCCCTGGAAGCCCTTCTCAACGGCAATGCCAATGCCGGCAACTTCGGCGCCCGCAGCCTCGCAGATCTTAATAAGGCCCTCAAGCGCGCAGCCGTTGGCCAGGAAGTCGTCGATAATCAGGACCTTATCGCCCTCGGACAGAAAGCGCTTGCCGACAATGACCGGGTACTCCTTCTGCTTGGTAAAGGAATAGATGGTCGTGGCATACTGCTCGCCGTCAAGGTTGATGGACTGGGCCTTCTTGGCAAAGACCACCGGCACGCCGCCAAAATGCTGAGCTGCGATGCAGGCCATACCAATACCCGAAGCCTCAATCGTCAGGATCTTGTTGATCTCGACACCCTCGAACAGACGGGCCCATTCGGCGCCCATGTGGTCGAACAGCTCAACGTCGCACTGGTGGTTGAGGAAGGCATCAACCTTAAGGACGTTACCGGCCTTTACGATGCCGTCATGGCGAATACGATCCTCAAGCTCCTGCATGGCGCAACCCCTTCTCGCGGCAACGATACCGCGCGATTAATAAACGTTGTTCGATAGTCTACCACGGACCGACCCCCGCCCGCCCCACAAGCCACATCGCACCACAAACCAGTCTTTTTGGGACGGCGCGAATCGTGGCAGACAGCCTCCCAACATGCTAATGGCGGGCGCGCATCTTCACCAAACGCACCATGGCAAGCACAAAGCCCACGGCGGCCACAGCCATGAGTACGTAGAACACCGAGCGAAAGCCGAATAGGAATACGTCCGGACGACCTGTAACAAAACTGGTCACGGCCTCGCCCATTGCCACGCTCATCTGCCCATACAGGATATGCGACGCCGCCGTAATGCCGAGCGCCATGCCGGCGTAGCGTGCCAAACTACCCAGGCTGCCCGCAAAGCCGAGCGCTTCGCGCGGAGCCGAGCCCATATACAACGAGTTATTGGGGCTCTGGAAAATCGACGTGCCGCACGACATAAACGCGACGCAACACACGATCACAGGGATAGAAGAGTGCTCGTCGAGCGTGCTCACCGCAAAGAGACCGCACACGTACACGCCCAGGCCGACCGCCGTGGGGCCCTCGCAGCCAACACGGTCCGAAACCGTACCCGAAAGCGGGCCGATAAAGGCATTCACCATCGGCAGCGCCAAAAAGAGTAGTCCAGAGATATCAGAACCGAAGCCGTGGGCGTCCTGAAAATAGAACGGCAGAATAAACTCGGATGCGCCAATACCAACGAACACGATGAGCATGCAGGCAAGGTTGATGGTGAAGGCCGAATTTGCAAAGCAGCGACGAGCAGCCTCGATCAGGGACATGGGACGCTCGCCGGCCTCCGGCTTAACATGCGGCAGCGTGTAGAGCCCCACGATAAACGAGATGACGCCAATGGGCAGGTTGATGAGGAAGATGCTCTCCCAGGGAAAGCTTGCCACCAGCACGCCGCCGAGCACGGGGCCACACATCATGCCGAGGGCCACGAAGGTCGCGAGAATACCCATGGCACGGCCTCGTTCGCGCGCCGGAAACGACTCGGTGATGATACCCATGTTGTTAGCCATGGCCGCCGCGCAACCGACGCCCTGAACAATGCGTGCCAGAATAAGAACTTCGAGCGAGGCCGAAAGGCCGCACAGCAGCGAACCGACCGAAAAGACGATGACGCCCAACTGGAACACATTCACCTTGCCGCGCACGTCGCCCAGACGGCCAAACGGCAACATGGCCACGCAAGTCGCAAGCAGATACACCGAGCTCACCAGCTGAATGCGATCGAGGCCCACGCCCAGCTCCTTTTGCATCACGGGCAGCGCCACGGTCACGACGGTCGAATCCAGACACACCATAAACGTCATGATGAGCACGGTAAACAGAATCGCCCATTTGTTCTTGCCATGGGTGTCGCCCTCAAGGGCAATGTGCTCGCGGCGCAGCTGCTCTGCGGTTTTCTCCATATCCATCCTTTCGAGTGGCGCAACACAAAAACGGGGCCCCAATCGCCTGCAAACAGTCGCGATTGGGGTCCCGCCTACGGAATCGGAACGAAAGGTCGCCGAAGCTTTCTGCCAGCATCGGCACCTTATACGGAGCTAGCCTAGCACTGCTCGAGTGCCTGCTCAAGGTCGGCAATCAGGTCGGCCGTGTCCTCGAGGCCGCACGACAGGCGCACCATGTCGGCGGAGATGCCACAGGCGATGAGCTCCTCATCGTTCATCTGGCGATGCGTGGCATTAGCGGGATGCAGGCAGCAAGTGCGGGCGTCGGCCACGTGCGTGGCGATCTGGGCGAGCTTGAGACTCTTCATAAAGGTCTCGGCCGCCGCGCGACCACCGTTAAAGCCAAAGCTCACAACGCCGCAGGTACCGTTGGGCATGTACTTCTGAGCGATGTCATAGTACTTATCGCCCTCCAGGCCCGGATAGCTCACGAAGCGCACCTTGGGATGGCTCTGCAGGAACTTGGCAACGGCCAGGCCGTTCTCGCAATGACGCGGCATGCGCACATGCAGGCTCTCGAGCGAGCTGTTCAGGAAGAAGGCCGCCTGCGGATTCTGCATAGGACCAAGATCGCGCATGAGCTGAGCGGTTGCCTTGGTAATGAAGGCACCCTCGCGACCAAACTTCTCGGCATAGGTCACGCCGTGGTAGCTCTCATCGGGCGTGGTAAGACCCGGGAACTTGTCCGCATGAGCCATCCAGTCAAACTGGCCGTGGTCAACGATCACGCCGCCCAGGTAGGCAGCATGTCCATCCATGTACTTGGTGGTGGAGTGCGTAACGATATCGGCGCCCCACTCAAAGGGACGGCACATCACGGGCGTCGGGAAGGTGTTGTCGACCATCAGCGGCACGCCGTGGTCATGTGCGGCCTTGGCAAAGCGCTCAATATCGAGCACAGCAAGGGCGGGGTTGGCAATCGTCTCGCCAAAGACGAGCTTGGTATTGGGCTCAAAGGCTGCCTCGAGCTCCTCATCGGTGCAGTCGGGGGCGACGAACGTGCAGGTCACGCCCATGCGGCCCATGGTGTGGGCGAGCAGGTTATACGTACCGCCGTAAATGGCAGAGCTAGCAACCACATGATCGCCGGCACCGGCCACGTTAAAGATCGCGAGGAAGTTCGCAGCCATGCCCGAGCTCGTGAGCATCGCAGCGGTGCCGCCCTCCATCTCGCAGATCTTGGCGGCAACGAGATCGCACGTGGGGTTCTGCAGGCGGCTGTAGAAGTAGCCCGACTCCTCCAGGTCAAACAGCTTGCCCATGTGCTCGGACGTGTCGTACTTCCACGTGGTGGACTGGTAGATGGGCACCTGGCGCGGCTCGGCATCTCCCGGGTGATAGCCGCCCTGAACACATGTAGTACCGATGGTCTGCTCGCTCATATCTAGCTCCCTTGCCTGGGTTTTAGTTTTATTCGGTTCACGATACCGCTACCCCGCACCCCTCTCAACCCATCCCCAAGGTAGGTTAATGGACAAATTGATCAGGGGTATTTATCTCAAGCTTTGGGCATTTGCTCGATAGATAAAAACGAGGCATACATGAAGCTCTCGATGATTACATGCCCCGTCACGGGTACCATAGGCGGGTACACCGTGACCAAGGAGACAACGATGAAGCAAATCGATACGGCCCAGCTCGGCATCACCGCCTGTCAGGCTCAAGCTGCCGAATATCACGCCCGTGGCTTTAACTGCGCCCAGGCCGTCGCCTGCACGCTCGCGCCCGCCGTCGGGCTCGACCCCCAGGTCGCCTTTACCCTCACCGAGGGCTTTGGCGCCGGCATGGGCGGCATGACCGAAACTTGCGGCGCCATCTCGGGCGCCGTGGCCATCATGGGCTTTGTAATGAGCGACGGCATGGAAAACCCCAAGACCAAGGGCCAGACCTACAAGCTGTCGCGCGAAATCGCCAAGCGCTTTGGCGAGAAGAACACGACGACCGTCTGCGGCACGCTCAAGGGTATCGGATCGGACAAGGGTCCGCTCCGCAGCTGCCCCGGCTGCATCGACGATGCCGTCGAGATCGCCTGCGATGTGCTAAAGCAGCTCGCCGAGTAAACGGCAGCAACAGAAAAACGACAGCCGGCGCGCTTGGGATCCATCCAAAAGCACGCCGGCCGTCGCCGTTAGAACTCGGCAAATTCGGGAGCGCCGACCTCAATCTCCTCACGCCCCGCCATAAGCTCGCGCATCTTAGCGCAAAACGGCTCCTGCTCCCCCGCTTTGAACACCAAATGAATCGTCACGGCATCCGCGTAGTCGGTGCCCGAAACCTTGGCACCCGAATCCTGCGCCAAACGAAGCACCTGCTCGTACTGCGGATAGGCCACATGCACGTCAACCGGCACGACGCTTGTCATCTCAACGATCTGCCCGGCCTCCTGAGCCGCGGCCACCGCCGTCTGCGTCGCCGCGGTATAGGCGCGTACCAAGCCACCGGGCCCTAACAGCGTGCCACCAAAATAGCGCGTCACTACGCAGCAAACATTTTTGAGCCCCGCGCCGCGCAACACCTCGAGCGTCGGCATACCGCTTGTGTGGCTCGGCTCACCATCATCGCTCTGGCGCTCGCGTCCATCGACTAAAATCCACGCGGGAACATTGTGTCGAGCGTCGTAATGACGCTTGCGAACCATCTCGATAAAGGCATTCGCCTCGTCCTCGGACTCAATATGGACCAGCTGGGCAATAAACCGGCTCTTGCGGTCCACAAACTCGCCCGAAGCCTCAATATTCGATTGCAGAGTAAAATAGCTGTCCAACAAAGCCCCTCAACAACAAGCAAAGCAACAAACAGCCTCAATAATACGGCAAACAACATATCGATTGTTAGGGTAACAAAAATGCCAAGTGGGCCTATAAGCCGGGTTCTGTCGTGAACGGTCATTTATCTTGTCTGCACGTTACCGTGCAGCTCCACGCACGCTACCCGAACGCGGACCGGGCCGGCCCATAGCGTTCCTATTCGCGCTTGCTCCGGATGGGGCTTGCCAAGCCGCCGTGTTGCCACGACGCTGGTGGTCTCTTACACCACCGTTTCAGCTTTTCCCTTTACGCCTTGCGGCGCAGGTGGGAGTCTTCTTTTCTGCGGCGCTTTCCGTCGGATCACTCCGCCCGGCCGTTAGCCGGCATCCCGCCCTCTGGAGCCCGGACTTTCCTCACGCGTGCTGCAAGCAGCACATCGCGCGACCGTCTGGCCCACTCAGCAGTGCAAGAGTGTAGCACACCGTTGCCGCAGGCAATGGCACAACACAAGCGTTCGACACGATAAACCAAGAACCACGCCATGCAGTACAATAGGGTTGTCGATGGGCAACGTCGTCAGTCGAGACGCGACCGCGCTCCACACCCCTCCGTCTACTCGGTGTGTTCCCGCCTCCTCCCCGAGGCGGGATGTCGGCATTTTTCATGCATCGACAACCCAATAGCCTGTGAATAGCCCGGGCAGCATCGCGCATCTCGGCGCCAAATGCAAAAAGGGACCCGTCCATTGCGGACGGATCCCTTAAAACAAGTGATCGTCAAACCGATTTACTCGGCGTCGGTCTCCTCGTCCTTCTTCTCGGAAGGCAGCGGGGTAACCTCGATCTCGACGCCCAGAGTCTCAGCAGCAGACTTCATGGACAGGGAGATACGACGACGGTCGAGGTCGATCTCCATGACCTTAACCTGAACCTTGTCGCCCACGTGGGTGACCTGAGAAGGCTGATCGACGTGCTTGTTGGCCATCTCGGAGATGTGCACCAGGCCCTCGATGCCCTCGCCCAGGTCGACGAAAGCGCCGAACGGGACAAGCTTGGTCACAGTGCCCTCGACGATAGCGCCGACGGGGTACTTCTTGACCAGTGCGCGCCACGGATCCTCGGTGGTCTGCTTGAGACCCAGGGAGATGCGCTCGCGGTTGAGATCGACGTCGAGAACCTCGACCTCGACCTCCTGGCCGACCTTGACAACCTCGGAAGGATGGTTGACGTGGTTCCAGGAGAGCTCGGAGATGTGGATGAGGCCGTCGATACCGCCGAGGTCGACGAAGGCGCCGAAGTCGACGATGGAGGAAACGGTGCCCTGGAGACGCATGCCAGACTTGAGCTTGGACAGGATCTCAGAGCGCTCGGCCTTACGGGACTCCTCGAGCACGACGCGACGGGAGAGGACGACATTGTTGCGGTTGCGGTCCATCTCGATGACGCGGGCCTCAATACGGGTGCCCATGTAGGAGGTGAGGTCCTTGACACGACGGAGGTCGACGAGGGAAGCGGGCAGGAAGCCACGCAGGCCGATGTCGAGGATCAGGCCGCCCTTGACAACCTCGATAACCTCGCCCTCGACGTTCTCGCCGGAGTTGAACTTCTCCTCGATGCGGTTCCAAGCACGCTCGTACTCGGCACGCTTCTTGGACAGGACCAGACGACCGTCCTTGTCCTCCTTCTGGAGAACCAGAGCCTCGATGGGATCACCGAGTGCAACGATGTCTGCAGGGTTAGCGTCCTTGCGGATGGACAGCTCGCGGACCGGGATAACGCCCTCGGACTTGAATCCGATGTCAACGAGCACCTCGTCATGCTCGATCTTAACGACAGTGCCGTTAACGAGATCGCCCTCATCAAAGTCGGTAATCGTACCGTCGATGAGGTTGTTCATCTCCTCCTCATTGACATCGTCAAGAGAGAAAATGGACGAGTTCTGAATCTCACTCAAAGGTGGACCCCTTTCGAACTACGGGGCCCCGATTGCTAGGACCTACAGAAGGGTGCGACAAGCACACAACGTTTAGGAACACTCGGGAGCCGACAGATACTAATGTGACGCTTATGCAATCACGTTCGTATAGGTTACGGGGAAATCATTTCGATTTCAAGCGTGAACTGCGATTTTTTACTCGTATGGAGACTTTTTCGCAATCTTGTGGACGACCGTCTCCATAAGTTGACGAAAGGCAGTTAGGCATACGGCTTTGGGGTAAAGTATCCGGAGCAACGATTCTAGAACGATTTTTCGAGAAAGGTGCCCGCGTGCTCAAAGCAGTCGTTTTCGATATGGACGAGACGCTTCTTAGCATCAACCTCAACGCGTTCATCCTTCGCTATTTTAAGGATGTCTCGTCGATGCTCGCGGATATCGGGCGCCGCAGCCGCGGTGGCACGATGGCACGCCTCGGCACCATCTTGGTCGACCTCAACGCCAATCGCCGAAGCGGCACGGACAATCGCACCAATCTTGAGTTTTACCGCGCCGAGGTCGAGCGCCGATGCGGCATCTGCCTCTCGGACCCACTCATCTACGAGGCGTTTACCTACTACGAGCGCGAAGTTCTTCCGTACAAGAACGACGATATCATTAACGCCCACGCCATGCCGGGCGCACACGCCGCGCTCCAGGCCGTACAGGACGCAGGGCTGCGTTGCGCGCTCTTTACCAACCCCAGTTTTCCCCAGGGGGCCATCGAGTGCCGCATGGGTTGGGGCGACCTGGCCGACGCTCCCTTTGAGCTCGTCACGCACATGGGAAACGCCACCCGCTGCAAGCCTGATGCCACCTACTATCTAGAGCAGCTTCAGGTGATGGGGCTCGAGCCGCACGAGGTCCTTATGGTGGGCAACGATCCCAAGCGCGACTTCCCGTCCCCCGATTGTGGCATCCAAACCGCCTTTGTGGGCCAGGGCAAGCCCAGCCGAGCCACCTGGCGCGGAACCATGGAAGACTTCGCCCGCGACTTCAACGCCGTAATCGAAGCCTTCTACGAACACCAAGTAGCCGACGAACTGTCGTAGGACCCCTCGCTCCAAACAAAATAACGCCGCAGGTTGAGCATAAGTCAGCGAAAACGCCCCTAAGCGAGCAATGTGCCTTGAAAGAGGAGGGCATAGGCCTTCTGGCCATGCCCGACGATTGAAAGGCAGATTGCCGCTTAGGGGCGTTTGCAGCGTCGACTGGTTACGCGGTTTGGTAAAACCGCGTAACTAGCAAACTCGAGTTTTGCCGATCATGATGTTGAGGATCTCGACGTCGGTATCTTTCATGCCCACACGTCCCACATAGCCCATGCTGGCGATCGTCTGCTCAACGGTATCTTGGATCAGGCCCTCACCGGCACGGAAGCCGCGGCCTTGCATGGCCATATCGTGGCCCAGAATCGCCGCATCAACGGCAGCGGAAATCTTGGCGGCACAGCTCGCCTTGGCGCCGTCGCACACGATGCCGCCCACGTTGCCAAGCGTATTCGAGACCGTCGCGCCAATCTGCTCGCGCGTGCCGCCGCACAGCCAGGTAATCGCGGCACCGGCACCGCATGCGGCGCAAATAGCACCGCAAAACGCCGAGAGTGCACCGATATAGCTCTTGATATGCACGGCGATAAGATCGGACAGCATCACGGCGCGCACCAGGCGATCGTGGTCGCAGCGCAGGTACTCGGCATACTCCATAACGGGCAATGCACAGGTAATGCCCTGGTTGCCCGAGCCGCACACAATGGCGACCGGCAGCGCGCAGCCGTTCATGCGGGCGTCGGACCCGGCGGCTGCACGGGCACGGGCACGGCAGGCGACGTCATCGGCACGAGCACCCAGCAGCGTACGGCCCACCTCGGCACCCCAAGCGTGCGCCAGGCCCTCGGCGCTGATCGCGCCGTTCAGCTCAATCTGACGCTCAACGGCAGCGCGGGCGCCATCGATGTCGCCGTCCTCGATAAAGTCGATGATGGACTCAATCGACATGGGCGTGTCGGCGCTATCTGCCGCATGCTCGGCCACCACGCGCTCTGCGCAGGCGGCACACTCCCCCGCCGACTTGCCGCATACCGGAATACCGTCGAGCGTATGGCACGTGACATTGGTGTGGTGGTCGGTAATCTCGACGACCGCTGTATGGCCCCCGGCCGTGGCAGTCACCTTGATGTAGAGGTTGGGCACGCCCTCGACAAGTGACACATCGCAGTAGCCGGCGTCGGCGAGGAGCTCGGCCACGCGAGCGCGGTCTTCATCATTAACGCTCTCGAGCACCTCGAGCGCGCTCTTGGCGTCGCCGCCCACGGCACCCAGCACGGCCGCGGCCTCAATACCGTGCAAACCGCCCGAGTTGGGCACGGTCACGCTCTTGACGTTCTTGATGATGTTGCCCGAGCAGGCAACATCCATATGATCGGGTTCGCAACCGAGCGTCTGACTCGCCAGCGCCGCTGCATAGGCAACGGCAATGGGCTCGGTGCAGCCGAGTGCACAGACAAGCTCGCGGTTCAAAACATCGCAAAACGCGGCATCACGAAGGGAATCGGTAGGCATAGGTATCTCCTGCTTGCATAACGGGCTTGGCTCTCAAAAATAGTTAGCTCCTTTATTTGATAACAATGCATCAAAAACCGCAACCATGGTTCCGGCGGACGGCGCTCAAGCGCAAACTGGCGGCATTCATTCACAAGAAGCCAGTCTTGTTGTCTGCTAAAGCGTTTGACCAAAAAACGCCCGAGCGTTTACACAAAAGTCGCGCTATCATGCAGTCGAACGCGGTAAAACCTTTAGCATTTGCGCCGCACAGACCAGAGAGGAACCATCCATGAAGATCGGTATCGGTAACGACCACGCCGCCGTCGAGCTCAAGAACATTATCTCCGAGCACCTGAAGGAGCGTGGCTGTGAGGTCGTGAACTTTGGCACCGACACCTCCGAGAGCTTTGATTACCCCATCGCCGGCTACAAGGTGGGCAAGGCAGTAGCCAACGGCGACGTCGATCTGGGCATCCTGATCTGCGGCACCGGCGTCGGGATCAGTCTGGCCGCCAACAAGGTCGAGGGCGTTCGCGCCGTCGTGTGCTCCGAGCCCTTCAGTGCCAAGCTCTCGCGCATGCACAACAACACCAACGTGCTCGCCTTTGGTGCCCGTGTCGTGGGCTCCGAGCTCGCCAAGATGATCGTCGACGAGTGGCTCGACGCCGAGTTTGAGGGTGGTCGCCACGAGCGTCGCGTCAATCTCCTCAACGAGATCGACCAGACCCGCGGACTCAAGGTCGTCGACGAGGCTTAAAGACCTACAAAGTCATACGCTAACGCCAGCCCCCGCCCGGAAGAAACATCCGGACGGGGGCTCTTTAGTAGATTTCTAGGCGTTTACCAAAAATCTACTGGAATAAAAAGGGCGCCGCGGATGGAGTTCCGCGGCGCCCAAGCCACACGCTAACAGCTTTAAGGAGTCAAAGCTGGTTTAGCCAAAGAAGCGCTTGATCTCGATCTCGGCGTTCTCCAGGCAGTCGGATCCGTGGATCACGTTGGCGTTGACATCGACAGCGAAGTCGCCGCGAATGGTGCCGGGGGCAGCATCAAGCGGGTTGGTAGCGCCCATAAGGGTGCGCATCTTGGAGATAGCGGAGAGACCGGAAACGACCATCTTGACGACCGGACCGCTCGTCATAAAGTCGCAGAGACCGCCAAAGAAGGGCTTGTCGGCCAGATGGGCGTAGTGCTCCTCGACGGTAGCGCGCTCGAGCGTGGTCATCTCCATGCGCTCGATGACAAGGCCGCTGCGCTCAATGCGAGCAACGATCTCGCCGATCTTGCGGTCGCGCACGGCGTCGGGCTTAATCATGATGAAGGTCTTCTCGATAGCCATAAGGTAGCCTTTCAAGTAGGTTCGCGTGTGCCCAAGTCCCATTCCGGCACCCGCCTGGACTGCATCGTAACAGAGTTTTAGCTGCAGTTAAACAAAAAGCTGTTTATTGAAACGTTACAATTTATTAAAGCGTTCCATATGTGTCACTTCTGTTTCGAAGCCCGATTAGAGTACCATCCGACTGCCCATCAACCGCATCGAACAGAGCAGACGGTCGGTTGCCGCCCGCGAACGTACCCCATTCACAACCTGCCCAAAGGTCCTACAGAAGTTCTCGACAAGCCCCTCCCCCATAGCAACAAAATACGGGCGCCCGCACCAGCAGACGCCCGTAAAAGCAAAAACGATTTATCAATAAATGGCCAAAGCCGCTTCAGTCAGACCCCTACTTTGCCCCGTGACCCATCTCGACGACTTTGGTCAGCGATCCAAACACGCCTTCGTCGGCAACGAGTTGTGCCTCGGCGCGCTCAAGCTGCACGGCAACGGCGGCAGGAGCGGTGCCGCCCTCGGTCGTGCGCGCGGCGACAATCGACGGGATGTCGAGCGCCTCGGTAATGTCGTGCTCAAAGAGCGGGCTTGCCTCCTGGAACACCTCAAACGGCAGGTCCTCAAGATTGCAGCCGCGCTTCTCGCACATCAAGACCAGATGGCCCACAACGGCATGCGCCTCACGGAACGGAAGACCACGCTTGGCCAGGTAATCGGCAACATCGGTGGCGGCAAGGTGCCCTACGCCGCACTCGCGCGCCATGGCATCCTCGTTGACAGTCCAGGTCGAAATCATACCGGCCATAACGGACAGGCACTGCATGAGCGTGTGAGCGGTATCGAGCGCGCCCTCCTTGTCCTCCTGCAAATCCTTGTTATAAGCGAGCGGCAAGCCCTTCATGGTCACGAGCAGCTGCACCAGGTTGCCATAGACTCGGCCGCTCTTGCCGCGGATAAGCTCGGCAAAGTCGGGGTTCTTCTTCTGCGGCATGATGGACGAGCCGGTAGAGTAGGAGTCGGAAAGTGTGATAAAGCCAAATTCGGAGCTCGACCACAGCACGATCTCCTCGGAAAGACGCGACAGATGCATGGCCATGACGGAGCCGGCGTAATGCAGATCGAGCAGGAAATCACGGTCGGAAACCGCATCGAGCGAGTTGGGAATCACGCCCGCAAAGCCAAGTTCGGCAGCCGTCATCTGACGATCGAGCGGATAGCTCGTACCGGCAAGCGCGGCAGCACCCAGCGGGCAGTTGTCGGCGGCATCAAAGGCGGCCTTCAGGCGCGTAAAGTCGCGCGCGAACATCCAGGAATACGCCAGTAGATGATGCGACAGCAGCACGGGCTGAGCATGCTGCATGTGCGTGTAGCCCGGCAGGATCACCTTGTCATACTTCTTGGCCGCATCCACCAGCACATGGCGCAGCTCAAGATTGGCCTCCATGAGCTCCTTGGCCAGTGCCTTGACGCCCAGGCGCGTATCGGTCGCCACCTGGTCGTTGCGCGAACGCCCGGTATGCAGGCGCTTGCCCGCCTCGCCGATACGGTGCGTCAGCTCGCTCTCGATGGACATATGAATGTCCTCATCGTTGATGTCGAAGGTGAAGTTACCGGCATCGATATCCTGTTCGATTCCGGTCAGGCCCTCGGCAATCGCCTGCTCGTCCTCGGCACTGATGATGCCCTGGGCGGCCAGCATCTTGGCATGTGCCTTAGATCCGGCGATATCCTGCTTATAGAGATGTTTGTCGACCGGCAGCGACGCGCCAAACTCCTGCGTGACCTCGGCCACACCCGCCTCAAAACGACCGCCCCAAAGAGCCATGGAACCGTCCCCTTTCATCAAATACCAAAACAAGCGCCCAAAGCAATGCGCCCTGTCGCTAAAGCGATTTTTCAACCGCTAGTTTTACACACTCCCTGCCGTGCGCGGGGCCATGTATCTAATTTGCAAAGAAGTGACGCACCATGCACTTGGCGCCCAACGTTTCCCTCCGGATGTTGCCCTGCGAACCATCGATCCAGGCCTTCAGGCTCATAGGGACGTCCTCGACCTTTGCAGCATCGATCTCGGGCGCGAGGGCAAGTAAAGCATGCGCAATAGCATTGAACATAATGGATACTCCTCATATATATAGGCGCAGAGCCGCCAAATTGATAGAAGGAGCCCCGCCGGACAACCCCGGCGGGGCTCGGACTCAGCCGCAGTCGCGGCATCATATATGCGGGCGGAACGTAGGGGCCACCGATGTTAAGAAGTGTCAGCAAGCATAACGAAAGGTAGGGACCCCGTGCGCCCGTTATGTATCACGCGGATGGACCGCGCGGATACCAAGGAAAGGAAGACTTAAGCCTGGGCGGCAGCGGAGCTGGGACCCTGGACCTTAGCCCACGTCTTGAGCGACAGCGTATCGATCTCGATAAAGCCAGCACTGGCCTTCTCGTCAAACGTGGTGTCGCGGTCGTAGGTAGCCAGACCGTAGTCATACAGGCTAAACGGGCTCTTGCGGCCGACGACATGGCAGTTGCCCTTAAAGAACTTCAGGCGGACGGTGCCGGTCACGAACTTCTGGGTGTCGGCCATAAAGGCGTCGAGCGCGTTCTTGAGCGGGCTGTACCACTGGCCGTTGTACACGGCGGTAGCCCAATCCTGCTCGAGCTTGATCTTGGTCTTGAGCAGGTCGCCCTCGACGCAAATGTCCTCGAGCGCCTTGTGGGCGGTGATGAGCGTCAGGGCGCCGGGAACCTCATAGCACTCGCGGCTCTTGAGGCCAACCAGACGATCCTCGACCAGGTCGAGACGGCCAAAGCCGTTGTCGCCCGAAATCTTGTTGAGGGCGATGACGATCTCGGAGAGTTTCATCTTCTTGCCGTCGACGGCGACGGGCTTGCCGGCCTCAAACTCAATCTCGGTATACGTCGGGGTGTCGGGCGTGTCCTCGGGATTCTTGGTCATAACCCAGGCGTCGTCGAGCGGCTCGTTCCAGGGATCCTCCAGGTGGCCGCACTCAATGGCACGACCCCACAGGTTGTCGTCGATAGAATAGGGGTTATCGTTGGCACCCTCGGGAACCGGCACGTTGTGGGCGTGAGCATAGGCGACCTCGTCGGGACGGCACTTCAGATCCCACTCGCGAACCGGAGCGATAACCTTGAGCTCGGGGTCGAGGGCCTTGACGGCAGCTTCAAAACGAACCTGGTCGTTACCCTTGCCGGTGCAGCCGTGGGCGACGTAGGTCGCGCCAAACTCGTGAGCGACCTCGACAAGCTTCTTGGCGAGCAGCGGGCGTGACAGGGCGGAGAGCAGCGGGTACTTGTTCTCGTACATGGAGTTTGCGGCGATGGCCTTAGTCAGGAACTCATCGGAAAACTCGTCGCGCAGGTCGAGCACCTGGCAATCGAGAACGCCCAGGTCGAGCGCTTTCTGCTTCTTGGCATCCAGGCCGGTCTCCTCCTGGCCCACGTTGCCGCAGACACAAACGACATCGAGATTCTTCTCGTCCTGGAGCCACTTGACACATACGGATGTATCAAGACCACCGGAATATGCGAGAACGACTTTTTCCTTGCTCATGGCTGTTTCCTTTCGCCCTTGGTAGCTAGTTAGAACATCGGTCAGTTGCAAGTCATTTCAAGGCCGAATACCGTGCAATATCAGGTTAAATAGCAAAAACCAGCACATACATGCCCTAGAAACATGCAGCAATGTCGTGCTAAAACCCAACGACCTCAAAATGACTCTGTTGAGGCAATTCGCCCCATGCGGGCAGAGACGATTGTTATCGTCGTCGGGAAATTGCGCGCTGGCGTCGGATGGCATTGTCTGCAGTAGTGATGATCTTTACGAACTGCATTTGCCTCTCCTTTCACCTATCGCCGGGCGCAATTCAAATATCGCAAACGGTACCTTTTCTTCGGTAAGCGGTGCTTTCGCCGTCTCCGTTTTCGATGTTCGCTATATTACGCTAAAGCGCCCGCAGCACAAGCGACAAATTCAAATTTCTGAAAAGTTTTTTCATTAGTTTGTGAATAGTGATGCAAATACGCGCCAATCCTGCGAAAATACGGCCGACTACGAGTTGATGGTTATAACGTCTGAAACAAACTCGAAACGAAAGGCTCGCTTTTATGCAAACTTACGAATCGGACGCCAATATCGGAATCATTAAGATTCTCGCCGTCGATATGGACAAGACGTTACTGACCGACGAGCGCGTGTTACCACAGGGTCTTGATGAGCGCCTGGACAAGCTCGCCGACGCCGGCATCGTATTCTGCCCCGCCAGCGGACGTCCCGCCCCCAAGCTCGAGGAGATGTTCGAGAGCATCAAAAACCGCCTTGCTTTTTGTCCCGACAACGGAGCCTGCGTCATCTATCGCGGCAACTATATCTATAAGAGCAACATCGATGTGGCGCTGTATCAGCAGGTGCTCGCTCGTGCCTCGGAGGACCCGCGCGCCGTTCCTGTCCTGTGCTGCTACGACGAGTTCTATGTGCTCGCCCGCGACCATCAGTACCACGACGAAATCAGTGTGTACTACAACACGATCAACTATGTCGACACCTTTGAGGGCCTTGATATCGAGTCCAATAAGATCTCGGTCTTTTTCCCTGCCTACGATGCCGAGCCCGCATTCCGCGAGACCTACAGCCCCGAGTTCTCGGACAAGCTCTACGTCACCAACGCCGGGCGCGAGTGGATCGACTTTATGAACCTGGGCGTCGACAAGGGCGCCGGCGTCGCGCATCTGTGCGAGCAGCTCGGCATTGATATCGCCGACGCCGCCGCCGTGGGCGACACCTACAACGATATCCCCATGCTGGAGCGCGTCGGGCACAGCTTTATCGTGGACAATGCCGAGGAGCATATGAACGCGCACGCCAAGTGGCGCATTCCGAGCAACAACGACGGGGGCGTACTGACGCTCATCGACGCCATCTTGGCGGCTCGGTAGCCGTCCCATCGGGCCTGGCCGGGCGGCACGGGATAACTTTTCGCTCGGTCAGGTCCTGCGCAAGACGAAAGCCACATTAAGTGGCTTTCTTTGCGTGCGGAATCTACGAAAAGTTAACCCGTGCCGCCCGGCCAGGCCCTAGGTTTACTTACTCGCCGCCAAGATGACGTCTTGAGTGTCTAAGTACTTAGCTGAAATGATTTGAGCAGAGGGGAGCTCCTTGTTGGAAGGGGCTCCCCTCTGTTTTGGTTACTGTGGGACAAATTAATCAGTAGTGTTTGTCCCAAATCTTAAGTATGTGGGGGCTTGCGTCTTGAGCGAGCTTACCTTACGGAGCGCTTTCCTATTTGGCATCGGCCCAGGTTATGCCGGTGCTGGCTTCGGCGATTAGGGGAACGCGGAGGTCTACGACGTGCTCCATGACGTCGCGGACCATGGTGGTTAGGCGCTCGACTTCGTCGATGGGGCACTCAAAGTCCAGTTCGTCGTGTACCTGCAAGATCATGTGGGCGGCAAAGCCCTCCTCTTCCAGACGGCGGCTTACGCGGGCCATCGCGATCTTGATGATGTCGGCGGCGGTGCCCTGCATGGGGTGGTTCATGGCCGTGCGCTCGCCAAAACCGCGGAGTTGCGGGTTTTTGGCCTTGAGCTCCGGAATATGACGACGGCGGCCGTACATGGTCTCGGCGTAGCCCGTCTGCTTGGCGCGCGCCACCACGTTGTCGAGGAATGTACGCACGCCCGGGTAGGCCTCGTAGTAGCGGTCGATCATGTCGCGCGCCTCGGCCATCGAGATATGCAGCGACTGTGACAGACCATAGGCCTGCTGGCCGTACACGATGCCAAAGTTCACGGCCTTGGCGCGACTGCGCAGGTCGGGCGTTACCTCGGACACCGGCACACCAAATACGCGCGCCGCCGTCTCGGCATGGAAGTCCTCGCCCTCGTTAAAGGCGCGCACCAAGTGCTCGTCACCCGAGAGATGTGCCAGCAGGCGCAGCTCTATCTGCGAGTAGTCCACCGCCAAAAAGACGCTTCCCTCGCCTGCCGAAAACGCCGTCTTGACGGTACGACCCAGCTCCGAGCGCGTCGGGATGTTCTGCAGGTTCGGGTCGCTCGAGGACAGACGCCCCGTTGCCGTGATGGTCTGGTTGTACGTGGTGTGCACGCGACCGTCACCACGGCGCAGCGGGCCCAGCGTATCCAGATAGGTGGACTTGATTTTGGACTTTTCACGCCAATCCAAGATCAGACGCACGATTTCGTGGTCGCGGGCAAGGTCGCTCAACACCTTGGCGTTGGTCGAATAGTAGCCGCGCTTAGTCTTCTTGAGGCCCTTGGTCGGAAGCCCCATCACATCAAAGAGCACATGCGACAGCTGCATGGGACTGCCAATATTAAAGGTCTCGTCACCCGCCAGGTCGCGAATGCTGCGCTCGACCTCGGTGATCTGGGTCGCCAGGCCCTCGGACAGATTACGCAGGCGGTCGGGATCCACGAGCATTCCCGCGCGCTCCATCTTGGCAAGCACCGGCACGAGCGGCATCTCGATGCCATCGAACACGTTGGCGGCATTCTCACGGGCCATGCACTCGCGCAACGGCGTCACGAGCGCCAGCGTCAGAGCCGCAGTACGGGCGGCAGGCGCTGGAGCGTCCTCACCAGCACCCTCTGCGCCGCGCGCCGCAGGCAACGCCATCTGCAGATACGTATCGGCAAGATATGCCTCATCGAACTCGGAGCGATCGGAATCCAGCAGATAGGCAGCGACCACGGTATCGAAGATACGCGTGGAATCGGCAGCGAGCGGATCCATGAGCTCGGGCTCAGAAGAATCGATGGGCGAAAGCTCGTGCAACAGCACCTTCATATCCGGGCTCGCCACGCGACCCTCCATAAACAGACGCGCGAGCACGCCAGCAATCACGCCGTGAACGAAGTTGAAGCCCTCAACCTCAGCCGCCGCGCAGCTGTCGCCCTCCTCGAGCGCGAAGAGGCCCTTGGACGTCGCCAACCACAGCGTGCGCGTCAGTCCAAAGAGCGCGCCCTCTTCCTTGTCATCGTCCACCACGGCGGCGACCCACTCGCCCGCCTCGATCGCACGCGAAACCTCGGACGCCACGTCAGCAAGCGCCTCGGCATCGCCGGCAGCGGTGCGCTCAATCGTGGGCATCTCAAACGTTCTAGCAGCGGCAGCAGCGCCACCCTCGCCGCCGATCAGCGCCAAGAAACGGTTCTGCATGGCGGTGATACCAAGCGTGCCCAGCGCCGCGGACACTTCGTCGGCAGAAAACGCCGGGAAGGACGTCGCCTCAAAATCGAGCTCGACGGGCGCATCGGTGCGAATGGTTGCGACTTTGCGGCTCAGCAGCGCATCGTCGATGTGAGCACGCAGGTTCTCGCCCATCTTGCCCTTGACCTCGTCGGCATGCGCGATGACCTCGTCCAAGCTGCCGTACTGTGCGATGAGCGCGCTCGCCTTTTTGGGGCCGATGCCCGGTACGCCGGGAATGTTGTCCGACGTATCGCCCTTTAGACCGTAAAAATCGGGCACGAGCGCCGGCGTAATGCCGTGATACAGGTCATCCACGCTCTCGGGCGTCATGATCGCCACGTCGGACAGGCCCTTACGGGTCGAGACCACGTTGACGTGCTCGGTAACTAGCTGATACATGTCGCGATCACCGGTCACCAGCAGCATGTCACAGCCGGCCTGCTCGCCCAGGCGCGCCATAGTACCCAGGATGTCATCGCCTTCCCAGCCCTCGGACTGCAGAATCGGCACGTTGAGTGCGACGAGCAGCTCCTTGATCATAGGGAACTGCGCATGCAGATCGGGGTCCATGGGCGGGCGCTGCGCCTTATACTGCGGCAGCATCTCCATGCGCACGCGCGGCTTGCCCTTATCAAACGCCACGACCACGCCGTCGGGGTTAAAGGCATCGATCATCTTGAGAAACATGTTCAGGAAGCCGAAGATCGCGTTGGTGGGGCGGCCGTCCGGCGCGTTCATGGTCGGCGGCACGGCGTGGAAGGCGCGATGCATGAGCGAGTTGCCGTCGATAACGGCAAAGGTACGGCGCTTGTCAGACATATTGAATACCTCGCTTTGGGCTGGGCACGGTTTGCTCACTCCAGTTTACACGCTCCCCGCCCCGCGGCCACCTCACATCAAGCTCCCCCGCCACCGTGAGCCCGCGCGTGATACGATGGCTCACGGTACATCAACCAGCACGATCGATCCGAAAGGAGCCTGCGTCATGGAGCGTCCCTGCGCATGGAAAAAGTACACGCCACAGCAAGTCGAGGAGCTCGAGGAGCTTTGCCGCGGCTATAAGCAGTTTTTGAGCGAGAACAAGACCGAGCGCCTGTGCGTCAAGACCGGCATCAAGATGGCCGAGGAGGCGGGATACGTCGACCTGGAGACCGTGATCGCCGAAGGCCGCGAGCTCAAGGCAGGCGACAAGGTGTACGCCGCCAATCACGGCAAGGACCTTATGCTCGTCAACCTGGGCACCGCCCCGCTCGAGCAGGGCTTTAACATCCTGGGCGCCCACGTGGACTCGCCGCGCCTGGACCTTAAGCAGAATCCCGCCTTCGAGGCCGGCGACATGGCCTACCTCGACACGCACTACTACGGCGGCGTCAAGAGCTACCACTGGGTGGCCTCCCCGCTTGCACTCGTGGGCGTCATCTGCAAAAAGGACGGCACCACCGTCGACATCAACATCGGTGACAAGGCCGACGATCCGGTCTTTACCATCTCCGACCTGCTGATCCACCTCTCGAGCGAGCAGATGGCCAAGCCCGCCAAGGACGCCGTCGACGCCGAGATCCTCGACGTGATCGTGGGCGGCCGTCCCGTCAAGTTCGATGAGGACGACAAGGACGCCCCCAAGGAGCCCGTCAAGCAGATGTTCCTGGACATCCTCAAGGAGCAGTACGACGTCGAGGAGGAGGACTTCCTCTCCGCCGAGATCGAGGTCGTGCCCGCCGGCCCCGCCCGCGACATGGGCCTCGACCGTTCCATGATTCTGGGCTATGGTCACGACGACCGCGTCTGCGCTTACCCCTCCATGCTCGCCCAGATCAATGTGGCCAATGTCGAGCGCACGAGCATCACGCTCATCGTCGACAAGGAGGAGATCGGCTCCGTGGGTGCCACCGGTATGACGAGCCGCTTCTTCGAGAACACCGTCGCCGAGATCATGACGCTCGCCGGCGAGGATAGCCCGCTGGCCCTGCGCCGCGCACTCGCCCGCAGCCGCATGCTCTCCTCCGACGTGTCCGCCGGCTTCGACCCGGGCTATGCCGGCAAGTTCGAGACCAAAAACGCCGCCTTTATGGGTCGCGGCCTGTGCTTTAACAAGTACACGGGCAGCCGCGGCAAGGGTGGCTCGAACGACGCCGACGCCGAATACGTGGCCCTCGTCCGCGACATCATGGACGAGGCAGGCGTGGACTTCCAGACCTGCGAGCTCGGCCGCGTCAACGCGGGTGGCGGCGGCACCATCGCCTACATCATGGCCAAGTACGGCATGAACGTCATCGACTCCGGCGTTGCCGTCCTGTCCATGCACGCCCTGTGGGAGGTCGCCAACAAGGCCGACATCTACGAGGCCTACCGCGGCTACAAGGCCTTCATCGAGCGAGCCTAACCAACCCTTCATCAGTTGCGGTGAAATACGGACTAAACTGGCCCATAAACGGCCAAAACAGACCGTATTCCACCGCAATTTCTTTTTTGGCAGAGGAGAGTTCATGCTGCAGGTCATCATTTCGCCCGCCAAGCAGATGCGCGCGGCCCAAGATGCTTTTGAAGTCCTGGGCATCCCACCCTTTGTGCGCGAGACGGCTCGCCTCCACCGCGCACTGCTAGATATCGAGCGGAATGAAGGCAGCGGCGGCCTGCAGGCGCTGTGGAACGTGAGTGACAAACTGCTGGGGCCTTGCCTCAACACCCTGCATGAGTTCGGGCCCATCCTGAAAAGCGGCGATCTCGACAATCCCGCACTCGCTCGCCACCTCTCCCCTGCCGTCATGTCCTATCACGGCATTCAATACCAGAGCATGGCACCCGAGGTGATGGATTCCGCGCAGCTCGCATGGCTGCAAGACCATCTGTGGATCCTCTCCGGCCTCTACGGGTGCGTTCGTCCCTTTCATGCCGTCGAACCGTATCGGCTGGAGATGGGCGCGAAGCTCGCCGTTGACGATGCCCGAGACCTCTACGCGTTTTGGAGCGACAAGCTCGCGCGGGCTATCGCCCCGGCAGGCTCAAACACCACGATCGTCAACCTCGCCAGCGTAGAGTATGCCAAAGCCGTTCTGCCCCACCTCGCGGGCGACGCCACGGCCGTCACATGCCTCTTTGGCGAGGGTATCCGCAACGGGAAGCCCATCCAACGGTCGACCGCCAGCAAAAAGGCGCGCGGCTCCATGGTGCGGTGGATGGCAGAAAACAAGCTCGAGGATGCAAGCGAACTCACCGCATTCAATATCGGCTATCGGCACATCCCCGAGCTTTCAGACAAAAACACCCTGGTTTTCATGAACGCGCAGGCACAATAGGCCCGCCGTTTCCAAACACCCCATTACTCCGCCAAGCCATCGGCCTTTGCAATCTCGCTCGTCGAGCCATCTTGGTAGGTAATCTTAACGTGCTCTACGTCGGATACCGTAACGCCCGACGGAGGTTCCAGACGCCACTCCGTCAGAGCGAAATCCATGGTCGTGGGCACGCCCCCTTGATCTTTGAGCTTCACCGTGAGTGTTTTGATTGCCGCATCAAACGTCACGCGTTCGATTTCTTCGCCCGGAATAGACCCGCCGCTCAGCTGCAGCTGCACAAACTCGTCGCACGGATACCAATAGTCGCCGGGTGCGGCAACCGTGTTGCCACCAGAAACTTTCATGGTCATAATCGGCAGGCCCTCGTCGGCTTCAAACTCCCAGGCGGCGCCGCCACGACCGCCGAACGTCCAAATACAAAAGGCAATCACCAGCACGGCAAGCACCGCAAAACCAATCGCGACCAACCCATGGTGCGCACGGCTTTCCTCGGCCGATACATCCCATTGCGTCTCTCGATATAGATGCTTGTCTTCCATGTACGCCTCCCCACAGGCACGCTCGTTAGGCCAATCGTACCCATTCGAGCTATACTTGAGCCCATTACATAAACGGGGAGCTTGCAGGACAAGACGGCAGGCTGAGACTGGGCGCGCCCGCCCTGACCCGCAAACCTGATATGGGTAATGCCAACGAAGGGAGCCGTGCCAATGAGCACACAGACCGAGCCCAAGCTCGTCACGCAAATCGACTTCGCCCGCGCCGGGCAGATCACACCGCAGATGAAGGAGGTCGCCGAGCGCGAGCATCGCGACCCCGAGTACATCCGCGAGCGCGTGGCCGACGGCCGCATCGCCATTCCCGCCAACATCGTGCACATCAAAAAGGGCATGCGCGCCTTTGGCGTCGGTGAGGGCCTGTCCACCAAGGTCAACGTGAACCTGGGCATCTCGGGCGACAAGGCCGATGCCGCCGAGGAATGGAAGAAGGTCAAGATCGCCGAGGACTTTGGCGCCGACGCCATCATGGACCTCTCCAACTCGGGCAAGACGCGCCAGTTCCGCCAGCAGCTCATCGACGAGACGCCGCTCATGGTAGGCACCGTCCCCATGTACGACGCCATCGGCTACATGGAAAAGCCGCTGGTCAAGCTCACCAAGGACGACCTGTTCGAAGTCGTGCGCGCGCATGCCGAGGACGGCGTGGACTTTATGACCATTCACTGCGGCATCAACAAGTCGGTCACCAAGACCTTTAAGGAGACCGGCCGCCTGATGAACATCGTGAGCCGCGGCGGCTCACTGCTGTTTGGCTGGATGGAGGTCACCGGTAACGAGAACCCGTTCTATGAGTTCTACGACGAGTTGCTCGAGATTTGCCACGAGTACGACGTGACGATTTCGCTCGGCGACTCCTGCCGCCCGGGCTGCCTCTACGACTCCAACGACGCCACCGAGACCGCTGAGATGATCGAGCTGGGCAAGCTGTGCAAGCGCGCTTGGGCCGCCGGCGTCCAGGTCATGGTCGAGGGCCCGGGTCATATGGCGCTCGACGAGATCGCCGCCAACATGAAACTGCAGAAGCGCCTGTGCCACAATGCTCCGTTCTATGTGCTCGGACCGCTGGTAACCGATATCGGCGTGGGTTACGACCACATCACCGCCGCCATCGGCGGCGCCATCTCCGCCAGCTCCGGTGCCGACTTCCTGTGCTACGTGACACCGGCCGAGCACCTATGCCTGCCCAACGCCCAGGATGTGCTCGACGGCCTCATGGCCACCAAGATCGCCGCACACGCCGCCGACATCGCCAAAAAGGTGCCCCACGCCCGCGACATGGACGACAAGATGGGCCAGGCACGCCGCAAGCTCGACTGGGACGCCATGTGGGAGTGCGCGCTCGACCCGGTTACGGGCAAGAAGCGCTACGAGGAGTCCCCCGCCGCCACCGAGGGCACTTGCACCATGTGTGGCAAGATGTGCGCCGTCCGCACCGTCAACAAGATCTTCGAGGGCACCACGATCGACCTCGGCATGGAGGACTAACCCTGTCGCCGCGGCCGCTTCTGGCGGCGAGCTGGTGCCTGTCAATTGTTGACTTGTGAACATTTACTTACACTTGCGTAGAGATTGCATCGCCCGCCCGGGTTCGGCATAGAGTCGGCCCGGGCATCTTTATAATGCTGGCTTAAAGACCCATTTGATTCCGACCGAACAAGGGAGCGAACATGGATCGTAGTAAGGTACCTGCCGTCCTGTCCATCGCGGGATCCGATTCCAGCGGTGGCGCCGGCATTCAGGCCGACATCAAGACCATCACGGCGCACCGCCTGTATGCCGAGACGGCCATCACCGCCATCACAGCGCAAAACACCCTGGGCGTTACCGCCGTGCAGGATATCTCGCCAGATATCGTAGCGGCGCAGATCGATGCCGTTTTTGACGATATCCGCCCCAACGCCGTCAAGATTGGCATGGTTTCCTCTGCCGAGATTATCGATGTTATCGCCGACCGCCTGAGCGCTTGGAACGCGACAAACGTGGTCGTCGACCCCATCATGGTCGCCACCTCGGGCGCACGGCTGATTGCCGAAGATGCCGCCGAGGCGCTCACCCGCCGCCTGTTCCCGCTAGCGACGGTTATCACGCCCAATATTCCCGAGGCCATGGCCCTGCTCGACTACGAGGTCGACTCCGAGCGCACGCAGCAAAATGCTGCCATGCTCCTCACCCGCCGCTTTGGTTGTGCATCCCTCGTTAAGGGTGGGCATCTTGTCAACGAGGCCAACGATGTACTGGCCGAACCCGCGCCGCTCGATGACGAGGGCAACCATCTGGGAGATCCACTCACCACGTGGTTCCGCCACAAGCGTATCGATACCAATAACACACACGGCACCGGCTGCACGCTCTCGTCCGCCATCGCCTGCGCGCTGGCCCAGGGCATGGATCTTGCCGATGCCGTCAACGCCGGCAAGGCCTACCTAACGGGCGCTCTGGCCGCCGGCTTTGACATGGGCAAAGGCTCCGGCCCCGTCAACCACATGTGGCAGTATTAAGATTCGCAGCCCAAAACCGCCGCAAAGAACACCTTTGTGGCGGTTCCTGCAAATGTCTCAATCTGTAACAGATAGGGACGATTTAGCCGCCCACCTGTTACAGATTGAGACATTCAAATTCCGCTGAGAAGAAAATCTCGATCTGTAACAGTAACTCGGCAAAATCGACCCTAGATGTTACAGATCGAGACAAACGACCGATATCGACCTAAATAATCTCAATCTGTAACATCTAGCCCGTTTTCGGCCTTACAACTGTTACAGATCAAAACAAACCAACGAAACAAGCCGTCGCAAGGGGAACTTCTGTACTGCTTTGGGTCGCGCTACTCACCGAGCATCTCTTGGAGCTTGGCTGCCACGGCGTGGCCCAGGCTCTCGTGGCTTTCGGGCATCATATGCAGATAATCGATATCGCCCGGCTCGGCAAAATCAGCGGCATTCAAAAAGTCGCAGCCAAACTGTTTAGCAGCATACGCATAGTATTCGGCAAAATGCTCCGAGGCCTCGACGGAGCGCTCGTCAAAGTCGGTCATGTACACATCGGCGATCTGCGGTTTAATCTTGATAGGCGCCATCAGCAGAATACGCGGGCAGGGCGCGGCTTCGGTCCAGGGAAACGCGCGGACGGTGCGAATCAGCGCCATGGCACCGTCAGCGATATCGGCAGCCCCCACGCTAAAGACCGTCTTGCAGTCGTTGGTGCCCAGCATAATCACGATCGCATCCAACGGCTTATGAGTCTCGAGCAGCATCGGCAACGCGCGGATGCCGTTGAGATTAGTGTCCAGATGGCACATGTCGTCACGCACCGTCGTGCGGCCGTTGAGGCCTTCCTCAATCACGTGCCAGCCCTCGCCCAGGTCGCGCTGGGCCACGCCGCACCAGCGCACATCGTGCGCATAGCGTACCGCGGTGCCGTCGCGCATGCCCGCCGGATCATAGCCGTAGGTATTGCTGTCGCCAAAGCACAGAACGTTTTTCATCGTAAGCCCTTCCTCTAGTAAAAAGAAAAAGTCGGCGGGAGCAGTCTCTCCCGCCGAATCGACCTATCTGTCAGCACATACCGATTACAGGTACTTGCGCCAATCGTCATCGTCTTCATCGTCCTCGGCGGCAGCCTGGGCCTGCTCGGCGGCGCGGGCAGCCGCAGCGCGAGCGGCAACCTGGGCATAGGACTCCTCGTTGCGCTCGGGGAAGTTTGCCAGCACATGCTCGAACTTGGCAAAATCTTCGTCCCAGCGCGTAGAGGGCACGGCAAAAAAGACCTGCTTGACCTTAAAGTCGCCCGATGCGAGCTCCTTGCGGAAGAGCTCGGCCACGGCCTCGGCGTCAAAGCCGTTGTTGTCGCAGCCCCAAGCGCCCAGCACGAGCTTCTCGCGACCCAGCTCGTCGCAGATGGCAAGCACAAAGCGGATGCGATCGCGCAGGGCGTCCAGCAGGGCATCGTCACCCACACGATACTCCTGGCGAGCGCGCTTGGCGTTGGGCGCGGCGGCCACGATCACGTCGGCATACGCATGCACGTGGTTGCGGTCGAAGCGCACCGCAGGCACCACCAGCGCACGGTTGCGGTAAAGCTCGCAGTTGATGTTGCGGCGACGGTTCTCGCCGTACCATTTGCGCTGTTTATCGAGCACGTTGTACAGGTACGAATCGGCACAGAGCGTGGCCTCCTGACCCAGATAGCCCTGGATGTAGCCGCCGCCCGGGTTGGTGAACGAGGCAAAGTCGAGCACGGCCATGTCGCAGAACTGCGCATAGCCTCGGCCGTTATCCAGAATGGCCTGCGTGGCAGAGGCGTCGAGCACGGTGACCTCGGGCAGGACCGGAGCGGGCTCCTCGGCGGCAGGCGCGGACTCGGTCTCCGTGGCCTCCTCTGCGTGTGCAGGCTCGGCCGTAACCTCGGTCTCGGCGGACGCAACCTCAGCGGTCTCGGCCTCGGCGGCCTCAGACTCCTCGGCAACCTGTTCCTCGACAGCGTCGGCCGCTTGGGCCTTGGCCTTCATCGCCGCGACAAAACCGGCAGGCATACCATCGAACTCGCACACGCCGGCAAGCGAACGCTCGATATCCTTGGCGCACGCTTCGGACACAGTTGCCACGTGACGCTCGGCGGCCTTGGCACGGGCCTCGCGCTTGGGATTGGGCTGACCCGCTCGGTTGGACCTGCGGTTACGGTTCCTGTTGTCGACGTCTGCCATACATGGTCACCTTTCCTGTCGCTGCCGCTATCGGCTTTTCCCATCCATGATACCCCGCCGCGCACAAAAAAGACGGCCCCGAAGGACCGCCTTTCGCATCGTTTTACCGTGTCCGGCAGGAAGCGTCGCAATGCCGCGCTTTAATCGCGACGGCCGAGGATGTTCAAAATGCGCAGGAACACGTTGATAATATCCACGAACAGGTTAGAGGCCATGAGCACGGCGTTGGGCAGCGTAGGCGGCACCGTCGTGGCAACATAGGTGTCGTAGCCAATAAAGCCAGCGAACACCACAATCACGATCAGGTCGGTGATGGACTGCGACACGCCCATGAACATCAGCACGATCTCAACCAGAATAGTGGCGAGCAGAATACCAAAACCGATGCCATACACACGCTGGAAAAACTTGGGGAAGGTCACGCCAAGCGTGCCAAAGACAAAGGCGATGGCGGCCGTGGCGATAAAGGCAGTGTTGATGGTGGGCAGGTCGTAGTTGGCAAGGCCAAACGACGCGGTCAGGCCAAAGGTACTCGCAAAGATTACGTAGCCCACAAGGGACAGGCCCACGGACTGCTTGCTGGCGGCGGCCGACATCATGACCATGCCGACGATGGTCAAAATAAACGAGCCAAAGACCAGCGGCAGGGCGGCGCCGCTCATCATCATGCGCGCAAACGACATGGTGCTCGTAAAGTAGGCGCCGGCGCCCATGGCGCAAAAGCCCAAGAAGATCAGGGCAGACATGGCGAGATTGTACGCGCGCGGCGACATCTCCTTGGCGCGGCTTGCGCCGCTCTCGACGGGGCCGTTCTGATAGCCCTGGATATCGTTCATAGGTTCGTCCTTTCAAAAAGTGCCGTGAAAGACGGCGCAGCAGGTGACAAGATTCCTGTCATTGTACCCGAATGCCGTACGTCCTTACCCACGGCGCTCGCCCTCGAGTGTACGGTCGAATGCCCACACCCACCAACGCATCAGATGGGCCTGCGAACCATCTGGTCGTTCGCGCGTCTGGTCCTCCAGATACAACTCGGTCGCGTGCCCGCCAAAACGCACCTTATAGGTTGCCGTACGGATGCCGTGAACCGTCAGGCCAAACCCAGTGGTCGAGACAATCTCGTCAATCGTAAAGCAACGACCGTCGACCCAGCAGACGGTGACCGGCACGACCTGTCCGCCCGCGAGGATGCGAGCCACGACGTCCACATACTGCTTGTGCACGCGCCGAGTTTTGCCATCTGTCTGTCGATATTCCATGCCTCCTATTATCGAACGCATGTTTGCATGTTGTAAAGCGAACAGACTGTGGTTTTGGAGTGTCGTAGTAATCGCACGTGTCCGCATGGCGTGTTAGCAAAAAGAACACCCGCGGTCAACAGGGCTAATATTCAATTTTAGTGCCAAAAAGTTCACTTCTCCCATCAGAACTCGGTAAAGAAACCCACAGGAGGTGATACGATTTATCATGTTTTTGTAACGTGTCTGCAAACTTCGAGAAAGCCCATATATGGACGTAACGTTCTCAACCTTCCTCGGCCAAATTGTGTCGAACCCAGTCCTTGCCGTCACCGTGATCCTCGCGTTGGGCGCCATCTTCGTCAATGGATGGACCGACGCGCCCAACGCCATCGCGACCTGCGTCACTACGCGTTGCATGCCCGCCCGCGCCGCCATTCTCATGAGCGCCGCATTCAACTTCCTCGGTGTGCTCATCATGACGCACTTTAACGCGAGCGTCGCCAATACCATCTCGCATATCGTCGACTTTGGCGGAAACAGCACCATGGCGCTCGCGTGCCTCTGCGCGGCGCTGTTCTCCATCGTCGTCTACGGCGCCACAGCGTCGCGTTTTGGTATCCCCACCTCGCAAAGCCACAGCCTTATCGCCGGCCTGACCGGTGCCGCTATCGCCCTCGGCGGCGCGAGCAGCGTCAACGTCCACGAGTGGATGAAGGTCATCTACGGCCTGGCGCTCTCCATCGGCCTGGGCTTTGTCATGGGCTGGGTCCTGTGCAAGCTCGTCTCGATTCTTTTCGCCGCCGCCAACAGGCGACGTGCCAATGTCTTCTTTAAATACGCTCAGATCGCGAGCGCTGCGGCCATGAGCTTTATGCACGGCGCGCAGGATGGACAGAAGTTCATCGGCGTGCTCTTTTTAGGCGTGGCCTTTGCCAGCGGCCAGACGAGCGTCGGCGATGCAGGCATCCCCATCTGGATTATGCTGCTGTGCTCGGCCACTATGGGTATCGGCACCAGCGTGGGCGGCGAGCGCATCATCAAGTCCGTCGGCCAGAGCATGGTCAAGCTCGAAAAGTACCAGGGCTTCTCCGCCGACCTGGCGGGCGCCGCAAACCTGCTGCTTGCCACCCTTACCGGCATCCCCGTGTCCTCCACCCACATCAAGACCTGCGCCATCATGGGCGTCGGTGCCGTCAAGCGCCTTTCGGCCATCAACTTCGGCGTCGTCAAGGACATGATGTTCACCTGGTTCTTCACCTTCCCCGCCTGCGGACTCATCAGCTTTGTTATGGCCAAGCTGTTCATGATGTTCATCTAGTCAAACCGAGCGTCCATCCGGACTGCAATGCTTCGCCCACCCGTCTTCGCCTCGAAAGGACCCACCCATGGCAAAGAAACCCGATTCGTTCTACTTTGACAACTACGTCGCTTGCGCTGACCTCGCCGTTCAGGCAGCCGAGCTGCTCACCAAGATTTTTGAGAACTTTGACCCCGCGCAGATCCACGACATGCTCGATAAGATGCATGCGATTGAGCATGCGGCAGACAAGAAGCACCATGAGCTCGAAGACGCCCTGCTCACCGCCTTTATCACCCCGCTTGAGCGCGAGGATCTGGACCTGATGAGTTGCTCGCTCGACACCGTACTCGACCGCATCGAAGGCGTCGTGCAACGCGTCTACTTCACCAACATCCAGAGCATCCACCCCGATGCCATCGTCATCGCTCACAAGGTAACCGATGCCTGCCGCGCCATGAAGGACCTGATGGTCGAGCTGCCCAACTACCGCAAGTCCAAAACGCTGCGCGAACTGGTCATCCAGATCAACACCATCGAGTCCGAGGCCGACGAGCTCTACATCAACGCCATGCGCAACCTGCACGTTAACGGCAAGGATCCGCTCGAGGTCATCGCTTGGCGTGACGTGTACGCCTTCCTGGAGTACTGCGCCGACTGCTGCGAGAATGTGGCCGATGTTGTGGATTCGATTGTCATGAAGAACAGTTAATTGGGGGTACGTGTCCCGGCGGCGAAGGGCCGGCCACGGTTTGCTTTCTCACTCCGGCTGCTTTGCAGAGTCGTTCGAAAGTAAACCGTGGCCGGCCCTTCGCCTTACGTACCACCATTGGGAACTTTGGCTGATACTTTGAAAGCGATGGGGCCTTTGTTGACAGGACCTTGGGGCCCAATTGGAAACTTTGGGACCGCCTTAAACGTTTGGGTGGATGGGGCTTTGGGTACCCTTTGGTTTACTTTGGATAAATTTGCTGACTTTGGAGGGTTTGGTTATGGGGTATTTGGATCTGGCTCGGTCTCGGTATTCTTGTCGCGAGTTTGAGAATCGTCCTGTTGAGCAGTCGGTGGTGGATGCCATTGTTGAGGCTGGGCGTATTGCTCCTTCTGCTTGTAATAATCATCCAACCCGTGTGATGGTGTTGGATACGCCTGAGCTTCTGGAGAAGGCTGCTGCTTGTCAGCCTCGGTTTGCTCGTGATGGGTCTATCTTTGGGGCTCCGCTTGTTTTCCTTATTTGCAGCGTTACCGATGATGCTTGGGTGCGCCCGTATGACCAGATGAATTCCAGTGAAATCGATACGTCCATCGTGTGTGATCAGATGATGATGGAGGCCACCGAGCAGGGTCTGGGAACGTGCTGGGTATGCCATTTTAAGCCTGAGGTGGCACAGGAGCGGTTCAACCTGTCCGAGGGCGTCTATCCCTATCACATGCTCGTCTGTGGCTATCCTGCCGACCACATCGCCGATCCCGAGCATCGCGAGGCCCGTACCATTCCCCTCCCCGACTTCCTCCTCAAGTAGTTTTTGGCACATGCCCTAAAACCTACCTTTTACCGCTCACCCGTTCGCCGAGTTCTGCGCCACTATGTGCAGGGCTCGGTTTTTTATGTTACGCACCCCGGCACAGTCATAAAAAAGGACCCGCAAGCTGCGGGTCCTTTCTAGGCACTAAATTGTAGGCCGAATGTTAGTCCAGGTCGTCGGCAGCGAAGTTATCGATCGGGGCGAAGGGATCGGCCACGGGGACAACCGGGTCAGCGACGGGCAGCGGCTCGGCGGGAACAGTCACCGCAGGAGAAGCGGCAGAACCGACCGGCGTAGAGGCCATCAGATCGGCCGGGAAGGAGTTCTGGGCATCGTCCATAAAGTGCTGGATGAGCTTGAGATACTCGGCCTTGAACTCCTCACGGGAAGCCTTGAGACGATCGATCTCCTCGAGCTCGGCCTGCTTCTCGGTCAGAGCCTGGCGGATAACCTCGCGGGCCTTGGCGTCAGCCTCGTTGCGGATGCGCTCAGCGTTCTCGTTTGCATCGTTGACGATGGTCTCAGCGGTCTGCTGGGCAGCGATCAGGGCAGCGGAAATCTGGCGCTCCTGAGCGGAGAAGTCAGGGGCGGGAGCAGCCACGGGGGCGGCAGGAACGGCCTGGTCGGCGGTATCCTGAGCCTGGGCAAGCTGAGCCTGTGCATCGGCAAGCTGCTGCTCGGTAGCAGTCAGGCGACCCTTAAGGTCAACGATCTTAGCGAGCATAGCGTCAACCTCGGAAGACAGCGTCTCCAAGAAGACGTCGACCTCGGCAGGATCGTAGCCACGCTTGGCCTCAGAGAAAGTCTGGGCCTGGATGTCTGCAGGGGTAATAGCCATAACAAGTCTCCTTTTTCATCGCCTCGGCGCTACACGCCCGACGTAAGTTACTAAGTCAGTTCTACACGAGTATACCTATAAGAAGCTGCAGAACCAGCCTCTGCACCAACTGCAACGCAATAATCGCAACGACCGGCGAAAAATCGATACCGCCCATCGGCGGGATGAAACGACGGAACAGGTTGAGCCACGGACCGCACACGCTATCAAGCACCGCGGCAATATCCTGAAGCAAACCACCCTGCTTCATGGGGATCCACGTCATAAAGCAGTAGACGATAATGAGCGTGGAATAGAAGTTGAACAGCGTGTTGACCAGCTGGACGATAGTGTAGATGTTGATGGGAATCTCCTCGTCTTGTCTTTACTTGAGGTAGCCGTCGGCACGAAGCTTCTTGAGATCGGAATCTTTGACCTCGCAACCGGCGGGCAGCACCATGAACACGCGGTCGCCCACCTCCTTGACCGTGGCACCCAGACCGCAGGCAAAGCCGTAAGAGAAGTCCAAGACGCGCTTGGCAACTTCGGTGCGTACGCCCACAAAAATCAGTGCGACAGGCTGCTTGGTGCGAACGCGGCGCACCACGGTCTCCACGTCATCATAGCTCTCGGGGCGCAGGACATAGGCCGGCAGCTGCGGCGTGGCGTTGATGATATTGCTCGCATAAGCCGAGGCATCGCTCGGTGCAGGCGCGGGCGCAGCGGCGGCACGGGCGCGGGTGTTCTCGGCGTAGCTCGACGGCGTGTCATAAGCACCAGGACGATAACCGCTCGCAACACTGTCCTGCGAGCGCGAAGGCGGGTTATACGTCGTGGCATGGCGAGAGTCATCGCCGACCAGCTGTCCGGAGCGTGTATACACGGCAACCGACTCAGCTTCACCACGGCGCGTCTGACCAAGCAGGCCGTTGCTCGGCTCGTCTTGGGTGTAGAAGCCCTCGCCCGAAGCACCGCTGTAGCCGTTGCCCTGATAGCCATCGTCATAGCCATCATCGTAGCCGTAGTCGTCGTCCTGGCCATAACCCTGGTCGTAACCCTGCTGGCCGCCCAGGTGCATCTTATTTTTAATCTCGTCAAGGAAGCCCATGGTTGTGTCCTCTCGCGGTTTAGTGCAGGCGCCCCGATAATCAGTGCGCACTTCAGAGCCTTATTTTACTGCAAACTCCGGGCTAAATACTACCCTGCCCAGGCGAACGAGCGTAGAGCCCTCCTCAAGGGCAGGCTCAAAGTCCTCGCTCATACCGCAGGAAAGCTCAGGCAGGTTCAAATCGGGATGCGCCGCCTCCAGCTCATCCCTCAGTTCACGAAGCCCCGCAAAGGTGCGGCGTGCCACATCCTTATTCCCCCGGGGCGCCATAGTCATAAGCCCCTGTACGCAAATTCCCTCAAGTTCCGCAAGCTCACCCGCGGCGGCGCGAATCTCATCGGGCGAAAAGCCTCCCTTCGACTCCTCACCACTCACATTGACCTCAATGAGCACACGCTGGAGGCCAGTGAGCTCGCCTGCCTCAATCTTGCGGACAGCACGGCTCGAGATCGCCTGCGCCAGATGCAGCGAACCCACCGAGTGAATCAGCTCGGCTGAGCCCAGCACCGCATTGATCTTATTGGTCTGCAGGTTGCCGATCATATCGAAGCGCACCTCGGGCAGCTCCGGATGCTCCGCCAGACCCGTGAGCTTGCGAACCAGCTCCTGCGGGCGGTTCTCGGCAAAATGGCGATACCCCGCCTGGATGGCGGCAACGGTCTCATCGACACCAACGGTCTTGGACACGGCAATGAGGCGCGCGGCGTCGTGGGGGCGGCCCGCGCGATCGAGCGCCGCATAAAAACGTTCCAGAATCTGCTCGCGGCGAGCGCGCATCAAGTCCAAATAGTTATCCATTGCTAATCGCCTCCGCTGACAGCCAAACAAGTAGTCCCATGCTAACGCAAGAGCGCGGCCCCGCATGTGCAAGGCCGCGCTCGCTTCGGTATTTACAATCTTTCGACGAACAGGATTACTTACTCCTCGTCGTCCTCGCCATCGTCCTCGTCCTCAAGATGATCGAACAGGTAGCGAAGACCCTCGCTGACCTCGTTAACGGGCACCTTGGCAACGTAGTGCGCGTCGACGGCGGGCCTCATGATAACACCCTCGCCCGAAGGCACACGCATGCTCTCGAGCTCATCCTCATCAGTGCGGGCGATATCGCCGGCATTCATGCGCTGACCAGTCAACAGGAAGGTCAGACGGCAAGCGGCATCGATGGAAATCGAAGCGATGCGATCGAGGTAGCGCGAAACCATGATAGCGCGGCGCAGGTCGTCATAGTTGCTGTCGTCGTCCATAAAGTCGCCCGTATCCATACGGTTAAAGGTGCGGAAGAACTTCTCGTAGGCGGCGTGCACTGGCTCGTCCTCGACGGCCAAGTTGCAAATGATGGACATGTCATTGGTGACGAGCGCGGAAAGCGAAGAGCCCAGCACCTGGTAGACGGCCTCAGCCTCGGCCTCGACCGTGCCGACAAGCTCCTTGGGCAGCGAGATATCGGCCTTGATCATATGACGCGTGGCGCGGCAGATCTGGCGAACCTTATCGGTCATGCGCTGCAGGTTAAAGTCGACGTAGATGATCGTCTGAAGCAGGCGGAAGTCGGAGGCGACCGGTGACTGCGTGGCGATCAGGTTGTAGCAGACGGCCTCCAGGTTGGCGCAGCGTGCGTCAATCGAAAGCGTGCGCTTCTTGGTCTTGGTGGCGAGCTTGCGGTCGTCGGTCACATAGGCCTTCACGGCATCGTGGAGGGCCAGATCGACGGCCTCGTAGATGCTCAGCATCTCGTGGCGGGCCTCGATGAGCTGACGGGAAAACAGTTTGCGCATGGTTCACTCCAATCAGTTGGGTGCGGTCATGCCGCCCGCACAGTGAATACGCACCGGACCAGGTCCGATCGGCTTGGGACTAGTCGCACCGATCAGCCAAAGCGGCCGGTGATATAGTCTTCCGTCCGCGAGTCCACCGGGCTGGTGAAGATCGCGTCGGTTTGACCATACTCGATGAGTGTGGCGGGCTCGCCGGCAACTTCCTGCAAGAAGAATGCGGTGTAGTCGCTGATACGAGCTGCTTGCTGCATTGAATGCGTGACGATGATGATCGTCATCTCGGGCGCCAGCTCGGCCATCAAATCCTCGACCTTAGAGACGGACGTGGGGTCGATGGCGGAGCAGGGCTCGTCCATCAGAAGGACATCGGGTTGCACCGCAAGCACGCGCGCGATGCACAGACGCTGCTGCTGACCGCCCGAGAGCGCCAAACCATCCTTGTTGAGCTGATTGGATACCTCTTTCCAGAGGTTGGCGCGCTTGAGCGATTCTTCCACGATGTCATCGAGGTCGCTTTTGCTAGTCACGCCCTGCAGACGAGGGCCAAAGGCGACATTCTCGTAGATGGATTTGGGAAACGGGTTGGGCTGCTGAAAGATCATGCCCACGCGACGACGGAGATCGACCGGGTCGACACCCTCGGCATAGATATCGTTGCCGTCGAGCGTCATGGTGCCCTCGATGCGCGTGTCCTCGATCAGGTCGTTCATGCGGTTGATGCAGCGCAAAAACGTCGATTTGCCGCAGCCCGAAGGGCCAATAAACGAGGTGATGGCGTTTTTGGCGATGTTGAGGTCGAGCCCCGTCAGCGCATGAAAGTCACCGTACCAAAAGTTGAAATCCTTGGCCGTAATGGCCGCTTGCTCCAGCGTGGGAGCGGACTGATAAACGGACATGGGACTCCTTAACTAGCGACGCTTGCGCGACAGGAAGCGCGCAAACAGGTTGAAGGCCAGAATGATCACCATCAGCAAGAGCGCGGTGCCGTAGGCTGCGTTCATGTTGATGCCGTCGTTGGCAAGCAGGTACAGGTGAACCGTCATGGGGCGGCCGGAATCGAGCGGCGAAATAGGTAGATTGATGGCCTGCCCCATGGTGTAGAGCACCACCGCGGTCTCGCCAATGGCACGGCCGATGGCGAGGACGATGCCCGTGGCAATACGGCCAAAGGCAGAAGGAAGCACGATCTTGGAGACAACCTGCCACTTGGTGGCGCCCAGACCGTACGCGCCCCAACGGATATAGCGCGGAACGGCGCGAATGGCCTCTTCGGTGGTGCGCATGACGATGGGAAGCATCAAGAGCGCGAGTGCCAGGGCGGCAGAGACCATCGAAAGGCCCAAGCCCATGGCCTCGACAAACAAGGCGTAGCCAAACAGACCCATAACGATGGAGGGCACCGAGGCCAAAGCGTCAGCAGCGTAGCGAATGAGCTCGACGACCTTGCCCTGCTTGGCGTACTCGGCCAGATAGACGGCTGCCAGCACAGCGATCGGCGTGCAGATAAGCATGGCGAGCGCCGTCACATAGACGGTCGAGACGATCGTGGGCCAAATACCGCCCTCGGCGTTGACGCCCTGGGGCCAACCGAAGATAAAGTCGAGCGAGATGTGTGGCAGGCCGTTGATGACCACGTAGGCGATGATAGCGACCAGCACCAGCGTGGTGATGTAGGCAGCGGCACGGAACACGCCAAGCATGATCTTGTTGGACAGGTCCTTGTTGATGCGGCCCTTCTTGCCGTGGGAAAGGGCACGCTTGATGCGCTCGCGCGACGAGGTCGTATCGACCGTCGTGTCAACGGAATCGGACATAGCCTACCCCCTCTTCTTCTTGGAAATCAGACGGACGATGCCCACCAGTGTGGCGGAGATGATAAACAGGACCACACCCATGCCGAACAGCGCCGAGCGGTGCAGACCCGAGGAATAGCTCATGTCGAGCGCAATCTGGCTCGTGAGCGTCGAGATGGGGCTCGCAATGCTGTCGGGAATAACCGGGGCGTTACCTACGACCATGAGCACAGCCATGGTCTCGCCGATGGCACGGCCCATACCCAGCACGATGGCATCAACGATACCCAGCTTCGCGGCAGGTAGCACGACCTTATAGATGGTCTGCCACTTGGTGGCGCCCATGGCATACGATGCCTCGCGAATGCCCATGGGAATGGAATTGAGAGCATCGATGGTGAGCGTGGTGATGGTAGGGACGATCATGATGGCGAGCACAAACCACGCCGTCAGCGCACCAAAACCAAGGCCGCCGGTCAGTTGTGCGATAAACGGGCGGATGATGATCATGCCAAAGAAGCCGTAGATGATGGAGGGTATGCCCGCCAGCAGGTCAACGGCGGGGCTGATGAGCTTGCGCACGCGCTTGCTGGCAATCTCGACCAGGTAAACGGCCGTACCCACGCCCAGCGGCACGCCCATGGCGAGCGCACCGACGGTCACCAGACCCGAGCCGGCAAGCAGCGACAAGATGCCGTAGTGGCCCTCGGAAGGCGCCCACGTAAAGCTAAAGAAGTCCGCCAGACCGATGTCAGTAAAGACGGGCAGCGCCGAGTACGTGGTAAAGACAAAAATCAGGATGACGGTAACGACCGCCAAGAACGCGCAGGCAAAGAAGATCCACTGCAGCGCCTTCTCCTTGATATAGGTACTGTGCGATACGAGCGCCAGCTCGCGCTTCTTGGGCGTCTGAACATTCTGCTCAGTCTGGGAGTTTTCCTGTGCTTCCATGCTACTCACTCCCCTTCTCGTCGTTGGTGACGGGAATAAAGCCCGCCTCGCGAATCTGCTTGTCCATCTTTTCGGACGTCACATAGTCGATGTAATCCTGCGCCTGCTGCGAAGGCGCACCCTTCACAAAGAAGTAAAGGTCGCGTGAGATGGGATAGCCGCCGCTCGCGACCGTCTTCTCGGACGCCTCAACATGATTGACCGAGACGGCCTTGACCGAGGTCTTGGCGTTGAGACTATCGACGAAGCCCAGCGAAATGTAGCCAATGGCACCGCGCGAACGAGATACCACGTCGCGCACCTGGCCCGTGCCCGAAAGAACGGCCGAGCGGCGATCGAACGGGGTGCCGTCCATCACGATGGTGCGGAAGGCCTCACGCGTGCCGGACGCCTCATCTCGATTGATGACCTGGATCCTCAGGTCCTCGCCACCGACTTCTTTCCAGTTGGTGATCTTGCCGGCGTAAATATCGCGGAGCTGCTCGGTCGAGAGGTTATCGACCGGGTTATCGTCGTTCACGATGACCGCGATACCGTCGTGGGCAATGACGATGGGAGTCAGGCCCAGATCCTGTTCGTCGGCATTGAGTCCACGGGAGGAGCTGGCGATATCGGCTGTGCCGGCGCTGACGGCCTCGATGCCAGCGGAAGAACCCAAACCGGAAACGAGCACGTCGATGCCGGTCTCCTCCTTAAAGCCCTCGGCCGCAATCTCGGCGATAGGAAGGCAGGTCGTGGAGCCGGCGACGGTAATGGAAGAGGTAGAAGATCCCGAAGAACAGGCGCACAGCATAAGCGTAAGCACAGCGGCGCTCAGGACCGATACGATCTTTCTCATAGCATCACGCCGATCGCAGCATGGCGCCCACAGGTGCCGTCCTCGTTACGGTAGGAATAAAAGCGGTCGTTCTGACGCACAGTCGAAAGCTGGGTATCCACGATATTATCCGCGTCGACACCGACATCTACCAGCGCCTCGCGAATGGCAGCGGAAAGATCGAGCATGCGAGAGGCACTCGCATCGATGCAAGAGAACTCGGCGGCAAAGCGATCCATGAGTTCCTGGGATACCTCATATTCGTCACCCAAGATATGGGGGCCGATATAGGCGGAAACGTTGCTCGCATCGCAGCCGGCAGCATCGCAAAGCGCCTGGCACGCCTTGGCGGAAATACGTGCAATCGTGCCCTTCCAACCGGAGTGCACCACGGCAAATCCGCCAGGGGCCACCAGCACCACGGGAACGCAGTCGGCAAAGCAGAGCAGCACGGGCACGTTATGCGCCGTGCAGACGATGGCATCACAGCCCTCGGCAATCTGCTCGCGAACGTCCTCAAGGTCATCGGCGCCGTTCGAGGTCACCGCAACGATATGATCACCATGGACCTGATTGGGAACGAGCAGGTTGTGCTCGCACTCGGCGGCACCCATAGCTTCGAGCGCACGACGACGATTTTCTTGAACAGCAAAGGGGTCATCGCCAACATGCGAGCCCAAGTTGAGTGAGGAGTACGCATCTTCGGAAACGCCACCGGCGCGCTCGGTGAAGGCAAAGCGAACATCGGATGTCGCGCCCTCCACCAACGTAACTCCATCATGGTCGACACGCGAAACGTTGTCCGCACGTGCTGCCATACTAAAGCCTCCTAATAACACAAGTACCGCGGCATCGCCGCTACAGCCCGCGTTTATACGGCTGTCATACTTCTCTAAAAGGATACCTGCTGCGCTGGAGGCAATCGTAAAGGGAACGTAAAGAGATTGGAGGTTCTAGTTTACAAAGTCGAAATAAAAAGGGCGCGTCCATACGGACACGCCCCTGTGCACAACAATGCAAAGAACGACTTAGAAGCTACCGCGCTTCAGGAAGTCGGGAAGCTCGAACTGATCGTTGCCGAAGTTAGGAAGCTCGGTGCCACCGACGTTGCGGGTCGGAGCGGCCTGAGCCGGGCTCGTGGCAGGAGCGGTGCGCTGCGGCTCAGCGGAGGCAGCGGCCTTGCTCTGAGACTGCTGAGCAGCAAAGAGCTCGTCCTGACGGTTGACGTTGGAGTCGGAGAAGCCCGTAGCGATGACGGTGATACGCACCTGATCGCCCAGGGACTCGTCGACAACGGTACCGAAGATGATGTTGGCCTCGGGGTCGACGGCGTTGGCGACAACGTCGGCGGCGTCGCTGATCTCCTGGATGCCCAGGTCCTTGGAACCGGCGATGGAGAGCAGCACGCGCGTGGCGCCATCGATGGAGCTCTCGAGCAGCGGGCTGGAGATGGCCTGCTGGGCAGCGTCGACGGCACGGGTATCCCCAGAAGAGGTACCGATACCCATCATGGCGGTACCGGCCTGCTTCATGATGGTCTTAACATCGGCGAAGTCCAAGTTGATGATACCGGGGACGGTGATGAGGTCGGTGATGCCCTGGGTGCCCTGGGAAAGGACGCCATCGGCAATCGCGAAGGCCTCGAGCATGGTGGTCTTCTTCTCGGCGATGTCGAGCAGCTTATCGTTAGGGATGACGATCATGGTGTCGACGCAATCGGAGAGGGTCTTAATGCCCTCCTCGGCGCTCTTCTTGCGCTTGCGGCCCTCGAAGGTGAAGGGCTTGGTCACGACGGCGACGGTCAGCGCACCGACCTCGTTCATCGCGATATCGGCAACGATGGGAGCAGCGCCGGTACCGGTGCCACCGCCCTCGCCGCAGGTGATGAACACCATGTCAGCGCCAGCGAGCGCCTCGGCAATGTCGTCGCGGGACTCATCGGCAGCCTTGCGGCCAACCTCGGGGTTGGCGCCGGCGCCCAGGCCGCGGGTAAGGTCGGTGCCGATGTGCACCTTGATATCGGCATCAGAGATCGCGAGTGCCTGAGCATCGGTGTTGATGGCAACAAACTCGACGCCGCGGATGCCCTCTTCGATCATTCGATTGACCGCGTTGGTACCGCCGCCGCCGACGCCGACCACCTTAATGACGGCAAGGTAGTTGTTGATCTCTGTCTCGTGCATGTCGGTCCTCCGAACAAAGGTTATAGCCATAGCATGGGTCGACCCCGCGCACATTAACCTTCAGGTTGAAAGTAAATGCAAAGGTAAACCGTATTATGGTTGCACATTATGAACGTATCAGTCAAATAATTGACCGTGAAAACCAAACAAACCAGATAAACGGCGTGGTATGACCCCTCAACAAAGCATCAACCAGCGCTACGAGGTCGGAGCGTTCCTAAATGTATAGTTACCCGGAGAGCGCACATTGATATACGTTACGCCCTCTACCTGCGAAAGCAGCTTGGTGACTACGCGCTCCTTCTTGACGATATCGTTCGAATCACCCAGCGACACCTCAATGCCGTTATTGAGGTTTGCCGAGATGGCTTCGACCGAAGGCGTGGAAATATCCTTGACTTGTCCCAAGAACTCGCTCGAAAAACCACGCACATAATCCAAGCCAGCCTTAACGGCCTTGGAGCTCACCGCCTGGCCGGAAACCGGAGCGACATCCGCCGAGACATCAGTCAACAACACCGCGCCATAGTGCTTAGCGAGCGCCAGCGCGGCATCAATGCCGGTCAGGGTATTTGAGCCCTGCCCCGTCGTGATGACGTTGCCCTGGTCATCCACTTCGACCGACGTCGACAGCGGGGCGATCCAGGTGTCATCATCCCCGATGGCCCAGGCAAGGTCATCGGAGCTGATATAGGCAATTGCGATGACCTTGCGCTCCATCGGCGTAATGATGAGCGTATGCGGGAACTGACGCTGGACATCCACGCCCGACACCCACGGGTTCTGCTTGAGGTCCTCGGTAATCTGGTCAGGATCGACGTTAAAAAGCGACGTTCCCTCGGGCAAATCGATCAGCTGGATAGCATCGTGCTTCGTCACATGCTCGCTGCCTTGAATCTGAATATCAGTGGCGGTAAACAATCCAGAGTTGATCACCACGACGGCAACGACGACGAGCACGGCCAAGACGGCCAGAACGCCGCCCACGATTTTGCCTTTGCCTGTAACGAGAGAAGCGGCGTCTGACGTTTTATTTGCCATCGCCCCAAGTGAAGACAACGGGTTGACGCCTTTTTTACCCGAAGGCTTCTTGGCGGTAGCCGGCACCGATGTCAGCGAGCGCGGTTTCGATGCGCCCAGCGTGCGACCCGGACGCGCCGCCTTAGTTCCCGTCGAGGGCTTAGGAGTTGCCATGGGACGGGCAGGTTTGGCGCCCATAACAGGCTTTGACGTCACCGAGGGACGCGAGGACTTTTTTGCGGCCGGACGATTACCGAGCTGCGAGCCGACAACCGGACGACTGGTCTGTCGAGCATGCCCGACAGACTTAGAGTGCGCGACGGTATTGCGTTGAGGTTTGGCAGGCGCGCCGGAACGCCCTCCGGCGCGGCGGAAGGTGGGTTTCGATGCTCTAGAAGCCGAGGAATTTAACTTCCGGTCTGAGCTCGATGCCATACGCCTCCCTCACCTTTCCGTGCACATGTCTGATAACCGCGGCAACGTCATCGGCCGAGGCAGTTCCGTTATTAACGATAAAATTAGCGTGAACGGGCGAAACTTCCGCGCCGCCAATCGAAAAACCCTTTAATCCACAATCCTCGATAAGCTTGCCCACGCTCGCATCGGGCGGATTGCGAAAGACCGACCCGCAGGATGCGCGACCCATGGGCTGTGTACGCTTGCGCCTCGTAAGGTACCGCTCCATGCGCTCGCGAATGTCGGCCTTGGGCGCCAGTTTAAGCTTGAGCACGCACTCGAGGATGATCTCATTGCGGGGAAGGCTACATTCGCGGTAGCCCCAAGTGATCTCGGACCCCGCATAATGCTTGATACCGGATGCCGGGTCAAACGTTACGACATCCTCAACCAGCGAGCCAATCCACTCGGTTCGTGTGCCGGCATTCATAGATATCGCACCGCCGACCGAACCAGGGATGCCAACGGCAAACTCAAGGCCCGAGAGGCTACGCGACAGGGCATCGTTGACCAAGCGCGCAAACATCACGCCCGCACCGACCGTCAGCGTACAACCGTCATCGGCAACAACCGTGCGCTGAAACTCACGTCCGAGCGAAATGACGGCACCGCGATAACCGCCATCGGCAACCAGCAGATTGGAGCCCTTGCCGATGATGACCCACGGCACCTGCTCGCGATCGAGCACCGCCACGGCACGGCGGAGGGCATGATAGCTATGGCACGTCACAAAGAGGTCGGCCTTGCCGCCGATACGATAGCTCGTATGACGCGCAAGGCGCTCGTCCTCGATCACATCCGTGTCGATCATGCCCGAGAGCGCCATGACGGCGTTAAACAGACCCATTAGACTTAAGCGTCTTTCTTGGCAGTCAGATACTCAATGAACTCGGGACCGACGGTCGTAACGTCACCAGCACCCATAGTGAGCAGCAGGTCGCCCTCGCCCACCATCTGCTCGAGCTCCTGATTAAGCTCAAGACGGCTGGAGCAGTACACGACCTCCTTGCCAGGATGCTTGGCGCGCACGGTATCGGCGAGCATCTTAGAGGTGACACCCGGAATGGGCATCTCGCCAGCCGAGAACACATCAATCAGCAGCAGTTTATCGGCATTGGCAAATGCATCGGCAAAGTCGTCGCACAGGGCCTGCAGGCGCGAATAGCGGTGCGGCTGGAACACGACGTCGACATGCTTGTAGCCCAGCGACGAAGCGGCAGCAAGCGTCGCCTTGATCTCGGTGGGGTGATGGCCGTAATCATCGACCACGGTGATGCCATCGATATCGCCCACGTGGGTAAAGCGACGGCGGACGCCCTCAAAGCTCGAGAGCGCCTTGGCGGCGGAGTCGATGTCAAGGCCCAGGACATGGGCGACGGTGAGCACCGCCGTGGCGTTGAGCATGTTGTGGCGACCGGGATTGCTCTTGATCTCCACAGCATGCTCAGTGCCGTCCTCAAAGCGAACGATAAAGTCACTCTGGATGCCCTTGACATCCGGGTGCATGCAGACGATGTCGTTGCTCTCGGCAAAGCCGTAGGAAAGCACGTGACGGCCCGTCGACTTGGCGAGCTCGACCAGATGCGGGTCCTCACCGCAGACGATGACGGTGCCGTCCTCGCCCACCAGGCTCATGAATTTGGCGAAAGTTGCCTCGATCTCCTCGATACCCGAGTAGTGATCGAGGTGGTCGGCCTCGACGTTGGTCACAATGACCACGTTGGGGTTCAGGAACAGGAAGGAGCTGTCGGACTCGTCGGCCTCGGCGACAAAGTAGTCGCCCGAGCCGTTCTTGCCGTTCGTGTCATAGCCCTCGACAATGCCGCCGATCAAGAAGCTCGGATCCAGGCCCATGCGGTCGAGCATGGTGGCGCACATCGAAGACGTGGTGGTCTTGCCATGCGTGCCGGCAACAGCGACGGTGGTGTAGCCGTGGCCCAAAGCAGAGAGCATCTTGGCACGGGGCCACACGGGAATACCAAGCTCGCGAGCGCGCACGAGTTCAGGGTTGGACTCCGGAATAGCGGTAGAGACAACAACCACGTCGGGCTTGACCTCGTCGATCGTGGCGGCCTCATGGCCCACATGCACCTTCACACCAGCGCGGGTAAGCTGGCGGATATAACGTGACGTCTTAAGGTCGGAGCCGGTAACGGCATAACCGCGCTCGTGCAGAACGAGGGCGATGCCGCTCATGCCGGCGCCGCCGATACCGATAAAGTGGGCGCTCTTAAACTCGGGCGCGGAGGTTGCAGTCTGGGAATCAGCCATGTGCTCGTGTACTCCTTGCGTAAACACTGCCTGTAACCCGTTAACTGTACCGCACCAACCGCATCAGCGCGAGGGCGACCGACGATATCCCGTCTAACTAACGCAAACCCTCTACCGCATCCGCCAGAAGAGCGGCGGCCCTATCCTGAGCCAGACCACGCGCCGCCTGACGCATGGCGTCGCGCGCCGCCGCGTCATCGACCAGGTGCAGCAGCTCATCGGCAAAGGCAGAACCGTCGATATCGGCATCGGCGCAGAGCACGCCGGCCCCGGCGTCGACCAGATAACGGGCATTGGTGGTTTGGTGATCGGCCGTGGCGTGCGGGTACGGCACGAGCACCGAAGGCACGGCGAGTGCAGCGATCTCGGCCACGCTCGATGCGCCCGAACGCGAGAGCACCAAATCGGCAGCAGCCAGCATATCGCCCATGTTGTCGATGTAAGGCTGGACGCGGTAACGCTTCGCCTCCTCGGGCGTCAGCGCCAAAGCGCGCTCGGTCTCCTCAAAGCCGTCGGCACCCGTCGAATGCAACACATAGAGGTTCTTGCGCGAAAGCAGCTCGTTTTTGAGCGAAGCCACGCGCTCGTTGAGGTGCTGGGCGCCAAGTGAACCGCCAAAGACGAGCAGCAGCGTAGCGTCCTCGGGAACGCCAAGTGCCTTGCGGCCACGAGCGCGATCGCCCTCGATTACCGAGCGACGTACGGGGTTGCCGGTCATGAGCACGTGGCCAGGGTCACCTTCGCGCTCAAAGACCGAACGCGCTGCCGGCACCGAGATGCACACGCGGGCGGCGTGGGAGTTCATCATCTTGTTGGCCAGGCCCGGAACAGAGTTCTGCTCATGCAGCAGATACGGAACGCCCGCGCCCTTACACCACCCCAGCAGCGGAACCTCGACATAGGCACCAAAACCAATGGCGGCATCGGGCTTGCCAACCTTTGAGAAATGACTGGCGAGCGCACGTTTGGCCTTGTTGACACGCCACAGCGAGGTCAGCGCCGTCCAAGGACGGGAGCGGTCGAAGCCCGTGACCGTAATGGGCACAAAATCAAACCCAGCCTCGGGGACCAGACGACCCTCGAGCTTGCGCGACTGGCCCACGAACACAACGTGGTGACCACGGTCACGCAGCTCTTCGGCCAAGGCGAGCGCGGGGTTGATGTGTCCTGCCGTGCCGCCGGCTGCAATAGCAACGGTCATTTTATCGGTCATGGTAGTCCCTTCGTACACGCGGTCCCTGGTCGTCGGTGCGCAGACGCGCCGACGGGTCCGAGTTCAAATCGATTCGATTATATCCGCCGCCCGCGTTGCGAGGGCTGGGGCGCTGCGGACGGCCTTGCGGAGCCGTTCGCGAGCGTGGACGAGCTGCCGGCTCGGATGCAGAACCATCCAGAACGGTAAAGCCGCTACGCGAAGGTCGTTCACCGCGCACATGGGCTACGCCGGCGGTGCTCTCGTCCATAACGGCAAAGCTCTCACGGCGACGGTCATACTCATCGCGGCGGGCGCTCTCGTACGAAACGCGCAGGATCAACCCGGCAAGCATAAGCGACACAATAATCGACGAACCGCCGTAGCTAATAAACGGCAACGGTTTGCCCGTCATGGGAAACACGTTGAGGATGCCCAGCGCGTTAATCAAAAACTGCACCGCGAGAATGACCGCGGAGCCAGACGCCATGAGCGCGCCCCGGCGATCGGTCGCCTGCTCGGCAATGCGAAACGCCGAGTAGATCAGCATCGCAAACACCAAGAAGAACAGCACGGTTCCGACAAAACCGACTTCCTCGCCAATGATGGCCAGGATGTAGTCGTTGTGCGCTTCGGGCAGATACGAGTACTTCATGGTTGAGTTGCCGATGCCGCGGCCGAACAGACCGCCCGAGGCAAAGGCCATGATGGCAAGCGTGGCCTGATAGCCGTCACCATACTCGTCGGCCCAAGGGTTCAAGGCAACCTGAATACGCACCATACGGTACGGCTCTGCGACAAGCGCAATCACGATCACGAGAATGCCGAAGATTAGCACGCCGATGATAAATCTGGGGTCGAGACCCGCAAACAACGCCATGCACATGAGGGTCAACAGGATGATCAGGACAGTACCGAAATCGGGCTGGATAAAGATCAGAAAGAGCGAAATGCCCAGGTAGATGCCCATCTTGCGAAGGAATTCGTTGATGTTGCCACCGGGCGAAAAGAAGCGATCAAGCATGATGGCCGAATACGCAATGGCAAATGGCTTTAAAAACTCGGAAGGCTGGAACTGAATACCGGCGATGTTGAGCCAGCGCGTGGCGCCACGGCTGCCGCTGCCCACCAAGAACACCAGAAGCAGTAGCCCTATCATGCCGATGAGGAAGATCCTGAGCACATCCTCCCCAAACCAGCTGTCCGGCAAAACGCGCACGATGGCAATCAGCGCCAGAACACCGACCACGGCAAACGCGGCCTGTCGACCCAGAAAAAACGTCGCCGAGCCATTCTCGTGCAGCGCCTCGACCGAAGACGCCGAGTACACCATCAGCAGGCCAAAGCATACCAAGGTAAACAAGCAGGCCATGAATATCAAACGGGGGCGCATGATACGGGCGGGAACGCCGGCAATATAGCGTTCGCTAAACGACTGCCCACCGCGGCTGGAACACGATGTGATGCGCCGTGAGGAAGCACGGTCCGAGTCGGGCCTCCTCATACCTTGTCGGGGGCTCTCCTCTCTCACCGCAACCCCTATTCCATTTGTGATTTCGCTGTAGCGGCAAGCTGAGCCACGTAGTCCTTAAACACGCGGCCGCGCTCCTCATAGCCCGAGAACTCATCGAACGAAGAGCAGGCAGGTGAAAGTAAGATCACGTCACCACGGCTCGAAAGCGAACGGGCAACGTCCACGGCGTCGCGTAGGTCATCCGCCTGGGCGATATCCACATCGCCATCGACATCGGCCTCGTCCATAGCGGCGGTGAAGCGCTCGCGCGCATCGCCAAAGCAGACGACCGAGCGTACGTTATCCATAACAACGCGCGCGAAGTCCGTGAGCGGCGTGCCCTTATCGTGGCCGCCGAGCAGCAAGATCACGTCGTCATCGGGAAATGCCGTCAGCGCCTTCTCGACCGCATCGGTGTTGGTCGCCTTGGAATCGTTGACGTAGCGCACGCCGTCAATCTCGCCACACGGCTCCACGCGGTGCTCGAGCGGCTGGAACGAGGCAAGACCGCGGCAGACACCATCGACATCGGCACCGACCGCCAAGGCAGCCGTGGCAGCGCACAGGGCATTGATAACATTGTGATGGCCCGAGATCTTGAGCTCGGATGTAGCGATGAGCGGGGTCTCGACGCCCTTCAGACGCACGATCATCTTGCCATCGCGCACAAAGGCGGCATCCTCGCCCTCAGGCTCGTCAAAGGCAACCTTGCAGATGCGACGACCCGGCGTGTAGATGTACTCATCGAACTCGTGAATGCCGGCGTCTTCGACGTCGACAACCACCAGATCGTCATCGGCCATATTGTCAAACAGTTTGACCTTGGCAAGCGCATAGTTTTTATGGCTCTTATGCCAGCCCAAGTGGTCGGGAGTGATGTTGAGCAGAACCGCCACGCGAGGGTGGAGCTCGGTGGTCGTAGCAATCTGATAGCTCGAGAGCTCAGCCACAAACCACTCGTTGTGGGCTCGGCCGTCAATCTCGTTGACCGGCGGCTCGCCGATGTTGCCGACAGCAACGCTGGCCTCGCCGGCAGCCTTGAGCAGATAATCAGTCAGCGACGTGGTGGTCGTCTTGCCGTTGGTGCCCGTGATGGCAATCCAGTTATCGGGCGACAGGCGATAGGCAAACTCGGGCTCACCCATAATCTGGGCGGCATGCTCGCGCCCGGCCTTAAAGAAGCCCGAGAACTCCGAGATGCCCGGGCACGTCACGCATACGTCATAGGCGCCCTCGACCTGTTCGGTCCCATAGACAAACGACACACCAGCAGCCTCGAGCGCACGCGTGGCGTCATTGGGCTCAGAGGTGCCGCCGCCATACACGGTAACGGCGCTTACGCGCTCGGGATGTGCCAGCGCCCAGCGGGCGACATCGAGACCGGATTTGCCCTGACCCAAAACGAGCAGGCTAAAGACATCAGCAAGAGGCATGAAAGACCACTATCCCAACTGGAAGAACAGGGCAAGGCCAACAGCACCAAAGGCCGCAGCGATAATCCAAAAACGGATGACGACCTTGGTCTCGGCCCAGCCCTTCTTTTCGAAATGATGATGGATGGGCGCCATAAGGAAGACGCGCTTGTGCGTAAAGTGGAAGTAGACAACCTGAATCATGACCGACAGGGTCTCAACGATAAACAGGCCGCCGATGATGAGGGAGACGACCTCAGTGTTGGTCATGATGGACGTGCAGGCAAACGCGGCGCCCAGGGCAAGCGAGCCGGTATCGCCCATAAAGATGCTCGCCGGATAGCAGTTGAACCACAGAAAGCCCAAGCAGGCACCGGCACACGCGGTGCAGAAGATGGACAGGTTCACGTCTCCGTGCAAAAACGCCATGGCAGCCATGGCGAGCATGGCAATCATGGAGGTGCCGCCAGCAAGACCGTCAAGGCCATCGGTCAGGTTCACGGCATTAGAAAGACCGGCGATCATCAGCCAGCAAAAGACAATGTAGAGCCACGGGAACGAAAGGCCGCAGATGGTGGTCGAAAGCACGCCAAGGTCAATCGTCAGGCCGCCGGGAAAACGAATCTCGGGGGCGACGCCGCACCAGTTAACGGCAAGTACCGTAAAGGTGACACAGATAATGGTTAGGCCGATCATCTTGGCATGAGGCGTCAGACCGAGCGAGCGCCCATGCGTAACGGAGGTCAGGTCGTCGATCAGGCCCAGCACGCCGGTCGCCAGCGTGGCGAGCAGCACGGGCACGAGCTCGGTGGTGAGCTTGCCCATCAGCAGGCAGGTCAGCGAAATCGCGACGAGAATGACAACGCCACCCATGGTGGGCGTTCCCTGCTTAACCAAATGACGCTTGGGGCCGTCGGCACGAACCTGCTGGCCGATACCCTCGACCTTGAGCAGCTTGATCCACCACGGCATGAGCAGCAGCGCAATGGCAGCGGCGATGCCAAGCCCCAAAAAAGCCTGATACGTTGGATACGAGGGATTGCCGAACATGGGCTAGCACACACCTTCCACAAAGCGGTCGAGCTCAACAAAGCGGGAACCCTTGACCAGTACAACATCATGTTTTTCAAGCGCGCCGCCCATGCGGTCGAGCACCTGCTGATAATCGGAGAACACCTGGATGCGGTCCTCGTCCATACCCATCATGCGCGCGGCATCGGCCATAAGCTGGGCCAGCTCACCACCCACGCACGCCAGCATGTCGAGCTTCTTGGCGGCGGCATAGGCGCCCACGAGCTCATGCATGCGAGGAGCCTCATCGCCCATCTCGCCCATCTCGCCCAGGATCGCCATGCGAGACCCCGTGCACGAAAGCGAGCACAGTAGATCGAGACCAGCAGCCATGGATTCGGCGCTGGCGTTATAGGAATCGTCAATGACGCGGGCACCGCTCTTGGCGCGCTTGATCTCCTGGCGGTGACCGGTGATCGTGAGGCCTCTAAAGGCAGCATCGACCTGCTCGGGCGTCACGCCCAGGCGATAGGCAACCGCGGCGGCCTTAACGGCATTTGGAACGGACTGCACGCCGGGGATGGCAAGCATGGTATCGATCGTCTCACCCTGGCCAAAATCGAGCGTAAAGACCGGACAGCCCTCGTCATCAACACGAATGTCGCGGGCACGGACCTCATCGTCGTCCGAGACGCCGGCCAGCATCACGTCGATACCAGCAGGCTGGGCGAACGTATCGCGAATGAACGGCGTAAAGTCGTCCTCGCCGCCCAAAACCAGCAGCGGCAAGAAGTCGCCGGCGGCGCACATGCCCTGGACAATCTCGGCCTTAGCGCGGGCGATGTTCTCGCGGCTGCCCAAAATGCCGATGTGAGAGGTACCAATCTTGCTCACGATGGCAAGGTTGGGATTGGCGGACTGGGACAGGCGCTCAATCTCGTGGAAATGGTTCATGCCCATCTCGAGCACCAGGACCTCGGTATCGGCCGGAGCGGAAAGCACCGTGAGCGGCATGCCGATCAGGTTATTGAAATTGCCCTTGGTGGCCCAGACACGATAGCGCTTGGCGAGCACAGCGGCGAGCACGTCCTTGGTCGTCGTCTTGCCGATGGAACCGGTAATGCCAACGACCAGGCAGCCAAGCTCCAGGCGATACGTGTGCGCCAAACGCAGCAGAAACTCCTCGGGATCATCGGTCAGCAGGATGGCGCACCCCTTGTCCTGCGCCAGCGAGACCAGCTCGGCCTCGGGCTCACGCGTCATCACGACGGCGCCGGCACCCGACTGGACGGCACGGGAAGCAAAATCATTGCCGTCGACGTTTTCACCGGGAAAGGCGACGAAAATCGTCCCTTCCTCGACCTGGCGCGAGTCGATAACGCACCCGCGGCATACCCGATCGGCTTCTCCCGTCACGGTTCGGGCCCCTGTTGCGGCCGCGAGGTTGTTGACGGCGATCTCTATCATTGCAGCTCCCCTGTAAACCTAATAATGCTATCGGCGTATTGTATCCCAGCGCCGCACATGCGTGGTGCAGGGCATGTGAACACCCTCATATGGGACAACAAACCACGCCCCAAAGATTGTAACCCCCTACTTCGTGTGCGGGATACCCAGCACGTCGAGCGCGTTGGCCATAATGGACTGGAACGGCACCGCAGCGGCATCTGAGCCGCTCGGCGTTCCGTCGAGCGTGATATAGCACAGCACCTTGGGCGATTGTGCCGGTGCAAAGCCCATAAAGGACGACATGTAGTTCTCCTTGAGGTAGCCGCCGTTCTCGTCGGCACGTTCGGCCGTACCGGTCTTACCCGCCACGTCATAGCCGTCAACCGCGCCGCCAACGCCCGTTCCCTCGGACACGACCGTCTGCATGCACGATGTCACCTGGGATGCGGCGTCCTCCGAAATCGCGCGCTCGCCTTCGCCCCAGTCCTTCTCGTCGCCTTTGCTGGACTTATAGAAGTGCGGTGTCATCATCACGCCGCCGTTGGCGATGCCGCCCACGGCACGTGCGATCTCAATCGGCGAGACGGACAGTGCCTGTCCAAAGCTCATCGAGCCCAGCGTGGCGCCGTCATACTGGTCACGCTCCTTGACGATACCCAGGCTCTCTCCCGGAAAATCGACACCCGAGCTGTGACCGATGCCCCACTTGTCCACATAGGCGGCAAAGTCGTCGGCACCGATCTTGCGCCCCACTAGGACAAAGCCCACGTTGGACGAACGGCGCATCATCTCGCGCACATCCATGGTCATGGCATAGTCGCGCTTGTCGGCATCGGTGACGGTATCGTCGCCCACCTTGATGCTCGCCGGCACCTCAAACGACGTACTCGATCGCACGACGCCCAAGTCGAAGCCGGCGCCCGCCACGAGCGTCTTAAAGACCGAGCCGGGCTCGTAGGCGTCGGTGATCAGGCGCAGATTCATATCCTCGGTCTTGGCATTCTCCAGATCGGTCTGGTCGTAGGTCGGGTACGAGCAGGCTGCCAAAATCTCGCCTGTCGTAGGATCGGTGACCAGCGCCGAGCCGTTCTTGGCCTTAGTCTTCTCAACTGCCTCTGCCAGGGCATCCTCGGCCGCACGCTGGATATTGACGTCGAGCGTCGTCACGATATCAACGCCGTCGACCGCAGCCACCTTTTTATAGGCACCGCCCGCGATATAGCTGCCGTCCCTCGCGCGCTCGCGTACGAGAGAACCGTTCGTGCCGGTCAGAAGCTTGTTGTATTGCTTTTCGAGACCCGTCAAGCCGTCGTTGTCTACATTCACTACACCCAGCACCTGCGATGCCAGATTGCCGTATGGATATACGCGCTTCATGGCCTGCTCAAAAAGCACGCCGGGCAGGTTCTTCTTCTCCAGCGCCGCAACATCGTCTTCGTCCACCTGGCGCTTGATATACACCCAGGTTCCATCGGACTCAACGAGCTTGCGGCAGGTCTTTTTATCGATTCCAGTTGCCTTGACCAGCGCCGACACTGTCTTGTCAACATCCTCGACAAGCTGCGGGTTCACGGCGATGTTGCGACATTCGACCGACGACGCCAACACGTTGCCGTTGCGGTCGTAGATGGTGCCGCGTTTGGCATAGAGGGTCTGCGCAAGCAGGCGGCGCGCATCGGCACGCTCGCGCAGTTTATCGGCTTCGACAATTTGATAGTCGGCAAGGCGAAAGACGCCCAAGCCCAAGCCAAGCCCGATGAAGCCCATGACGGCTTTGCGGCGAGGCAGAGGTGCGCCTGTGAGCCATTCGGTCGACGAACTCTTGCGCGACCTGGTGTTATGCACTTGAGGGCCGCCCGAGCCGCGAAGTCGCGACGCCGGGTCGTTGCCACGGGACTGTCCGGCGTTGTAAGATTGCCGACCCGTTCCTTGATAACCAGAACGTCCCCGCGATGAGGGACGTCCAGAACCGCGGCCCCCATCGGAACCGCGGCGATAGTCATTTGTCATACTCAGCTACCGTCTTGCTACTGAGCGGTCGCGGTCGCGTAGGCGCCCGCGGCTGCATCCTGCGAAAAGTCAAGTGTAACGCTCTCGCTGGGCTCCACCATGCCATAAGCGCCCGCAAGGTCGCGAATGCGCGTGTCGGCGCCATAGACCGAATGCATGACCTCCAGGTCGGAGCTCTCGTCGGTCGCCTTTTCGAGCGTGCTGGTAAGCTCGGCGTTGCTGTTGAGCACCTGGGCCGTAACGCCGGCGAGCGCCACGCGGGCGACGCCGATCGTCATGAAGATAGCCGCAATGATGCAAAACGTTTTAAGAACGCTCATGAAAACCGGGCTTACCGCCTGGTTTGCCTGACGGCCCGCGCCCGTGTAGACATCAAAACGCGGCGCGCGCTGCTCACGGGGAGCAACGGGGGCCTGCGGCGTCTCACGATAGGCGGGCATGGCGTTCATATCATAGGCGAGTGCTGCGCTTGAAGTGTTGTAGCCCATGATATGCCGCCTCCCATCCCGAGTACGTTGGTAGTGTGTTTAAGCTTCGTTTATGGTGCGAGCGGGAGGTCCAATATCGCGCGGTCGCGCCTACAGACGCTGCGCCACGCGGATTTTGGCTGATCTCGCCCGAGGGTTGCGCTCAACCTCATCAGGCTGGGCAACCAAGGGTTTGCGGGTGATGACCTTGAGTATCGGCACGTTGCCGCACACGCACACCGGAATCTCCGGCGGACACGTGCACCCCTGGCTCATCTCCTTAAAGTGGTTCTTTACGATACGGTCCTCGAGCGAGTGATACGAGATGACGCAGATACGTCCGCCCGGGTTGAGCCACCTGGTGGCGGCATCAAGCCCTCGTTCGAGCACATCGAGCTCGTGATTGACCTCGATGCGAATGGCCTGGAAACTTTTCTTGGCCGGGTGTCCGCCATGCCGACGAGCGGCAGCCGGGATACCCGCCTTGATGATCTCGACAAATTGGCCGGTGGTTTCGATCGGTTCTTGCTCGCGGCGGCGCACGATCTCGCGCGCGATCTGCGAGGCGAACTTCTCTTCGCCGTAGACGCGTAGAATCCGGGCGAGGTCGTGTTCGTTATAGGTGTTGATGACCTCAGCTGCGTTTAAGGTGTTATTACCCGGATCCATCCGCATGTCCAATGGGGCGTCCTCGTTATACGAAAAGCCCCTGCCAGGGATATCGAGTTGCGGTGACGAAACGCCCAAATCGAACAGGAAGCCATCGACCCCGGGCACCTCGGCCGAGCAAAGCAGCTCGTCCAAGTCGCCGAAGTTGCCCTTCAGCAGCTGGTGCGGAACGCCGGGAACCTCGCGGTCCAGACGGGCGCCAGCGGCCTCGAGGGCCATGTCGTCCTGATCGACGCCGAGCAAAAGGCCCGTCTCCCCCACCTGCGCGGCCATCTTTACCGAATGGCCGGCACCGCCAAGGGTGCAATCGCAGACAACGGAGCCGCTCTTTAGCCGCAGCGACTCAAGCACTTCGCCGAGCATGACAGGTTCATGCCGATATTCTTGTGTCAAGATCCCACGCTCCATCCGTTACCCGTGCCTTGCCCTTACGAGAAGAAGAGGTCCAGCAGGGCCTCATCGTCATCGTCCTCATCGGCCGCGGCGCGATCCCAAACCTCAAGGTGGTCGTAGTTGCCCACAACCGTGACCTCGCGGTCGAGGTTCGCCTGCTTGCGGAGAGACTCGGAAAGACCGATACGACCGGCGCTGTCCACGTCCATCGACGTAGTGCGCTTGTTGATCGCCCTCATGAGCTTCTGGTCGTTAATGTCACGCGGGTTAAAACCCTCGTGGCCCTCACGACCCGCGAAGAGTCCTTCGACCCACTTATCGAAGGCCTCGGCAGAGAACACGTACAGAGCATCGACATCCAGGGCTTTGAACACGCGAACATGCTCTCCAAGCTCCTCACGAAGGGGTGCAGGCAGGGACAGACGACCTTTTGCATCGAGATTGCGCTCGTATGCACCAGTCATTCCCATGTGCGCCCTCCCCTCGGTTACTCAGATGGCACGTACGCGGGGAACCACCCCGCCTGTCGACGTGATTAATAATATGGGGAACCGCCCCATTTTTCAACACCTTTCCCCACCCCTTCCCCCACCCCGCCCCACCACTCCACCCCCAATATGCTGTAAAACACCCCCGAGCATATGTTCGAAAACACAATATGTTGTGTTTGCAGCAACGGCGGGATGCCACCTGTGGCACCCCGCCGTTCAACCTCAACCTTCAAGTTGACCTTGAGGCGATTTTTGCGTCCCTTTACATGCCGTTCACATCGCCCCCAAACTCCCCCACCCAAGGCACGTGCGGCCCACCACCGCGATGCCAAGTGGCGAAAAATGGGACGGGCCCCAGATTGCCCATGCGCGCAAAAGTGCGTCTCGGCAATCTGGGGCCCGTCCCCAAATACCTATAAATATGCAGGTCAGCGATGTGTTAACGATGTGCCAGCGGGTGCGCCGCCAAATAGACCTCGGTCAGTTGCGTACGATCGACATGCGTGTAGACCTGCGTGGTCGATATATCGGCATGTCCCAAGATCTCCTGTAGCACACGGAGGTCTGCGCCGCCCGCAAGCATATGGGTGGCAAAGGAGTGACGCAGCGTATGGGGATGGAGCCCCACCAGTCCCACCTGGCGCCCGTAGCGCTCACAGATGGCATGGATGCCCTGGCGCGACAGACGGCGGCCGTTCTTATTTAAAAAGACCGCCGAGGTCTCGGTTCCGCGGGCATGGGCCGCCAAGCGAGAACGCCCCTCAGTTACATAAAGCGCCAGAGCTCGCGCCGCGCTTCCCACCAGCGGGGACAGGCGTTCCTTCGAGCCCTTACCGCGAACGAGCACAAAGCCATCGTCGATATGGATATCGCCCACATCGAGTCCCACCAACTCGCTCACACGCAAACCGCATCCATAGAGCACTTCCAAGATGGCATGGTCACGCAAGCCCATCTCGCCCTCGGGGAAATCTTGATCGAGCAGCGCCGAGACATCCTCCACCGATAGATACTCCGGCAAACGCTCAGCCTTTTTAGGCAGGCGCAACGCCGCCGTTGGATTTTGGGCCACAGCCCCATCGCGCACCAAAAAGGCATGCAGGCCCTTCACGGCCGCAAGCGCACGCTCCACCGAGGCATCCGAATAGCCCCCATCGCGACGGTCGGCGACAAAGCCCTCCACGACCTGACGGGTCACCTCTTCAAAAGACACAATACCCGCCCGCTCCAGATAGGCGCAGTACGTCGTCAGGTCACGACGATAGGCCGCAATCGTGTTGCGCGCCAAACCCCGCTCGACCGCGAGGTAATCGAGATACTCCCCCGCCGCCACGGCGAGCGACGAGGGAGTAGCTTCGGCATGTTCCTTATTCGCCGGCACCCTTAGTCCGTAGCGAGGTTCATGGGCGTCACCTGCAGACGGTCGACACCCTCGTGCTGGCCGATCGAAGCGCGCACGAACTCGCGGAACAGCGGCTGCGGGTTGGTCGGGCGGCTCTTGAACTCGGGATGAGCCTGGGTTGCCACATACCACGGATGCACGTCGCGCGGCAGCTCGACCATCTCGACCAGGCGCTCGTCGGGCGACAGACCCGAGATAACCAAGCCAGCGTCCTCGAGCTGGTCACGGAAGGCGTTGTTGAACTCAAAGCGATGACGGTGACGCTCGTAGACGAGCTCCTCGCCATATGCCTCGCGAGCAAGGGTATCGGCGGCGAGCTTGCACGGATAGGCGCCCAGGCGCATGGTGCCGCCCTTCTCGGTCACGTCCTCCTGCGAGCTCATCAGATCGATGACGCTAAACGGGCCGTCCGGATCGAACTCGGAGGAGCTGGCGCCGGCAAGGCCGACGACGTTGCGGGCGAACTCGCACACGGCCACCTGCATACCCAGGCAAATGCCCAGATACGGAATCTTGTGCTCACGGGCAAACTCGGCCGCGAGGATCTTGCCCTCCAGGGCGCGCTTGCCAAAGCCGCCGGGGACCAGGATGCCCGAGGCGTCGCCCAGAACCTCGGAGACATTCTGCTCGTCGAGGCTCTCGCCGTCGACCAGCTGGACGTCCACATGGCGATCGTAGAAGACGCCCGCATGGTGCAGGGCCTCGATAACCGACAGGTACGCATCGGGCAGCTGCGTGTACTTGCCCACGACGGCGATCTTCACCTTGTCGGCGTGATGGTTGGCGTGATTCTGTTTGCGCAGGAACTCATTCCACTCGCTCATGTCGCGCTCACGCGGGTCCAGACCCAGGCGCTCGCAAATGCGCAGGTCAAAGTCCTGCTCGGCAAGCAGCTGCGGAACATCGTAAATGCTCGCGCAGTCCTCGTTGGTAAAGACACAATCGGTGTCGACGTCGCAGAAGCTTGCGATCTTTCCGCGGATAGCGTCATCGATATGGTGGTCGGAGCGCAGCACGATGATATCGGGCTGGATGCCAAAGCTGCGGAGCTCCTTGACGGAATGCTGCGTGGGCTTGGTCTTGACCTCGTGGGCGGCGGCGATATAGGGAACGAGCGACACGTGGATGTAGCAGACGTTCTCGGGGCCGGCCTCCTTGCGGTACTGACGGATGGCCTCGACAAACGGTTGGGACTCGATGTCGCCGATCGTGCCGCCCAGCTCGGTGATGACTACATCGGAGCCGGTCTGCTCCTCGATGCGGCGGAACTTGTCCTTAATGGCATTGGTGACGTGAGGAATCACCTGCACGGTACCGCCCAAAAAGTCGCCGCGACGCTCGCGGGCGATCAAGCTCTTATAGATGGCGCCGGTCGTAAAGTTGGAATCGCGGGTCAGGTTCTCATCAATAAAGCGCTCGTAATGACCCAGGTCCAAGTCGGACTCGTAACCATCCTCGGTAACGAAGACCTCACCATGCTGGAAGGGGCTCATGGTACCGGGGTCGACGTTCAGATACGGATCGGCCTTCTGCATCGTTACTTTGTAGCCACGCGACTTGAGCAGACGGCCCAGCGAGGCCGCGGTGATACCCTTGCCCAGGGACGAAACCACGCCACCGGTTACGAACACATGCTTGGTCATATTGAGTTACCTGCGCTTCCCGTAGAAGTTGTTTATCCACATCTTACGGGTCTTCATTGTAATACTCGCGCCGCGGACCGTTCGCAATTTTTCTCGCGTGCGATTGCATTTCTCAATCTTGAAACAAAACGCCGCCCGGTTTCCCAGGCGGCGTCGCTATGGCAAGGGTTACATGCTGCTATCGATCAGCAACCTCGTCCTCAAGCATTTCTTGAACGAGCATGCCGGTACGGACGCCCTCAAGATACCACTCGCCACGTTCGGTGAGGCAAATGCCATTTGCAAGCTGACCGCCGTCGTCGCTATAACGCGAGACGACATCAATCATGCCTTCGGAATCCAAGCGATCGATTGCGGCGCGGGCACGATACGGCGAAACCCCCACGCGCTCGGCAAGCGTTTTGCGCGAGAAACCATACGGCCCGCCATTGTCTTCGGTTTGCTGGTCGATCTCCATCAACACCAGCACCTCGACACGCTTCATATCGTTGACACTCGCACGACCCTTGCCCGCCATAGCAGCCTCCTCAAACCGAGCACGAGCATCTAACGCGCCGTGCGCGACCGACACACCTCACGATGGCAGGTAATATCCATCATGCGGCATCCCGCTAAGGATGAAACAGTTACGGTTATTGTATACCGCTCAAATTGTTTCTAGGCAGGTAAACAGCTATTTTTCGCCGAAATAGGCGCTTTATTGATCAAAAAGCCGTACCGGGCGCTAACCCGATACGGCCAAAATGCAATGCAATTACCGCGGTGCTTCAAACTTAGCGATGGAAGAAACCGCGGCGCTCAAACTTGGGCTCGCAGCACACGTTGATACCCAGTTTGCGCAGTACCGTCTCGTCCGTCGGCGAGATAATCACGCTAAAGAAGGCATCGCAACCGCGCAGCTGCTCCAGGCCCGAAAGGACGCGAGCGGCCGTCTCACTCGTGGCCGAGGTGATCGACAGCGCCATAAGCGTCTCGTCGGTGTGGAGGCGCGGGTTTTTGCTGCCCAGGAAATGCGTCTTGAGCTTGCTGATGGGCTCGATCGCTTCATCGCTAATGACCTCGAGCTCAAGGTCGACGCCCGAGACATGCTTAAGTGCATTCATGATGAGCGAGCTCGCGGCGCCCAGGCGCGTGGAAGTCTTGCCGGTCACCACGGAGCCATCGGGCATGACCATGGCACCCACGGGACCACCCGTCAGCTGCTCCCTGGTGAGGGCCGCCGAGCGCGCCGGTGAGTAGTTCTTATCGATGCCGGCTTTCTTCATAATGATCTTGAGACGGTCGACTTGCTCATCGCCCACGCCGGTACGGCGCACATTTTCGACCGCGGTAAAGTAGCGGCGGACGATCTCCATCTTGGAAGCGTCGCGGCAGGCATCGTCATCGGTGATGGCAAAGCCGACCATATTGACGCCCATGTCCGTAGGACTCTGGTAGGGGCTCTTGCCCAGGATCTTTTCCATCAGAGCACGGACCACCGGGAAGGCCTCGACGTCGCGGTTGTAGTTGACCGTGGTCTTGTTATAGGCCTCAAGGTGGAAGGAGTCGATGATATTGGCATCGTCGAGGTCCGCCGTGGCCGCCTCGTAGGCGATGTTGACCGGATGCGTGAGGGGAAGGTTCCAGACCGGGAAGGTCTCGAACTTGGCATAGCCGGCGGCCGTGCCATGCTTGTGCTCGTGATAGAGCTGAGACAGGCAGGTGGCAAGCTTGCCCGAGCCAGGACCGGGGGCAGTGACCACGACGAGCGGTCGGGTGGTCTCGACAAACTCATTCTTGCCGTAGCCATCGTCGGACACGATCAGATCGACATCGTGCGGATACCCCTCGATGGGATAGTGCAGCTTGGTGGGAATACCGAGCGCGTTCAGGCGGTTGCGGAACACATCGGCAGCAGGCTGGCCGGCGTACTGGGTGATGACCACAGCCGCGACAGCAAAGCCGTTGCCGCGGAACAGGTCAACCAGGCGCAGCACATCCTCGTCATAGGTAATGCCGAGGTCACCACGAGCCTTGTTTTTCTCGATGTGGTTCGCGTTGATCGCGATGATAACCTCGACATCGTCGGCGATGCTCTTGAGCATGCGGAACTTGCTGTCCGGTTCAAAACCCGGCAGCACGCGGCTCGCATGATAGTCATCGAACAGCTTACCGCCAAACTCCAAATAGAGCTTGCCACCAAACTGCGAGATGCGCTCCTTAATGTGAGCAGCCTGCAGCTCGATATACTTCGCGTTGTCGAAACCCTGGCGCATATATGGCTCCCGTCCCGTTTCCATTTAATGTTCTAGGCGATTATAACGGAGCAGACCCTCCCCAACGCCCAAGCAATCAACTGGCACCAACCAAACACGCCATCGATAAGTTGCGGTGAAATAGTTCCCGTTTAACCCCTCAAGACGGCCAAACAGGAACTATTCCACCGCAACTTCCCCTTTTGGCGCAAAGTAATCTGACCCCTTTGCACCAACAGCAGAAACGTTGCGGGCAGAGAACGGACAGCGAACAGGCACCAGAGCGAGCAAGCTGTCCCCCTGCAGCAACAATGGCAGCGCCGCAGGTGGGGCAAAAGTCAGCGAAAGCCCGCCAGAGCGAGCAAGGTGACGTGAAAGAGGAGGGCATAGGCCTTTTGGCCATGCCCGACGATTGAACGTCAGATTGCCGCTCTGGCGGGCTTGCAGCGTCGAGTGGTTCCGGCGTTTGGTAAAACGCCGGAACACAAGAGCGCCCCCTCCCGCGCACGGATGAACTGCCTCCCATTTCTTGGACATGAGAAATGGGAGGCTTTTTATGCGTGTCG
>NZ_JAESIQ010000008.1:0-82927 GCF_025289055.1 Collinsella aerofaciens
CTGCTTCGCCGCCGCGAGCCTCGCAGTCGCCGCGTCGTGGGCGGCGGCGAGGTCCCTGAGCCCCTCGATCTCGGGGGACGGCACCCATACCGGGGTGACGTCGTGCGACAGTATCGCCTTGGCCATCCTGGCCGCGTCGTTGCGGTCGTTCTTGGACGAGAGGTCGGCCGCCGACCTCGGGACCTTGGAGACGGCCGCGACGACGCAGTCGACGCCGAGCCCGGAGAGCTCCCTCTGCGGGGCGAAGCCGAGGTAGCCGCTCTCGTAGGCGGCGAGCGACGGGCCGGGGAAGCCCGACATCCACTCCGCGACCTCGCCCCAGGGGTTGCCGCGGAACCTCCTCGTCACGGCCTCGCCCGTCTCCGCGTCGAGCGCGCAGACGGTGGTGGACCTGAGGTGTACGTCCATTCCGAAGGCGGTAGAATATCTAGGCACGGGAGCCTCCCAACCTCGTTGCGGCGCGGCTGCGCCTCTGGCACTTCAACAACATTGTCGCAGCCCCGACCCGCGGTCACGAGCGGGGGCTCCTGTCGTTTCCGTGCCTTCGGATTGGGTCATAGTGTCTGGCATTGCCAAAACATCGACGTTGCCGTGGTCCTAAGTAGTCATTGGGGACGTTTTTGTTTGACTAGTCGTTTAAGAACGTCCCCGATGACTATTTGAATTGCTAATTTGTGCGGGTTGTGGTTTTGTGACCTGCTGAAATTTAGGATACTGTACATCTGTACGTTAACTCATCTTCGTAGTATATTGCTACCCGCAAAACTCAACACCATTGTGCTTTGAGACGTTAAAGCGCCTACTACAATGGTTGTCGATAGTACGATTCGATTTAACGACAGGATGGATGGTCCAAGCGTGAGTCTCGGCAGCAAACTATCCAATGCAAAGGTGTCCTTTGCGATATTTAAGCGCGACATTAAGCGACTGCTTGTGAACCCCGTCGCCCTGGTGGTTACCCTAGGCGTGTGCGTTATTCCCTCGCTGTATGCCTGGTATAACATCGTGGCAAACTGGGATCCGTATGGAAACACCCAAGGCATCAAGATTGCTATCGCCAACAACGATCGAGGCACCCAAAACGACTTGGTGGGCGAGCTCAACGCGGGCGACCAGGTTGTCGACCAGCTCAAGGAGAATCATCAGTTGGGCTGGACGTTCGTCGACTCGACGGCCGATGCCAAGGAGGGCGTCGAGAGCGGCGAGTACTATGCCGCTATCGTGATTCCCAAGAACTTCTCGGATAACCTGGTTTCGATGCTCGACGGCAACTACCATCAGCCCAAGCTCACGTACTACGTCAATGAGAAGAAGAGCGCCATTGCGCCCAAGGTTACCGATACCGGTGCAAACACCATCGAGGAGCAGATCAACTCGGAATTTGTCTCTACGGTAGGCAAGACTGTTGCCGGTATCGCCAAGGATGCTGGTGTCGATTTAAAGGACAAGGCAACCCAGACTCAGGACTCGCTGGCAAGTTCGGTGTCCGAGGCGTCCGACACCTTGGGCGAGGTGCGCGATTCGATTGGCGATATGAATGCCGCCATCGATAAGACGAGTGGCGCTATCGCCTCGGCTGATGCGGCACTTGCCGGCTTGCAAGGCCAGGTACCGTCGCTGACGCAGGCGATCTCCCAGGGCAACGACCTGCTGAGCGAAGCTCGCACCACGGCGGGCAACTCCATCACCTCGCTCTCCAAGGCGCTCTCGGAAGGCAGCCTTGCGCTCACCAAGACGTCGGCCTCTGCGAACGCTGCCATCGGCAAGCTGACGGGCGCGGTCACATCTACGACCACCCGTATCGACAACTCGCTCGAGTCTCTTCAAGCGACGATCGACCACAATAAGGCCGTTATCGGGCACTTGGAGATTCTCGCCAATGACACGTCGACAGGTTCCGAGGAAATTGACGCGCGCATTGTATCGACCATCGATTTGCTTCGAGAGCAGAATGAAAAGCTTCAGAGCATCAAGGACGGTCTGTCCGCGCAGTCGAGCGCCATGGCGAATGACGCAGCGGCTGTTTCGGGTGCCAGTGACGCTATCAATAACGCAATTCATACCGGTGCGACCAACCTTGGCCAAGCCCAGACGGACTTGGGCCAAAACGCGCTGCCGAAGGCCTCGAGCGCGCTCGACTCTTTTGCTGCCGTTTCGGGCGACCTGACCGGTATCGTCTCGGGTATGACACCTACACTTGCAAATGCGCGCGGCACGTTGGCGCAGCTTAGCGCTACGCTCGGCCAGGCCAAGACCACGCTGTCCCAGACCGATTCCTCGCTTGCCAAGGTCCAGGACAAGCTTGCAACCGCCGCCAATGACATCGCGGCGCTGCAGACCTCCGAGTCCATGGGCGAGCTGGCCGATCTGATGGGCGTCGATGTCAATGACGTGGCAGATTTCATGGCGTCTCCGGTTGAGTTGACGTCCAAGTCAATCTATCCGGTCAAGAGCTTTGGCTCGGGCATCGCTCCCTTCTACACCAATCTGGCGCTTTGGGTGGGCGGCTATGTGCTCATCGCCATCTACAAGCTCGAGGTCGACCGTGAAGGTGTTGGCAGCTTTACGGCGCGCCAAGGCTACTTTGGCCGCTGGTTGCTCATGGTGATCCTGGGCGCGTTGCAGGCCATCATCGTTACGGTGGGTGATCTGGTCATTGGCGTACAGTGCGTCAACCCGCTGCTGTTCGTGCTGGGCGGCATCGCCATCTCGTTTACGTACGTCAACATCATTTACGCGCTGTCCACTACGTTTAAGCACATCGGCAAGGCAATCGGCGTCATTCTGGTTATCGTGCAGATTCCGGGTTCATCGGGCATGTACCCCATCGAGATGATGCCTGGCTTCTTCCAGTGGCTGCACCCACTGCTGCCCTTTACCTACGGCATCAATCTGCTGCGCGAGACGGTCGGCGGCATGTACTCGTTTAACTACCTGTTTAACCTGTGCATTCTGGGCGTGTTCTTGATCGTGGCGCTCTTTATCGGCCTGCAGCTGCGTCCGCTGCTGCTCAACCTTAACCTGCTCTTTGATAAACAGCTCTCCACGACCGGTATGATGATTTGCGAGTCCAACGACCTGCCGCGCCAGCGCTACTCGCTGCGCACGGCCATGCGCGTCATGCTCGATTCCGATTCGTACCGTCGCGAACTGCTCGATCATGCGGTCGCCTTTGAACATCGCTACCCGTACTACATCAAGGGCGGTTTTGCCGCCGTGGTGGGCGTTCAGGTCCTGCTCTTTGTCCTGTCGACGGTTCTCGATATCGACAATAACGGCAAGATCATCCTGCTTGTCATTTGGATCATCTCGGTTATTGCCATCTGCGGCTGGCTGATCAATATCGAATATATCCGAGCGAGCCTCAATACCCAGATGCGCATCTCGGCGCTTTCGGATGAGGACCTGCGTCGCGAGATGCGCGAACACACGGCCGCCATTCCTGCCGCCCGCCACATGTTTGGCCTCAACGCCAGCGAGCGTGGTGCCAAGGGCGGCGATCAGTCCACGGGCCGCTTGCCGCATATCGGCTCGCACCATAAATCTCAGGGCAGCGACAGCACAGCCACAAATGATGGAGATACCACCGCGCTTGGCAAGCACTCCAAAGGAGGTGAGGCATAAATGAAGAACATCCTGCATCTGTTTAAGCGCGATGTCCAAAACGTGTCTCGCTCCGTGATCGGCTTGGTTGTCGTGATGGGCCTCATTATCGTACCGTGTCTGTACGCGTGGTTTAACATCGCCGGCAGCTGGGATCCGTACGGCAACACCGGCAATCTTAAGATCGCCGTGGTCAACACCGATGAGGGTTACGAGAGCGATTTGATCCCCGTCGAGGTTAACGTGGGCGAAAACGTGACCGCCACCCTACGCGGCAACGAGAGCTTCGATTGGGTTGTGCTCAACAATCGCGAAAAGGCTATCGAGGGCGTTAAGTCGGGCGCGTACTATGCTGCCGTCGTTATCCCCAAAACGTTTAGCGCTGACATGATGACGCTTTTCTCGACCGACGTGAAACACGCCGATATCGAGTTTTACGAGAACCAGAAGGCCAACGCCATTGCGCAGATCGTGACCGAGAAGGGTTCGAGTGCCGTTCAGAGCCAGGTTAACGAAACTTTTACCGAGACCATTACGAGCATCGGTCTTAAGACGGTGTCCAGCCTGCTCGATTACATGAGCACCGACCAGGTCAGCAACTTTATCGCCAACCTGTCCTCGACGCTTGGCGATTCGATTGAGGACCTGCGAGACGTTCAGGCAAATGCTTCGTCGCTGGCGGGCATTTTGAGCTCCACGTCCGATTCGCTGACGTCGGCGAGCGGCATGCTCAAGCAGACCGGTGCCGTCGATGAGTCGACAAAGCAGCTCATGGAACATGCCAAAAGCGGCATCGATGATTCCAAAGAAGCGCTTAAGGCGGCAAACGATGCCATCGATGCCGCAATCGATGGAAGTGCGGGTTCGTTCGACAATGTGTCTGCCGAGCTCGCGAAGGCGTTCGACACCGCGAACCAGCATGTCGACCTTACGGTGTCCCAACTCAACGATGCCGCTGCGGCTCTTAATGCGCGCGCCAAGGATATCGATGCGATGGCCGATCAGCTCCGCAGCCTTGCCGACCAGGTGAGCGATGAGAATTTGAAGGACGGCCTCAAGTCCGCCGCGACGTCGCTGGGCAGAATCGCCGTTGAGTACCGCAGCAATGCCAAGGATCTGGCGGCCACCGCGAAGTCTCTCTCCGATAGCATGGCCGAGGTCAACAACTCGCGTGCCGAGGTCGATCAGGCCATCGCCGATGCCAAGGCCGGCATCGCGGGCGCCAAATCCGATTACGATTCCACGTTCTCGGTTAAGGCCAAGGAGCTCAAGAAGACCGTCTCGGGCATCCTAGACTCGCTCGATGGTATCTCGGGCAATCTGGATAGCGCCGTAGACGGCCTGACCGACGCATCCGGTTCGCTGGCAAAGGGCCTCTCCAAGGCTGCAAAGCTGGTCAACAAGGCTTCCGATCAGTTGGGCGAAGCGTCGGACAAGATCAGCGCGTTTAAGGACGAGCTCGACGGTGCCTTGATGTCAGATGACCTCGCTACGATCAAGACGATGATCGGCAATGATCCCGAGGGTCTGGCCGTGTCGCTTTCCGGTCCCGTCGCGCTCGACCGCAAGCCGGTCTATCCGATCCGCAACTACGGTTCGGCCATGGCGCCGTTCTACACGATTTTGTCGCTCTGGGTCGGCTCAATCGTACTGGCGGCCATGATGAAGGTCTCGGTTGACGATGAGCTTATCAACGAGCTCATCCCCGTGCGCCTGCACGAGATCTACCTGGGCCGCTACCTGTTCTTTGGCGGTCTGGCCCTGCTGCAGGCAACGCTCGTGTGCGCGGGCGACATCCTGTTCTTTGGCATCCAGTGCGACGACCCGCTGCAGTTTGTGCTGGCGGGCTGGGTCGCGAGTCTCGTGTTCTCCAATATCGTCTACACGCTTACGGTGTCGTTTGGCGATATCGGCAAGGCTTTGGCCGTTGTGCTGCTGGTCATGCAGGTCGGCGGTTCGGGCGGTACGTTCCCCATCGAGATGACCGGCCCTGTGTTCCAGGCGATCTATCCGTTCCTGCCGTTTACCCATGGCATTAACGCCATGCATGCCGCCATGGCTGGCGCCTACCATATGGAGTACTGGGTTGAGCTGGGCATTCTGGCGAGCTATCTGATTCCGTCGCTGGCACTGGGCGTCGTCTTCCGCCGTCCGGTCATCAAGGCCAACGACTGGATTATCGAAAAGCTGGAGAGTACTAAATTAATCTAGCGCAACAATGTAAACGCTGATACTGCGGCAATGTCAGCGAGCGAGCCGCATTTGCGCAAAGGTGACGTGAAATGAAAGGGCGCTGACCTTCTGGTCGCGCCCTTGAAATTGAACGTCAGATTGGTGTGAATGCGGCTCGCGCAGCGTCGGCCGGTCCGCCGTTCGGTAGAACGGCGGAACAAAACGCTTTAGTGGGCTGGATTGCGATGCAACGCCGGTTGTTGCTACAGTAGCGGGGCGTGCCGGGGGTCCGGTGCGCCCCGTTTTTATTTGACCATGAGGCGGCACGCAGCCATACGCGTGCGGACACCACGCCCAGATTGAGTGTGAGGATGTTCCATGGCCCAATACGCTGCCAACGAAATCGAAAACATGCCCGATAGCCCTGTCGCACGGGAGGACCTGGGCGCCGGCGGCACCTCCCGCGGCGCCGGCGCGCGTTCCCCGTTCTTCTGGAAGGTCTTGCTGCTATCGGTGGCGGTCATCTGGGGCTATTCCTTTACCACCATGAAAGATGCGCTCGACACCATTCCGGTGTTCGAACTGCTCTATATTCGTTTTCTTCCGGCTTCGCTGGTTATGTTCGCCATCTTCCACAAACGCATCATCGCGCACTTTAATGCCCGCAACCTTATCGTCGGACTTGGTATGGGCGCACTTATGTGGGGCGCGTACGGTTTGCAGACAATTGGCCTGGCACAGACCACGGCGGGCAAGAGTGCATTTTTGACGGGTACCTATTGCATCCTCGTGCCGTTTGCGAGCTACGTCCTAAGCGGCGAAAAGCTTACCCGTTACAACTTGGGCGCCGCGTTGCTGTGCCTGGCGGGCATTGGTCTGGTGGCGCTCGATAGCGTCGAGTTCAATGTCGGCGATGTCATCACGCTGGGCGGTGCGGTCTTCTTTGCCATCCAGATGGCGGTGACCGCCAAGTATGGCCGCAAGATGGACATCAACGTCATCACGTTTTGGATGTTTGTGGGCAACGGCGTGCTGAGCCTGATCTCGTCGCTGTTATTCGAGACCCAAGCGCCGCTGTCCGTGTGGACGCCGAGCTTTATCGGCGTGATGGCCTTCCTCTCGGTGGGCTGCACGTGCGTGGCGCTGCTCATCCAAAACGTCGGCTTGGCGCATGTCTCGGCCTCGACGGGCTCACTGCTCCTTTCGATGGAGTCGCCTTCGGGCGTGCTGTTCTCGGTGCTGCTGATGGGGGAGGCGCTCACCTCGCGCCTGCTCGCCGGCTTCGCGCTCATCTTTCTTTCGATTATCTTGAGCGAGACGCATTTCGATTTCTTGCGCCGAAAATCACACCCGCAATTGTAAACAACTTGTTGCGCCGCCCTCCCAGGGCGGCATTTTTATGTCATGCCCTTACAGTTGTACCTTGCACTTTACGCTATCAAAGTGCGTGCTGCAAAAACGTTACTGGAGGGCTTCTATGGCATCAGCTCTGTCCGATTTTCAACCGCAACCAGCGCCCCAGGCCACCGCGGCGGCGCAGGCCGCTATCGGTGACGGTCTTGTCGCAGAAGCTCAGGCTTTTGCAGACGAGCTCGCTGCATGGCGACACGATCTACACCAGATGCCCGAGCTGGGTAACAATCTTCCGCAGACGTCTGCCTATATCCAGGCACGTCTGGACGAGATGGACATCCCCCATACCACGCTAGTCGACGGTTCCTGCGTCGTTGGCCTGATCGGTGCCGGTGCGGCCGCTCAGGGCAATGGCACGTGCAAGGACGAGCAGGCCGGAACGGTCGTCATGCTCCGAGGCGATATGGATGCCCTTCCCGTTGTCGAGGAATCCGGCGAGCCCTTTGCATCCACCAATGGCTGCATGCATGCTTGCGGTCACGATATGCACGCGACGGCCCTGCTTGGTGCGGCGCGCCTGCTCAAGGCCCGCGAGGCCGAGCTTGTGGAGGCCAACGCTACCGTCAAGTTGCTGTTCCAGCCGGGCGAGGAGACCTTTGAGGGAGCACGCGCTGCCATCGCCGACGGCTTGCTCGAGAACCCGCGCCCTCAGGCGGCCTTTGCCATGCATGTCAACAGCCAGTCGCCGCTTGGCCTGGTGCTCTACGGCAGCCCGGCGCTCTCGGGTGTGTACGGTTTCCGCATCACGCTCCAGGGCAAGGGCGGCCACGGTTCCAGCCCCGAGATCTGCATCGACCCCATCACGGCCGGCGTCCACGTGCACCTGGCGCTCCAGGAGCTTATCTCCCGCGAGGTGCCGGCGGCCAAGGAAGTCGCACTTACCGTTGGTAAGTTCGCCGGCGGCTTGGCGGCCAACGTCATCCCCGACACCTGCGTGCTCGAGGGAACGCTGCGCGGCTTTGATGTTGAGCTCATGGCTCACCTAAAGACCCGCATCGCGGAGGTCGTTAACGGCGTTGCTACGACCTATCGTACGCCGGCGACCATCGAGACGCTTTCGGATGTTCCGCCGCTTGTACTCGACAGCGATTTGACTCAGGCGTCGCTTGGCTACGTGGGCGCAGTGCTGCCCAAGGCGGCTTTCTTGCCGCTTTTCCATGCCATGGCGAGTGAGGACTTCGCGCTTATTTCGAGCAAGATTCCGAGTGCGTACTTTACCGTGGGCGCGGCCGTAACCGACACGGACGAACACTTTGCCCAGCACCATCCCAAGGCACGTTTTAACGATGCCGAGCTGCCGCTCGGTGCCGCGGCCTATACCGCCGTCGCTTTGGGCTATATCGCCGACCACCGGTAGCACCCAACCTTGCCTTTCAAGCCTGCGGGCATGGCCGTAAGGCCTATGCCCTTGTCTTTCAAGGCAATCTTGGGCACTACCGGCGCCCGGCGCCGGCTATTCGTTTGTTAAATAAGGAGCAGTATGCCCCAGCAGCGTAAGTTCTTCCCCGGCTGGCTCGTGGTGGCCTCCGGCTTCGTGATCATGGCCACGTGTTACACGATTTTTGTCAATTGCATGAGCCTGTTCCAGCCGCTGATCGTCAGCGACCTGGGTATTTCCCTTGCGCAGTACAACGTCTCCAATGCGATCTCTACCGTGGTGAGCGTTATCGGATCGCTTGTCATTGGCCATGTTGCCGATAAAGTAAGCGGTCGCGTTTTGGGCTCCCTAACCGTTATCGCCACCTCGGCGGTGCTCGCGGGCATGAGCTTTGTGGGTGAGCTTTGGCAGGTCTATGTGCTCTTTGCCGTCTCGGGCTCCTTTGCGAGCGCCTGGATCGTGTGCCTGGTGTGTTCTGTTGTCATGCTCGTATTCCTGCTGGCCTCGGAGCCCATCGCCGCCAAGCTGCGCGCAAGCGTGGCGGGGGAGTAGGCGTCCGTCGCTCTTTTCTGTTCGCCCCGTTCTGTCCGTGGCCGCCTTGGAAGCCGAATGGATGCTCGTGCCATCATTCGGTTTCCAAGGCGGCCACGGGCCTACGAAATGATCCCTTTTCCTCCGTCCCCTTCGGACCACGTGGTCCGAAGGGGACGGAGGAAAAGGGATCACAAACCGCGGCGGCGCGTCTGGCCGAACGAGTCCCCATACCCTCGTTCGGCCAGACGCGCCGCCGCTGTTTGTGTTTGTGCCGTATAATGACCGTTACCTATGACGCGATACAAAAGAAAGGTGTTTGCCCATGCAGGCACAGAAGGCGGAGGGAACCCGCGACCTTATCGGCGCCGAGATGCGCGCCTGGCAAAAGATGCAGCAGATTGCGGCCGGCGTGTTCGAGCCGTTTGGTTTTAAACCCATCGAGACGCCCGCGATCGAGCAGGTGGACGTGTTTGTCCACGGTATCGGCCAGTCGACCGACGTCGTGCGCAAGGAGATGTTCCGCGTGTTCAGCGGTGCCAACCTGGAGCGCGTCTTTACCGAGGGTACCGACACCAAACTCAAGCCCAAGCAGCGCCTGGCACTTCGCCCCGAGGGCACGGCCGGCGTGGTGCGCGCCGTCGTCGAGAACAATCTGGTGCCCCAGGGCTCCACGCCGTTTAAGGCGTACTACGCCGAGGCCATGTTCCGCGGCGAGCGTCCCCAGAAGGGCCGCCTGCGCCAGTTCCACCAGGTGGGCATCGAGTGGCTCGGCGCTCCCGATCCGGCGGCAGACGCCGAGTGCATCATCATGCTCATGGAGTTCTACAAGCGTCTGGGCTTCGACCTTTCCAAGCTCCGTCTGCTCATCAACTCGATGGGTGACGCCCAGTGCCGTCCGGCTTACCGCGAGCAGGTCAAGCAGTTCATCCTCGATCACGCAGACGAGATGTGCGACGAGTGCCGCGAGCGCGCCGAGCTTAACCCGCTGCGTGCCTTCGACTGCAAGAACGACCATTGCCGCGAGATCATGGCCGACGCTCCGCTGATGGGTAACAACCTGTGCGACGAGTGCCGCGAGCACTACGAGCAGGTCAAGCGCTATCTGGATGCTGCCGGTATCGAGTATGTAGAGGATCCCACCCTGGTGCGTGGTCTGGACTACTACACCCGCACCGTCTTTGAGGTCGAGGCCCCTGGCGCCGGCGTCGGCTCCATCGGCGGCGGCGGCCGCTACGATGGCCTGGTCGAGCTCGAGGGTGGCAAGCCCACGGCGGGCGTCGGCTTTGCCGTCGGTTTTGAGCGCGCCCTGCTGGCCCTGCAGGCCTTTGGCAGCGATCTGGGTGCCGATGAGGCCCCGTGCGTCTATGTCGCCAATGCCGGCAAGGAACTGCGCCAGAACGTCTTTGCCATTACGCAGGAGCTTCGCGCCGCAGGCATCGTGACCGAGGCCGACTATCAGGGCCGTTCGCTCAAGGCCCAGTTTAAGCAGGCCGATAAGGTAGGCGCCAAGCTCATCCTGGTTCTGGGTGGCGACGAGCTTGCCGCCGGCAAGGTCAAGGTGCGCGACATGCAGAGCCATGACGAGGTTCTCGTCGATCTGGCCAACGTCGTCGAGGCGGTTCGCGAGCGTCTGTAGCGCATGATTTTTGAGCTGCGGACCCGCTAACATGTCCCGCTCGCGACGAGCGATTGTTACGGGGGTGTTTCGCATTTATGCGGAATGCCCCCGTTTGTGTATGCCGTCCACCGAGAAATACGACCATTTAGAGCAAAAACCCTTGCAATGCAGAAAATACTTTTGTGTGGTAAAGCGCAATCAGTGTCGAAAGTATTTCTCAAGCGCCTATAATGAATACCGCATGTTACGTGCATAGAAGGAGGAATGGGAGGAAACGTGGCTGAGAACCTAAGCAACCAGTCTGTACCCGAAGCCGCGGCGCGCGTCGCTGCCGCGGTCAACCGCCTCGTTAACCGAATCGGCTCGAATGCCGAGTTCAGGGAGCGTCTCGCCGAGATCGAGATCCCCGAGGAGCTGCGCGATAATCTGGCGCTGTTCCTGCGCCTGGAACGTCGTGTGCTTAGCGAGTATGATCCCGAGATCGCGGACCTGTTCGACAAGATTTTGACAGCCGAGATTGTGGCCAATGCTGGCAACCCCGGCAGCCGCGCTGCCGACGAGTCCGTTGACGAACAGGGCGTGCCCACTGCCGACGAGCCCACCGCCGTGGCGTTTCGCGAAGTCGTCGATCTGATTGACAGCCTGCCGCTCGATAAGCAGCAGGTCATCGTTCGCGCCTTTACGAGCTTCTTCCACTTGGCAAACCTGTCGGAGGAGAACTACCGTGTGGCGCAGCTGCGCGAGCGCGAGGCCGGCGCATCGACCGATACCGAGGTCGATCCCGCCAACGAACTCACCGTCGCCTATCACCAGTTGGTAAACGAGATGGGCGTCGAGGGTGCCAATGAGCTGCTCGGCAAGCTCGAGTTCCACCCTGTCTTTACCGCACATCCCACCGAGGCCCGTCGTAAGGCCGTCGAGGGCAAGATTCGCCGTATCTCCAACCTGCTGGAGGAGCGTCCGCGTTTGGGCGGCTCCGACCTGGTGGAGAACGAGCGCCATATGCTGCAGGAGATCGACGCCCTGGTGCGTACGAGCCCCATCGCGCTCAAGAAGCCCACGCCGGTCGAGGAAGCCGATACCATCATCGACATCTTCGATAACACGCTGTTCGACGTTATCCCCGTCATCTATCGTCGTTTTGACGACTGGGTGCTGGGCGACAAGGCCGGTACCGTGCCGCCGCTGTGCCCGGCGTTCTTCCATCCCGGCAGCTGGATCGGTTCCGACCGCGACGGTAACCCCAACGTCACCGCCAAGGTGAGCCGTGAGGTCGCCGCCAAGTACTTTACCCACATGGTGCTCAAGCTCGAGGACAAGTGCCGCCGCATCGGCCGCAACCTCACGCTCGAGGCCACCTACAGCAAGCCGTCTGCCGAGCTCATCAACCTGTGGAACCATCAGGTCGAGATGAGCACCCAGTACACCGCACGTGCCGAGTTGATCTCCGAGCACGAGCCACATCGCGCCGTCATGCTCGTCATGGCCGACCGTCTGAACGCCACCGTCCGTCGCATCACCGACACCATGTACCACAGCGCCGACGAGTTCCTGGATGACCTGCGCGTCGTCCAGCGTTCGCTTGCTGCCTGCGGTGCCGTCCGTGCCGCCTACGGCCCGGTCCAGACCATCATCTGGCAGGTCGAGTCCTTCGGCTTCCATATGGTCGAGATGGAGTTCCGTCAGCATTCCGTGGTGCACGCCCGCGCCCTCAAGGATATCCACGAGAACGGTATCCATGGCGACCTGCAGCCCATGACGCGCGAGGTCATCGATACCTTCCGCGCTATCGGCTCCATCCAAAAGCGCTACGGCAAGAAGATGGCGCACCGCTACATCATCTCGTTCACCAAGAGCGCCCAGCATGTGGCCGACGTCTTTGAGCTTGCCCACCTGTCCTTTGCACACGAGGAGGACGTTCCCGAGCTCGACGTGATCCCGCTGTTCGAGCAGCTCGAGGACCTCGAGGGCTGTGTCGACGTGCTCGACCAGATGCTTACGCTGCCCGTGGTGCAGAAGCGCCTTGCCCAGACCAACCGCCGCATGGAGGTCATGCTGGGCTATTCCGACTCCTCCAAGGATGCCGGTCCTACCACGGCTATGCTCGCGCTGCACTCCGCGCAGGAGCGCATTGCCAAGTGGGCAGAGAAGAACGATATCGACCTGGTGCTCATGCACGGTCGCGGCGGTGCCGTGGGCCGTGGCGGCGGTCCGGCCAACAAGGCCGTGCTGGCGCAGCCCAAGGGTTCGGTCAACTGCTTCTTTAAGCTCACCGAGCAAGGCGAGGTCATCTTTGCCCGTTACGGCAACCGCACGCTGGCTCAGCGTCATGTTGAGTCCGTTGCCGCCGCAACGCTTTTGCAGTCGGCTCCGAGTGTCGAGAAGACCAACACCGAGACCACGCAGAAGTTCTGGGATATGGCCGAGAAGCTCAACACCGCAAGCCACGAGCGCTATCTGGACCTGCTAAACACCGAGGACTTTACACCGTGGTTCTCGACCGTGACGCCGCTGACCGAGGTCGGTCTGCTGCCGATCGGCTCGCGTCCGGCCAAGCGCGGTCTGGGTGCGAAGTCACTCGACGACCTGCGTACCATTCCGTGGATCTTCAGCTGGAGCCAGGCGCGCATTAACCTGGCCGCTTGGTACGGCCTGGGCACCGCCTGCGAGCAGCTTGGCGATCTTGACCAGCTCAAGGCTGCCTACCAGGAGTGGCCGTTCTTCCGCACCTTTATCGACAACATCGAGATGTCGATTGCTAAGACCGATCAGCGCATTGCCAAGATGTATCTGCATCTGGGCGATCGCCAGGATTTGTCCGAGAAGGTCTTTACCGAGATGCAGCTCACTCGTAAGTGGGTCCTTGCCATCGTCGGTGACGAGTGGCCGTTGCAGCGCCGTCGCGTGCTCGGCTGTGCTGTTCGCGTGCGTAACCCCTACGTCGACGCCCTGTCCATCGCCCAGGTCCGCGCCCTTCGCGAGGTGCGTATGAACCAGGACGAGATGGCCGAGGAGAAGAAGGCCGAATACATGAGCCTGATTCTTTCGACTGTGACCGGCGTCTCGGCAGGATTGCAGAACACGGGGTAATCGATAGCCCTGTGGCTCTCACCGGGACCCGATGGGTTTCCCTCTGAATGCGTCCTCGCACTTGAAGCCCCCTTATCCTGCTCCTTCGGAGCTGCGGATAAGGGGGCTTCGTGCTGCGGAGTGCATTCAGAGGGAAACCCGTCGGGTCCCTTCGTCCTCGATCTTCAGGGATTAAAGCTGAGGAGAAGAATGATGCATTGGGCGCTTCGCACCTTACAGCTGTGACGGCCGCGGTCCCGTTTGGGGTCGCGGCCGTTTTGTTGTGGGTCAAATATGAACGTTGTGTTAATGAGTCGGTGGACGGTGGTGTTTTTCGGTGAGCGGCGTATCCTTCCAACGGTTTATCTAGTGTGTCAGTTGAAAGGAAGAGGGCGCTCGTCATTGTTTGAATGTGAACTGCCGTTTGACCACAAGACGTTGCATCTGGAGCTCGAGGATAAGAACTTTGCGGGTGTGATGGAAGGTCATCAAAACGAGTTTAAGACTACAAAATCGCAGGAAGAGCTGGTGGAGGAGTCGCTTGCCAACCCTTATGGCTCGCCTTCGCTCGAGGAGCTTTGTGCTGGCAAGAAGGATATTGTCATCATTAGCTCCGATCATACGCGTCCCGTTCCCTCGCGTGTGACGATGCCTATTCTGCTGCATCACATCCATTCTGCTGCGCCCGAGGCTCGCGTGCGTATTCTGGTTGCTACGGGTATGCATCGTCCGTCGACGCACGAGGAGCTCGTCAACAAGTACGGCGAGGAGATCGTTGCCAACGAGGAAATCGTTATGCACGTCGCGACCGATGACAGCATGATGAAAAAGATCGGCACCCTGCCTTCTGGCGGCGAGTGCATCATCAACAAGATTGCTGCCGATTGCGATCTGCTGCTTGCCGAGGGCTTTATTGAGCCGCACTTCTTTGCCGGTTTCTCTGGCAGCCGCAAGTCCGTCCTGCCTGGTATCGCCAGCTACAAGACCATCATGTACAACCACAACGGTCAGTTTGTGAACGATTCCCATTCGCGTGCCGGCAACCTGTGCCACAACCACGTGAGCGAGGACATGTTTGCCGCTGCCGAGATGGCTCACCTTGCCTTTGTGCTCAACGTGGTGCTCAACGGCAAGCACGAGGTCATCGGCTCCTTTGCCGGCGACATCCACAAGGCGCACGAGGCTGGCTGCGAGTTCGTGAAGAGCCTTGCCGGCGTTGAGCCCGTCGAGTGCGAGATTGCCATTACCACCAACGGCGGCTACCCGCTCGACCAGAACATTTATCAGGCCGTGAAGGGCATGTGCTCTGCCGAGGCTACGCTTCCCGAGGGCGGCGTGATCATCGACGTCGCCGGCTGTGCCGACGGTCACGGTGGCGAGGGCTTCTATCACAACATCGCCGACAACGATCCGGCGGAGTTTGAGCGTGCCTGCATCGACCGTCCTAAGGACGAGACCCTGCCCGACCAGTGGACGAGCCAGATCTTTGCCCGCATCCTGGCGCATCACCCTGTGATCATGGTCACCGACCTGTGCGATCACCAGATGATCAAGGATATGCACATGACGCCGGTCAACACCCTCGATGAGGCGCTCAAGCTCGCCTTTGAGATGAAGGGTGCCGATGCCAAGGTGGCCGTCATTCCCGATGGCCTGGGCGTTGTCGTCGCACAGCACTAGTACGCGGCCTAAACGAATCGTTTATAACCGACAAGAAAGATAAGGTTTTATGCTTACCAAACTCCTCTGCGAATTCGGCGCAACGGCCCTCATGATCATCTTTGGCGTGGGCGTGCACTGCGATACCGTGCTTAAGGGTACCAAGTATCAGGGCTCCGGCCATATGTTTGCCATCACCACTTGGTCTTTTGGCATCTCGGTCTGCCTGTTTGTCTTTGGTGGCGCCGTGTGCATGAACCCGGCTATGGTGCTTGCCCAGTGCATCGTCGGTCTGGTGCCGTGGAGCAGCTGCATCCCCTTCATGATTGCCGATATGCTCGGCGGCTTTGCGGGTGCCGTGATCGCATGGTTGATGTATGCCGATGAGTTCAAGGCTTCCGATGGTGTCATCGATCCCATTGCTCAGCGCAACATCTTCTCGACCAACCCCACCACCGAGGGCACCAACTATGCCCGCAACTTCTTCTGCGAGGCTATCTGCACCTTTGTGTTCATCAGCGCCATCCTTGCTGCTGCTAACCGTGCTGGCGAGAACGTCCTGATGCTCGCTATCTGCGTCGGTCTGATCGTTTGGGCTGTTGGCATGGGCATGGGCGGTATCACTGGCTTCGCCATGAACCAGGCCCGTGACCTTGGTCCTCGCATGGCCTATCAGGTGCTGCCGATTAAGAACAAGGCTGACAACAACTGGAAGTACGGCCTGCTTGTTCCTGGCATCGCGCCGTTTGTCGGTGCCGCTCTGGCTGCGCTGTTTGTGCACGGTTTCTTGGGCATGTTCTAGTCTGAGGCTACATAGGTTGTCCGCTGCCCGCATGGGGTAACTTCCCGGCGCGTCCTCGGACATGCAAGAAGCCCTCGCTGCGCACTTCGTGCGGCGAGGGCTTCTTGCGTCCTGCGGAATGCGCCGGGAAGTTACCCCATGCGGGCAGCTGCGGGATCCTAGTTGTGTTCGAACAAGCAACCCAACATATAAATCTGAATTTGGATGGGAGGGGCTTGTTGCTGATAGGGGCGTTGGGCTGTTGTTGACACTTTGGGATGCGTGGCGCCCTGGGTTGGGGCGATGCTTTGGGATGATGTTCTTACTTAGTTGAAGAGGGGTTTTATGGCTGATAAGTAGTCTTTGGCTACGTCGGCTTTGTCTGCTTGGAAGTTGTGCCAGGCCCACCATTGGACGGTGGCTACGAAGCTTGAGGCTATGTGGTGTAGTAAGAAACTGCGGTCCATGGTGCCAGCGGGGCCTGTGGAGTCGGCGGGGACGGTTTCGGCTGCTCGTGACATGATGGTCTTGCGTAAGCAGTCGGCGAAGACGCGGGAGCCGGCGCCGGCTACGAGGGCTCGAACGCCCTGGCGGCGCTCCCAGAGGTTGTTGAGGATATGCTCGACCTGCACGAGTGGGTCGTCGAGCGGTGTGCCATCGTCGTCGAGGGCGTGGGTGCAGATGTCGCTCACGAGCTCGGACAGTAGGTCGTCTTTGCTCTTAAAGAGGCCGTAGAATGTCGCGCGGCCTACGTGAGCGCGCGCGATGATGTCGCCGACGGTAATCTTGCCGTAGTCCACTTCGCGTAGCAGCTCGGAGAACGCCGCAACGATGGCAGCGCGGCTTTTTTCTTTGCGGGCATCCATGGCTATGCATTCACGTGAACGAGCAGACAACGGAGCGTGCCGGAGCAACCCTCGTAGGGGCGCTTACCGGCGCCGTAGCCGACGGCCTCGATGCGGTAGCGGGCCGGTAGGTGCTCGGACGTGCGCAGTGCGGCGACGATGGCGGCGCCCGTGGGCGTCACGAGCTCGCCGGCGACCGGTGCGGGCGTGAGGGCGATATTGCCTGCTTGGCATAGGTTGACGACGGCGGGCACCGGGATGGGCATAAGGCCGTGGGCACAGTGGATGGTGCCGTGACCCTCGGAGAGCGACTCGACGACAATGTCCTCGATACCCAGGTCATCGAGACAGATGGCGACCGAGCAGATGTCGACGATGGAGTCGATGGCGCCTACCTCGTGGAACATGACGGTCTCGGGCGTTTTGCCGTGGGCCTTGGCCTCGGCGGCGGCGAGCGCGGTAAAGATGGCGAGCGCGCGGCGCTTGGCGCCATCGCTTAACTGCGAGCCATCGATGATGGCGGTGACATCCGCCAAAGAACGGTGGTGATGGTGGTGGGCGTGATGGTGACCCTCGTGGTCGTGGTCATGCGCGTGCTCATGACAGTGCTCGTGCTCGCCATGGCCATGATGGTGGTGCTCATGCTCGTGCGTGTGCTCGGCAGCTGCTTCATTGCCGTAGAGCCAGGCCATATCGTGATCGTGGTTCTCGAGCGCCTCTGCAAGCTGGACGTCGAAATCGCAAGCGTCGATGCCATGCTTGTTTGCACGCGTGACGGCGATCGTAAAGCCGTCGACCGGCAGTGTGGCGAGCTGTTCGCGCAGGTGCTCCTCGCTGGCGCCCAGGTCGAGCAGGGCCGCGACAGTCATGTCGCCGCTGATGCCCGAAGTGCCGTCGATGATAAGCGTGTGATGATGGTTGGACATGGAATGCTCCTTAACGGGCGCGGGATGTGCCGGCGCTCAGATGATTGATAAGACTTGCCTGGTAGGCGGCACCAAAGCCGTTGTCGATATTGACGACCGAAACGCCGCTGGCGCAGGAGTTGAGCATGGCGAGCAGCGCGGCTACGCCGCCGAAGCTCGCGCCGTAGCCCACGCTGGTGGGAACGGCGATGACCGGGCAGCTCACCAGACCGCCGACGACGCTCGCCAGTGCGCCCTCCATGCCGGCGATGGCGATGATCACCTGTGCCTGGGCAAGTTCCTCGGCATGTGCGAGCAGGCGGTGCAGGCCGGCGACACCTACGTCGTAGAGGCGATCGACCTCGTTGCCATAGAACTCGGCCGTCAACGCGGCTTCCTCGGCGACGGGCAGGTCGCTCGTGCCGGCGCAGGCGACGACGATGCGTCCGTTGCCGGTGGGGGAGGGCTTGCCGCCCACGAGGGCGAGCTGCGCGTCCGGGACATATCCCAGGTCGATGCCGTTGCCGAGGAGCTCCGAGGTACGGGCTGCTTTTTCGCTGTCCAGGCGCGTGACTAGGATGCGCTCCTGACCGGCATCGTGCAGCGCTTCGATAATGGCGGCAATTTGCTCGGCGGTTTTACCGGCGCCGTAGACAACCTCGCCGGCTCCCTGGCGCACTCCGCGCGAAAGATCGAGCTGCGCAAAGCCCAAATCGGCGGTCGGAGCCGTCTGGATGCGCGTAAGGGCATCGGCAGGGGTGACTGATCCGCCAGCAACATCGCTCAGCAGCTGCTCTAGGTCTCGCTTATCCATATATGTTCCCTTCGACGGCGCAAAGTCTAGCACTCAAAGGGTATGTTTCCGAACACTAAGACAAAATTGTTCGGAAACTATAGGACGGACTGATTCAATTGTTAGACGGATCGGCTAGTCACGCAGGATGATGTCCATGGCGAGCATCAGGTTGCGCTCGTCGATGGCAAACGGGGCGGCTTCGCGCGTTTTGGGCTTGGCGCAAAACGCGATGCCAGTGCCCGCGGCCTGAATCATGGGGATATCGTTGGCGCCGTCGCCGATTGCCACGGTGTGTGCCATATCGACGCCGCACTCAACCGCCCAATCCAGCAGCCGGATGAGCTTGGATTCCTTGGTCACGATGTCTGCCGCCAGCTTGCCGGTGAGCTTGCCGTCCACGACTTCCAGGCGGTTAGCGAGGCAAAAGTCGATGCCCGCGGCGGCCACGATCTTATCGGCGACCTCGTGAAAGCCGCCGCTTACCACGCCGACCTTCCAGCCCTTGCTGTGCGCCGAGCGCACAAGCTCCAGCGCGCCGGGGGTAAACGTCACGCGCTCAAAGGTGCGCTCGAACACGCTCTCGTCCAAGCCGGCAAGCAGCCCCACGCGTTCCTCGAGCGCCTGCTTAAAGTCGAGCTCGCCGCGCATGGCGCGCTCGGTGATCTTCGCCACTTGCTCGCCTACGCCGGCCTCCTCGCCCAACAGGTCGATGACCTCCTGGTTGATGAGCGTGGAGTCGATATCCATAACGATGAGGCGTGCAGTCATGGCGGGCCTTTCCGAGTGCTGTTTTATTGGGGCATATTGTCGCACGTGACGAGCGCGGGCGGGTGCCGCGGTGCGCCAATTGTTTCGTCTCCGTCAAGTCTTTGGGCAAGAGTTACTTTTTCGCGGTACATCGACGTGGGTGCGATAAGATAGAACGCCATGTCCGGCTGCGCGGTTTACGCAGGCTGGGCAAATCTGTACGACGCCGCCCGGAACGACACGGGGCGGCACAGATCCATAAAGGAGGATCACTGGTATGAGCCAGACCCGTCCCATCGATGAGCATTCCATGCACACCCGTACCTGCGGCGAGCTTCGCTTCGAGAACGTGGGCGAAGAGGTTACCCTCACCGGTTGGGTGAGCCGTCGCCGCGACCACGGCGGCCTTATCTTCTGCGACCTTCGCGACCGCGAGGGCATCACGCAGCTCACCTTCGACCCCGAGCACTCCGATGGCGATGCCTTTAAGATCGCCGAGACCATGCGTCCCGAGTGGCCCATCAAGATCCACGGCGTCGTGCGCGCCCGTGGCGAGGAGACCACCAACACCAAGCTCGCGACTGGCGAGATCGAGGTCCTGACCGACCACGCCGAGGTGCTCAACACGTCCGTCACCCCGCCGTTCCAGATCGAGGACGGCATCGAGACCAGCGAGGACACCCGCCTGCGCTATCGCTATCTGGACCTCCGTCGTCCCGAAATGATGGCCAACCTCAAGCTGCGCTCCGACTTCACCTTTGCCATTCGCGAGGCGCTGCACAACCGTGAGTTCATGGAGGTCGAGACGCCCTCCCTGTTCAAGTCCACGCCCGAGGGCGCCCGCGACTTCATCGTCCCCAGCCGCATCCAGCCGGGTAACTTCTACGCCCTGCCGCAGTCCCCGCAGCTCCTGAAGCAGCTGCTCATGGTCGGTGGCGTCGAGCGCTACTACCAGGTTGCCAAGTGCTTCCGCGACGAGGACCTGCGTGCCGACCGCCAGCCCGAGTTCACTCAGGTCGATATCGAGATGTCCTTCGTGGACCAGAACGATGTCATGAGCGCGCTCGAGGAGGTTCTGTCCGATGCCTTCGGCCGCATGGGCGTCGAGATGCCCACGCCGCTGCGTCGCATGAACTACTGGGATGCCATGGACACCTATGGCTCCGACAAGCCCGATACCCGCTATGGCATGCACTTGGTCGACCTGACCGACATCTTCGCCAACTCCAAGTTCAAGGTCTTTGCGACCGCCGCAAACGAGGAGGGCTCTGTCGTCAAGGCCATCAACGCCAAGGGTGCCGGTGCCTGGGCACGTGCCAAGATCGATAAGCTTGCCGGCGTGGCCTCCACGTTTGGCGCCAAGGGTCTGGCTTGGATCGCCTTCCGCGAGGACGGCTCTATCAACAGCCCCATCGTCAAGTTCTTCTCGGACGAGGAGATGGCGGCTCTGCGCGAGCGCATGGACGTCGAGCCCGGCGACCTTGTGATGTTCGCCGCCGGCCCGCGCCTGCTCTCTGACGAGATCCTGGGCGGCATGCGTTCCCACATGGCCAATGCGCTCGAGATCAAGCGCGAGGGTCACGACTTCCTGTGGGTCGTCAACTTCCCGCTGTTCCATTGGGATGAGGACCGCAAGGCTTACGCTGCCGAGCACCAGCCCTTTACCCTGCCGACCGAGACCGACATCGCCAAGATCGAGGCCGACCCGTTGGCAGCCGGTTCTTGCACCTACGACTTTGTCATGGACGGCTTTGAGGCCGGCGGCGGCGGTATGCGTATCCACAACGCCGAGATGCAGATGTCCATGCTCAAGCTCCTGGGCTTTACCGAGGAGCGCGCCGAGTCGCAGTTTGGCTTCCTCATGGAGGCCCTCAAGTTTGGTGCGCCCCCGATGGGCGGTTTCGCTCTGGGCCTGGACCGCGTGTGCATGCTGCTCACCGGTTCCGACTCCATCCGCGACGTCATGGCGTTCCCCAAGACGGCCAGCGGCTCCGACCTCATGTCGGGCGCCCCGAGTGCCGTTTCTGGCGCCCAGCTCAAGGACGTCAGCCTGCGCCTGATGTAGGCAAGCGGCTACATATTGCCCGTAACGAGGGAAGGACGCGTGCCTTCCCTCGTTTTTTATGCGTCGAGGTTGTGAGGGCATGGGGTGACCGGACGTCGCGGAAACTGTGTCCCGGAATTTGCGTCCAGAATGGGATGTACTTTCCGCCAGGGTCGCTCAGCGGAAACTGCGTCCCAGAATCCAGCCAAATAACGGGTCGCACTTTCCGGTTGAGCCTTCTGGCGGAAACTGTGTCCCATCATTGACGCTCGAAATGGGATGCGATTTCCGTCCCGCCCTCAACAAGCATCTAACGCTACAATAACTACCACGTGGCTGGGTTTGCCGGCCGAATGTGCGATGCCGCGGGAGGGGACATGGTCGAGTTTACAAAGACGATTAAAGATCCGTTGGGACTGCATGCCCGCTCGGTTGCGCTGCTCTATGACATCATTGCCAAGCATCGTAGCGACGTGTCAGTCAGTATCGGCGATCGCCACACGGATGGCCGCGACGTTATGGGGCTCATGGCCCTCTATGGTGAGTGCGGCGAGAGCGTCGTCTTTCGTGTTTCGGGCGTGGATGAGGCCTCCTGCGTCACGTTGATCAGAAACCTCTCGCTCTAAGCATGACGGGGCGCGGCAAAGGACAGCTCTTTGCCGCGCCTTTTTGTTTCGTATAGGAAACTTTTTCGAAAACTGAATAGAGACCCTTTCCAAAAAGTTAACCACGTGCTAGTTTACTAAAGCGAACATAGACGTGGTTAACTTTTATCGCGTCGATGTTGAGGACGAACTGACGTTAGGAGCCACTCATGTCTTGCGGACCGCAGATGCCGGCCATGCCGCTTTCGATGGTAAAAGCGGGCGAAACCGTGCGCGTGTCTCGTGTAAAGGGCAATGAGGACATGAAGCACCACCTCAAGGACCTCGGCTTTGTCGAGGGCAGCGAAATCCACGTGGTGAGCTCGAGTGGCGCCAATATCATCGTCACGGTGCTGGGCGCACGCTTTGGCATCGATTCCAAGGTTGCCATGCACATCATGACCGTCGGTTAGTCCGCAGCATTTCATAAAAACCGAAAGGGGGACAAGAGGATGAAGACGTTGGGTGACGTTAAGGTGGGCGAGAGCTCCACCATCGTCAAGCTTCACGGTGAGGGTGCGCTTCGCCGCCACCTTATGGACCTGGGGCTCATCAAGGGCACTTCGTTCAAGGTCGTGAAGGTTGCACCGCTCGGTGATCCGGTCGAGATCAACGTGCGCGGCTACGAGCTTTCCATCCGCAAGGAGGAGGCCGCCGTCGTCGAGGTTCAGTAAGGACTCGCGGCGCATATTTCTGCAGATAAAGTTAGGTTTTTCTAACTTAATGCAGCATCTTTGAAGCACATTATCCAGCCTGCGCGGAGAAAGCAGCGCAGGCACACAAGGAAGAAGGATTGAATGGCGGATTCTCAGATCCATGTCGCGCTGGCGGGTAACCCCAACTGCGGCAAGACCACGCTTTTCAACCTGATTACCGGCGCCAACGGCTACGTTGGCAACTGGCCCGGCGTCACGGTTGAGAAAAAGGAAGCCAAGCTCCTAAGCGACAAGAACGTTACCATCACGGACCTCCCTGGCATCTACTCGCTTTCCCCCTACAGCCCCGAGGAGCAATGCTCGCGCGATTACCTCATGAGCGGCGAGCCCGATGTTGTCGTCCAGGTTGTCGATGCCACCAACCTCGAGCGTAACTTGTACCTGGCGCTTCAGGTTATCGAGACCGGCCTGCCCGTGGTGGTTGCCCTCAACATGGCCGACTTGGTCGAGAAGAACGGCGACAAGATCGACACGGACAAGCTTTCCAAGAAGCTCGGCTGCCCGGTCATGATGATCTCGGCTCTTAAGAACAAGGGCATCAAGGAGCTGTTCGAGCAGGTCAAGAAGTCCGCTGCTTCCAAGGGCCAGGTGCCGGAGCACAAGTTCGATTCCTCCATCGAGGACGTTCTGGACCACATCGAGAATAACCTGCCTGCGAGCGTTCCCGCCAACAAGCGTCGCTACTACGCCGTCAAGCTGTTTGAGCGCGATGCAGACGCCTGCAAGCTCATCAACCTCACCAAGGAGAAGGCCGCTCGCGTGGAGCAGCTGGTCGCCCAGTGCGAGCAGGACTGCGACGACGACGCCGAGTCCATCATCACCGGCGAGCGTTACGGCGTGATTGCCCACATCATTGACGAGTGCCTCACCAAGGCTCCGGCAAAGATGAGCACCTCCGAGAAGATCGACCGCGTGGTTACCAACCGTATCCTGGGCCTGCCGATCTTTGTGGTCATCATGTTCTGCGTGTACTACATCGCCGTTTCTACCCTGGGCGGCACGGTGACCGACTTCACCAACGACCAGCTCTTCGGTACCGACGGTTGGTATGTGCTCGGCCAGGGTCGCGACGCCTACGACGCGGCCGTCGAGGCTGCGGGTGACAATGCCGACTCGGTCGACCCGGCACAGTACGGCCCCTATGTCCCGGGTATCACCACCGTGGTGCACGACGCCCTTGTGGCGGGCGGCACCGAGGACGGTGGCCTGGTCGATTCGCTGGTCTGCGACGGCATCGTCGGCGGCCTGGGCGCCATCTTCGGCTTCGTCCCGCAGATGTTCCTGCTGTTCGTCATGCTGTCCTTCTTGGAGGACTGCGGCTATATGGCCCGCGTCGCCTTCATCATGGACCGCGTGTTCCGCCGCTTTGGCCTGTCCGGTAAGTCCTTTATCCCCATGCTCGTGTCCTCGGGCTGCGGCGTCCCCGGCGTCATGGCCACCAAGACCATCGAGAACGAGAAGGACCGCCGCATGACGGTCATGACCACCACGTTCATTCCCTGTGGCGCTAAGCTGCCGATCATCGCCCTGCTCATGGGTTCTATCATCGGCGATTCTTCCACCACCGCCGCGTGGATTAGCCCGCTCTTCTACTTCCTGGGCGTCTTTGCCGTCATCGCCTCGGGCCTCATGCTCAAGAAGACCAAGCTCTTCGCCGGTCGCCCGACGCCGTTCGTTATGGAGCTCCCCGCCTACCACTTCCCGGCGATCCGCTCTTGGGCGCTGCACGTGTGGGAGCGCTGCTGGGCCTTTATCAAGAAGGCCGGCACGGTCATCTTTGCCTCCACTGTCGTGGTTTGGTTCCTGTCCAACTTTGGTAGCTACAACGGCTCCTTTGGCTTCCTGCCTGCGATGGAAGGCATCCCCGAGGAGTTCATGGACTACTCCGTGCTCGCCATGCTGGGCAACCTGGTTGCCTGGATCTTCGCCCCGCTCGGCTTTGGCACCTGGCAGGCAACTGCGCTGACTGTCTCTGGCCTTGTCGCCAAGGAGAACGTCGTCGCCACCGCCGGTTCGCTGCTGTCCGTGGCCGACGCCGCCGAGACTGACCCGAGCCTGTGGACCGCGTTCGCCGGCATGTTCCCGACCATGGGCGCTTGCGTTGCCTTTGGCGCGTTCAACCTGCTGTGCGCCCCGTGCTTTGCCGCCATGGGTACCATCCGCAACCAGATGGATTCCGGCAAGTGGACTGCGATCGCCATCGGTTACGAGTGCGCCTTTGCCTGGGTCATTGGCCTGTTCATCAACCAGTTCTACAACCTGCTTGTCCTTGGCCAGTTTGGTATTTGGACGGTTGTAGCCATCGTTCTGCTGGTTGCGATGCTCTTCCAGATCTTTCGTCCCATGCCCAAGCACGCTTGGACGGACGAGGACGAGACCAACACCGCTTCCGCCGCAGTTTCCGCTTAAGTCCAAATAAGGATTAGCCCCTTTCCACGAGCCCGGGTATCTTCGCGATACCCGGGCTTTTTGGTGGGAGAGATGTGGCGTTTCCGCAGATAAAACCAACCAAAATAAACCTGTCCCTTTTTGGTAGGTGGAGAATGGGGTAAAGTAAGTGATGGTTAACTAGAGGAGGCTTGCTATGGCACCTATCGATATTGTTGTACTGGCTGTTATCGGCGTTGCGTTTGTCGCCGTGTGCGTGCGCATCTACCGCAAGGGCACCTGCGCCGACTGCGCTCAGGGTGGCGTTTGCACGGGGCATTGCTCCAACAAAAAGACGTGCGCTGCACTTAAGGGCGTAGACAAAATCGCCGAAGACTTGGGTCGCGGTATCAAATAAGGTCCGGACATCCAAGCGCTCCGCGGGCATCCGTTCGCGGGGCGCTTTGTGCATTTGAGGGAGAGCACGGCGAGTCGAAGAGTATTTTTGGGGTATCGTTAACTGGACTATTAATTGGCAACTTATCTATAACGGAGTAACCGCATGAGCGCTCGCGTAACCATGAAGGACATAGCCGCCGAGCTTGGCGTTTCCATCAATACCGTGCACAAGGCTCTGACGGGAAAGGCCGGCGTGAGCGAATCCGTGCGCGCCAAGGTGAACGCTAAGGCCGAGGCCATGGGCTATCACCGCAACACAAGTGCCTCAAGCCTGCGCCGCAAGGATATCAATCTGGTGTTTTGCCTGCCCCGCGCATCGCGCGAAGGAGCGTACTTTTTCCGTTACCTGTGGGAAGGCTGCAATCGCTTTGAACAGGAGGTCATCGACCGGGGCATTACGGTTGAGCGCGTTGAATTTGGCGTGGGCGGCTACGCTGATGCACTCGAGCAAATCGACGAGCGTCTGCAGGTGGGCGAGAAGATTGATGGCTTGCTCGCCTATGCGCCGGGCGACGATCGTGCGACTGAGCTTTTGGGGCAGATCGCCGAGGCGGGCGTGACGATTGAGCTTGTCGACGGCGACCGTCCGCATTTGAATCGTTTGGGTGCGAGCTTGGCCGATTATTCGACGGCAGGCAGCCTTATGGCCGAGCAGGCGGCAAACCTGGTCCATGCTTCTGGGGCCGACGCCCGCGTGCTCCTTTTGACAGGCGACCCATATACCGATTCGCACTATCTAACCGCCCGCGCCTTCCACAATTACCTTCGCGAGCACAATGTTCCCTGGCAGGTTGAGGATCTTGCAGGTGCCCATGCGCAAGTCAAACAACTCGAGCATGAGCTCGAAAAGCGCTTGAGTGCGCCGGACGCCCCCGAACTTATCTGTAGCGTTTTTGCCGTTGGTTCCGAAGTGGTTGCCGACGCGCTCGTCTCGACCGGCAAGGCCGGTCAGGTCATGGTGATCGGCAACGACCTGTTTCCCGAAAGTGCTCTGGCCTTGCGCCGCGGTATCTTTACCAATATTGTCTATAAGGACCCGACGAGCCTGGCGTATCGCGGCGCTAAGACGCTGGGCGATTATCTGCTGTGGGGAAGGACCCCGACGGTGCCCGTCCAGAAGGGCGCCGTCGAGATGGTATTTGCCAGCAATGTCGACCGCTACTGCGAACTTGCGGGTATTTAGCCGATTGAGCAGGTACCCCCTCTTGCGACGTGCATTTTTGGGAGTATTCAGCATTGGCATGCCCTGAATGAGGTGCAGAACGACTGTTTTAAGTGCCCCCGATGGCGTAATTTGCCATCGGGGGCACTTTTTATGCCGATCGGGCGCTATCTGCGTTCCAAATAGGACGCTGAGGATGGCGCACGGCGCGCTCCAATGCTGAATACTCCCAAAAATGTACGTCGGGACATGACCCACCTGAGCAAAAGCGCTCAAGTTCGGTGTTCGGGGACGCCAACCGGTCCGCAATGCATGCAAGTCACAGCTCCGGCAACCGTTGAACGGGCAAAACCTACCGTTCACCCCATGGTTGTTAGGTGAACGTTCACCTTTTGAGTCGTAATGGATTAGTATGGTGAACGTTCACCTAAAGGATAACGAGCGCGCCGTGCGCCCGCGTTGCCAGCAAAGGGGCTGTTTGATGAAAAACTTTATGGACGATCAGGATTTCCTGCTGAGCACCAAGACCGGTGAGGAGCTGTTCCACAACTTTGCCGAGGGCATGCCCATCGTCGACTATCACTGCCACATTTCTCCCAAGGAGATTTGGGAGGACAAGCGTTTCGAGAACATCACCGAGGTTTGGCTGGGCGGCGACCACTACAAGTGGCGCCTGATGCGCGCCAACGGCGTCGACGAGCGTTTTATCACTGGCGACGCCCCTGCTCGCGAGAAGTTCCAAAAGTGGGCCGAGACCCTGGGTCGCTGCGTTGGCAACCCCGTCTTTGAGTGGAGCCACCTGGAGCTTAAGCGCTACTTTGGCTACGAGGGCGTCCTCAATGGCAAGACTGCCCAGGAGGTCTGGGACCTTGCCAACGCCAAGCTCGCTGAGGCTAGCTTTACCTGCCGCAACCTGATCAAGCAGTCCAACGTCCGCATGATCTGCACTACCGACGACCCCGCCGACAGCTTTGAGTGGCACAAGAAGATTGCCGCCGACGACAGCTTTGACGTTCAGATCGTTCCCGCCATGCGCCCCGATGCCGCTTTGCGCATCGAGCGCGGCCAGGAGTTTGCCGACTACTGCAAGCACCTTTCCGAGGTTGCCGGCGTTGAGGTCAGCGACTTTGAGGGCATGAAGGCTGCCATTTCCAAGCGCTACGACGTTGCTCACGAGCTGGGCTGCCGCGCCTCCGACCACGCACTCGATTACGTCATGTACGTCCCGGCTACCGCCGACGAGATCGAGGCCATCTTTGCCAAGGGCCTGGCTGCTGAGCCGCTCACCGAGGAAGAAGTCCTCAAGTACAAGACTGCCTTTATGCAGTTCGTTGCCGGTGAGTATGTCCGTCTGGGCTGGGCCATGCAGCTGCACTTTGGCTGCAAGCGCGACAACAACCGCGCCATGTTCGCCAAGCTCGGTCCCGACACCGGCTACGACTGCATCTCCAACTACACGCCGTCCGACCAGCTCGCCGATTTCCTCAACTCCATCCAGGAGACCTGCGGCCTGCCCAAGACCATCCTGTACAGCCTGAACCCCATCGATAACACCATGATCGATACCGTCATGGGCTGCTTCCAGGAGGCTCCGACTGCCGGTAAGATCCAGAACGGCTCCGCCTGGTGGTTCAACGACAACGAGGTCGGCATGCGCGAGCAGCTTACGGCTCTGGCTAACGAGGGCGTGTTGGGCAACTTTGTGGGCATGCTTACCGATTCCCGCTCCTTCCTGTCCTATCCGCGCCACGAGTACTTCCGTCGCGTGCTGTGCAGCGTGATCGGCGAGTGGGTCGAGCAGGGCAAGTACCCGGCCGACATGGAGCTGCTGGGCGAGGTTGTGCGCGACATCAGCTACAACAATGCGGTCCGCTACTTTGGCTTTGACCTGGACACCGTCGAGGCCTAAGCCCGCATCGAATCACATCGAACACGGGAGCGCCGTTGCCACACACGGCGCCCCCGTTTTGCTTGCACGCTAACAGCTATCTAAGGAGAGACACAGATGGAGAACATCAGCTACGATGCGCTCGAGAAGATCGGCTACAAGGGCTATCTGCTGCCCAAGGACGCTCCCGAGAAGGTTCTACAGTTTGGCGAGGGCAATTTCCTGCGCGCCTTCGTCGACCGCTTCTTTGACATGGGCAACGAGGCCACCGGCTGGAACGGCAAGGTCGTCATGGTGCAGCCCATCAGCGGTGCCTTTGGCTTTGCCGACGGTATCAATGCCCAGGACGATCTGTACACCGTGCTGGTGCGCGGCAAGGAGAACGGCAACACGGTTGACGAGTCCCGCGTGATCAGCGCCTGCAGCCGCTGCCTTAACCCGTATCGTGAGGACGACTACCGCGCCATGATGGAGGTCGCTGTCTCCGACGACCTAGAGATCATCGTCTCCAACACCACCGAGGCCGGTATCGCCTATGACCCGTCCTGCAAGGCCGACGACATGCCACCTGCGAGCTTCCCCGCCAAGCTTGCCCAGGTGCTCCACACCCGCTGGGCTGCCGGTAAGCCGGGCGTCATCGTCCTCGCCTGCGAGCTCATCGATCACAACGGCGAGGAGTTGCTGCGCATCATGAACCAGTATGTGAGCGACTGGGGCTGGGAGGACGAGTTTGCGCAGTGGATGGCTAACGACTGCACCGTCTGCACCACGCTCGTCGACACCATCGTACCGGGTCGTATCCGCGACGCATCCGAGGCCGCCGCGGTGGCTGAGCGTCTGGGCTACGAGGATCCCTTCCTGGCCGTGCGCGAGCCCTTCCAGATGTGGGGCATCCAGGGTGACGAGTCGCTTGCCGAGAAGCTTCCCTTTGTGAAGGCTGGTCTTCCGGGTGTCTTTGTGACTCCCGACGTCACCCCGTACAAAAAGCGCAAGGTCCGCATCCTCAACGGTGCCCACACCGCCTTCGTTCCGGGTTCCTGGGTTGCCGGCTTTGATATCGTGCGCGACTGCATGCATGACGAGACCATTCGCGGCTTCATGAACACCATGCTCTACGACGAGGTCATTCCGACGCTTGCCGCCGACTTAGATGTCGAGGACTGCAAGGCCTTTGCCGCCGCCGTCGAAAACCGCTTCGACAACCCGTTTATTGATCATGCGCTGCTCTCCATCTGCCTCAACTCCACGGCTAAGTGGCGCGCTCGCGACCTGCCCACGCTCAAGGACTACGTTGCCGAGACCGGCAACCTGCCCAAGTGCCTGGCGACGAGCCTCGCTACGCTCATCTCCTTCTACACGCAGGAGCTCGTGTCCCGCGAGGGCGACGGCCTGCACCTGCGTCGCTCCGACGGCACCGAGTACACCGCTCAGGACGACGCCTTCGTGCTCGACTTCTACGCCGCCCATGCCGGCGCCGACGATGCCCAGCTGGTGCACGACGTGCTCACCAACGAGCAGATGTGGGGCGAGGACCTTACGCAGATCGCCGGTCTTGAGGAGTTTGTCGTCAGTGCGCTCGCCGTCGTGCGTGCCGAGGGCGCCAAGCAGGCCTTCGCCAACGCTCAGGCGTAAATTTCCGGCGCGGACGCGGGCGCGGGACGGCATGCCCGCGCTTCGACTTCTGCTCAACCTGTAGGGTTAGGACCATTTGTAATGAATACTATCCAGATCAATCCGGCCGATAACGTGATCGTTGCGCTGTCGCCGCTTGCCAAGGGCACTGCCGTCGCGGTTCCCGGGGTGGGCGAGGTCGTGGCCGCAGAGGATATTCCGCAAGGCCACAAGATGGCTGTGCGCTCGATTGCCGCCGGCGAGGACGTCATTAAGTACGGCCTTCCTATCGGTCATGTGACGGGCGATGTCCAGCCCGGTCAGTGGCTTCACACGCACAATATGAAGACCAACCTTTCGGGCGAGGTCGAGTATACCTACAACCCCACACATCCGGTCGTTGAGCCGGTTGAGCCCGAGACCTTTATGGGGTTCCGCCGCGCCGACGGTCGTGCCGCGACGCGCAACGAGCTGTGGATCATCCCCACGGTCGGCTGTGTCAACGAAGTCGCCCGTGCCATGTGCGAGCAGGCCCAGGATCTGGTCGATGGCTCGCTGGAGGGCGTCTACTACTTCCCGCATCCGTTCGGTTGCTCGCAGACCGGCGCCGACCATGCCCAGACCCGTCGTCTGCTGGTGGCGCTCTCGCGTCACCCTAATGCGGCCGGCGTGCTGTTCCTGTCGCTCGGTTGCGAGAACTGCACACACCAGCAGGTGCTCGACGAGCTCGGTGACTTCGATCACGAGCGCGTTCGTTTTCTCACCTGCCAGGATGTAGCCGACGAGCAGATCGAGGGCCACAAGATTCTGGCCGAACTGGCAGACCTCGCCAAGCAGGCCAAGCGCGAGCCCATTCCGGCCTCCGAGCTGGTTATTGGACTTAAGTGCGGCGGCTCCGACGGCCTTTCGGGCATTACCGCCAATCCCACAATCGGTCGCGTGAGTGATATGGTTGTCGCCCGCGGCGGCACGTCGGTGCTTACCGAGGTGCCCGAGATGTTTGGCGCGGAGAGCATCCTGCTCGACCGTTGCGAGAACGAGCAGGTCTTTAACGCTGCCTCCGACATGCTCAATGGCTTTAAGGACTACTTTATTAGCCACGGCGAGGTCGTTTATGAGAACCCGAGTCCCGGCAACAAGGACGGCGGTATTACCACGCTCGAGGACAAGAGCTGCGGCTGCGTGCAAAAGGGCGGATCTGCCCCCATCGTCGACGTGCTGCCGTATGCCGGCCAGGCAAATAAACACGGCCTGAACATGCTGTGCGGTCCGGGCAACGACATGGTATCCACCACGGCGTTGACGGCTGCCGGCTGCCACGTGATTCTGTTCTCGACCGGCCGCGGCACACCGTTTGGCGCGCCGGCGCCTACGCTCAAGGTGTTCACCAATCAGCGTTTGTGCGACCACAAGGCCAACTGGATGGACTTTAACGCTGGCGTGATTGCCACGGGTGAGCGCACGCTCGACGAGGCTGCCCACGATCTGTACCAGCTGGTGCTGGAGACGGCGAGCGGTAAGCTCACGAGTGCTGAGCGCCGTGGCTGTCACGAGATCAGTATCTGGAAGGACGGCGTCTGCTTGTAGCGGCAAGTGCGCCCAAGCATAGCGAGATGTCGTCTGCCCCGTTGGGAGTGATCCCGGCGGGGCTTTTTCGCTTCGTGGTTAAGTGAATATGTTGGAAAATCTGATAAACGTTCACCTATCTCATGGCTGTCCAGCATGGCACCCTTACCAGCAGAAAATAGGTGTGAGGATCTCAATTGTGTCCGTTCGGCGGTAATAATCGACCGTTCGGGGATAATATGCAAGTGAACGTTCACCTGTCGTAAGCAATCGCGCATAATCTAACTAAACGTTCACCCTGAATGCTGGGCAGACAGATGTCAGTGTGGACTCAAATGTCTTGTTACAAGACAATCGAGAAAAGAGAGGGAGCTCGATGACTAATAAGATCGGAAAAAAGCGTAAGATCACATTCTGGACGCGCTTGGGCTTTGGTATGGGCGGTATGCTCAATTCCGGTGCCCTGACCTTTACGCACAGCTACATGGTGCTGTTCCTGTCCACGGAGTGTGGCCTGTCCGCAGGCGAGGCTGCACTGATCAGCTCGTTTGCCATCTATGTCAACGCTATTCTTTGCCCGCTGATGGGCTTTGTGGCCGATAACTTCTATGCCACCAAGATTGGCCGCATCTTTGGTCGTCGTCGTTTCTGGATCTTGCTGGCCATCCCGATGATGATCGCCGAGCCGCTCATCTTCGTGGCTACGCCGTTTGGCTTCCCGTACTACTTTGTGCTGTACCTGATCTACAACGTCGCGTATACGTTCTGCACCGCCAACCTGTCGCCGCTTACCATCGAGATGACCGACGACTTCAAGGAGCGTACGTACCTCACCGGCTACAAGCATCTCTTTGGTAACGCCGCCGGCTTCCTGATGGCTGCACTTGTGGGCTTCGGCTTTGGCACCTTCGGCGAGACCAACCCGTTCAGCTACTTCATCATCGCTACGATCAACGCTTCGGTCATGGCAATCTCGCTGCTCTGCGTGTACCTGTCCACGTGGGAGCACACCCCCGAGGAGGTCGCTCAGGAGAAGATCGAGAGCGTCGGCGAGGGTATCAAGAAGTTCTTCATCGACGTAATCTCCACCTTCCGCAACAAGTCCTTCCGCAAGGTCCTGTACGCACAGGTCTCCACGAAGCTCGCTGCTGCCTGCTGGTCTGCCTGCCTGTCCTTCTTCATCGTCTACTGCCTGCAGATTCCTAAGTCCTACGAGTCCGTGATGGAGATGCCTGGCAAGGTCGTCGCTATCGTCTGCACCGCCATCTGGGTCGCTCTCATGGCCAAGAAGGGCTTCCACAAGTCTTGGTACCTGGCCAACGTCGGTTGCGCTGCGTGCATCATCGCCTACAACTACTTCGCCTTTGGTCAGATCAATGGCACCTCCACGGTCGCCATCGCCATGATCGCCTACCCCATCATCTTCGCCATCTGGAAGTTCTTCTACGTCGGCTTCCAGTACCTGCCCGATGTTCTGCTCAACTACATCCCCGATGTCGATGAGCTCATCACCCTGCGTCGTCGCGAGGGCATCTACAGCTCCGCGCAGCAGCTCTGCCAGCAGATCGCCCAGGCTATCGCCGTCAACGTGTGGGCTATCGTCCTTGCTGCCTCCGGCTTCATTCAGACCGCCGGCAATAGCGACGCCGTGACCCAGCCCGCTACCGTGCCTCTGTATATCTGCGGCTACATGATCATCGGCTGCGCCGGCTTCTTCCTGCTTGCGGCCGTCCTTGCCCGCGGCATCAAGATCGACAAGGAGCAGTGCGACGTCCTTTGCGACGAGATTCACCGAGTCAAGGAGGGTGGCAAGATGGCCGACGTCAAGCCCGAGGTCAAGGCGCTTTGCGAGGAGCTCTCCGGCTTTAAGTACGAGGACTGCTTTGCCCACAACAACGTTGGCTTCCAGGACGGTAGCGTAACTCCCGCCGAGTAAGGCCGACATATCGTCCAAATCACAGGGCCGTGCCACCGGAATTCCGCCGGCAGGCACGGCCCTTTTTCAACAGCGTACAATTTGCCTTTAGAGCATCTTTTTGAGGGAGAAACCCATGGAGACGAACGTTATCTGGCGCAACGCGCGCGCGGCGGTTATCGAGCTTGACGACGGCGGTTACTTTACCTGCGCCGATACGTGGGAGATCTTTGTCAACGACGAGCCCGCCGGTACCACGAATACGGTCGAGACCTATGTCGACGGCCTGACCCCCGGCAAGCGCAACCTGGTCCGTTTTGTCTGTGGCGAGCGTGAGCTGAGCGTAGGTGTCACCACGCCGGCTGAGCCCTTTACCATCAACGTTCGCGACTGTGGCGCCAAGGGCGATGCCGAGCATGATGACACCACCAACATCCAGGCTGCCATCATGGCCTGCCCCAAGGGTGGCCGCGTGCTGATCCCCGCCGGTAGTTATCGCATCAAGTCTCTCTTCCTTAAGAGCAATATCAACATCGAGCTCGCCGAGGGAGCGGTGCTGCTGGCCCGCCACGATCGTGCCGCGCTTGCCTACATTCCGGGAACGGTCACGGGCAACGAGGGCGCCGGTTATGCCGGTACCGATATGCTGCCCCTGGGCCGCTGGGAGGGGGAGAGCTTCTCGACCTACTGTTCTACCTTTACGGGTCTGGGCGTGCACGACGTGTGCATCTATGGTCGCGGCGCGATTGACGGTCAGACCGATTTTGCCGAGGACAACTGGTGGAACAAGGACTTTAAGAACATCTTTCGCCCGGAGGAGGGCCGCGAGGTCGCCCGTCCGCGCATGATCTTCCTGTCCGAGTGCCAAAACGTGAGCCTTGCCGGCTTCACCGTCCGCAACAGCCCGGCGTGGAACATCCACCCCATCCTGTGCGAGCACGTCGATGCGCTCTGCCTGTCCATCGAGGGTCCCAAGAACTCCCACAACACCGACGGCTTCGATCCTGAGAGCTGCGGCTTTGTCCGCATCTTGGGCTGCCAGTTCTCGGTGGGTGACGACTGCATCGCCGTCAAGAGCGGCAAGCTGGGCATTGAGCCCGAGCTTCGTCCCGCCACGCACGACGTGCTGATCTCTCACTGCTACATGCACGATGGTCACGGCGCCGTGGTCCTGGGTTCAGAGGCTGCCGGCGGCATCAAGGACCTTACCGTGAGCAAGTGCCTCTTTGAGCGCACCGACCGCGGCCTGCGCGTCAAGACCCGCCGCGGTCGCGGCAAGGACGCCGTCAACGAGGGCATCACCTTCGAGCACATTCGTATGGACGAGGTGCTTACGCCCTTCGTGGTCAACTCGTTCTACTTCTGCGACAAGGACGGCAAGACCGACTACGTGCAGTCTCGCGAGGCACTGCCCGTCGACGACCGCACACCTGGCTTTGGTGCCACGACGTTTTGTGATATCGAGGCTACTAACTGCCACGCGGCTGCTGCTTACATCACGGGCCTGCCCGAGAGCAAAGTGACGCGCCTGACGTTCCAGGATGTCCACGTGACCTTCGCGCCGGATGCCGAGCCCTTTGTCCCGGCCATGGCCTGCGGCGTTGAGCCCATGGTGCGCCAGGGCATCATCGCGCAAAACGTCAAGGTACTCGACCTGCAAAATGTGGTGATCGAGGGCCAGGACGGCGAGGAACTGCAGCTCCAGAACGTCGACAAGGTTGTCCGTTCCTAACTCGGGTTGATGACCAGGGCTGCATTGTCGGATAAATCGGCAATGCAGCCCTTGTGCGATACGGCCGTGTGCGCTGCGCTACGCATCATGGTGAAAGGGAATACATGCTCAATAAAACGATTCCTGTCGGGGTCGATGGCTCGTCTGCCACGATTACGTCTTATGTTTTTGCCCCGACCGAAGATGCTTATGCTTTAAAACCGCTGCCTGCAGTTGTGGTCGTGCCAGGAGGCGGCTACGATCACGTTTCGCCGCGCGAAGGCGAGCCGGTAGCGCTCCGTTTGTTGGCGATGGGCTACCAAGCGTTTGTACTGAACTATTCGGTTGCTCCGGCTGTCTATCCGCTGGCATTGCAAGAACTCGCGCGGGCGGTCGATACCGTCCGAAGCCATGCGGCAGAGTACTGTGTCGATCCTGATCGGATTACGGTCATGGGTTTTTCGGCCGGTGGGCATCTAGTTGGCTTGCTCGGGGCGCTTTGGGACCAACCCTGGCTTGCAGAGTCGATTTCGGCATCGCCTGAGTCGATTCGGCCTGACACACTTTGCTTGGGCTATCCGGTCGTAAGCTCGGGGGCCTATGCTCATCGTGGTTCGTTTGAACACCTAACGGGTGCCGATGGCGCTTTGGCTCAAAAGTTGTCGATCGAGAATATGGTGGGCGATGGCTTCCCCCGTACGTTCTTGTGGCATACCGCCGAGGATGCATCGGTACCAGTTCAAAATAGCCTCCTTCTTGCGCAGGCTCTTGCCGACCACGGGATTGGCTTTAGCCTACATGTCTTTCCGCATGGAAAGCATGGGGCATCGCTCGCCACGGCCCAAACGGCATTTAAGGGCTGCGCCGAGCATATTCAGCCACAGGTTCAGGGTTGGCCCGAGCAGTTCGTTGCATGGGAGCGTGATGGACGATGAGCGAAAGTATCTATACGCTGCGCGTTTCGAGGGCTGCGGCAGGAGCGTATCCAACGATTTCCGATGCCTTGGCGGCAGCCGATCAGCTCTATCCGGATGCCGAGCAACCGGTGATGATTCGCGTCGATCCGGGCGAGTATTGCGAGCGGGTCGAGATTCATCGCTCGCATGTGACGATTGAGGGAGAGACGGCCGACAGCGTGCGTATCGTGGGCAGCCTGGGTGCCAAGATGCCTTCGGAGGACGGCTCGGGCGTCGACGGCACGCTCGGCACGTTTAGGACCTATACCGTTTTGGTCGATGCCGACGACGTACGGCTCGAGAACCTCACGATCGAAAACGATGCGGGCGATGGGCGCGAGGTCGGTCAAGCGATTGCCCTGTATGCTGATGGCGACCGTCTGGTTGTCGATGCCTGCTGCATTAAGGGACACCAAGACACGCTGTTTTTGGGTCCGCTGCCGCCGCATGAGGCCAAACCGGGCGGGTTTATAGGACCCAAACAGTATGCGCCGCGCCGGGTGGGGCGCCAGTATTTTCGACGTTGCCGGATCGAGGGCGATGTCGACTTTATCTTTGGCGGCGCGCGTGCCTACTTTGAGGGGTGCGAGATTCGCTCGCTCAACCGCGATATGGACGTGAACGGCTACGTGACGGCGGCGTCGACGCCCGAAGGCGAGCCGCACGGCTTTGTGTTCCACGGCTGTTCGTTTACAGCTCCGGATGGCGTGGCGCCGGATTCGGTCTACCTGGGTCGTCCTTGGCGCGAATGGGCGCAAACTGTGCTGATCGATTGCTGGCTGGGGCGACATATCAAGCGCGAAGGCTGGTGGGATTGGAATAAGCCGGCGGCACACAACTGCGTGCAGTATGCTGGCGCGATTCTGCATGGGCCGGCGGGTGATACTACCGGCTGGGTGCCGTGGGCGAATGAACTCGATGTGATGGCTGCCGCCGGGTACGCTCGCGAGCAGGTGCTTGCCGGTGGGGATGGCTGGGATCCCGAGGGCGGCGACGGTGATGCGGTTGAGACGGCTGAACTGTCTGCCAACGGCCGCACCGTGCACATCGAGACGTACTGCGAAGACGAACCTGCGCTGCGTGCCCGGCTGAAGCGCGAGGGGCGTTCGGCTGCTTTTACGGGCAAGACTCCTGCAGATTTTGAGGCATGGAAGATTGCGACCAGGACTCGTCTGTACGATGTTTTGGGCCTTTCGCTTATGGACCGCGTCCCGATTGAGATTCGTGAGCTCAGCCGCGTGCGGGTTGCCGGCGGCATCGTGCGCACCCATGCGATGTTGCAGGTCGAGCGCGATGTTTGGATGCCGTTCTACCTGCTCGAGCCGCAGTCGCCTAAGCTCGATGCACACGGCCGCAAGTGTTGCTATATCTGCCCGCATGGCCATCAGGGAGCAGGCGCCGCAAGTGTTGCGGGCGTGACGGGCGTGCCGGCGGTCGATGATGCTGTGCGTAAGTTCAATTTCGACTACGGTCTGCGTTTGGCGCGTATGGGTTACGTGACCGTCTGCCCCGACGCACGCGGTTGGGGATACCGTCGTGACTGGAAGGGCCAGGGCGATGACGAGAACAGCTTTCTGCGCGGCACGTGCCTAAACCAGGCGCGCATGGCCGAGCCGCTGGGACTTACCGTTGCGGGTCTCAACGCCTGGGATAACATGCGTCTGATCGATTACCTAGAGGCGCGCGGCGACATTGCCATGGACGACCTGGGCTGTTTTGGCTTTTCGGGCGGCGGATACATGACGCTGTATCTGGCGGCGCTCGACCCACGCGTATGCAAGACGTTTGTCTCGGGCTACCTGTACGGTGTCGATGATTCGCTGCTGCACCTCAACGGCAATTGCAGCTGCAACTACACACCCGGACTTTGGCGCTTGCTCGACATGGGCGATATTGCCTCGCTTATTGCGCCACGCCCGTTGTTAGTGCAGAGCTGCGAAGAAGATCATCTGAACGGTTCGCGCGGGCTGAAAAATGTCGATGAACAGCTCAAGATCGTGCGCGATGCCTACAAGTTGCTGGGCCGCAGAGATGCTCTGCGGCACGAGGTGTGTCCGGGTGGACACCATCTGGGAGTGACACATCTTGTCGAGGATATCGAATGGCTCGATTCGCACGTTGCGAAATGCGACCGTGCATAGCCCCTCGGCATGCTGCAAATAAACGGTACGTACCTGTATGGCCGCCAATGGGCGGATGAGGAGAAGATTATGGAAACGAAGAGCTTGAGTGAATCGACCATTTGCTGCTTTGGCGACTCAACGACCTGGGGCGACAACGGCTGCGGTGGGGGAGGCAACGACATCTCGTGGACCTCGCATCTGGGCGCGTTGCTGGGAGGCGCGGTCATCGAGAACTTTGGCATCAAGGGCTCGCGTATCGCCGTCAAGGCCGACCGCAGCGATTCGTTTGTCGAGCGCCTGGACGGTATCGACGATGCGGCCGATATCTACATTGTCTTTGGCGGCGTCAACGACTTTAGCCGCAACGTGCCGCTTGGCGAGTTGGGCAGTACCGATGTGCATGAGTTCTACGGTGCGCTCGATTACCTGATCCGCACCATCACGGCACGCTCGCCTCGGGCAAAGCTCGTGTTTATGACGCCGTGCAAGACGAGCGGTAAGCACGAGAAGGATATCCCGGCAAGCGATGAGCTCAATCACCTGGGGTTGACGCAGGTCGCCTACGTGCGGGCGATGCTCGAAGTCTGCGACCGCTACTCCGTTCCGGTGATTGACCTGTATGCGCAAAGTGGCATCAGCCCGTTTTTGCCAGAGCACCGCGAGCTCTATATGCCGGACGGTCTGCATTACAGTCCTGCCGGCTATGAGCGCCTGGCGCATCGCATCGCCGCGGGTCTCACCGCCGTTTGCCGCTAAAAGTCTGCCGTTTGCGGGGAATATAGGGTTAACGTTCACCCTATATTCCCCGTTCGCGTTACACTAAGGGTAACGTTCACCTATCGTTTATGTCAGAGGGGACAGCAATGGGTTGCAATCAAATCCTGGACCGTTATATCGAGCAGTTGATCGAAACCTCTACGCCGCAGGCGCCGGCTTGGAATATCGAAAAGATTCGCGCCGGCAAGGAGAACACCTGGAACTATATCGACGGCTGCATGATCAAGGCGCTCATCGAGCTGTATGAGATTACGGGTGAGCAGCGCTACCTGACGTTCGCCGATGACTACATCGATTTCTTTGTCCAGGACGACGGTACCATCAAGCATTACAACCCGCAGGAGTACAACCTCGATAACGTCAATGCGGGCAAGACCCTCTACAAGCTGTATGACCTGGTGGGCAAGCCCAAGTATCGCGCCGCCATGGATACCATCTACCGCCAGCTCGAAACCCAGCCGCGCACCAAAGAGGGCGTGTTTTGGCACAAGGCCGTCTACCCCAACCAGATCTGGCTCGACGGCATGTATATGGCGCAGCCGTTCTACATGCAGTATGAGCTGAGCTTCCACAACCGTCGTGCCTGCTCGGACAGCTTCCATATGTTCCAGGTTGTGCATGACCTGATGCGCAACCCCCTCAACGGTCTGTACTATCACGCTTACGACGCGAGTCGCAAACAGTTCTGGTGCGACCCGGTCACCGGCCTTTCGGCTAACTTCTGGCTGCGCGCCGAGGGCTGGTTCGCCATGGCGCTCATCGACACGTGGGAGCTCATGCCGCCTTCGATGTCAGCCGAGAAGGACGAGATCCGCAAGATGTTCCACGATCTGATCGACGCCATGCTGCCGTATCAGGACGAGAAGACCGGCATGTGGCACCAGGTCATCAACCTGCCCAATATCGCCCCTAACTACCTAGAGGAGTCGGGCAGCGCCATCTTTGCCAACGCCATCATGAAGGGCGTGCGTCTGGGCGTGCTGGGCGAGCGTTACTATCAGTACGGCCGTCGCGCCTTCGATGGCATCTGCGAAACCTGCCTGTCCGAGTGTGACGGGCAGCTGGCGCTCGACAACATCTGCCTGGTTGCGGGCTTGGGAAACACCGCGCACCGCGAGGGCACGTTTGATTACTACATGAGCGAGCCCGTGGTCAAAAATGATGCAAAGGGTGTGGCGCCGCTGGTGCTTGCCTATATCGAGACCATGCATCACGACAAGCTGGCCGGTAAGCGCGATCCGCTCGCCCCCTCGGGCGTGTGCTCCATCGAGGACCCGTTTGGCGGATACACCCCGGGCATCAACGCTCATAAGGGATGTGAATAACGTGGGGGCTATTACTCCGGGTGTGCGTTTGCACGACCTTCCGCAGGGGACCGTCGAGGAACGCATCCGCATGGCGGGAGAGCTGGGCTTTTCGTGCATTCAGCTGCCGAGCAAGGTGCTCTACGCATCGATGGGGATCGATCGAGGCGGCCTGACCCGCGAGCTTGCCGACCATTTGCGTGCGGTGCTCGACGAGGCGGGCGTTTCGGTCGCCGTGCTCGGCTGCTATAAGAATTTGGCGACGCCCGATCGCCAACAGCTCATGGATAACATTGCCGAGTACGAGGCATGCCTGAACTTTGCCCAGATGCTCGGCGGATGCCCGGTTGGCACCGAGACCGGTCGCCCCAATGCGCAGAACCGCGTTGCTGACGACCGCATGACCGATGGGGCACTCGAAGCGTTTGCAGACGGACTTGCACACGTCTGCGATCGGGCCGAGGCCGTGGGCGGACAAATTTTGATCGAGCCCGGTTGGAACGAGACGGTTAATACTCCGGATCGCTGCCGTGAGGTGCTGGAGCGCGTCTCGAGCCCGTCGCTCGGCGTGATCTATGACCCAGTGTCGCTGCTGCACCCCAGTGTCGTTGACGAAGCGCAGGAAATCACCGCGCGCATGCTCTACTTATGCGGCAGTAAGATCCGCGTGCTGCACGCCAAGGATTTTGAGATCGTTGATAACGAGGACGGAGCCGGATGGTGCGACGGTACGGGTTCGCGCCTGGTGTGTCATGGCGTGGGCGAGACGGGACGATATGACTTTGAGCCTGTGGTGGCCTGGGCGGCTGCCGCCTGCCCTGGGATTCCCTGCGTGGTCGAGAACAGCGTACCGGCGACGGCGGCTGACTGCCTGGCGACACTCGAGCACATGTCTGCTCGCTGCGGGGCTTCTCATCGCGAGTTATAGCATTGGCTTTTGCCGTGTCGGCAGATTGAGATTACCTGTATGGGGGCGGCGGTGAAGGGTCTTTATCGTCGCCCCCATTGGATTGCATTAAAAAGGGGAGTTGCGTGGCTATCCACATTGTCGAAGAGGCGAATCGTTGCCTAGGTTGTAAAAGGGCGTTCTGTCAGATTAAGGGCTGCCCGGTTCAGACGCCTATTCTGCAGGTCATCGACCTGTTCAAACAGCGTCGTCTAGAAGAAGCGGGCGAGCTGCTGTTCCAGAACAATCCCATGAGCGCGGTCTGCTCCATGGTTTGCAACCATTCGGGCCAGTGCGAGGGCGCGTGCATCCAGGGCCGCAAGGGCACACCCGTACATTTCTCGAGCATCGAGAACTATATCTCAACAGCGTATTTGGATCGTAAGGAGTGGACGCCCGCGCCGTCGTGCGGCAAACAGGTTGCTGTGGTCGGTTCCGGTCCTGCCGGTATTACCGTGGCCATTAAGATGGCCCAGCTGGGCTGTGCCGTCACGGTATTTGAACAGCGCCCTGAGATCGGCGGTGTGCTGGAGTACGGTATCCCCGAGTTCCGCCTGCCCCGTGCGCTCGTGCAAAAGTACCGCCACGTGATGTGCTCGCTCGGCGTGCGCGTGCGCCCTTCGACCACCATCGGCGGCGCGTTGCACATCGATGACCTGCTGCGCGACGGCTACGATGCGGTCTTTGTTGGTACCGGTACCTGGCGAGCTCGAAAGTTGGGTATTCCCGGCGAGTCGCGCGGCAACGTGCTGTTTGGCATCGATTACCTGGTCGATCCCGCGAGCGTGGCAATCGGGCAGAACGTGGCGGTCATCGGTGCCGGCAATGTTGCCATGGATGTTGCCCGCACAGCCCTGCGCTCGGGCGCTCGCAAGGTCACCGTGTATGCCCGCTCGCGCCATATCTCGGCCATCGATGACGAGGTGGAGCTGACCGAGCTTGACGGTGCCGAGATTGTGTGCGGCAAGGCGATCTGCGCCATCGACGATAACGGTCCGGTGTTCGAAACGGCTATCTTTGACGAGGACAACAATGTGGTGGGCTACGAGGAAGAGCTCGACCATGCGTCTGCCGACACAGTTGTGATTGCAGCTTCGCAGGTGCCCAAAGACAAGCTTGTGCTTACAACGGGCGGCCTAGAGACCGACCATCGTGGCCTGCTTTCGGTCGATGAGAACGGTATGACCACCGTGCCTGGCGTCTTTGCCGCCGGCGACGTGGTTAACGGCCCGCTGACGGTTGTTCACGCCGTAGCCGGCGCCAAGCTCGCCGTCGAAGGCATGACTACCTATCTGGGCCTCTAACTCCATCCCGCCCATCAGTTGCGGTGAAATACGGACTGTTTTGGCTGGCAAAAGTCTCATCTACTCCGTATTCCACCGCAACTTTTTGTGGGGATTGGATTAAAGGCGGGGGAGTGCGAGCGGGTACGGACGCGGCGGTTGCTGATACGATAAGTACGTTAGCAAGTGCCGCCGAGCGGCTCAAACGAAAGGAAGCCTGTATGGAGTCATCCGCCTACCCGATGCTCTTTAGCCCGATCAAGGTCGGTACGACCGAGGTCAAGAACCGCGTCTTTATGCCGCCAGTGTCCACCAACCTGGCCGATCATGGCTATGTGACCGACGACTTGGTCGATCATTACCGTGCCCGCGCCAAGGGCGGCGTGGGCCTCATCATCACCGAGGTCGTGACGGTCGAGCCTACCTATACCTATCTGCCGGGTGACATGTGCTGCTACGACGACACGTTTATCCCTGGCTGGGAAAAGCTCGCCGCGGCCGTCCACGAGTATGGCTGCAAGATCATGCCGCAGCTCTTCCACCCCGCCTACATGGCCTTTAACATTCCGGGTACGCCGCGCCTGATCGCTCCGTCCTTTGTGGGCCCGTCCTATGCCCGCGAGGCGCCGCGCCCCATTACGGTCGATGAGATTCACGAGCTCACGCATCAGTTTGGCGACGCTGCCGTGCGTATGCAGAAGGCCGGTGTCGATGGCGTCGAGGTCCATGCGGCGCACGCCCACGGCATGCTCGGCGGTTTCTTGACCCCGCTCTATAACAAGCGTACCGATGAGTACGGCGGCTCGCTCGACGCCCGCATGCGCTTTTTGCTCGAGGTCATCGCCGAGATTCGCGAGCGCTGCGGCAAGGACTTTATCATCGACGTCCGCATCTCGGGCGATGAGTACACCGATGGCGGCCTGACCCTCAACGACATGATCTATGTCTCGCGTCGCTTGGAGAAGGCCGGCGTCGACATGATTCACGTGTCGGGCGGTACCACCATCAAGCGCGGTTCCGCAATTCCCGCCGCCGGTACTCAGCAGGCCTCGCATGCCGCCTGCTCGCGCGAGATCAAAAAGCACGTCAACATTCCCGTTGCCACCGTCGGACGCATTAACGAGGCTTGGATCGCCGAGGAGCTGATCGAGGACGGTGCCGCCGACATCTGCATGATGGGCCGCGCCAATCTGTGTGATGCCGAGTTCTGCAACAAGGCCGCTGCCGGCAACGCCGACGATATTCGCCCCTGCATTGGCTGCCTGCGCTGCCTGAACGGCATTATGTTTGGCAAACGCATCTCCTGCACCGTTAATCCGGACGTGGAGCGCGACGAGGCTGGCTACGAGCCTGCCGCCGAGGCCAAGAACGTGCTCGTTGTGGGCGCTGGTCCTGCGGGCATGGAGGCGGCGTTCATTGCCGCCAAGCGCGGCCACAACGTGGTGCTCGTGGACAAGCAGGACGAACCGGGCGGCGAGATGCGTATCGCAGCCGTTCCGCCGGCAAAGCAGGAACTCACCCGTGTGATCAAGTATCAGTATCGCCGTCTTGCTGAGGCGGGCGTGAAGTGCGTATTTGGCACCGAGCTTACTGCCGAGGACATTCAGCGCGACTACGCCGGCTACGAGGTCGTCCTGGCCTATGGCGCCGAGCCCATCGCTCCGGCCTTCATGCAGGGCTTTAAGCAGGTTATGACGGCCGACGACCTGCTGGGTGGCAAGGCTTTCCCGGGTAAGAAGATCGTCATCGTGGGCGGCGGTACCGTTGGCTGCGAGACGGCCGATTACCTGGCCCCGTTGGTCAACGACCTGTCGCCGGCCAACCGCGATGTCACCGTCATCGAGATGACCAAGACGCTCGCCGCCAACGAGGGCGGTGCCGGTCGCGCGGTGCTCATCACGCGCATGCTCTCCAAGGGCGTCCACGTGCTGACCGAGGCCAAGGTGACCGAGATTACCGAGGATGCCATCAGCTACGAGAAGGACGGCGAGGTCCACACCATCGCCGATGCCGATACGCTGGTACTTGCCATGGGCTATCGTCCCAATACCAAGTTGGCCGACGACCTTGCTGCAGCCGGCGTTACCACCCACGTGTTGGGCGATGCCAACAAGTGCGGCAACATCCGTGACGCCATCGGCGACGGCTACAAGATTGCCTGCGAGCTCTAGTTAATCCCTTGGTGCATGGGGCCTGTCCCCGCGGCGTCAGTCGGTAGATAGCAAAAAGCGGCGGTCGTCCCGTACGTGGGACGACCGCCGCTTGCGTTAGCTGCAATGAGTCGTGCGATTAGAGGCCCAGGATCTCCTTGACCTTGGTGATGATGGCCTCGTCGGTTGCGTTGGCAAAGAAGTACTCCTGGAAGTGTTCGCCGGCAAGTGCGCCCTTCACCAGGTCCTGATCGATCTCGCCCAGAACGTCGACGAGCGGACGCATAGTCACAGCGCGGACGCCGTCGAGGATCTTCTTGTTGCGCTGCTCGGGCTCAACACGCTCGGCAGGATAGCCGTTGCCCGAACCAAAGCCAAAGAGCTTCTCAAAGGTGTACTCAAGGTTGAGCTCCTGGCCCCAGCCGTTCTTGAGGGCGAAGGGCATGGCAACGGCGTTGCCATCGTTGACCTGGGCAAAGGTGTAGGCGTCGAGCGGGTCGGCAACGTGGCCGCACAGCACGCCGGGGAAGGAGTTACAGGCGAGCATGGCGCCCTCGCCGGTGCCGCAGCCGGTCACGACGTAGTCGGCAGCACCGGAGTTCAGCAGCACGGCGGCAAGGATGCCGTTCTGCACGTAGGTGAGGGGCTTGGAGTCGGCGTCGGCATACATGCCATAGTTAAAGACAGTGTGGCCCATGGGCTCGACAACCTTCTTAAGGGCAGCCTCAATCATAGGGTTCTTGGAGTTCTGAGAGTTCTCATTGATCAGAGCGATTTTCATTGCGAATTACCTTTCTATTTCTAACTTGCGGTGAAATACAGACTGTTTTGCCTGATAGAAGCCAAAACCAATCCTTATCTCACCGCAACTCAAATGAAAAACGAGTGGATGAAACCTGATGTGGGCAGTTGCGGTGACGCTTATTGAGGCTGCTTTCCAATGTATGCGAGGATGCCGCCGTCGACGTAGAGGATGTGACCGTTGACGAAGTTCGATGCATCGGAAGCCAAGAACACGGCGGGGCCCTTCAGATCCTCGGGCGTGCCCCAACGGGCGGCCGGCGTCTTGGCAATGATGAACTGGTCAAACGGATGGCGGCTGCCGTCGGGCTGCGTCTCGCGCAGCGGCGCGGTCTGCGGCGTGGCGATGTAGCCGGGCCCAATGCCGTTGCACTGGATGTTGGCCTCGCCAAATTCGGAGCAGATGTTCTTGGTGAGCATCTTGAGTCCGCCCTTGGCGGCGGCATAGCCGGCGATGGTCTCGCGGCCCAGCTCGCTCATCATCGAGCAGATGTTGATGATCTTGCCGTGGCCCTTGGCGATCATGCCGGGCAGGCAGGCCTTGGACACGATAAACGGTGCGTTGAGGTCAATATCGACGACGCGGCGGAAGTCCTCGGCGCTCATGTCGAGCATCGGGGTACGCTGGATGACGCCAGCGTTGTTGACCAGGATATCGGGCGTGCTGCCAAAGTCGGCCTCAATCTTGGCGATGAGCTCGGCGACGACGGCCTCGTCGGTGACATCGGCAACATAGCCGTGAGCGTCAAAGCCCAGCTCGCGGTAGTGCTTCTCGGCCTCGGCGACCTTGTCGGCGTGACGGGCGTTAAAGGCGATTTTGGCGCCGGCCTCTCCGAGCGCCTCGGCAATGGCCATGCCAATGCCGTAGGTGGCGCCGGTCACGAGCGCGACCTTGCCATCCAGGCGGAAGCTGTCCATAAGATTAGACATAGCGATCCTTTCAAAAGAAACGTTCATCTATATAAGTCTTGCTTTTCATACAAGGTCAGTATAGGAGAAGAGGGGGAATTAAAAGACAGATTCTCCTAAAAACAGGTGAACGTTCACTTTTAAAAGGTAAACGGTGGTCTCGCCCTTGCCGTGCGGACGTCTATTTGCTCTGTTCCTGCGCTCCCTCTGCGATCATGTTGCGGTTGTACACCAGATGCAGGTACATCGCGTCGTGCGCTGCGGTGGGATTGCGCGCGGCGATGGCGTCGGCCACGCCACGGTGGGTGCGGATGGTTTCCTCAACCAGCTTTTTGCCGGTCACGTCAATAAACAGGGGGACAGACGCCTTGAGCACGCCCATTAGGCGGGGAACGACGAGGTTGCCGCAGCTTTCGGCAATTGCGATGTGAAACGCGGTGTCGGCGGCAGAATAGTCTTCGTCCCGCGCGGCCAAGTGCTCGGACTCATCGCAAAGCTCTTTAATGCAGATGATTTGATCGTCGGTCGCGTGCTCTGCGGCCATGCTGGCCATCTGCGGCTCGATCATAAAGCGCACTTCGAGCAGGTCGCATGCCAGGCGCCTCTTGTCATCGATAAAGGTAAAGCCCAACGGATCGTCGGCAACGCCGGGGTTTGATGCCACATAGGTGCCCGAGCCCTGCTTAATGCGCACGATGTTGCGCGACTGCAGCAGCTTCATGGCTTCGCGTACGGTGCTCCTGCCGGCGCCCAGGCGCTCGACGAGCACGGCCTCCTTGGGCAGGCGGTCGCCTTGCTCAAGATGTTCATCCAGGATCAGTTGAATGATTTTCTCCGAAATCTGCTCGGGGAGCCCCAAATCGGTTCGTGCCACGCTTCACCTCATATCAAAAAATTCATCAGAGCTATTCTAGCTCATTCAACAGAAGCCGCGGTGGTTCGCTCAGACAATGGGAAGCTGTGAGTAGCCGTTTACCGTCAAAACAGACCGTTCACCAAATACATCAGATGTATTTCGAACAAATTTCAAAATGAAACGTCAGACCTATTGAAAACACGCTATAGTCATCAGACGAATTCAAAAGGTCTGATGAATTGGAGGAAAGATGTCAGACCCAACGTTTATGGCTGATCCCACCAGGCTGGTCATCGCCGCCATCGTGGGCATTGCGCTGCTGCTTGCGCTCATCATTAAGTTCAAGCTGCACCCCGTGCTTTCGATGATGGTCTCGGCGCTCGCGATCGGCATCGGCGCCGGTATGCCACTCGACCTGGTGGCGGACACCGTCACCAAGGGCGTGGGTACCACGCTGCAAAACATCGCCCTGCTCATTGGCCTGGGTTCGATGTTTGGTCAGATTCTTGAGGAGAGCGGCGGCGCCAAGAAGATTGCCCAGACCTTCATCGATACCTTTGGACAGGGTCATTCCAGCTGGGCGCTGGGCATTACCGGTCTGGTTATCGGCACTACGGTGTTCTTTGAGGCCGGCGTGGTCGTTTTGATTCCGCTTGCGTTTAGCGTGGCATCCCAGACCAAAAAGTCGACGCTCTACTACGGCATCGCGCTACTCGCGGGACTTGCCGCTGGCTATGCGTTTGTGCCGCCATCGGCCGGGTCGGTTTTGGTCGCCGGCACGCTCGGTGTCGACCTGGGCACCATGATCCTCGTCGGTATCCCCAGCGCCTTCATCGCCATGGCGATTGCCGGCGTCATCTGGGGCCGCAACGTGGGCGGTCGCATTTTTACCGATGTTCCGGAGCACTTTACCTCTGCCGAGGGTGCGAGCGACGAAAAGGAGCTTCCCTCCTTTGGCATGGTGCTTGCCATCGTGCTCACGCCGCTTTGTCTGATTTTGCTGGGCACGTTGTCCTCTTATATCCCCATGCCCGCCGAGCTCGCCTCGATTCTCGCCTTCCTGGGCAAGCCGTTCGTCGCTTTGACGCTCGCCACGCTCGTCGCGATGTATCTGCTGGGCGCGCGCCGCGGCTACTCCGGCGCCGAGCTCAAGGCCCTGCTCGACCGCTCTCTTAAGCCCGTCGGCATGATCTTGCTGGTTATTGCCTGTGGCGGCGTCATTCGCTGGATGCTGCAAGACTGCGGCTTGGGCCAGGTTATCGGCCCTATGCTCGAGGCCTCACCGCTGCCTTTGGTGGTCGTTGCCTTTTTGATTGCCGTCATGGTGCGTGCCTCTGTCGGCAGCTCCATCGTCGCTATGACCATGGCATCGGGCATTATGGCCGCCATGCCTGCGGTCGCTGGTGCTTCGGTGCTCATGCGTGCCGCTATCTGTCTTGCAATTTGCGGCGGCGCCACAGCCCTCTCGCACGTCAACGATGCCGGTTTTTGGATGTGCTCCTCGTTCCTGGAGATTGACGAGAAGACCACCCTCAAGTCCTGGACCGTTATGGAGACGCTCATCGGCCTTTCGGGTCTTGCCTGCGCCCTGGTGATTTCGTTCTTCGCCTAGTTCGCGTAGCTAAGCATCTTTCGCCGAGTGCATCGCCCGGTACCCATTTACACCTGATTCATTAACCAACGATTGGTACAACCGTTTAAATCAAAAGAGGAGAGCATCATGGACGAGAAGACCAAGGCACAGATTCAGCAGGAGGCAGCCGACCTGGTTGCCAAGCTGCAGCCGCGTTCCGGCAAGTTCCGCACCATCAGCCCCGAGATGGACCCGCTGCGCTTGGGCTCTGGCTGGAGCATCGAAGACCTGGACAAGCCGCAGGTCATCATCGAGTCGACCTTTGGCGATTCGCACCCGGGTTCTGCCGGCCTGTTCGAGCTGGTCGAGGAGGTCCGTGCTGGCGTTGCCGAGGCTGGCGGTCACGGTGCTCGTTACTTCTGCACCGATATCTGCGACGGTGAGGCCCAGGGTCACGATGGCATCAACTACTCGCTGCCCAGCCGCGACATGATCGCCAACATGATCGAGATCCATGCCAAGGCCACCCCGTTCGACGCCGGCGTCTTTGTCGCCAGCTGCGATAAGGGCCTGCCTGCGAACCTCATGGCCATGGGCCGCATCAACATCCCCTCCATCGTCGTTACCGGCGGTGTCATGGATGCCGGTCCCGATCTGTTGACCCTGGAGCAGCTCGGCGCGATTTCTGCCCGCTACGAGCGCGGCGAGATCTCCCGCGAGGAGCTTGAGTTTGCCAAGCACAACGCATGCCCCAGCTGCGGCGCCTGCTCTTTTATGGGCACCGCGTCGACCATGCAGGTTACCGCCGAGGCCCTGGGCCTTATGCTCCCCGGCACGGCCCTGCTGCCCGCAACCAGCTCCGATCTGCGTGAGTTTGCGCGCGAGGCCGGCCGTCAGTCCGTGTGGCTCTCCGAACACAACCTGTGCCCGCGCGACATCGTGACCAAGGAGTCCTTCGAGAACCTCATTATGGTCCACGGTGCCATTTCGGGCTCCACCAACTCGCTGCTGCATATCCCCGCGATTGCCCGCGAGTTTGGCATCGAGATGTCCGCCGACGACTTCGATCGCCTGCACCGTGGCGCCCACTACCTGCTCAACGTTCGCCCCGCAGGTGAGTGGCCGGCGCAGTTCTTCTACTATGCGGGCGGCGTGCCGCGCATCATGGAGGAGATCAAGTCGATGCTCCACCTCGATGTCATGACCGTCACCGGCAAGACCCTCGGCGAAAACCTCGAGGACCTTAAGAACAACGGCTACTACGAGAAGTGCGGCCGCTACTTGGAGAAGTGGAACCTCAAACGCGAGGACATCATTCGCCCGTTTGACCAGGCTTTTGGTACCGACGGCTCTATCGCCATCCTCCACGGCAACCTTGCCCCCGAGGGCGCCGTTGTCAAGCACACGGTTGTTCCGCGCGAGATGTTCCAGGCCACGCTTAAGGCGCGTCCGTTCGACTGCGAGGAGGACGCTATCCACGCCGTCCTGACGCACGAGGTCAAGCCCGGCGACGCCGTCATCATTCGCTATGAGGGACCCAAGGGTTCCGGTATGCCCGAGATGTTCTACACCACCGAGGCTATCGCCAGCGATCCCGAGCTGGGTGCGAGCATTGCCCTGATCACCGATGGCCGCTTCTCCGGCGCCTCCAAGGGCCCGGCTATCGGTCACGTTTCGCCCGAGGCTGCCGTGGGCGGCCCGATTGCCCTGATCGAGGAAGGCGACCTGATCCAGATCAATATTCCCGAGCGCTCGCTGTCCATCGTGGGCATCGCCGGCAAGGAGATGGAGCCGGCCGAGGTCGACGCCGTCCTGGCCGAGCGTCGCGCCGCCTGGAAGCCTAAGGCTAATCGTTACGCCTCCGGCACGCTCAAGTTCTTTACCGAGCATGCAGTTTCCGCCATCCAGGGTGGCTATATGGAGTAGCGCCCATGCGCATCAAATATCTCCTCTCATAGATGCGCGGCGCAAAGAGCCCCGAGCTCACACGAGCTCGGGGTTCTTTTCGTCTGGATTGCAGACGTATCGTCGGACGAAAGCACGTTGCGTCTAGGGAAAAAACGTACGAAAGCGCAATTTCATCCTTATTCCGAACGTAAAACAGACGAAAACCGTTTACGTCTGCTTTAAATCCGTATGAAAACGGTTTTCGTCTTGCAGGGCAGTTGCCGTTTCTACAGTTCAACTTCCAGTTCGGCTTTGTGTTCGTAGAGGTAGTCGCGCATGTAGGGGATGGCAAATGAGACCTTGCCGTACGAAGGAGCCTCGATAATCGATTCTCTTAACAGGCGGCTGCGGACGGAGCTCACCTGTTGAGGCGTTTTGTTTAGGGCATCGGCAACCATGCTGGTCGAGCTCGTCTGCCCCAAAGACGCCATGCTCAGCAGATAAGCGATGCACGTGGGCGGAATGCGCTGCAGCGCGGGCTCAATCACCATGGCGCAGAAGCGTTCGCGTGCCGTTGCAATGCCGCGCTCGGCTTCTTCTTCTCCAATAATCGCTGTATGTGCGCGTCTTGCCAACTGCCATGCGTAGTATCCAACGAGTTGGATCATGAAAGGATAACCTTGCGTTGCCTCGGCAAGTTGGCCGGCAATACCTGGCTGCAACTCCATGCCAGACGCTTCAATGGTTTCCTCGAGGGAGTACGACACTTCGGTTACTGCCACAGCCTTCAGGTCAAAGGGGAGGGCACGGCGCAAAAACGTAAGTGTCTTTCCGTTGATGATGCTTTCAATCATCGAAGGCAGCCCCGCAAAAACAAAGGCGATATCAAGGTCTTCGCCGATAACCTGCTGAATCGCAATGGAGAGCGTTCGGACCTCATCGAGCTCTGCGTCTTGAACCTCGTCGAGAGTGATGAGCAGGCCATTTCCATTCTTGGATATTGTCTGTCTCATGGCGTCGCGTAGCGATGGGCCGATTCGCTCAATATCTATGCTGCCGATGGATATGCCAGCTACGGTGGGCTCAAATCTGGCGTGTTTGGCCTGGAATTTGGGCTGCAGCTGTTCGAGAATGCGCTGGCAAAGTCCCTCGGTTGCGACCTCTTTTATGACCGTCCAGCCACGGCTTTGCGCCAAACGTGAGCACTCGTCAAGGAGGACCGTCTTGCCCGTTCCACGGACGCCGGCTATGCGCATTAGGCGCCCAGGGGCACCAGGCCCGTTGGTGAGGCCTTCACTGAATTCTTCGAGTACATCTTCGCGGCCGATAATCGTGGGGGGTGTTTTACCTGCTGTGGGCTTAAAAGGGTTTGTTTGCATGTGAGCCACCTTTGCTCAAGATATAGCAAGATATAGCAAAGTATAGCAAGATATAGCAAAGTATAGTGAGATATAGCAAAGTAAGCGCTACTCGCGGGTTTTGCGGTGGTGCTATTTTCCAAATGCCGCGCAGATAAAGCGCTGGTCGAACAGCTTGTTGGCAACTCACGAGGGCTCGGGGTGCCAATTTGGGATGGAGTGGTGCTGTGCCACGAATAGGGCCTATCTACTACGTTTAAGCCGCAGAGGTCAACCATAGCCGGCTTTTTCGAAAATCGACAAGCTGCCTACCTGCGGTTTTGTTTTCACGGTTTTCGGTATGGCCGAGGCTGTCCGTGTTAACGTAGTAGATGGGCCACTTTTGTGGCAAGGGGGCCGATCTGCGGGCCAGGGTAGCTAAAAGAGCCCCGTCCCAAAAAGACTGATTGGGAGCTGGGGCGTGTCGATGCGATAGTATTGCATGGTGGTATTCGACTAACCGAGGGTTTATCCGAGGGCTTTATGGAACAGCACCAGCATTATCAGAGCCTGCAAGATCAGGCATACAACGCATTACGCTCCAAGATTATCTATGCCGAGCTCAAGCCCGGCACGCGCCTTTCGGCGATTGGTCTGGAAAAAGAGACGGGAATCGGGCGCACGCCCATTCGCGAGTCCTTTGTGCGCCTGCGTGAGCAGGAGCTGGTGGAAACGCGTCCCAAAAGCGGCACCTATGTCTCAAAAATCAGCATGGAACGCGCCGAGAACGCCTGTTTCTTGCGTGAGAAACTCGAGAGAAGCGTGCTTATTAAATGCTGTTCGGCTGCTACGCCCGAGCAAAAGCAGCGGCTTGAGCAGATTCTTACCGAGTCCGAGTCGCTCGACCATGGCGAAACGCGCCGTTTCTTTGACCTGGATAACCTGTTCCATGAGACATGTTTTGAGATTGCCGGTCGTCACATGTTGTGGGATTGGATGAAGAGCATCAACACGCATTTTGAGCGATACAACTGGTTGCGTATGGTGTCGCAGGCTCTAGATTGGGAGCCGATTCGTCGGCAGCATCGCCGGATTCTCGAGGCCATTAAGAGGGGCGATACCGACACGGCGAGCTATCTGGCAGAGACGCACTTGCACCTGATGCCCGAGGAGCAGGGCCCGGTTATCGCCTTGCATCCCGACTATTTTGAGCTGTCCAAAGACTCGTTCATCTAATCAATCCCCATATAAGTTGCGGTGAAATAGGGACTGTTTTGCGGCCTAGGTGGCGCAAACAGTCCCTATTTCACCGCAACTGCGTTGGGGCGTAACCGGGGCACAAAGCTGCGGCGCCGCTTGGAGAAAATGACCGGAAGCAAGGGTCCGTTCCTCCAGACGGCGCCGCAGCTGTTTTGGTGGCTCGGCTTTTGTCGATGTGGCTCAACTGGGCGCGGTTGCCAGCTGAGTATGCAAAGCGGCTCGGGGGCGTGTCGCTTCCGTCACGTTCTATCAGCATACAAGACGGTTTTGGTTCTTGTTCGTGACGGAAACGGCGCGCTTCCGAGCCGTTTTAAAAGAAAGGGGGCGAGGTCTAGGGCACGCCCCCTTTCACGATAGAGAGCTAAACCTAGCCGCGGACCTTCTTGACGACGTCCATGGCCTCGTGGGCGATCTGCTCGACCTTGGAGAAGTCGCCGTCGGCAAACAGGGCCGGCTTGACCATCCAGGTGCCACCGCAGGCGATGATGGCGGAGGAGCTCAGGTACTCCTCGACGTTGGCGGTGCTCACGCCGCCGGTAGGCATAAAGCGGTGACCGACAAACGGAGCGGCGAGGGCCTTGATGGTGTTCAGGCCGCCATACTGGGACGCGGGGAAGAACTTGGTGACCTTGAGGCCCAGGTTCTCGGCTGCGGTGACCTCGGAGGGGGTCACGGTTCCGGGAAGGACGGGCAGGTCGATGTCGATGCAGTGCTTCACGACGTCCTCGTTGTAACCCGGGGAGACGATGAACTTGGCACCGGCTGCGCGGGCCTGCTCAACCTGCTCGACGGTCAGGACAGTGCCGGCGCCAACGCACATCTCGGGCTCGGCCTCGGCCATAGCGGCGATGCACTCGGCGGCGCAGGCGGTGCGGAAGGTGACCTCGGCGGACTTCATGCCAGCTGCCATAAGGGCGTGGGCGAGCGGAGCGGCGTCCTCGACCTTGTCGAGTACAACGACCGGCACGATGCCCAGGGACTCAAGCGTGGTGTAGAACTGATCGAACATGATGTTCCTTTCGATGTGTGGCGCGCATGGGCGCGTGATTGCCAAATGTGCTGGTCAGGAGCCGATTTTGGATTGGTTATCGGAGGCACTGCTTGGGGTTCAAGCAATTCCAAAACCGGCTGCTCGACCAGTCATGTAGGGAATGCCAGACAAAACCGGAATGGGACTGGTGGTTTTGCCCGGCCGGAGGAATCGGGGAGCGGGCCGCAGGGGTATGGGATTGGAAAGCTGCGGCCCGCGGAATGGAGACGGACTAGCGCGCGACGCGGGTGCCACCGTCGGCGGCGGATGCCACGGCTGCGATCTCGCCTGCGGTCACCAAGTTGGAATCGCCTTTGATGGTGAGCTTGAGGATCGAGGCTGCAATCGCGTAGTTGACGGCGTCCTGCGGGTCAAAGTCGTTGATGAGGGCATGGACGAGGCCGGCGTTGAAAGCGTCGCCGGCGGCAACGCCCTCGAGCACGTGCACGTCGTGAGCAGGGGAGAACCAGTGCTCGCCGCTCTCGGCGTCAAAGAGCATGCCCATCCAGATGGAGCGCTCGACGCAGGAGATGTTGCGGACGACCGAGGCGACCTTCTTGCAACCGTACTCGGCGCAGATCTGACGGGCCATCTCGACGTAGGTGTCACGCTCCTCGATGCCGTGGGCGAGGGAGCCGGAGACGCAGGTCATGCCAAGGCCGGCAGGCGCATCCTCGTCGTTGGCGATGCAGATGTCGACGAGCGGCAGGAGTTCCTTCATGGTGGCCTGCGACTTCTCGGGCGACCACATCTTGCCGCGATAATTCACGTCGCACACGGTCGTGATGCCCTTGGCGCGGCAGGCGGTGAGGGCATCCTTGCAGGCGGCGGCCATCTCATCGGAGACGGCGGGGGTCACGCCGGAGAAATAGAAGACATCGATGCCCTTGAGGATCTCGTCCCAGTTAAAGACGTCGCGCTTGGCCATGTTGATGGCAGAGTACTTGCGGTCGTAGACGCAACCGTTACCGCGCTGCGAGGCGCCGACCTCAAACACATAGGAGCCAAGACGGTCGCCCTGACGCACGACGCGCGTTGTGTCGACGCCGTAGGCCTTCAGCGAGCGCAGCGCGCACTCGCCTAGGCGGTTGGCCGGGACAACGGATACGTAAGCGGCCTTGTCGCCTTGGTAGGCTAGGGAAAGAGCGGTGTTGGCCTCGGCGCCACCGTAGCGGACGTCAAACTCGGTTGCCTGCTCAATACGCAGGTGGTCTTTGGGCGAGAGTCTCATCATGATCTCGCCGAAGGTAAGAACCGTTTTACCCATGGTCGCGCAGCTCCTTTTACTCGTGCGTACACCTTTGATATGGCGTTGGCACGCAGGTGCCAAGACGGTAGGGTGCGTCTTTGCACCTGCGTGCCAACGCTCGCCGAAATCGGTTTACGAAATCGGTTTCGTTTCGAGTTGTAGTATACTCACCTACAGCGTTTTGCAACCGAGATTTTTAAAAAAATGCCTAAAATGGCTCAGACCGCCGACAATTGGGAAACGGGGTGCGTTATGGCGCAGATGAGAATCAAGGACATTGCCGCCGAGGCGGGCGTGAGCCCGGCCACGGTCTCGCGCTATCTCAACAACCGCCCCGGGCAAATGACCGAGGAGACCCGTGCTCGCATCGCCGAGGTCATCGAGCGCACCGGCTATCGCCCACGTGCTGCCGCGCGCAATCTGCGCAGCTCGCGTACCAACCTCATCGGTGTGATCCTGGCCGACATCGCCAACCCGTTCTCGAGCGCCATGCTTGAAGGACTTTCCGCCAGCGCCGCCGCGCGCGGCTGCTCGCTCATGACGGCCATTAGCGGCAACGACCCCGCTAAGGAGGCCGAGTCGCTCGCCAGACTTATCGATGCCGACGTGGACGGCCTGGTCGTCAACACCTGCGGAGGCAATGACGAGGCGATCGCCGCGGCAGCGGGACGTCTGCCTGTTGTGCTGCTCGACCGCGACGTTGCCGACGGCGGTGTTGACCTGGTGACATCTAACAACCGTGAGCTGGTCGCCGGCCTGGTAGACGCCTTGACCGCCGCTGGCAGCGAGCGCCTGTGCCTGCTCACCGAGGCAAGCGACGACAGCCCCGTGCGTCGCAAGCGCGCCGAGGCCTTTACCGACGAGCTTTTGCACCGCGGCCTTGCCGGCGAGGTCGTCACCCTGGCCGACGGGGGCGCCACGGGCGTCGGCCGCCTGGACGAGACCATCCGCGGCTATGCAGGCAAAAAGCTCGGCCTCATTGCCGTCAACGGCTTGGTCTTCCTGCGTTTGACCGAGGCGCTGGCGCAGCTTGGTCCCTCGCTGCCGGCTGGTCTTAAGATCGCGACATTTGACGATTATCCCTGGAACCACGTGCTCTTTGGCGGTGTGACCACGGCCGCGCAAGACACCCTTACCATCGCCGAGCGCGTGGTCGAGCGCCTGTCCGAGCGCATCGACGTCGTCACCACCACGGTGGGCGAGGCCGCAAAGCTCGCCCCCAAGCGTATCGAGGTCCCCGGCCACATCGAACACCGCGCTTCGACCTCGCGCTAGTCTGTATGATAATATATAGACAATGTCATACAGGAGGTATCCATGGCTGCGTCTGTGCTGAGTGTGCGAGTGGACTCGTCAATTAAAGACTCATTTGCCGAACTGTGCGAAGAGCTTGGCATGACTTCGTCTGTTGCGGTCAATATGTTTATGAGGCAGATGCTGCGCGAGCGCTCTCTGCCGTTTGTTCCTTCACTTGGTAAAAGCTCTGCGAGCGAAAGCGCCGCGGCGGGCATTTTGGATACTGCCCAGATTGAGTCCGCCGTCCGCGAGGCAGCCAGCACGATTCCCGCCATCAAAACCGTGATTCTATTTGGTTCGTATGCCCGTGGCGAGGCGCATGCCGATAGTGATATTGACTTGCGTCTCGAAGTCGATCGCGAGCAGGGCTTTGGTCTTTTTGCGCTGTCGGCGTTTGGCGAGGCGGTGCGCAAAGAAACCGGGAGGCAGGTTGATCTCGTCTCTAGTGATCATCTTGATGACGAACTTGCCGCGGTAATCGAGCGCGAAGGAGTGATCCTTTATGATCGCGCGTAAGTCAGACAGCCTTCGCGCCCAAGAGGTTTTGGAGGCCATCTCCGAAACGAACGAGCGCATCAAGGCTTTTGATATCACCGAGGACCAGTTTCTGCATGCGAATGACGTGCGGACGAGGGCGTTGGCGGACTCCCTTTTGATGTGTGCGCTTAGGGTGACGGAAGAAGCGGGCAAATTGTCGGAACGCTCGCAGCGGCTTCATCCCGAAATTGAATGGCGTGGAATTATCGGCATGAGAAATTATCTTGCGCATGATTACGGCAATGTCGACCGCTCGGTTGTTTGGGATGCAGTGACGATGGAGTTCCCTGCGCTGGAACGAGCCTGTAGACAAATTGTCTCCGAATCTGAACGCTAGCCGCTCGTTCGCAACCGCCTGCTCGCGCACGTTTTTTGAGCGCTTGATACGCTTTAACCCTGCGGAAACATTTTTCTGCGATAGTATCTGCGATATAGACCAGTCGAAACCCGCCCGAAAGAAAGGGGAGCGACATGAACCAGCAGAACATCGATTACGTACTCCGCTCCGTAGAGCAGCGTGACATCCGCTTTGTGCGTCTGTGGTTTGTCGACATTCTCGGCCGCCTCAAGAACTTTGCCATTAGCCCCGAGGACCTCGAGGTCGCTTTTGAGGAGGGTATTGGCTTTGACGGCTCCGCCATCGAGGGCTTTGCTACGCCCGAGGAAGCCGACATGCTGGCGTTCCCCGATGCTTCGACCTTCCAGATCCTGCCGTGGCGCCCGAGCCACAACGGCGTCGCCCGCGTGTTCTGCGACGTGTGCACCCCCGACCGTAAGCCCTTCGCCGGCGATCCGCGCGATGCCCTGCGCCGCATGTTCCGCAAGGCCGAGAAGGCTGGCTACCTGCTCAACGTGGGCGCCGAGCTGGAGTATTACTACTTCCCCGACGAGCACACCCCCGAGCCGCTCGACAACGTGGGCTACTTCGATCTTTCGGTGAGCGATGCCGCCCGCGACCTGCGTCGCAACACGGTCCTCACGCTCGAGAAGATGTCCGTGCCCGTGGAGTATACCTTCCACGCCGCCGGCCGCTCGCAGCACGGCATGAGCCTGCGCCACGCCGAGGCCCTGAGCATGTCCGACGCCATCACCACGGCCAAACTCATCATTAAGCAGCAGGCCTACGAGAGCGGCTGCCACGCCTCCTTTATGCCCAAGCCGTTGGCAGGCGAGGACGGCAGCGCTATGTTCCTGTGCCAGTCGCTGTTCGATCACGACGGCAATAACGTCTTTTGGGGCGAGGGCGACGAGAAGTACCATCTCTCCGACGTCGCCAAGCACTACATGGCCGGCATCCTGGCGCACGCGCGCGAGATTAGCGCCATCACCAACCCCACGGTCAACTCGTACAAGCGCATCACCACGGGCGGCGACTCCGTGCCGCAGTACGCCACGTGGGGCCTGCGCAACCGCGCGAGTATGGTCCGCATCCCGGTCTACAAGCCCGGCAAGCAGCTGTCTACGCGCATCGAGCTGCGCAGTCCCGACCCCATGGCCAACCCGTACCTGGTCAACGCCGTCACGCTGGCGGCTGGTCTGGACGGCATCGAGCGCAAGCTGGAGCTTCCGCCCGAGGCAACGGCCGAGACGCTCAAGCTCACCGACCGTCAGATGCTCGAGGCCGGTTACACGCCGCTGCCGCGCTCGCTCAAAGAGGCGCTCGACGTGTTTGAGGACTCGCAGTTTATGAAGGATGCCCTCGGCGAGCACATCCACAGTTTCTTCCTTAAAAAGAAGCGCGACGAGTGGCATAAGTTTGAGTCCACGATCACCGAGTGGGAGATTAAGCACTATCTGGCGAACTCCTAATCGCGCTGGCTTGTTCCAGTACGATTGAGCTCATTTCCTTGGAGGCCGATATGTCCGAAAAGAGTGCCCTGTTCATGGCGCGCACGACGCGCTTCCACGAGTTTGCCCGCAGCTTGACGACCACCCTGGGTGTCGAGGTGAGCCTGGCAACCCCCGATTCGCCGACTGCGGCGCACGACTTTGACCTGCTGATCCTCGACTCCGACGGCATCCGCGGCGACCGCATCGATCAGATTGCCAAGTGGCTTGACGATCGCGGCGGTGTCCCCATGTTGGTGATCGTCGACGACGAGGCGCTCGGTACCTTGCGCCTGCCCAATCACGCGCATGCCGACTTTGTATGCCCCACGGCGACATCCAACGAGCTTAAGGCTCGTGCGCAGCGCCTGATGGGCGAGGAGGAGACCGTCACCGCCGACGATGTGCTCAACATCGACAACCTTGAGATTAACCTGGCTACCTACCAGGTGACGCTCGATGATGAGCCCATCGACCTGACGCTGATGGAGTACTCGCTGCTGAGCTTTTTGGCGACGCACCCCAACCGTGCCTACAGCCGCGAGGTGCTGCTGCACCGCGTGTGGGGCTTTGAGTACTGCGGCGGCACGCGCACCGTCGACGTGCACATTCGACGCATCCGCTCCAAGGTGGGCCCGCAGATCGCGGCACACATCACCACCGTCCGCGGCGTGGGCTATCTGTTTAAGGACTAGCAAGTAAATAGAGGAATGTGAGGGTACCGGAGATTTCTCCAGTACCCTTTTCTCGTTTAGGGCGAAAAGAAGACCTTTCACCGATTTAAAGTGGGTCAGTAAAAACAATATCAAACGTATAACTATCTCACGAATATCATTTAGTTACCGTATCTCCCTACTGCACGGATGGAGGAAGAAATGCGTTATTCGAGAAAGGTGATTGTCGGATTCATAGTATTGCTTGCCGCCCTGATGTCTCCAAGGTTGGTTTTTGGAGACGACGACTTGGTTCGTGTCACACCGCAAATAGCTGTGGAGCAAGCGCAAGCTTTCTTTGATGACGTATCGGATGAGCCGGTGACCGCTTGTGACCCAGTAAAAATGGTGAATTCCGATGGGGAATCAATCGGGTATATCGTTCGCGCGAAGCGGGATGACGTTAACTATGGCTACGTCGTATTTGATTCAGAGCGATCTTGGTGGATCAGCGAATACTGCTTGGCTCCGAACGCCCCTATGCCCATTGAGAATACAAGCGATGAAATAGCTCTTCTCGCATCCCAAGATGACATCGTTGCTTTGAAATTTGACGAGCTGTCTTTTGGTATTGCAGATCTGGATAATAACGTTGTTTTAGATGAGAAGGGATGCCGGTCAACAGCGGTGTTTTCTGTGGGAAATAGCCGCAGCGGATCTCCAGGCAGGTTCGAGGATGTTTTCGTATCGCCCAAAGACCTGTATAAGCAAGGATATGTCATTGACGCAAGTAAAACAATTTCAGGGATGATAACGCCTACACAATCAGAGGTTATTAAAGAAACGGGGACCTATGCTTGCGATGTGTCTGCAATGTTTGCGGTAAGCAGCCATTATGTAACGCTAAACCGGCTCAAATTGCCAGACTTATATCATGAGCTTTGGCAGTTATCGGGAACATCCGGCGATCCAAATAAGTCATTCGATCAAGCTACGGGCCTTTACTTTACCCAAGGAAGGACTCCATCTCCAAATGCTGCCCCGGCTATTAAGGAGTTCTGTGCTAGGCGCGGGAAAAGGCTTGAGACATCATTTGCTTGGTATCCATCTTGGGATTCTTTCAGGGTAACTGCAGATTCTGGAAATCTCAGTATTTTTTCTGGGACTCTCAGGTCAAGCCATGACGCTCATGCGATGGCTGTTGCGGGATATGTGGCTATGCATAATACATATTCAAATGATAAGAAATATATGCTTGTTGTCTGGGACGGTTGGTTCAATCAGCTGCGTTTTCTTCCATATGACACAACGATTTATATATCGCATGAAGGGACGTATTGTGGAGAGTGACGGCGAAGATGATAGAAAACGCATACGTAAAACGCTGGGGCTTCTTTGCGCATTTCTTGGGATATTGGTTGTCGCGGCCTATCAACCGAGCCCCTCGGTCGTTGGTGGAAAAGATGACGAACATATTTCAGTTGAAGTACAGACGCTGTCGGATATTCATAACGGGCAATTTGAGGCGCTTATGCCAAGTGGTTGCCGTAAGAAAATCGATATGCGCCGTAAGTCAAGTTCCGGATATGTCTCAGGGTTGAAAGCAGGTGATAAATGGATTCTAGTTTTTGTGGAAGATAAGGAACTTGACGGGACTGTTCTGTATCCCCATTCAGCTGAGAAAGTCAAATAAAGTAGACAAGGGGAATGAAGAATGATTGATAGAAAGCAGTTTTTAGGTCTGATGGCAGGGGCTCCTATTTTGATGCGAGCTGGGATGGCAGAAGCCGTGGAGTTGCCGGACGCTCGGAAGCGATTGACGCTCGTGGTCGACACGGTGGTCAGAGATGAAAATGGCAATGAAAAAACGCGAACAAGAAGCAGAGAGACTATTTTCACGCCAGAGAGCGAAATTGTGTCTGCGGACGCTATGGCCGGTGATGTCATAACAATCCAGAGGGAATCAGATGAAACGTTGCCGCTGCTTGCCAAGATTGAGCTCACGGTCGCTTATTTTAACGATAAAACAGAAATTGAGATTCGTTCCGGAAAGTACTCGATAGTCCAAACCGATCCGCTTGTGATGTATGCAAACGCTTGGTACGCGCTCATGCAGAAGGATAAATACGTGATGAATAACTTCACGGAAAGCGAAGCATCATATGAAACGGGGTGGGGGCCAACGCCATACGACGCGGAGAAAGATAAGTGGACGTGCGGATCAGGCATGGGTGCGACGATTACGGACTTTATTAACGATTCAACATATAGTTTTGCTATCGACTGTTATATCGAATAGACATGACGGCATAAAACGAATTGGCTTATAAGCATGTCATTACTTAAGCAAAGCTGAAATCTTGGCATCTAGTGCTCGGGACTGCCCAGCTTGGGGTACAACTCAACGTGAACAATGATGGCCCGCCACATGTTTGGCGGGCCTTTGGTTATTTGACGAAAGGATCGCAGCCATGAGCGAGAACGATTCCCAGCGTCCCCAGGATGCGGGCAACGCCGGCGAGACCCAGCAGCAGCCGCGTGTGCAGGTGGAGTCGACGCCTGCCGACAGCAACATTCCTTACGTGCAGGCTTACGACACACAGACCGGCAAGCCGCTGGGCGGTCAACAGGTCGTGAACAAGCACACGGTAGTCAAGACCAAGACCAAAAAGCTGCCGATCTTTATTACGGCACTCGCCGGCTGTGCCTGCGGAGCCCTGCTGGTCATTGCGCTCATTATGAGCGGCACGCTTGATATCGGTGGCGGCAAGAATGCCGTGACGGCGGGTGCTTCGGGTTCGTCGACGCAAAAGATCACCATTGACTCCGAGGACACCACGCTGGCCGAGGCCGTTTCTGCCAAGGCCCTGCCCTCCGTTGTTTCCATCACTGCCACTTCGAGCGGCAGCCAGAATGGCTCGCTTTCGCAGTCTGCTGACGGGTCGGATAACTCGGGCAGTGTCGGTTCGGGCGTGGTGCTCGATACCGAGGGCCACATCCTCACCAACAACCACGTGGTCGATGGTTACGACCAGTACGTGGTGACCATGGACGACGGCACCACCTACGAGGCCGAGTTCGTGGGCAACGATGCTTCGAGCGACCTGGCCGTCATCAAGCTCAAGGACGCCGACGCCTCCAAGCTCACGCCGATTGAGATCGGTGATTCCTCCAAGCTCAACGTGGGCGAGTGGGTTATGGCGATCGGCTCGCCGTTCGGCAACGAGCAGTCTGTCTCCACGGGAATCGTGTCGGCGCTGTATCGCTCCACGGCCATGAGCTCTACCAGCGGCAATACCATCTATGCCAACATGATCCAGACCGATGCCGCCATCAACCCGGGCAACTCCGGCGGCGCGCTCGTCAACGACAACGGTGAGCTGGTGGGTATCAACTCGCTCATCGAGAGCTACTCGGGCTCCAGCTCGGGCGTGGGCTTTGCCATTCCCGTTAACTACGCCAAGAACATTGCCGACCAGATCATCGACGGCAAGACGCCGGTGCATCCGTACATGGGCGCTACGCTTTCGAGCGTCAATGCGCTCAACGCCCGCACCAACAAGCTGAGCACCGATAGCGGTGCGTACGTGGCGAGCGTCGTTGAGGACGGTCCCGCCGCCAAGGCTGGCATCCAAGAGGGCGACGTCATCACCAAGCTGGGCGACGACGAGATCACGAGCGCCGATGGCCTGATCATCGCGCTGCGCAGCCACGAGGTGGGCGAGAAGGTCGAGATCACACTCATGCGCGGCAAGGAAGAGAAAAAGGTCACCGTCGAGCTGGGTTCCGACGAGGAGCTGCAGAACCAGCAACAGGACGACAGCGCGACCGACACCGGCAACGGCGGTATTACCGACGAGCAGCTGCGCCAGTATCTGGAGGAGCTGCTGGGCCAGCAGGGCCAGGGTCAGGGCTACGGTCAGGGTTTCTAACGAGCCGTATCGCATATATCGAAACCAGAGGGGCTGTCCCATCAACGCGGGACAGCCCCTCTTTTCTTATTGATCCGTTGGGGACGGAGGAAAACGGGCCTTTTAGAAACGGCAAGGGCATGGTTTGATCGCGCGATCCGCCCCGGTCTAGCGGCTGCCGATTCGGTGCGGTTCGAAAGGGTTATTCGGCCCCGTTGCGACCGGTGGTACTCTTGTATCCGTTTGAAATCGAGCGAAGGAGTGCCGCTATGGAGCAATCGAGCCTGTTTGGCGACGGCGTGGACATCGATACCGAAACGTCCACGACCGCGGAAACCACCGCACCGACCGACGCCCATTCCCAGGCGGCAGCGCGCGCGGCCGAGCTGCGCCACGAGCTCGATTACCACGCCTATCGCTACTACATGCTCGATGCGCCCGAGATCACGGACGCCGCCTTTGACAAAATGCTCGTTGAGCTGCAGGAAATCGAGGCGACCTACCCCGACCTGGTGACGCCCGATAGCTATACCCAGCGCGTGGGCGGCTACGTGAGCGAGCAGTTTACGCCGGTCACGCATATGGCGCGCATGTATTCCATGGATGATGCCATGGATCTGAACGAACTTGACGCGTGGCTCCAGCGCGCCGAGGATGCGCTCGGCGCCGGTAGCGTCACCTATACCTGCGAGCTCAAGATCGACGGCCTGGGCGTGGCCCTTACCTACCAAAACGGCACCTTCGTACGTGCGGCCACACGTGGCGATGGCACCACGGGCGAGGACGTGTCGCTCAACGTGCGCACCATCAAGGATGTGCCCATGCACCTGTCCGAGCCGGCGCTCGCCCACATGGGCGCCGACCGCGAGCGCACCATCGAGGTGCGCGGCGAGGTCTATATGCCCAAGGGCAGCTTTGTTCGTCTGAACGACGAGGCCGATGCCGAGGGCCGCGACCCCTTCGCCAACCCGCGCAACGCCGCCGCCGGCAGCCTGCGCCAAAAGGACCCCAAGGTCACGGCGCGCCGCGATCTTGCCACCTTTATCTATGCCATCGCCGATACCGATCCGCTGCACGTCCACAGCCAGCGCGAGTTCCTCGACTGGCTGCGCAACGCTGGCTTTAGCGTCAACCCTAACGTTGCCCGTTGCGCCACGCCCGCCGAGGTCCACGAGTTCTGTGCCCAGGCGCTTGAGCACCGCGGTGACCTGGACTACGACATCGACGGCGTGGTCGTAAAGGTCGACAGCTTCCAGCAGCAGCTCGACCTGGGCTTTACTGCCCGCGCGCCGCGCTGGGCCATTGCCTTTAAGTTTCCGCCCGAGGAAAAGCAGACCATCCTGCGCGAAATCCGCATCCAGGTGGGCCGCACCGGTGTGCTCACGCCGGTCGCCGAGTTCGACCCGGTGACGGTCGCCGGCTCCACCATCGCGCGCGCCACGCTGCACAACATTGACGAGATCCGTCGCAAAAACGTGCGCGAGGGCGACACTATCATCGTGCACAAGGCGGGCGACGTGATCCCCGAGGTCGTGGGCCCGGTGCTCGATAAACGCCCGGCCGATTCGGTCGACTGGTACATGCCCGAGGTCTGCCCCGTGTGCGGCAGCCCCGTGGTCCACGAGGATGGCGAGGTTGCCTACCGCTGCGTGTCCATCGACTGCCCCGCGCAACTCAAGGAGCGCCTGCTCCATTGGGTGAGTCGCGGCTGTATGGACGTCGATGGCCTGGGCGACGAGATCGTCGACAAGATGATCGCCGCCGGCCTGATCCACGATGTCGCGGACTTCTACCAGCTCACGGTCGACGACATCGCCGGCCTGGACACGGGGCGCACCTATGCCAGCTCCAACAGCAAAAAGGGCGTCAAGAAGGGCGACCCCATTCCGGTGGGCCTCAAGACGGCCGAGAAAATCATCGCCGAGCTCAACAAGTCCAAGAGCCAGCCGCTCGGTCGCGTGCTGTTTGCCCTGGGCATCCGCCACGTGGGCAAGAGCGTGGGCGAGGTCATCGCCGAGCGATTCCTGTCGATTGACAAGCTCATCTTGGCGAGCGAAGAGGATATTGCCGAGTGCGAGGGCATCGGTCCCAAGATTGCGGCGAGCGTCAAGCAGTTCCTGGCCGTGCCCGAGAATCTCGCCGTGCTGGAACGCCTGCGCCAGGCGGGTCTGTCGCTCGAAGTCGATTTGGGCGCCGCACACGCGCAAGCTGCAGCTGACGCTGGCGTGGCGGGCGAGCTCGCCGACGCACAACCGCTTGCGGGTCTGACCTTCGTGCTCACTGGCACGCTCGTCAACCGCACGCGCGACGAGGCGGGCGCGGCGCTCAAGGTGCTCGGCGCCAAGGTCTCGGGCAGTGTTTCAAAGAAGACGAGCTACCTGGTCGCCGGTCCCAAAGCGGGCTCCAAGCTCACCAAGGCCGAGCAGCTGGGTGTGCCCGTGTTGGATGAGGCGGCACTTGAACAGATTTTGGCGACGGGTAGGGTCCCGGAGGCATAATGATTTGTTGAGGAACTGCGCAGAGACTCAGTTCCTCAACATCTCCTTATAGTGTTTGCCTGTTCAATTTCGATATCGTTTCCCTCGTATGATCCAGATGCGTCTACCGACTCAAAGCGTGAGTAGGAAACTCTTGTCCCAACTTTGATTTGGGAAAGCTTGTCTTTGATTCGGCCAGATGAGGGGAATGTAATCCGGGTTTGCTTTCCAGCGTCGGTGTAGCGGGGACTGTTGTCTGTTTGGATTACGAGTTCCGTTCCCTCAATAGAATGAACGCTGCCGGCTCCAAAGACAAGGTAATCATCTCCTCCGCTATAGCGGGCTCTATCTGTGCATGAAGAAACGGATGCAAACATAGCGAAAATCACCAATATCGTAACCAGGGCAAAGGCCGTGGTGCCATAGCATTTTGATGGTGCCATCCGGTCTACCAAAAGACTGTTCCGTTCAATTTGACCATATTGGGCGTTGCATAGTTAATCGCTCGGGGATAAGTGTTCCATCCGTCGAATACTTCGAGCCACTGCAGTTCGATGCCAGAGCTTCCATTATGCCCAGTAAAATAGCCAGTTACCGTGACTGTATGACCTGATAGCTCGACGGATCCTTCACTGTTTCGGCTGTTGATCCACATATGATACAAGCCGATATTCCCTTGATCGATAGTTGCTCTGTACTGAGCGAATTGAGGCTGATAACCGAAAAACTGAGTATTAAGTGCTCTACCCTTTTGAGCGGCAAGACTTTTAAACGGAACAATTCCATCTGGGATGATCGTGCTTCCGTACTCGACGCCCTGATCATTGGTCTTATACGTTGTTGTGCCAGTGACGTTCCATATTTCTTTATAATAATCGGGATTAAATTGATTAGCGTTTGAACTGGTGAGACCGTAATGCATTGATACAGCGTACAAGGCAGAAACGACGCATGCATACTTATTAGTGCGGGCTTCAACTAATGATTCCGAGACTCCTCGGAACGGTATTCCGTTTAAATCGTCTATTTGGAAATGCAACATCAAGTCATCTTCATTGATAATGACTGCATCCCATGAAGTTGGGTTATTGCTTTGAGGTGCTATACCCTTTTCGGTGACAATTGGGACAGACCGTATATTGTTATAGTTGGTTACACAGTCTCTAGTTCCTGGCACCAAAGTTCCATATTCAATATCGTTGTACGAAATTAGTACGGTTGGGTTTGTGGCCTGTTGGCCGGAATAAGTTGAAATGGCGTTTGATAGAGAAGCTGAAATCGGAAGAATGGTATCGCCGAGGGTTATCTCCTTCAGAAGCCCAGGATATGATGCGTCAAGTATTAAATAACCGTAAGGGCTTCCTTCCCTTGTGACACTGATTTCATAGCCACAGATAAGGCCGATTTGTTGGCATACGGGAACGATTTGCTCGATCTCTAAGTTCGCGGATCCGTCGACGATGGGCAACAGGGAAAGCGCGTAGTCTTGTGCTAGGTCTGATGTAAAAGCGACGGATGAGTTTGAGTCGGCAGCGAATACTCTTGTTGGGCGTGACGCGGATAAGCCGATGATCGAGGCTAGGCCGAGAAGAAACGAGCGACGTGATTGAACTCTGGGCATAATGTCTCCTGCCTATGGGGGGCAATATGCTGTCATTTTATTTGCTACATAATACAATCTAATTCGGATTAAGGTAAATGGATGGAATTGCTCGATAAATGGTAGTGATTAGCGGACCGGTATCGCGATCCTCGTCACATACGCCCCCGGGTCGTCGCTGATGATGTCGTCGATCAGGGCGATCTCGCGCGAGGGACCGGCGGGTGTCAGGTTGCGCTCGCGCATATAGCTGAGCAGCTGCTCATAGCGTGGGGTTGCTTGCCCGTGCGTGCCGCGAAAGCTAATGGTCAGGCAGCGCGCGGCGGGTCGCGTCTCGAGGTCGCCCACGTAATCATCGGTGTCATCGAGCAGCAAAAAGACCTCGTCGTAGCCATCAAAGTCGCCGGCGGCGAGGCGCTCGGCGCTAATCCCAACGCCCAAGTTGCCCAGAAAGACAAAGGTCTCGTGCTGGCCCTTCTGCAGCTGACGAATCTGCCACTCCAGCGCATAGGCGTCGGTAGGCTTGACGCGTTCGCGCAATACGGCGCAGCGAAGCTCGGGCGCATCGATTGCGCAAATGGTATCGAGCTCGGTGTTCAGGGCATTGTGAAGCAGGGCAAGCCGGTTGTCGATCTTGCGCGACACGCGCTCCAGCTCGCGGCGCTTGCGCTCGATGAGCTCCTGCTGCTGAGCCAGCTGCCGCTGCATAAGGTTCACGTCGCGCGTGGTCACAAACTCACGGATTAGCGCGAGCGGCAAGTCGAGAACACGCAGGTGGCTGATGGTGTTGAGAGTGGAGAGCTGCCGCGATCCGTAGTAGCGGTACCCACTCGCCGGATCGATGTGTGCCGGGTCCAGCAAGCCCATCTGCTCGTAATGGCGCAACGTGCCCACGCTTAGGTTAAACAAGCGCGCCACCTCGCCAATGCGGAGCAGACCCTCGGTATGTTCAGTTGGCGAGTCGGTCATGGCGCCGCTCCTTTCAATGGACGGGGAAGGGGCGCCGAGGTCGTACGACGCAAACGATCCTCTACGCCATCAGCTTGTCAAAAGCCCCGCGCCGGTTGAGCACGGTAAACGCGACAACACAGATGACTGCCGACAAAATCGATCCGCACGGCGAGGCGATGCCCATGGGAAACAGCGTGTCGGAATAGGCGTTCGACAGCAGCCACGCGCCGGGCACGCGAATGAGCGCCACGGCTAGCACGTTGTGCGCAAAGCCGATGTAGCTCTTGCCATACGCAGCGAAAAAGCCGCTAAAGCAAATGTGGATGCCGGCAAATATCGCGTCGAAAATGTAGCTGCGCATATAGCCGGTACCGGCCGCGACAACCGCGGCGTCCTTGGCAAAAAAGCCGATAAACGCCGGCGCCACCAGCCACATCAGCGCCGTGATCAGGCAGCCATACACTACCGAGATCGTCATGGCATCTTTGAGTACCTGACGTGCGCGGTCGCCCTTGCCCGCGCCGGCGTTTTGCGCTGTGAGTGCGCTGACGGTGGCGCCCATGGAGCTCGGCACAATGAACAAAAAGCTGATCATCTTTTCGACCAGGCCCACGGCGGCGGCGTCGACCAAGCCGCGGTGGTTGGCGATGACGGTGATAAACATAAACGCCACCTGGATGCAGCCGTCCTGCACGGCCACGGGCACGCCGATCTTAAGAATACTGCCGAGCACCTCGGGCTGGGGGCGCAGGTCGCTGCGCTTAACGTGGATGTTCGTGCGGCGGCTCTTAAGCCACACGAGCGCGAGGGCAACGCTGGCTGTCTGCGCGGTCACCGTGCCGAGTGCCGCGCCCACGGGGCCGAGCCCCATGTGCCCGATAAACAGAAAATCGAGCGCGATGTTGATGATGCATGCCACGCCGATCACGTACATAGGCGAGCGCGAATCGCCCAGCCCGCGAAAGATGGCCGAGAGAATGTTGTACGCGGCGATGCATGGAATGCCGATAAAGCAAATGCGCAGGTAGGCGGCGGTGCCTTCGACTGCCTCGGCCGGCGTGCCAATGAGTGTCACGATCTGCGGGCACAGTGCGAGCAGGACAGCGGCCAGCACCACCGAGACACCCATAAAGAGCGTAATGGTGTTGCCGATGGCGGTCTCGGCGCGGTCGAAGCGGCGCGAGCCCACGGCGTGGCCGACGATGACCGTCGTTCCCATGGCCAGACCCACGAGCGTCACGGTAATGATGTAGAGCGTCTGCGCGCCATTGCCCACGGCGGTGATGCCGGCAGCGCCGCTAAACTGCCCCATCATGTACAGGTCGGCCATGCCGTAGAGCATCTGCAAAAAGTACGAGAGCATATAGGGCAGGGCAAAGACCGCGATGGTCTTGAGGACATTGCCGCGTGTGAGGTCGTGTTCCATGGGCGGGGCTTTCTGGCTTGGTTCGTTTAGCTACCAGTGTAGTGAAAACCCTACAACGATTGTAGAGTCAAGGTTTGTGTCGACAGTGGGGCGAAATAAGTCGCGTGCACTATTATTCCGAGTGAATATGGACACACGTCACGAGAACTCGCCGCCGGCGCTAACCTTGCAGAAAACGATTTCGGAATACTTGACACCATTATTCGGCGCGCAATAATACGTGCGTTTGCGAACAACGTTTGATGGGGGTTGAACCTGCGTGCGCAATCTCAAAATACTGTTTTCCTATCTAGGGACATACCGTCGCGATGCCATCCTCGGCGTGTTCTTTGTGTCGGTCGAGACGGTGCTCGAGCTGTTTATCCCGGTCATCATGGCCAACATCATCGATGTGGGCGTGCCTGCGGGTGATATCAACTACATGCTGCTGCAGGGCGCGTACATGTTGGTGTGCGCTGCGCTTTCGCTGGTACTGGGCTTGGGTTATGCCCGCACGTCCGCCCGCGTTGCCTCGGGCCTAGGCGCTAACCTGCGCGAGGCCGAGTACAAAAAGATTCAAACGCTCGCCTTTGGCAACCTGGACAACTACGACGCCAGCTCGCTCGTCACCCGCATGACCACGGACATCACCGTTATCCAAAATGCTGTGGGCAACGGCTTTCGCCCTATGGTGCGCGGCCCGGTGACGCTTATCGTCGGCCTTATCTACGCGCTGATGCTGTCGCGCCCGCTCGCCACCGTCTTTGCGATCATCTTGCCCGTGCTGGCAATCGTGCTGGGCGTCATCACCTATCGCGTGAGCCCGCTCTACCGCCAACTCCAGACCTCGATGGACCACCTCAACGGCGTGGTACAGGAAGACCTCACCGCCGTGCGTGCCGTCAAGGCGTATGTGCGTGCCGAGCACGAGGAGGCCAAGTTCGACACCGTCAATACCGAGCTCGCGCGCACTGCGACAAAGACCTTTGGCACCGCCGTGCTCAACCTGCCGGTGTTTCAGCTGTCGATGTACGTGGCTGCGCTCTCCATCCTGTGGATTGGCGGCCGCATGATTCTCGCCGGCAAGCTGGGCGTGGGCTCGCTCACGGGCTTTATGAGCTACGTGCTGCTGATCATGAATTCGCTCATGATGATTTCCAACGTGTTTTTGCTGCTCACGCGCGCTCTTACGAGTGTGGGCCGTATCGCCGAGGTGCTCGATGAGGAGCCCTTTATCGCCAACCCCGCGGGAGACCTCGCGATTGCGGCGCCAGCGGACGGCAGTATCGAGTTTCGCGACGTTTCCTTTAAATACCGCGCGGATGCAGCCGAGGATGTGCTCGAGCATATCGACCTTCGCATCGAGAGCGGCTCGACGGTGGGCATCCTCGGCGGCACGGGCTCGGGCAAGAGCTCGCTTGTGCAGCTGATTGCGCGCCTGTACGACGCCACCGAAGGCGCCGTGCTTGTGGGCGGACGCGACGTGCGCGACTACGACCTCGCGACTCTACGCGACGCTGTGGGCATTGTGCTGCAAAAGAATGTGCTGTTTACGGGTACCGTGCGCGAGAACCTGCAGTGGGGCAATCCGCAGGCGTCGGACGATGAACTCCTCGCGGCTTGCCGCGCGGCGTGCGTGGACGAGTTCCTTGATCGCATCGGCGGGCTGGACGGCGAGTTGGGCCAAGGCGGCGCCGGTGTCTCGGGTGGCCAGAAGCAACGCCTGTGCATCGCGCGCACGCTGCTCAAGCATCCGCGCGTGCTCATTTTTGACGACTCCACCAGCGCGGTCGATATGGCGACCGACGCTAAGATTCGCGAGCACATCGCCCGGATTTCCGATACGACCGTGCTCATCATCGCCCAGCGCATCGCGAGTGTCATGGATGCCGATCGCATTGTGGTATTGGACGACGGTCGTGTCCACGGCGTGGGCACGCACGAGGAACTGCTAGCGGGCGACAACATATACCAGGAGATTTATGCCTCGCAGATGGAGTTTGCGAGGAACGCGGACGCCGGCGACGGCAGCGACGATGGTTGCGCGAATGATCCGTTTTCCTCCGTCGCATGCGGATCGCCCTTGGAAGGGGGTGAGCGTCATGCCTAAGACCGCAGCCCAAGCACGCCCGGCCGACCTCAAGCGCACTGTGCGCCGCTTGCTCTCCTACATGGGGCATGCCAAGTTCTCGTTGCTCGCGGTGGGCGTGCTCGCCTCCGTTGCCGCCATCGCGAGCCTCGCCGGCACCTACATGGTGCGCCCCATCGTTAACGGTTTGGCCACGGGCGGGGAGGAACTGCTCGCCAAGCAGGTCATCCTGACGGCGATCATCTACGCCGCGGGCGTGCTCTCGGCCCTGGGCTACTCGCAGATCATGGTGCGCGCGGCCCAACACGTGGTGTCCGATATTCGCCGCGACCTGTTCGCGCACATCCAGACGCTGCCGCTCAGTTATTTTGACAGCACGCGCTCGGGCGACATCATGAGTTTTTTCACCAACGACGTCGACACCGTCTCCGAGGCGCTTAACAACAGCTTTGCCAACGTGATTCAGGCCGCCATTCAGGTTGTGGGCACCACGGCTATGCTCATCATCCTTAACTGGCAGCTCACGATTATCACACTCGTGTGCGATGCGGCCATTGTGCTGTATGCGCGCTACTCGGGCGCGCGCTCTAAGCGTTTCTTTGCTGCCCAGCAGGCATCGCTTGGCGACCTGGACGGATATATCGAAGAGATGGTCTCGGGTCAAAAGGTCATCAAGGTCTTTAACCGTGAGGCGGCGAATGTCGCCGGCTTTGCCTGCCGCAACGACGAGCTTCGCCGCACCGGCACCGCCGCCGTGAGCTATGCCAACTCCATGGTGCCCATGACTGTCGTGATTGGCTACGTCAACTATGCCATCGTCGCCGTGGCGGGCGGCATGCTCTGCATCAAGGGACTCGCCGACGTAGGTGCGCTCGCGAGCTACCTGGTCTTTGTGCGCCAGGCCGCCATGCCCATCAACCAGTTTACGCAGCTCGGCAACTTCTTGCTCAACGCGTTGGCCGGTGCCGAGCGCCTGTTTGCCGCCATGGACCTTGAGCCCGAGGTGGACGAGGGCTGCGTGGAGCTGATGCAGACGGGCGACGCCGCGTGGGCGTGGAAGATTCCCGAGGGCCAGGGCGTGGGCGTCTACGGGCATTTGCATGATGTGGCAGCCGTTGATGAGTCGGGCCGCGCGGTGGCCGCCGACGGCACCGAGCTCACGTGCGGCTTGGTCCCGCTTGCCGGCGACGTGCGCTTCCATGCCGTGGACTTTTCCTACGTGCCGGGCGCCCGCGTGCTCACGGACCTCAACCTGTTTGCCAAGCCGGGGCAAAAGATTGCGTTTGTGGGCTCCACGGGCGCCGGCAAGACGACCATTACCAACCTCATCAACCGCTTCTACGAGGTCGATGACGGCGAGATCACGTACGACGGCATCGACGTCAAGCACATTGCCAAGGCCAGCCTGCGCGGGTCGCTCGGCATCGTGCTACAGGATACGCACCTGTTTAGCGGCACCATTGCGCAGAACATCCGCTTTGGCAAGCTCGACGCGACCGACGAGGAGGTGCGCGCCGCTGCCGAGGCAGCCTGCGCGGATTCATTTATTCGCCGCCTGCCTAGAGGGTACGACACGCCGGTCACGGCCGACGGCGCCAACCTGTCGCAGGGCCAGCGCCAGCTGCTCGCCATTGCGCGCGTGGCCGTCGCCGATCCGCCGGTGCTCATCCTGGACGAGGCCACTTCGAGTATCGACACGCGTACCGAAAAGCTCATCGAGCGCGGTATGGACCGCATCATGCGCGGACGCACCACGTTTATGATCGCGCACCGCCTGTCCACCGTCCGCGACGCCGATGCCATCATGGTCCTCGAACACGGCCGCATCATCGAGCGCGGCACGCACGAAGAGCTGCTCGCCCAGCACGGCGAGTACTGGCAGCTGGCGCATGGCTTAAAAGAGTTGGATTAACCCGTTCGAGCACGATGCTTTGACCCCTCCGTGCCGCTCACCTCGCCTCAAACCATCACAACATTCGACGTTTTTCGCCAAAATCAGGAAAAGCATCGAATGTTGTGATGGTTTTTCTGCCACTCGACCGGGTGGAATCGCTTTCTTGCGCACGAAGGTGTGCGAACCCGTGAGCAGGGGAATAAGGTTGGTTATCCGACTCCATTGGAGGGCTCATGGACCTGCCGATCGTCCTGTCCCATAAGACTGCCTGGCTGTACCACAACGTGGCGCGCCCGTCCGAGCCGCTCTCGCGAGCAAGCAGCCTATACGATGAGGACTCGCTTGCTAACGAGGCGGAACCGACCGCGAACCTGCCCAAATTGGGACTCGATGCCAAGGGACTGAGGGCTTCAACGGCAGTTGGGATCGTTACCGACTATCTGGTTTCGCTCGGTATTCCACGAGAAGAGCTCGATCATATCGACACGCTCGTCAACTTCGATTTTGAGCGTTCGACGCCGGCTGGATTGAGATGCCACGTGTTTGGGGCGCCGGTACCTCCAGGCCATCTTATCGAGGTGGCAGAGGGCCTTCTGGTGGTTGATGAGGCCATGTGCTTTGTCCAAGCGGGTTCGTGGATGAGCGAGCCCGAGCAGCTGGAATATGGCTACGAAATCTGCGCCCGATACCATTTGAATCATCTGTCGACAGGCGACTATATCGAGATGGGGCAGAGGTATACCGTTGCCGACTTGATTGCCTATTGCAATGAGAACCGATCTCGCCAGGGGGCTATACGCGCGGCCGCCGCGCTCAAGCGCGTGCACGATGGCGCGCGGTCGCCCATGGAGACGGCCACCGCAATCATGGTCGTCGCGAAGCGTTCTCAGGGCGGGCTAGGGTACACCAGGGTCGAGTTCAACCATCGGGTCGATGTTCCCAACGAGTTCAAATATCTCGCAAAGGCCGGGTATTTCGAGATCGACGTATATGCGCCTGCGAGCGGTACGGGGATTGAATACAACGGCTCGGACCATCTTGATAAACAGCGCAGCGCGTCGGATGCGGAGCGTATGACCGTGCTGAGCGCGCTGGGCTTTAGGATGATCGTCCTCACCGGGACTCAGTTTGCCCACCAGCTGCAATTGCATCGGGCGATGAACGCCATCGCGCTCGCTATGGGCCTCAAGTGCGACCGAAGCGAGGTGTTCCAGAAACGGCAGAACGACCTGCGAGAATTCGTGATTCGGCATTGGGACGGCAGCCTTTAGGGGCGCTTTGGCCCTTCTGCGGGGTGCTGTGGGCAGGTAAACCATCACAACATTCGATGTTTTTTGCCAAAAACGAGAAAAGCATCGAATGTTGTGATGGTTTGCATGCTGAGGATGGGCTTGGAAAGTCCGTTTTGCTCGAAGCGGCCTGTCCTGTCGTACGGGTGTCGGCATGATTCTCTCGTGGGGTATTATGTTTTCCGAAGAATAAAACGCCGCGTGAGGGGAGGGCTGCGTGGACGGGCACGTGCAACATGACGGCTTTGGCCGCGATATCAACTACCTGCGCATTGCCGTTACCGACAAGTGCAATTTCCGCTGCATTTACTGCATGCCGGCCGATGGCGTGGCGCCCCGCGTGCACGACGAGCTGCTCAGCGCCGAGGAAATCGCCCGCTTTGTGCGCTTGGTAGCGGGGGAGGGCATTCGCCGCGTGCGCCTGACGGGCGGCGAGCCGCTGGTCAGCCGCCGTATCATCCCGCTCATTCGTGACATCCGCGCGATTCCGCAGATCGAGGACATCTCGCTTACCACCAACGGCGCCCTGCTGCCCAAGCTGGCGCCGCAGCTCAAAGACGCGGGGCTTAACCGCGTCAACATCTCGCTCGACACGCTCGACCCTACGCTCTTTGGAAAGATCACACGCCTGGGTCGACTCGAGCAGACCATGGCTGGCATCGACGCGGCGCTGGCTTGGGGCTTTGAGCCCGTTAAGGTCAACTGCGTTGTCGTGCGCCGGCTCAACCAGGATGTGGCGGCCCTTGCGCGGCTCACGCTCGACCGCCCCATCCACCTGCGCTTTATCGAATACATGCCCATCGGCGACGAGCACACAAGCTCGCATTGCGCTGTGGACCCGCATGCGCCCGCGCTCAATCCCGAGCTGTGGGACGCGAGCGATACCGTGCCGAGCGACGAGCTGCGGGCGCGCATCAATGCCGGGGCCGCCGCGGCGGGACTGGGCGAGCTCGAGCCGCTCGACATCAACGACGCTCCTGCCGGCGCGGGCCCTGCGCGCTATTGGCACTTTCCGGGCGCGGCGGGAACGGTCGGCTTTATTAGCGCCATGTCCAACCATTTTTGTGCGAATTGCAATCGTCTGCGCCTGACGGCCGATGGCAACGTGCGTCCGTGCCTGTTCAGCGATGCCGAGTATTCGGTGCGTGAGGCGCTGCGCCGTGGTGATGATATGCAGGTACTTTCGATTTGGCGCGATGCCGTGGCCCACAAACCGCAGGAACACGCGATAATTGAGGGCACGCAACGATTTATGTCCCAAATCGGAGGATGATCATATGGCCAAGAGCAGGTACGCCGATGCCACCAAGGCCGCTCGCAGGGCCGCGATGTCTGCCCACAAAGTCACGGCTGCGGCCAGCGATGCCGTTGCAGGCGCGCAGCCGACTGCCAGTGCTGCCACCGAGCCCGCCCGCGACGCCCGTCGCGACGAGCTGACGCACGTGGACGCCAAGGGCGAGGTGCGCATGGTCGACGTGTCCGGCAAGGCCGAGACTCATCGCATCGCCATCGCAGAGGGCACCATCCTCATGCACCCCGAGACACAGGCCATGGTGCTGCAAGACCGCGCCAAAAAGGGCGACGTGCTTGCCTGCGCGCGCGTGGCAGGCATCATGGCCATCAAACGCACGAGCGACATCATTCCCATGTGCCATCCGTTGCTCATTACCAAGAGCAAGTGCGACATTGCGCCCATCGCTCCGGCGGGGACGCCGACCGAGGACGTGCCCGAGGGCTGGGCGCCGGCGCGCACAGACGGGCAGGTTGGCTTTCACGTACTGGTTACGGCCGGCGTGACGGGCAAGACGGGTATTGAGATGGAGGCGTTGACCGGCGCGAGTGCCGCGTGTCTGACCATCTATGACATGTGCAAGGCCGTCGATCGCGGCATGGAGATCGTCGACGTGCGCCTGCTGCACAAGGAGGGCGGCCGCTCGGGCGTGTGGGATCGCGCAGAGCGTCAGGCCGCTGCTGTTGAGGCCGTGGCCGCTGACGGTGCCGCGCCCGCGAGCGCACCCGTCGCCGTCGCACCCGCAGCTCCGACACGGGCCGTCCCCGCGATCGCGTTTATCGGCTACCAGAACTCGGGAAAGACCACGCTCGTCGAGAAGGTCATTGCCGAGCTCACCCGCCGCGGTCTGCGCGTGGGCTCGCTCAAGCATCATGGGCATCACGGCTTTGATATCGATGTGCCCGCCAAGGACACCTGGCGCCATCACCAGGCCGGATCCAAGCACGTGGGCCTCATCTGCGCCACGCGCTGGGCGGAGTACGCCGACACACGCGAGGAGGACGAGATGCCCGCGCGCGAGCTGCTGTCGCGCTACAACGATGTCGACGTGGTGATCATCGAGGGCTACAAGACCGAGGGCTTCGACAACATCGTGGTCGCGCGCTCCGGTGTCGACCGTCTGCGCGGCAAGAGCTCGCTCGACCTGGTCGACGGTCACACGCTGGCCCTTGCCTGCAACGAGGCCCTGGCGCGTCAGGCCTTCGACGCCGGCTTTGCGACCCGAGCCATCAACATCAACGACGCCCGAGCCATCTGCGATCTGATTCAAGATCATCTGGCCTAAAACCTGCCAAAAAGGGACAGGTTTATTTTGGCAGGTTTTATCTGGGCAAACGCCATTTCCACCACAAAGGGGCCAGGCACCTTTGTGGTGGTTTTTGCTTTGGTAGATGTGTGGGACATGCCTTACAATCTACCAAGTAGTTCATGACGGGCGAAAAACGGAGAGAAGGGGCTTGATGCGTCCTTAATGTTTCATGCGGATAGATTGATTTGACAGACGGTGGCGAATGCCCGCCGTCCGTATTCGTATGAAACCAGGAGTCTCCATGCTCGCCTCTCTTTTCTCAAAGCCTCAATCATCGCTGTCCGCGCAGGCAAAGCGCCTGGTGGCGATGCGCTTTCTCATCTACACCGGTTTTCAGACCAGCTACTTTATCGGCGTTATCGGAACGCTCACCTATGCAGACGATGCCTCGGTCGTGGCGACATCGCTGGCCGTCCTGTTTATGAACGTATTCGTGATCCTGGGATCCTTTGCGGGTGGCGCGGTGCTCGACGCCTGGGGCCCGCGCCGTCATTTCTTGCTGAGCATCGTGGGCACGCTGGCAACCGGCGCGGCGATCATCGTCTTTGGCAGCGCGACCGGCATCGTCCTGCTCGGCGCGGTGCTCCTGGGCTTTGTGATGGGGTTCGCCCAGCCCATCGCTACATCCTATCCAGCCTACCTCACCGATGATCCTCTCGAGCTCAAAGACATCAACTCAGCCATCGCCATGTTTTCAAACGTGAGTATCATCGTCGGTCCCACGCTGGGCGGCCTTGTCGCAGCGGCTGCGTCGTCGCGCGCGGTGTTTGTGCTCATGATGCTCTTTACCGTGCTGGCGTTCGTCGTCGGTTGGGACTTTGGGCCGCAGACCAGCCATGTCGCCGGGCATGCGGATGCCGATTCGGCAGAGGAAGGGGAGCGTGCGGGACAAAGCTCCAACCCCAGCACGTCCGCCCGCGCCACCTTCGCAGCCAGCATCAAGACAGTCTTCACCAACAGCGTCCTCGCGCTACTTTTCTGCATTATTTTCCTTTCGAACTTTGGCTACGGTGCCTTCGATCCGCTGGAGTCGTTCTTCTACCGCGATATTCTGCACGTCGGTGTCGAATGGATGGGCTGGCTCTCGTCGGCCAGCGGTGTGGGCGCGGTGCTGGGCGCCGTGGCCGCGCTCCGCTTGCCGCCGCACCTGGTCAACCTTAAAACGCTGCTCGTGGCGCTTATGTCCGTGGGTCTGGGAAGCCTGCTCTACGTGGGAACGCCGCACGTGGGCGTGGCTCTCATCGGCCAGATCGCCCTGGGCGTTGCCTGGGGTGTCGTCAATCCGCTCCACAACACCATCGTGCAAACGACGGCTCCGCTCGAGCAGCTCGGCCGCGTCAACTCGGTCATGGGCTTTGGCAACATGTTCGCCGGCGTGGCCCCGCTGGCGATTGCCCCCTGGCTGGCGGCGACATTTGGCGTGCAGCAGACGCTCGTAGGGGCGGGCACGGTCGTGACGGCGGTTCCCGCGGCGCTGCTGCTGTTTGGACGCCGGCATTTGGATCGTGCCGCAAAGCAGTAAAAACCATCACAACATTCGATGAAAATCGCGATTTTGCCGAAAAACGTCGAATGTTGTGATGGTTTGCGCTCCGGGCCAGGCCACCCTTCGGGTTCGGCCACCACAAAGGGGCCAGGCTCCTTTGTGGTGGTTTTTGCTTTGACGGGCCGCGCCTGCGCCTTGGTATACCATGTACGCCGTTCACGAATACACCCCACACCGCCGTACAACCCAGAAAGGCCCCCATGGACACCACCTTCAGCCACATTAAAGCCGTGTTCTGCGATATCGACGGCACGCTGCTCACGAGCCAGCACACGGTGTCCCCGCGCACCGTGGCGGCGATCCGCGCCCTGCGCGAGCGCGGCGTGCTCTTTGGCCTGTGCACCGGGCGCGACGCCCACGCGACCGAGGCCATGTATGAGCTCTGGGGCATCGAAGGCCTGGTGGACGTGATGGTGGGCTGCGGTGGCGCCGAGGTCATCGACCGCGCGCACGACATCAACGAGCTGAGCTATTCGCTGCCGGGCGAGACCATCGCGCGCATCTGCAAACACATGGCGGACCTTCCGGCAACGCCCGTCTGCCCCCGAGACGGCGTGTTCTACGTGCCCGAGAGCAACGCGTGCGTCGAGCACCTGTCGCGCGTCGACGGCGTGCCCTACCAGGTGGTCGATTTTGCCGAGTTTTTGCGCGAGCCGCAGCCCAAGGTGATGTTTACCATGGCGCCCGAGGTAATGCCGCGGGTGATTGAGCGGGCGTCGACGTTTGCCGATGACACTGTTAAGGCGGCGGCTCTGCAAACCACGCAGCGGCTCTACGAGTTCATGGATCCGCGCGTGTCCAAGACGCGCGGCCTTGTGCGCGTGGCGGAGCTCAACGACATGGAGCTCCAGGACATCTGCGTGTTTGGCGATGCCGATAACGATACCTGCATGGTGGCTGACGCTGGCGTGGGCGTGGCCATGGCAAATGGCAGCGATGCCACCCGTGCCGCCGCCGATTTTGTAACCGCGAGCAACGACAAAGACGGCATCGCGATCTTTATCGAGGAACATCTGCTGTAGCGCCGGGGGAGAGTCACCGCAAAGGGAACAGACACCTTTGCGGTGTCCTCAGGCGATTTGGGCGAGTTGATGCCTGCAATCTGCGCGCAAATACCAATATGGTTGTCTGAACATTACGCTTCTGACTACCGATGAGTTAAAGATATTCTCATCAGTTTGGTAGGGTATTTCTCCCGGTAAATGACCTACAGCTCATGGTCAATTTTCGACTGTTTACAGGATGTTTACTCTTGAGCAAAATGTTGTGCAAATAAATCTAATGCCATTAAAAAATGATGGGCAACTAAATTACCAGTAGAAACAAAAAATAGATAGCGAATAAACGAAGGTAAATCTGAGCAAATGTCAAGAGAATTGACAATTCGCTACAAACTATCGGTTTATTTGCCCAGATGTTCAAACAATCGTTACAATATTCATTACTAAGCGTGCGCAATTTCAGGTTGCGCAGATACGCTTGATAGTGAAAGAGCAAGATCGCGGTCTCTTGGGGAGGAGACATCGATGAAAGCAAATTCAGACAAATCTAAGCAGAGTAATAAAGCGACGCGCCGTGTGCTGGCAGGCGTTTTGTGCGGAGCCTCCGTGTTGAGCCTGGTACTGTCGCTCGTCATGCCTCCAATCTCGCAGGCCATTGCCAACGATGCCGAGGCGGGTGCAGCCGAGGAAACTGTGGCGGCGGCTGATTCCTCAACTGAGTCTACTGATGTAGAAAACACCAACAACGGGGACGCCGAAAACCGGAATAGTGACGACGCTGAGGGTGGCGAAGGAGAAGATGCCGCTGCGGCGGATCTGCCTGCCGATGACACGGGAGCCGAGAGCGCTGCGCAGCCCGCGGATGATGGGCAGTCTGTCTATAAGGCCGTTACTGTTGCAAATGAAGGTGAGGCTCGGAAACTTGAAATAGATTCGGAGGGGTACGCGCTGCTGAAGAGTGACGAAGACCTGTCTACGTACCTTGACCTTCCCGCGGCGGAAAAGCCCGCAAAGCTGCGTCTGACTGCTGATATTAGTTCGAGCAATCCGATCTTAATCAATCACGACACTACGATCGACCTTGCGAATCACAAGCTTTATTACAGCAACGGTAACCCTAAGCAGGAAACCAAAGAGCCTGTTTGTGCATTTATCACAATTTCAAAGGGCTATACGCTAACTGTCAAAGGTGAGGCGAATGACTCGAAGACTGAAGCTACCAGTGGTGAACCTGGTCAGCCAGCAGAGATGCAGTTCATTGATGAAAGTGTTCCACAATCACTTACATACTACGTAACTGAAAGCACGCCTAACGGTTTTGGTACTAGGGAAACGACCTACCAGCACACTGTTGCCAATTTCGGCGCTATCGTTGCATGCAAAAAGGGCTATGTAAATCAAGTCATTTCCGTTGAGGATGGGGGCACGCTCAACCTTCAGGGTGGCATGATCACAACGCCTCGTCCCCTGGGCAACGACGGTCACGTTATTTTCTCTCAGGGCATTGTCAATATTTCTGGCGGTTACGTCACCAACGGTAGCGGCGGCGGCTGGGGCGGCGGCCTGTGTGTAACGGGGGCGAACGCCAGCCTCGAAATGACAGATGGCGTGATTGCGGGAAACAAGGCTGCTTCTGGCGGTGGCATCTATGCTGACAAGGGCGCGGCGTTGAATCTCTTAGGCGGTGTCATCTCGGGTAATGCAACATATGCCAATGTAATCAACCATGGTGAAAACACCTACGACGGCGGCTATGAACTGCACCCCAAAACTTGGACGGCTTAAATAAGAACTACGCCGCAAGGGA
>NZ_JAESIQ010000009.1:0-80372 GCF_025289055.1 Collinsella aerofaciens
TGCGAACCTCCAGTCCGGACCGCCCCACGGTCCAACTTTCTGTCCGCACCCCCATGGGCCCCATGGGGTGCGCCGTGCATTTTTTGGAGTATTCTGCAGTTCGAGTTGTCTGCATATGATTTGACGTCGCCAACGGTGGTTTTCGGATATCCCTAGCGAGCGTTCTGAGTCAGATTTCGTCGTTTTCCGGAGCAGGGGCGCGTCATTCTCGCCATGTCGGAACCCAAAATGACGCAGCGCCCTAAAGGTTTGCCCGCTCGGGGTATTGCTGGCGCGGTCACGTTGCAGAATACTCCGTTTTTTGCACGGGCCAGGATGGGGTACCTCGGGAGAACACGGCGGTATCCCGTAAATATATACAATCTGTACCGTAATTTATACAAAACGAAGAGGCAGACAGCGTAGGGTTGGTGCATTGGGGTGCTTGATGCACCAAAATGGGGATCCCACGTGCCGTATACTCTGGCTGGATGTGAAAACGGCTTGACGCGTTGCCAGACGTAGGGGGAGGGTGTCTCGATGAGCGTATTCGAAATTGTGTTTAGTCCGACGGGTGGAACGCAGAAGGTGTCTGGCCTTGTGGCCGGGGCACTGGACAAGAATACCGTTACCGTCGATCTGACCGATAGCGGGCTAGATTTCAGCGCTGTCTCGATGACTGAGGACGACGTGGCCGTAATCTCTGTGCCGGCGTATGCCGGTAGAATCCCGGCTGTGGTGGCTGACCGGTTGGGCATGGTTCACGGCAACGGAGCGCGGGCCGTTCTGGTGTGCGTCTACGGAAACCGCGCGTTTGAGGACACGCTCGTAGAGCTGGAGGACGTTGCGAAGCATGCGGGATTCCGGGTGATCGCGGCAGTTGCGGCCATTGCAGAACATTCCATTGCGCGACAGTTTGCTGCCGGTCGTCCGGATGCGCAGGATGCGGCGCAGCTTGCTGAGTTTGCTCAGCAAATTCAGCAAAAGCTGTTGGCTGAGGATGCGTCCGAGCCCTCTATCCCCGGCAATCGTCCTTATAAACAAGCTGGAGGTCACCGCATGGCGCCCGAGGCAACAGAGGATTGCGTCTCCTGCGGTGCATGCGCCGCGGCGTGCCCCGTTTGTGCTATCGACAAGGGTGACCCCAAACGAGCAGCTGGCGAGGCGTGCATCTCCTGCATGCGCTGCATCGCCGTATGTCCGCGAGGTGCTCGCAAGCTTGATTCCAGCAAACTATCCGCTGTTTCCCAGATGCTGAGCAAGGTTTGCGTCGTGCGGAAGGAATGCGAGCTCTTCATCTAGCGCATACGAAATTGGCGCAATGGGGCCAGGTTAATCTGCACCGACCTGGTGCAAACAAACCTGTCCCCAATGCACCAGAGCAAGGAGTGTCCCCGGGTGCCGGCAGAAAAGGAACGTCCCTAAGTACCGCATAAATACCGTTTATCGGAGAAAAAATACCGTTCGCCGGTCATAATGATTGTTCCGGCTTTGGGCTTGTCTACAATAACCCCCGTAAAAGAAATGCGGAAGGTTACCGAGTCCCCTCGGACGTGGGCCTAACCAAAGTCTTTGATCGCGAGCGTCTCAATGGGCGCATTCGATTGATTTTGGTTGGGCTATATTTATGAAGGGACATGTCACCATGGGTTTCTTTTCTCGCCTAATGGGTGGCTCGGATAAGCAGACGACTGCGGCTTCCGAGTTCGAAATCCTCGCTCCCGTTTCCGGCGAGCTTGTTCATCTAGAAAATACCAATGACCCCGCTTTTAGCAGCCGTGCAGTGGGCGATGGCGTTGCCGTGGTTCCCCAAGAGGGAACGGTGTGCGCTCCTGTTTCCGGCACCGTCGCGGCGCTGTTTCCGACTGAGCACGCGCTGGGCATCATGTCCGACGACAGCTCTGCTCAGGTGATGCTGCATATCGGAATCGACACTGTTAAACTTGAGGGCAAGGGCTTCCATGCGCTTGTTGCCCAGGGTGATCACGTTGACGCGGGCCAGCCCCTCGTCGAGGTCGATTTCGACGTGGTCCGCGCCGCCGGCTTCGATCCCACGGTCTTCGTTATCGTGTGCGAGCGTTCGGAGAACTCGACTCTTCGCGAGCATGCTTCCGGCCCTGTTGCTGTTAAAGAGCCTGTCGTTTGGCTTTCCGAGTAAATTCTTGTGGTGGGTACCGTGGTTATCAAGCGAGTTTTTAACAACAACGTCGCAATGGTCACTTCGGACGATGGCTCCGAGCTCATCGTCATCGGTCGAGGCCTCTGCTTTGGCCGTCATGCCGGCGATGCCATCGACGAGGCATCAGTCGAAAAGACCTACGCGTTGCAGGAGGGAACTTCTCAGGATTCGCGTACGATTGACCGCTTGGCACATCTTTTGGAGTCCATCCCCACCGTCAACCTCGTGATTTCCGAGGAAATCGTTCAGATGCTTCGTCGAGAGCTCAATGTCGACATCAACGATAAGATTCTCATCGCTCTCGCAGACCATATCAGCCTTGCTTTGGAGCGCGAGCGCAAGGGCGTCCCCTGTGAGAATCCGTTGCTGCTCGAGATCCAGCAGTTCTATCGCAAGGAGTATGCGCTTGCGGGCCGTGCGCTGCAGATTATCAAGGAGTACATGGGCATCCAGATGAGCGAGGAGGAGCAGGGTTTCATTACCTTGCATATCGTCAACGCCACCATGCCGCAGCGCTCTGACCGCCTGATTGTTTCGGTCCAGCTTGTTCGCGACGTGCTTGCGATTGTTTCCAAGCGCTATGCTACGACCCTCGATGACACCTCGCTGCCTTACGAACGTTTCGTTCGTCACCTGCAGTTTTTCGCACAGCGAGCGCTCGATCCTACGGCCGGGCAAATCAACGGAGACGCGCTGTTCCGAATCGAAGAAACGGCGTATCCGCGTGCATTCTCGTGTGCGGATGCCATAGCCGCCCACTTGTCGTCTACCTATAACGTTGTCGTTACCGATGCCGAGAAGAGTTATCTCGCATATCACATTGTTAACCTGCTTGGAGAACCTGGTCTCTAGGCATAACGTGCCCACACATCGATCGATATAAGGCAAGGCTCACGGTCTTGTCCAGGGCACATCTGTCTTAATTTGCGGAAAAGGAAGGGGAGTACCGCTATGACCGCAAAAAAGAAGTTCAATTTCAAAGCGCCGTTGGAGGTGTTCGCGAAGTCGATCGTCCAGCCGATGATGTATCTCTCGGTTGCCGGCATCCTGCTCATCGTGGGCATCATTCTGACCAACAAGACCATCTGCGCTTTGGTCCCCGTACTGGGCTCCGGTCCGTTCCAGCTTGTGGGCGCCGTTGTCTATCAGTCGCTGATGTTTATCATCAACAACCTCTCGATTCTGTTCTGCGTGGGCATCGCCGGCGCCATGGCAAAGAAGAACAAGGGCCATGCTTCGCTGATCGCCCTGATGTCGTTCTTCCTGTTCCTGCAGGCTAACAACATCGTGCTCAACGCCACCGGCTCTCTTGCCGATGCGAGCGGCATGCTCGGTCTTACCGGAACCGGCCAGGCCACCGTTATGGGCATCCAGGTACTCGATACCGGCGTGTTTGGTGGTATCATCCTTGGTTGCATCACCGGTGCCGTGTTCAACAAGTACTCGAACAAGCAGTTCCCCATTGCCCTTTCGATGTTCTCGGGCGTTCGCTTTCCGTTCCTGATCATGATCATCATTTCCTGGATCATGGGCGCTGGCTTCTGCATCGTTTGGCCTCCGGTTCAGGGTGCCATCTCCTCCGTTGCCGGCATCATTAAGGAGTCGGGCAACATCGGTCTGTTTATCTACGGCATGCTCAACAAGCTGCTCGTTCCCACCGGTCTGCGCCACCTCATCTACACCCCGTTCCAGTTCTCCGATGTGGGCGGCACCCTTACGCTGGGTGATCAGGTTATCGCCGGCGCCTATCCCATCCGTGTTGCCGAGATGGCAATGACGGGTCAGCCCTTCTCCGATAGCACCTACTTCAACAGCTATACCTTCAACAACCTGTGGCCCTACATCGGCATCGGTCTCGCCTTTATCGTCACCGCTTACAAGGGGAACAAGGACAAGACCAAAGCCGTTATCATCCCGCTGATCATCACCGCCGTGCTCTCCTGCGTGACCGAGCCCATGGACTTCCTCTTTGTCTTTGCCGCTCCCGTGCTCTTTGTCGTTCACTCGGTTCTTTCCGGCATCTTCCTGGTCCTGCTCAAGGTCCTCTCCGTGCCCGCTTCGACTGCAGGCGGCATCATCAACATCGTGGTCTCCAACCTGGTCCTCGGTGTCGACAAGACCAACTGGCCGGTTATGCTGGTGCTTGGAGTCGTCAACGCCGCCCTGTACTTCTTCCTCTTCACCTTCCTTATTAAGAAGCTCAACCTCCACACGCCTGGTCGCGAGGAGGAGTCCGAGCTCGCCGAGTCCGTTGCCGAGGGCGAGGCCGCCGCGTCTGTCGCGGTGAAGCAGGGCGCTGTTGCCGCGGCTCCCGCAGAGGGCGTCGATGCGGGCATTGCCGACCTGGTTGCAGGTCTTGGTGGCAAGGACAACATCGAGGAGCTCGAGAACTGCTTTACGCGTCTCCGCGTGAACGTTAAGAACCCGGACCTCATCAATGAGGACCTCATCAACCACGTGCCCAACAGCGGCATCAACCGCAACGGCAATAATATCCAGATCATCTTTGGCATGAAGGTCGCCGAGATGCGCGACAAGGTCGAAAACGCAATTGAGAAGGAGCAGTAAACAATGATCATTACTCTGTGTGGTGGCGGATCCACCTTTACCCCCGGCATCGTCAAGTCCATCGCCCTGCGCAAGGACGAGCTCGACGTTGACGAGATTCGTCTGTACGACATCAACGAGGAGCGCCAGCGCAAGATCGGCGTGCTCGTGGACTGGATTTTGCACGAGGACCTCGGCTTGGACATCAAGCTCACGGTGACCACCGACAAGAAGACGGCTTTTACCGACGCGAGCTTCGTGTTTGCCCAGATGCGCGTGGGCGGCTACGCCATGCGCGAGCAGGACGAGAAGATTCCGCTGCGTCACGGCTGCGTGGGTCAGGAGACTTGCGGTTGCGGCGGCCTTGCCTACGGCATGCGCACCATCTTCCCCATGGTCGAGCTGATCGATGACGTTGAGAAGTACGCCAAGAAGGACTACTGGATTCTCAACTACTCCAACCCTGCCGCCATCGTCTCCGAGGGCTGCCGTGTGCTGCGTCCCAACGCTCGCATCATCAACATCTGCGACATGCCGATCGCGATCATCGACGTGGTTTGCGCCGCGCTCGATATCGACAAGAAGGATGTCGAGTACGATTACTTTGGCCTCAACCACTTTGGTTGGTTCACCTCGATCCGCCACAAGGGCGAGGAGGTGCTCCCGCAGCTGCGCGAGTACATCAAGGAGCATGAGATTCTGCTGCCCGACTCTTACCTCAAGGGTATGGGCTCGCTCATGGCAAAGAAGCCCGAGGAGGCCGTCGACGAGCACCCCGAGCAGAACCGCCACACCAAGGGCAGCTGGTACTACGTCTGGAAGGGCGAGTACGAGATCATGGAGTGCTTCCCGGAGTACCTGCCCAACACGTATCTGAACTACTACCTGCAGCAGAAGGAGTTCGTCGAGCACTCCAACCCCGAGCGCACCCGTGCTAACGAGGTTGAGGAGACGCGTGAGAAGAACCTCTTTGATGGTATCGACCATTACGAGAAGACGGGCGAGATCGACGAGAGCACGTTCTATGCGGGCAGCCACGGCGACTGGATTGCCGATCTGGCTATCGCTCTGAAGAACGACACCAAGCAGCGCTTCCTGGTCATTTGCGAGAACAAGGGCGCCATCCCCAACATGCCCTACGACGCTATGGTCGAGCTGCCTGCCTACATTGGCAAGAACGGCCCCGAGGTCATCAGCCGCGACAACATTCCGCTGTTCCAGCAGGGCCTCATGATGCAGCAGCTGAACTCCGAGAAGCTCATTGTCGAGGCTACGATCGAGGGTTCGTACGAGAAGGCGCTTAAGGCCTTTACGCTCAACAAGACCGTGCCGTCGATGAAGGTCGCCAAGGAGGTTCTCGACGACATGATCGAGGCCAACAAGGGTTACTGGCCCGAGCTTAAGTAAAAGCAACAGGGTCGCTGGCCGCATGCCTGAAGCAATGCCCCGCCCACGTGATTGCGTGGGCGGGGCATTGTCGTTTGGTAACGCGTTTTATCAAATATGGCATTTATCTGCGGTAATGTTCTATTTCACCGCTGAGGGTGACATTTTATACCGCCTGCCGAACCGTATGGAGACCTCACAACTTTTTAGGTCAGTGTTGTGCGTGTAGCAATTTCGCCCGGCCTCGCCTCCGGGCTGCCATGTGAGAGGGGATCTTATGGCTCGACTGCACGTAATGGAACGCAGCCACGCTCAGGCCGTCATGGACGACCTGCACGATGCACTCGGACGTCGTCTGGCGGTGAGTTCGCTCGCCCCGTGCCCCGTCGAGTTTACGGCGGCGCTCGTCAACCTGTGCTCCACCCAGAGCTGCGGCAAGTGCACGCCCTGCCGCGTGGGCCTGAGCGCGCTGAGCGACCTGCTCGCCGATGTGCTCGAGGGCCGCGCCGACGAGTCCACACTCAACTTGATTGAGCGCACGGTCCGCACCATCTATCTTTCGAGCGACTGCGCCATCGGTTACGAGGCCGGCGCCATGGCACTCACCGCCATCCGCGGTTTCCGCGATGATTTTGAGCACCACATCCGCGAGCACTCCTGTGGCTTTGACCGCGAGGCCCGCGTCCCGTGCGTCTCGGGCTGCCCGGCGCACGTCGACATTCCCGGTTACATTTCGTTGGTCGAGGCCGGCCGCTATGCCGATGCCGTCAAGGTCATCCGCAAGAACAACCCGCTGCCGCTCGTCTGCGGTTTGGTGTGCGAGCATCCCTGCGAGATGCACTGCCGTCGCGGCATGGTCGACGATCCCATGAACATCCTCGCCCTCAAGCGCTTTGCCGTTGAGCACAGCGACCTCAACGATTACAAGCCCAGCGTGGCCGACAACACCGGCAAGCGCATCGCCGTGATCGGCGGCGGCCCGGCCGGCCTTTCCTGTGCCTACTACCTGGCCGTGATGGGCCATAAGGTGATCATCTTTGAGCAGCGCCACCACCTGGGCGGCATGCTGCGCTACGGCATTCCCAGCTACCGTCTGCCGCGCGAGCGCCTGCAGGCCGAGATCGACTGGATCTTGAGCGCCGGCATCGACGTGGAACTCGACCACTCCGTCAATGGCGAGGAGCTTGCCCGCCTGCGCGACGAGTTCGATGCCGTCTACCTGGCCATTGGTGCCCATAGCGATAAGAAGCTCGGCCTTCCGGGCGAAGAAGCGCCCGGCGTGGAGTCGGCCGTCAAGATGCTGCGCGCCATCGGCGACGACGAGCTGCCCGACCTGAGCGGTCAGCGCGTGTGCGTCATCGGCGGCGGCAACGTGGCCATGGACGTGGCGCGCTCTGCCGTGCGCTGCGGTGCCGAAAAGGTGAGCATCGTCTACCGCCGTCGCATCTGCGACATGACGGCCCAGGATGCCGAGATTGCCGGCGCCCAGGCCGAGGGCTGCGAGGTTCTTGAGCTCACCGCACCGCTCGCTATTGAGACGGGCGAGGAAGGTCGCGTGAGTGGCCTGCGCGTGCAGCCGCAGATTATCGGCGAGCCCCGTCGTGGGCGTCCGGCCCCGCGTGCCGCCGCCACGCCCGAGCGCGTCATTCCCTGCGAGCGCGTGTTTGTGGCCATTGGCCAGGACATCGATTCCAAGCCGTTTGAGGAGATGGGCGTTGCCTGCAAGTGGGGCTGCATCGTCACCGATTCGGATGGCGCCGTGCCTAACTTCGATGGCCTCTTTAGTGGCGGCGACTGCCAGACTGGTCCCGCCACCGTCATCCGGGCCATCAACGCCGGCCGCGTTGCTTCGGCAAATATCGACCGCTATCTGGGTTTTGACAACAAGATCAAGCTCGACGTTGAGCTGCCGACCGTGCAGTTTAAGGGCAAGCACGAGTGCGGCCGCTGCGAGCTGGGCGAGCGCGAGGCCGGCGAGCGCATCCACGATTGGAATCTGGTCGAGCAGGGCCTTACCGAGGAGGAGGCACGCCAGGAGGCAAGCCGCTGCCTGCGTTGCGACCACTTTGGCTTTGGCGCGTTCCGCGGAGGGAGGAACCTGGAATGGTAGAGCCCAACAACCCCACTGTCAGCGACAACACCGAAAGCGGAGCACTCAACATGGTCAAGCTCACTATCGATAATTGCGAGGTCGTGGTGCCCGAGCACACCACGATCCTGGACGCGGCCAAGTCCGTCGGTATCCAGATTCCCACCCTGTGCTACCTGCGCGATCTAAACGAGATCGGCGGCTGCCGCGTGTGCGTGGTCGAGGTTGAGGGCTGCGACCAGCTGGTTGCCGCCTGCAACAACTACGTGCTCGACGGCATGGTGGTCCACACCAACAGCCCCAAGGCCCGCGAGGCGCGTCGCACCAACGTGCAGCTGCTACTGTCCCAACACGACTCGCGCTGTACGAGCTGCGTGCGCAGTGGTAACTGCAACCTGCAGACCATCGCCAACGACCTGGGCATCTTCTATCTGCCGTACGAGCAGCACCTGGCGCGCGAGGGCTGGGACTTCGATTTCCCCATCATCCGCGATAACGACAAGTGCATTAAATGCATGCGCTGCATCAAGGTGTGCGAGAGCGTGCAGGGCTTAGGGATTTGGGACCTGACCAACCGCGCCACGCATACCGCCGTGGGCACCCGCGGGCGTGCGCCGATCGGCAAGACCGATTGCGTCGCGTGTGGTCAGTGCATCACGCATTGTCCGACGGGCGCCCTGCGCGAGCGTGACGATACCGAGACCGTGTTCGACGCCATCGCCGATCCCGACAAGATCGTGCTGGCGCAGATTGCGCCGGCCGTGCGTAGCGCCTGGGGCGAGGAGCTCGGCATTCCGCGCGATGAGGCCACCGTCGAGCGCCTGGCCTGTGCGCTGCGCCGCGTGGGCTTTGAGTACGTGTTCGACACCGATTTCTCGGCCGACCTCACCATTATGGAGGAGGGCTCCGAGCTGCTCGAGCGCCTGGGTAAGGCCGCCAAGGGCGAGGGCGACAGCCGCAGCTGGCCCATGTTCACGAGCTGCTGCCCGGGCTGGGTACGCTTTGTGAAGGCGCGTTACCCCGAGTTTGTCGACAGCCTGTCCACGTCCAAGTCGCCGCAGCAGATGTTCGGCGCCATCGCCAAGACCTACTACGCCAAGGTGCTGGGCGTGGAGCCCGAGCGCCTGTTTGTGGTGTCCGTGATGCCGTGCACGGCCAAGAAGGCCGAGTGCGCGCTGCCGAGCATGGTGGGCGAGGACGGCACGCCCGATGTGGACGTTGCACTGACGGTGCGCGAGATGGTGCGCATGGTCCGCGCGAGCCACGTGAGCGTGGATACGCTGGTTGAGGAGCCGCTCGACACGCCGCTGGGCTTTGGCACGGGCGCAGGTGTGATCTTTGGCGCCACGGGCGGCGTGATGGAGGCCGCCGTGCGCTCGGCCTATTACCTGGTGACGGGCAAGAACCCCGACGCCGACTTCTTTACCGATGTGCGCGGCCTGGACGGCTGGAAGGAGGCCGTGGCCGATATCGATGGCACCAAGGTACGCGTCGCCGTGGCGCACGGGCTGGGCAACGCCGCCCGCCTGCTCGACGCGATTCGCGACGGCCGTGTGAGCTATGACTTCGTTGAGGTTATGGCGTGCCCGGGCGGCTGCGTCGGTGGCGGCGGTCAGCCCATTCACGACGGCTGCGAGCTGGCAGCCGAGCGCGGTCAGGTGCTGTGGGGCCTGGACGCCGCTGCGGACATTCGCTTCTCGCACGAGAACCCCGATGTTCAGGCATGCTATCGCGAGTTCTTGGGTGCGCCGCTCTCGCCGCTGGCCGAGGAGTTGCTGCATACCGACCATCATGCGTGGACGATGCCCAACGAGGGGGCGTGCTAGCGATGCGTGCGTTTGATGCTGAGATGACGCGCCGAGGATTTGCCTCGGCGCTCGCCGCGGGCGCCCTGTCGCTTGCGCTCGCGGGCTGTGGCGGCGGGGCTGCCGGTGCCGGGTCTGCCGCGGGCTCGGCTGCCGGGTCTGCCGCTGACGGTGCCGCTGCCGAGCCGGTTGAGGTGCACGTCGCCTCGCTCAAGGGTCCGACGTCGATTGGGCTGGTGCAGTTTATGGACCAGGCGGCCGACGGTGCCACGGACAATGAGTTCGACTTTGCGATCAACACTGCCGCCGACGAGATTGTGCCCAAGGTCATTCAAGGCGATATCGACATTGCCCTGGTGCCGGCCAACGTGGCGAGCGTGCTCTACAACAAGACCGAGGGCGCGGTGCAGGTCATCGACATCAACACGCTGGGCGTGCTGAACGTGGTGACGGGTAACGCGGACGTTACTTCGTTTGGCGATCTGGCGGGCCATACCGTCTACATGACGGGCAAGGGCACCACGCCGGAGTACGTCATGAACTACCTGTTGGAGCGCGCGGGCCTGACCGGTCAGGTGGCGCTCGAGTTTAAGAGCGAGCCCACCGAGGTGCTGTCGGCCCTGCTTGCCGATCCGTCCGCCGTGGGCGTGCTGCCGGAGCCGTTCAAGACCGCTGCCATCGCCAAGAGCGAAGGCAGGCTGTCGGCGCCGGTGAGCCTGACCGATGTGTGGGACGAGCTGGCAGGTGACACGGGCTCCCGTTTGCTGACGGGCGTGACCGTGGTGCGTCGGGCCTTTGCCGAGGAGCATCCCGAGGCCGTGGCGGAGTTCTTGCGCTGCCATGAGGCGAGCGTGAAGGCCGTCAATGCGGCGCCGGCGGACTGGGCTCAGGCCGTGGTCGATGCGGACATCGTGGATAACGCCACGATTGCCGAAAAGGCGATTCCCGGGTGCATGCTCGTGTGCCGGACGGGGAAGGATATGAAGGCGGCGCTCGGTGGGTACCTGCAGGTGCTGGCCGATGCGGACGCGAGCGCCGTGGGTGGCAAGCTCCCGGCTGACGATTTCTACTACATGGAGTAGCCCGTGCGTGCGTTTGCTCGACAAATGACGGAGCGTATGAAGGCGGTGGCGGCAGCGGGTGCCGTCGCCGCCTTTTGGCTTGCCGCGTGGATGCTGGTGGCGGCGTTGGTAGCGCAGCCGCTGATCTTGCCGGGGCCGGGTGCTGTTGCCTTGGCGCTGCTGCGCCTGGTGTGCGATGGCGGCACCTGGACGATTTTGGCGGGCTCGGGCGCGCGAATACTGGGCGGGCTGGCGCTTGCCGCGGTGTGTGGTGGCGTGCTTGCCGGGATTTCGTCACGGTCGCGGGCGTTCGCGCACTTGGTGGCTCCGGCGCTGTCGTTTGTAAAGGCGACGCCAGTCGCCTGCGTGGTGGTCCTGCTGCTTATTTGGTTGGGATCGGCGCGCGTGAGCATCGCCGCTGTCTTTTTGATGGCGCTGCCGGGCGTGTATTTTTCGCTGGCCGAGGGCTTGGCACGGGTGAATAAACCGCTGGAGCAGATGTTCCGTCTGCATGGCGTGCGCGGCTGGCGCCTGTTTTGCGCCCATACCTGGCGCGAAGTCCTGCCGTTTGTGCTTTCGTGCGCCCGCGCCGTGATCGGCATGAGCTGGAAGGCCGGCGTGGCAGCCGAGCTGATCGGCATGGCGGTGGGCACCGTGGGTGAGCGCATCTATCAGGCAAAGCTTTTGATTGAGACGGCTGATTTGCTGGCGTGGACCGTGCTGGTCGTTGCCGCCTCGTGGGCGTGTGAGCGCGTGCTGGTGTGGCTGCTGCGGGTTTCGGGACCCGTGGCGTGGCGCGCGGCCGTGCGGGCGCATGGGCATGGACTGCGCGGGCGTGCGGGGGCTGCGAGCGATGGCACTGCAGCGGAGCTTGCGCTTGCCGTGGGCGATCGTGCGCCGTGGGCTCCGGCACTGGACGGTCTGGCGCTCAACGTGCCCGCGGGCGGGCGTATCTGTGTGATGGGTGCTTCGGGTGCGGGCAAGTCGACGCTGCTTGCGCTAGCGGCGGGGGAGTCCGCGCCGTGCTCGATGGTGTTTCAGGATGCACGCTTGGCCGAGTCCGCCTCGGCGCTGGATAACGTGCTGGTGTGCGCCGATGCGCGCGTGGATGCTTCGAGCGCCGCGGCATTGCTGCGCCTGCTGGTGCCGGGAGTCGATGTGGATGCTCGCGTGGCCGAGCTTTCGGGCGGGCAGCGCCGTCGCGTCGAGATCGCTCGAGCCCTGCTGTGCCCGGGCGGCGCGGTGATTCTTGACGAGCCCTTTACCGGCCTGGATGCCGCCGCGCGCGATGCGACGACCAAGGTCGTGCTCGACCTGCTCGACGGCCGCACGCTCTTGCTTGCCACGCACGACGCCGCCGACGCTCAGGCCCTCGATATCTCGGACATCATCACGCTCTAAAAACTAACTCAGCAACAAAATGATTCGTTTTCCTCCGTCCCCATGGGGTCTGGTGTGGTATTCTATCTGCGGGGTAATACTTAGGAATATCAAGTAATACCAACGCCGCAGAAACAAACTCCAGATGCGGGTCAATCGGGTTGCCTTCACAGCCCGTCGCCCAGCCGCGTGGCCCGCATCTATCCGCACCACCGTCGTTTCAAAAAGGAAGCGCCATGGCAGAACACATGACCCCCGTAGTCGCGAAGGTCTTGCCCGAGGAGAAGGCAGCCTTCGCGGCGGCAACCCAGCTCGTGGGCACCACGCCGTCCAACGCCATCCGCATGTTTATCGCCGCGTTCAATCGCTGCGGCACCTTCCCGTTCGACATTTCGCCCAACGGGGCCTTTGGCGCTGCGCCCGATTCTCGTCAACAATGACCGTCCCAAACTGCCGGCACTTGGGGACGTTCCTTTTCTGCCGGCAGTTAAGGAACGTCCCTAAGTGCCGGGTTTTGAGGAGGTTGGCATGCTCAATGCGATGATTTGGGCGCTTGCCTGTTTTGGTGTTGTTGCTGCCGATATAGCCCTGAGCGTGGTTCTGTTTTCAGCTCTCGATGCCGTGTCGGCGCTGACGGGTTTCCCGATCGACAATCTCGATATCCAATGGTTCCAGGCTGCCGCGCAGATGGCGTCGTTTTTGATGGCACTGCTGTGGTGGCGTTATCTGTGGCCGCGCTCGTTTATGGCGCGCTGGCAGGGCGAGCGCCCGCTTGGCGGGGGAGCAGGCAAAGCATGGAGGCGCATTGCCTGCGTTATCGTGATCGGCCTTGCCCTGCAGGTGGTCGTTGGCTACGTGACCGACGCTGTGCTGTCGCTGTTGCCCGAGGCGGCGGCCGATTACAGCGAACTTGTCGAGGAGACGGGCATGGGCGAAACGAGCTATCTGGCCGTCCTGACCACGGTGATCGGCGCTCCGTTTTGCGAGGAGCTGCTGGTGCGCGGTATCATTTTTGAGTTTTCGCTCCGAGCATTTAACCCGCAGTGCCGTCCGCTCTGGAAGCGCCGGCGTCGTGCGAGCGCGCAGGGCGGCGCCATGGTGCCCTGGGCGGCCCCAAGCACGTGGGGTATCGCAGCGGCGATTGTACTGCAGGCGGCAATCTTCGGTTTTATGCACATGAATTGGGTACAGGGTTGCTACGCGGGTGCCGCCGGCCTCATCTTCGGTTGGGTGCTCGTGACGACCGGAAAGCTCCGCTACACGATCCTACTGCACTTTGCCTTTAATTCCGGGTCGTATCTCATGACGTTGCTGTGGTTTGTGAACACGCCGCTCGACGTGGCAGTCACGGTTGCCATCGCCGGCTTTGTGCTGGTAGAGGCGATGCGCTCGCTGCTCCGGTCGTGCATTCCTGCGCCACGCGAAGCTGATCGGCCTGATTATCAATGACTTTAACTAGACCGATGCGCCCTGAATACACCTGGCGTTTCGCCGAATGCTTCTTTGAATTTTGAGTAAAAGAATGACATGTTGGAGATGCCGACTTTTCGGGCTACATACTGCACGCTGCGCTCGGTGTTGTTGAGAAGATATGCCGCCTCTGTGAGCTGCTGGTTGAGCTTGATTTGCGAAAACGTTTTGCCGGTTTTTTGCTTGATCAAGCTGCTGAGATAGCTGGTGCTATAACCCGTATCGCTCGCAATGCTTTCGAGCGTGCAGTCGCCGTAGCTTCGCTCAATATGATTCAGAATCGACACGATGCGCTCGTCCGACATGATTGCCTGGTTATCAGTTGCAGAGCGTCGGTACAGTCCTCGAATGAGAACAAGGAATAGGCTGACGGCGAGGTGCCTCATGAGTTCATTAGAGTAGGCATCTTTAAAGTGATATTCGATAAAGAGCATCTCGATGAGGCGTCGCGCATGTCGGGCGTATTCCTCTGGGAGAATGAGATATTTGCGGGCCTCACGGTTTTTGGACACAAAATCAAATAGGAGATTCGTTAATGGTGACGCGCCGGGTAGCTGGCTCAGGAACAACGAATCGAACATTTCTTTTTTGAAGACGATTGAAATGACGATATCGTGCTCGCCCTTAACGTACGGAACGCTTCTGACTACGCCAGTGTTGCAAATGAGCACGTCACCCTTTTTAAGGAGTAGTCGCCGTCCGTTGACGATAAACGTGCAGACGCCGTCGTACACGTAGTTGAGCTCCATATCCCGATTGATATGAGGAGGAATGTCGGTAAAGCGCGACTCCTTGATAAGGCCCACGGGGTTTTCGTCGAGAGTTTCTTTCCAATCAAACAGATAGACTTCTTCGCCGTTAATGGTTGTGGTTTCCACCCTGTTATATCGCGGGCTGAGCTCTCCCGGATGCGTGCGATGCCACTCTTCGGTCTCGGTATGCGTATAGAGCAGCTGTTTGAGATTCGAATCCATGGGGTGCTCCAGGGGTGAACGGTAGAATCGATGCCTTAAACGGTAATATATCTAAAAAAATGTTATAAACCCACGTTTTCTATGCGATATCTTATGCATCTTGTTCTTCCTAGTATTGGGTTATCCGCTGGAGCATCCGATCAAGGAGGGCAAATGAGCAAGTTAAAACATGGGTTTGACTCCGACTTTTTATGGGGCGGAGCCATATCGTGCTCGCAGGCCGATGGCGCTTGGAATGAGGGCGGAAAGGGAAAGTCGACGCAGGATTGTCGATGGCTGGATGGTACCTGGACTCATGACCAGATTGAGGACAAGCATCAAAACAACCCCTTCTGCCATGACGAGCTAATGAACGCTCTCGCAGATGATGGCGTTGAGTTCTACCCGTTTAGGCGTGGCAACGACTTCTATCATCACTATCGTGAGGACATCGCGCTTTTTGCGGAGATGGGTCTCAAGCTGTTCCGCACCTCTATTTGCTGGAGCCGAATCTATCCTAACGGAGATGACCTTGAACCTAACCGCGAAGGCATCGAGTGGTATCGAAGCATGCTGGGTGAGTGCAAAAAGCACGGCATTAAAACCTTCGTCACCATGCTCCACTATGACATCCCGGTAAATCTTGTCACCACATATGGGGGATGGAAGAATCGCAAGACGATTGATTTCTTTGCCCGCTATGTCGAGACAATCGTTACGGAATTGGGCGATCTGGTCGATTTCTGGCTGCCTTTTAACGAGTTCAATGCAGCACGTTTTTCGCCTTGGGACGGGGTCTGTCTGGTCAAAGACGAAGAGGGGGAGAACTTCGATCGAGCCATCTTCCAGTGCCTGCACCACGAGTTCGTTGCCAATGCGCGTGCCGTCGAGATTGTCCATCGTCTTTCGCCCGATACTCCCGTTGGCGGCATGATCGCTCGATTCTGTACGTATCCCGCCACCTGCCGTCCCGAAGATAACATGCAGGCTATTCACGACGACCAGTATTCCAACTGGTTCTATACGGACGTGATGGCTCGTGGAAAATACCCCGCTTATATGAATCGCTATTTCGATGCGTGCGATATCGAGATTCAAATGGAACCGAGCGATGAAGAGCTCATCGCTCGCAACACGGTCGACTTCCTGGCCTTCTCGTACTACTTTTCCCAGGTATCCACCTGCGATCAGGGATGGGAGAAGACTGCGGGTAATCTGGTCATGGCAAACAAGAACCCTTATCTCGAGACGAGTGAGTGGGGCTGGCAGCTCGATCCCATTGGTCTGAGGGTTACCCTTAACCAGATGTATGACCGCTATGGGCTGCCCCTGTATATCGCCGAGAACGGCCTCGGTACATCTGATGTAGTCGAGGAGGATGGCAGCATCCACGACGAGTATCGAATCGATTATTTGCGCCAGCACATAAAGTGCCTTAAGGAAGCAGTGATCGATGGCGTTGACGTGCGCGGATACATGATCTGGGGATTCATTGACCTTGTTGCCTGCGGTCCTCTTACGATGGACAAGCGCTACGGGCTTATCTATGTCGATCTGGATAATTGCGGCAACGGCACTGCGGAGCGCTCGCGTAAAGACTCTTTCTATTGGTATCAGAAATGTATCGCCACTAATGGCGAGGATCTTGGGTAGGAGTGATTGCTGTGGCAGACAAGAAGGAACTGGCCGCTCGTGTCCTCGAGCTCGTGGGCGGCGCCGATAACGTTGTTATGGCAACGCACTGCATTACAAGGCTCAGATTCAACCTGAAGGACGATAGCAAGGCAGACCTGGAGGCCCTTAAGACGCTTGACGGCGCCTTGGGCGCGCAGGTTAAAGACGGGCAGTGGCAGGTTATCATCGGCGCCAGCGTGGGGTCGGTATATGACGAATTGGAGCCCATGCTAGGCGACAGGATGGGTGGCGAGGTCTCCGCCGACGCCGAGCAGCCTGAGCTCCAAAAAGGTTCGGCTCGCGTATTCGATATCATCACCGGCATCTTCTCCGCTATCATTCCCGCACTGGTGGCGGGAGGCATCGTAAAGGGCATCCTGGCTGCTATCGCGGCTTTTGGAATCGACACGGGTGCCGGCGACTTTGCGATATTCAATATGATTTCGGATATCCCGTTCTACTTCTTGCCGTTTTTGCTGGCAATGTCTACAGCTGATAAGTTCCGAGTCAACCGTTCGCTTGCGCTTTGTGTTGCCGGATCGCTGATGTACCCGACCATTGTCAACGCTGTCGGTACGGGCGAGGCGCCTCTTGCGCTGTTCGGTTTTACGGTGCCGATTTTTAGCTACGCCGATTCCGTGTTCCCGGTTATCTTTGGCGTCATTGGCTTGTCTTTTGTATATCGTGCAATCGACAAAGTCGTGCCGGATCTTTTTAAGCTCGTTGTCGTTCCGGCGCTCTCCCTTGCTATCGTGATTCCCGTCAACTTGTTTGTGCTCGCTCCGATTGGTGCCTGGTGCGGTCTTGGTCTTGCCAACGGTATCGTTTGGCTATTCTCGACGTTAGGCCCCGTTGCCGGTTTTCTGCTGGGCTTCTTTATGCCGCTTATCGTGCTCTTCGGCATGCATCAGTCAACGAGCCCTATCCAGATTTCCAATATCGCAACGCTTGGGTATGACTATCTGCTCCCGATCTCTTTCTGCCATAACCTCGCCGAAAGCGGTGCGTCTTTTGGTGCAGCCCTGCGCATGACCGACGAAAAGCTCAAGTCCGCTGCAATGACGTGCGCCTTCTCAGCATTTATGGGAATTTCCGAGCCCGCCTTGTTTACCGTTCAGGTTCCTAACAGGACTCCGCTTATCGCTGCGATGATCGCGGATGGCATTGGCGGTGCGCTTACCGTTGTTCTCGGCGCAAAGTGCTTCGGCTTTGTTATGCCCGGCATTACCTCGTTGCCCGTTTATGCCGATCCAAGCGGCAATCCCATGAACCTGATCATGATTGTCGTCTGCATCGCTTTGACTTGGGTTATCTCTGCGGCGCTCTCGTTTGCGCTCTATGGTCGTTTCGACAAAAAGTAACGACGTTTTGAGATAGACAATATTAATCGGCCGCTCGCCGGGGAATCGTTCTGCGACGCCCCGGCGAGCGGCATTTTATTGGTGGGGCGTGTCGTGTCGCCAACGGCGGCATGCCGCCTCGCCGCGCTAGTTGCGGCGACCGCCTCCGTTGGCGCCCTGACGCCCCTGTGCCGCGCGGTTGCGGCCTGCGGTGTTCTGCGCACGCGACATGCCGCTGTGCCCCTTGCTGCCCTTAGGCCCCTTGCCAGCGGCGCCACCGTGGGCCTTGCCGCCCTTCTTGCCTGCGCCATGCCCACCGCCAGCAGACGTCTCGCCCGGGCGCGGCGGCACGGGACGGATCAGGCAATGCTTGGTGTAGCCGATCAGGTCGCGACGGCCAGCCTTTTCCAGCGCCTCGCGTACCAGCTTGTAGTTCTCGGGCTTGCGATACTGGATGAGCGCGCGCTGCATGGCCTTCTCGTGCGGGTCGCGCGCCACATAGATCGGTTTCATGGTGCGCGGGTCCACGCCGGTGTAGTACATGCACGTCGACATGGTGGACGGTGTGGGGTAGAAGTCCTGCACCTGCTCGGGCATGTAGCCCATGTCGCGCACGGCCTCGGCAAGGTCCACGGCTTCCTTCATGGTCGAGCCGGGGTGGCTCGAGATCAGATACGGCACCACGTACTGCTTGAGTCCGTATTCGCGATTCAAGCGTTCAAATTTACGGCAGAATGCGTCGTAGACAGCTCGGCTCGGCTTGCCCATCACGGACAGTACCGCGTCGCTCACGTGCTCGGGCGCTACGCGCAGCTGGCCCGAGACGTGATGCTCCAGCAGCTCGCGTAAAAACTCGTCCGAGGCATCGGCCATGGTGTAGTCAAAACGGATGCCGCTGCGGACGAAGACCTTCTTGACGCCCGGCAGCTGGCGCAGGTCGCGCAGCAGCTGCGTGTAGCCGCTCTCGTCGACCACCATGTTCTTGCACACACTCGGCCATAGGCAGCGCTTGTTCTTGCACACGCCGTGTTTGAGCTGTTTGTCGCAGGCAGGGCGGCTAAAGTTTGCCGTCGGTCCACCCACGTCGTTGATATAGCCCTTAAACTCGGGGTCGCGCGTGAGCAGCTCGGCTTCGCGCATGATCGAGTCGTGGCTGCGCATCTGCAGCACGCGGCCCTGGTGGAAGGTGAGCGCGCAAAACGAGCACTCGCCAAAGCACCCGCGGTTGGAGCTGATCGAAAACTTGATCTCGGCAAAGGCCGGCACGCCGCCCGCCGCGTCGTAGTCGGGATGCCAATCGCGTGCGTAGGGGAGCTCGGCCACCTCGTCCATCTCGTCGGTGGTGAGCGTCGCCGACGGCGGGTTCTGCACCACATAGACGCTGTTGGGGTAGGGCTCTACCAGGCGGTGTCCGGTGATGGGGTCCATGTTCTGCTGCTGCACGTTAAAGCTGCGCGCGTAGTTGAGCTTGTCGGCGGCAAGGTCGTCCCAGCTGGGCAGCAGGTCGTAGTCGTAGACCTCGTCGAGCGAGCTGGTGCGGTAGACGGTGCCGTTAATATAGGTAATCTGATCGATGGGCAGCCCCGCGTCGAGCGCATCGGCGATCTCGACGATCGCGTGCTCGCCCATGCCGTAGATGAGGATGTCGGCGCCCGAGTCGAGCAATACCGAACGCTTGAGCTTGTCCTGCCAGTAGTCGTAGTGGGCCAAGCGGCGCAGGCTTGCCTCGATACCGCCGATAATGATGGGGGCATCCTTAAACGTCTGACGGATAAGGTTGCCGTAGACCGTGACGGCACGGTTGGGGCGGCGCCCCTCCTCGCCACCGGGGGTATAGGCGTCGGTGTGGCGGCGGTGCTTGGTCACCGAATAGTGGTTGACCATGGAGTCCATGTTGCCGGCGCTGACGAGAAAGCCCAGGCGCGGCTCGCCGAGCACGCTGATGCTGGCGGGATCGGTCCAGTCGGGCTGGCAGATAATGCCCACCTTGTAACCGTGTGCATCGAGTACGCGGCTGATGATGGCCATGCCAAAGCTGGGATGGTCCACGTAGGCGTCGCCGCAGATATAGACGAAGTCGCACTGGTCCCAGCCGCGCGCGTCCATATCGGCGCGGCTGACGGGGAGAAACTTGTCGCGGCCCGGACGCCAAGGGCGTGAGGGCGCTGCTGGGGTATGCGTGGTGTGTCCACCCTGCGCCTTACCGCCGCGCTTTTGCTGCTGGCTCTGTTTGCCCTGCTGACTGCGCTGGTTGTTCTGAGCGTGCTGAGGCTTTTTTGCCACGATCCCTCCCGGTGTTTGTATGCTGCACGTAATTGTAACCAGTCTTTTTGGGACGGGGCTAAAAAGACTGGTGGAGTACATGAGCTGGCGGATCGGTGTGTCGATGCGGGCGCCGTACCCACCGTTTGTTTCCAGACTGTGTATCTGCGCGCTGGAGAACCCGTCTCGCGCGCACGCCATGTTGTCAATGGGTTACAGTATGAACGGCGGCTATGTTCCCGCCAACGCACGAGAGAGTCGTCAACAAGGAGGATGCACGACGATGCAGCGTGCCAAACAGATATCGGAGTCTATTGAGCTGGGCATCATCTTGGCGCTCGCCGGTGGCTTTATGGACGTGTATTCGTACATTGGGCGCGATCATGTTTTCGCCAACGCGCAGACGGGCAACATCTTGCTGGTGGGCGTGAGCATCTCGGAGGGCAATTGGGTACTTGCGGGGCGCTACTTCTTCCCTGTGGTGTCGTTTGCTGTGGGCATTATGCTTGCCGACCTGGTGCACGAGCGGTTTGGCAGCGTGATTCACTGGCGCCAGGTAACGGTGTTCTTTGAAGCCGTCATCTTGCTGGGCGTGAGCTTTATCCCCGGTGGCGGTTACAACCTGCTCGCCAACTGCCTCACTTCGTTTGCCTGCGGCATGCAAGTCGAGAGCTTCCGCAAGATCCACGGTCACGGCATCGCTACGACCATGTGCATCGGCAACTTGCGTAACGCGCTGCAAAACGTGGACGATTACATCATCACCCACAGGCGCGGCTTTTTGGAAAACGGCCTGCTGTACTTTGGCGTGATCTTTACCTTTGTGTTTGGCGCCGTGTTGGGCAACTGGTGTATTGAGCGCATGGGCCTGCACGCCATCGTCGTGGCGAGCTTGCTGCTGTTTATCGCGTTTGCCATCATGTTTATCGACCGCGAGCGCGACTTGCGCTTACGCTGGAAATGTGCGGCCGATGCCTGGAAAGAGGGCTGTCGAAAGTAGAGGAATGCGGCAAAGGGGCTGTCCCTTTGCCGCAATATTTTTCATCTTCTGTTGAAACGCTTTAACAATTTTGACGTTCTCACGTGTTTTTTGTTTCAAAAGCGTTAGGATGGGACTCGTAGCGTGGGGCGTAATGGGTGCTCCGCACACGATGGGAGGCTATCAATGGCTAATCGTTTCGTTCTCAACACCATTTCTTATCATGGTTCCGGCGCCATCAAGGAGATCCCCGGCGAGCTCCAGCGTCGCGGCTACAAGAAGATCTTCGTCTGCTCCGACCCCGATCTGGTCAAGTTCGGCGTTACCGCTAAGGTGACCGACGAGCTCGACGCCGCCGGCATCGCTTGGAGCCTCTACTCCGAGATTAAGCCCAACCCCACGATCCAGAACGTCAAGGACGGCGTCGAGGCTTTCAAGGCCGCCGAGGCTGACGCTATCGTGACCATCGGTGGCGGCTCCTCCATGGACACCGCGAAGGCTATCGGCATCATCATCAACAATCCCGAGTTTGCCGATGTCCGTAGCCTCGAGGGCGTTGCTCCCACCAAGAACCACGCCGTGTTCACCATCGCCGTGCCGACGACCGCCGGTACCGCCGCCGAGGTGACCATCAACTACGTCATCACCGACCCCGAGAAGGTCCGCAAGTTCGTGTGCGTCGACACCAACGACGCCCCCGAGGTCGCCGTCGTCGATCCCGACATGATGGCCTCCATGCCCGCCGGCCTGACCGCTTCCACTGGCATGGACGCTCTGACCCACGCCATCGAGGGCTACACCACCAAGGGCGCTTGGGAGCTCTCCGACATGTTCCACTTTGAGGCTATTAAGCTGATCAGCGAGAACCTGCGTGACTCCGTCGCCGAGGCCAAGTCCGGTCAGCCCGGCTCCGGTCGCGAGGGCATGGCCCTTGGTCAGTATGTCGCCGGCATGGGCTTCTCCAACGTTGGCCTGGGCATCGACCACGCCATGGCTCACACCCTGTCAGCTCACTACGACACCCCGCACGGCGTCGCTTGCGCCATGCTGCTGCCGATCGCCATGGAGTTCAACAAGCCGGTTTGCGCTGAGCGCCTGGCCAAGGTTGCCGTTGCCATGGGTGTTGACACCACGGGCATGAGCACCGACGAGGCTGCCGACGCCGCTATCGCCGCCGTCAAGCAGCTCTCTGCCGACGTGAATATCCCGCACGTCTGCGAGGCCATGAAGGCTGACGAGATCGAGGTTCTGGCCAAGGACGCCATGGCCGACGCCTGCTTCCCGGGTAACCCGCGCGAGGCAACGCTCGACGACGTCATCGAGCTCTTCAAGAAGATCTGCCCGGCTGCCTAGCCCAGTTTGGTGGTCCTTCGCCCGTAGGTGTATGGTCTTTTGACGTGCCGCTGGCCCCGCCGTGCTACGCACGGCGGGGCTTTTTGTGCTGCGTCGATGCCCTGAGACGGACAAAACCAAGGCGTACTGCCCGCTGCGGATAGGTGGTGCACTTCCCTGCGTGCATTTTTGGGAGTATTCAGCAAGCTCTGAAAAATGCATAACGTTGTGAATGGGCCGTAGTGGCCCGCGGGCGCCCATCGACAGCCCCTGTGGGCGGGCTATCGATGGGCGGAGATGTCTGTCGCCGCGTTTTTGGTTTGCGACGGTCTACAACACTGCTGTAACCGCGTCGTTTTGTCGTTTGTGATGGGGTCGTTGGGGCCCACGGTGCTGAATACTCCGTTTTTTGCACGGTCCAAGGTGGGGCACCCTGAGACGAAGCAAAAAGATGTCTCATTTCTATGCAAATACCGATAGGATTTATGCAAGATTGGGATTGTAAACCGTGCGCGTGCACAAAACCGGTGCGGGGACGTCTGGAGGCGGCTCGGCTCCTGGGGCATTGCACGTGCAGAACGGTTAAAATCGGGACTCGGTCTTAGTTTTACTTGGAAGGATGCATATGACTTCTAATATTGATGCTTCTCTAGGGGAGACGCTCTCCTATATCGCAGGACAGCTTAAGACGCTGACTTCTATTGCTTCGCCTACTGGCTATACCCGTGCAGCTACTGATTATCTGATGGAGACCCTGCGCGATATGGGGTTTGGGCCTGAGCGTTCCAATAAGGGCAACGTGCTGGTTGAGCTTGGCGGCGAGGGCGAGCCGCTCGTACTGGCGAGCCATGTCGATACCCTGGGCGCCATGGTGCGTTCCATTAAGGACAATGGTCGCCTGCGCCCCACGACCCTCGGCGGGCATCAGTGGTCTACGGCCGATGGCGAGAACTGCACCGTCTACACGCGCGACGGCAATGTCTACACGGGCGTGGTTCTTAACACCGAGCCTTCGGCGCACGTGGCCGACGAGCCGGTCAAGACCATCGAGAAGAATATGGAGATCTTGCTCGATGAGAATGTCGACAGCAAGGATGATGTGCTCGAGCTGGGTATTCAGACGGGCGATATCATCGCCATGGATCCGCGTACCACGGTGACGGAGAGCGGCTACATTAAGAGCCGCTTCCTGGACGACAAGCTGTCCGCGGCGATTCTGCTGGGTCTCGCCCGCGCCGTCGCCGCTGGCGAGGTGACACTTTCGCGCAAGGTGTCATTGCTCTTTACCGTGTACGAGGAGGTCGGCCACGGCGGAGCCTTCGTGCCGGCCGACACGCGCGAGATGATCAGCGTGGACATGGGCTGCGTGGGCGACGACCTGGGCTGCACCGAGCGCATGGTTTCGATTTGCGCCAAGGATTCGGGCGGTCCGTACAACTACGACCTGGTAACCACGCTGTCCAACATCGCGCGCGAGCTGGAGCTCGATTACGCCATCGATGTGTATCCGCACTACGGCTCGGACGTTGAGGCCACGCTCTCGGCCGGCTACGACATCCGTCACGGCCTGATCGGCCCCGGCGTGTACGCGAGCCACAACTACGAGCGCAGCCACATCGACGGCGTGCGCAACACCTACGAGCTCGTCCGCGCCTACGTGCAGCGCTAACGATGCAGCGGCCTCGGCTGATACGGCAGTACCGACCGAGGCCGTCCTCTCTAAGTTGCGGTGAAATAGGGACTGTTTGGCGGTTTTAAACGCTTAAACAGCCCCTATTTCACCGCAATTTATGAAGGGGATGGGGCTACTTAAGTGCGCCGGTCACCGTGCCGCCGCCGAGGACGATGTCGCCGTGGTAGACTACAACGGCCTGGCCGGGGGCGATGGCTCGCTGCGGCTCGTCAAAAGTCAGCAGCATTTGCCCGTCTTCGCCGCGCGTAAGGGTCGCTGCTTGGTCTTTCTGACGGTAACGGTACTTGGCGCCCACGCGAATGCCGCCGGCATCGAGTTCTGCCTCCATGCGGTCGGCAGGGGCGCTCCAGATCCAGTCGTCGGCCGTGAGTGCTGTGGCCGTTAGGTCCTCGGCCTCGCCCAGATGCACGGTGTTGTTGGCGGCATCGACGCCCGTCACATACACGGGATGCGCCATCGCGACGCCCAAGCCCTTGCGCTGGCCGATGGTATAGCGCAACGCGCCGTTATGGCGTCCGACCACGCTGCCGTCGCGCCACACGATGTCGCCCGGTGCAGCGGGATGTCCGCAGCGGCGCTCGATATAGCCCGCGTAGTCACCGTCTGGAATAAAGCAGATGTCCTCGCTTTCGGCCTTCTGGGCGTTGGTAAAGCCTTGCTCGGCGGCTATGCGGCGCACGTCGCGCTCTTTGTCTAGGCCTGCCAGCGGAAAGATCGTGTGCGCCAGGCGCTCCTGCGTAAGCGAATATAAAAAGTAGCTCTGGTCCTTTTTGGGATCTTCGCCGCGATGCAGCTGCCAGGTGCCGTCTACTGTCTGGCTTGTTTTGGCGTAATGACCCGTTGCGATGTAGTCGCAGCCCATGTCCAGCGCCGCACCGAGCAACGCGCCAAACTTTATGTGGCGGTTGCAGATGATGCACGGGTTGGGCGTCAGCCCCTCCTGGTAGGCGTTCACAAAGCGCTCGATAACGCTGTGGTCGAAGGTCTGCTGCAAGTCGAGCACATGGTGGGGTATCCCCAGACGCTCGGCGACGGCCTTTGCATCGGCGATGTCGCGGTCGACTTTGCTCATACCCGTTGCAGGATCGGGCGCGGGGCAGGTGAGGCGCATGGTGGCGCCGACGCATTCGTAGCCCTGGCTTTTGAGCAGGTACGCGGTCACGCTGGAATCGACGCCGCCGCTCATGGCGACGAGCACGCGCTTGTTGTGCATGGGGAGGTTCTCCTTGGTGGCATGTGGCCAAAAAAGAAAAGCGGCGCGGGAGGCTGGTTCCGCGCCGCAGACATTGTAGCAAGTTCGGGCGTCTCGTGGGACACCCTGATTGGATGGGCTCAGACTGCCGGGAGAGAGGAGACCGGCTCGTCCGTGGGCTCAACCTATGGGCGACAGGCCCTAGTCCTGGAAGAGCGCCGTGGACAGGTAGCGCTCGCCGGTGTCGGCAAGCAGGGCCACGATGGTCTTGCCCTCGTTCTCGGGGCGCTTGGCCAGCTGCAGCGCGGCCCACACGGCGGCGCCGGACGAAATGCCCACGAGCACACCCTCCTTGTGGCCCACGGCGCGGCCGGTGGCAAAGGCGTCGTCGTTCTCGACGGGGATGATCTCGTCGTAGACCCGGGTGTCGAGGACGTCGGGCACAAAGCCGGCGCCGATGCCCTGGATCTTGTGCGGGCCGGCCTGGCCCTTGGAGAGCACCGGGGAGGTGGCGGGCTCGACGGCGACGACCTTAATCTCGGGGTTCTGCTCCTTGAGGAACTCGCCCACGCCGGTCACGGTACCACCGGTGCCGACGCCGGCGACGAAGATGTCGACCTTGCCGTCGGTGTCGTCCCAGATCTCGGGGCCGGTCGTGGCCTTGTGGATGGCGGGGTTGGCGGGGTTCACAAACTGGCCGGCGATGATGCTGTTGGGAGTCTCCTTCTGCAGTTCCTCTGCCTTGGCGATAGCGCCCTTCATGCCCTTGGAGCCGTCGGTGAGCACGAGCTGCGCACCGTATGCCTGCATCAGCTTGCGGCGCTCGACGGACATGGTCTCGGGCATGGTGATGATCACCTTGTAGCCGCGGGCGGCCGCCACCGAGGCGATGCCGACGCCGGTGTTGCCGCTCGTGGGCTCGATGATGGTGTAGTCGCCGCCGCGCACGAGCTTGCCTGCCTTCTCGGCCTCGTCAATCATGTTCTTGGCGACGCGGTCTTTAACTGACCCGGCGGGGTTGAAGTATTCCAGCTTGACGAGCACGCGGGCCTTGAGGTCCTCGTCGGCCTCAAAGTGAGTGAGCTCCAGGAGCGGGGTGTGGCCGATAAGCTGATCGATGGACGTGTAAACCTTGCTCATGGTGAACCTCCAAAGTGTTCAAGTTGCTGGTTGCCGTGTGGTTTCACGGTGCGTGTAGCAGCTAAACCCATAAACCTTATAGGTTGTTCGTTTAGCTGTTGGGAAGCATACTAGACACTAAAGCCTAGTAATGCAATAGGAAATAGAAGATTATTACGAGCTGATTAACCATCTTGACCGGAACGGGTATTTTCAAAACCAATTTTTCGGCTAGAATTTCTACGGACTAAATGACCGAAAGGCAGCACTATACATGTTGGTTTCTACAAAGGGCAGATATGCCCTGCGCGTTATGGTCGATCTGGCCGAGCACCAGGCGGCCGGTCGCATCCCGCTCAAAGAGATCGCGGCGCGACAGGGGATTTCCGAGAAATATCTCGAGAACATCTTGGCTACGCTCGTGCGCGCCAACATGCTTTCGGGCATGCGCGGCAAGGGCGGCGGCTACGTGCTCACGCGCCCGCCCGAGCAGTACACGGTGGGCGAGATCCTGCGCCTGACCGAGGGCAGTCTGGCACCGGTTGCATGCCTGGATGGCGACTGCAAGGGCTGCTCACGCTCGGATGAGTGCCCCACGCTCGACGTGTGGAAGAACCTGGACAAGCTCATCAACGACTACCTCGACGGTGTGACACTCGATCAACTTGTCGCTCCCAACCATGGCTACGACTACGTCATCTAACCCACACCTGCCATTTGGGGACGGGGTAGAAATGGTAGATTCTCTCGCCCTTTGAGACTTGGCAAATAAGAAGGCCGCCCATTTTTGCGATGGGCGGCCTTCGTTTTGGGCTGTTGAGACGGGCACGGCCGGAATGGCCGTTTTAGTCCTCGGTGATGCTGTCGAGGATGCTGCGCGTGATGGATACCAGGATACTGCCCATAAAGGCCGATCCAAAGCTGGCGATGGAGATGCCCGCGTCCAGCAGATTGACCGACAGGTAGCTGGCCAGCTCGAGCATAAAGCTGTTGACTACGAGCTGAAAAACACCAAGCGTAATAATAGTGAGCGGCAGTGAGATGACGGTCAGGAACGGTTTGACGAACGAATCGACAATGTTCAGGAACAGTCCCACAAAGGCAAAGCAGACCCAGGTCTCGGCAAAGCCGAAGGGTTGGATACCGGGGACGAGGAACGTGGCGATCGCGATGGCGATCGAGGTGAAGAGCCAGTTAAGCATAAAGCGCATGGCGTGAATCCTTTCTTGCGCCGGGATTGCTGGCGTCGCGTGAAGCGGCTTGCGGCGGCGACCTGGATGGTTGCGCGGGCGCGCCGCGGTGTTTGGGCGCCCATTGTCTCAAATATTCGTGGAGCTTACGTGCGCATATGGTTTCTAAACGGCGTTCGTCCTGAAAAACGCGCCGCTGGCAGAGAGTCTTGTCGCTTTAGTTTGGTGGTGTGCTACACTGCTACGGGCAAAAGCCACAGGCGTTGCCCTATTGCATGGAACGGGTGAACGATGCCCGATGTCAGTATCAACTTCGATGCCTTTTGGCGGGTTTGGCGGTGATCGATGAATATCGAGAACATGTTTGACAAGCCTGATGTCAAGCAGCTGGTCCACGCATTTAGCCTTTTGGACGACGAGAAGGATATCCAAGCGTTTTTGACCGATATCTGCACGCCGCGCGAGATTTGCGACCTTTCTCAGCGTTTGCAGGTTGCGCGCTATTTGGACGAGGGCGAGCCTTATGTTGAGGTTCAGGCCCGTACCGGCGCTTCGTCCACCACGGTGAGCCGCGTTTCAAAGGCGCTGAACGGCGAGTACGGTGGCTACCGCAAGATCCTCATTAAGTTGGAGGATGGCGAGTAGGCCAGCGACAACATTGAATTACGAAGAACCGTCCCTCCGGGGGCGGTTTTTATATGCCTGCAATCGGCTGGTGCGTTGGGTTCAGGTTGCTTTGTACCAAAAGATGGAACTGCGGTGGCAATGTGTCCGCTTGGGCGGGTAGGATGGATGCATTGATTATTGCGAACGGTTTGAGCGGAGGACCATGCCTGTTCGAATCTATACCACCAATGCCGGCACGGATTTGAGCGATGCCGAGTCGGCGCTGCTTGCCGACCTTATTGCCCGTCACGGGCGTGCCGTGTTGCTGGCACCAACGTTTGCCGAGCTCGATCTGTGCCGTCATGATGCGGCGGAAGCCGGCATTTCGCTGGGTATCGACTACAAGACACCCGCATCGTGGCTTCGCTCGCTTTGGGAGCTTTTGGGCGACGGGCGCGGTTTCGTCGACAACCTGCAACGTAAGATGCTGTTTTCGGATATGATTGCCCGCCGCGACGATGCCGACCTGCAGCCGCTTTCGCGTAGCCAGGGCACGGTGCGCATGCTCGCGCGCATGGCCCGCGATGTGCTGCCGGGTGTGGCGGGGACGACGGCCGAGCGATGCGGTGGCAACAATTGCCAGCCTGAGCCAAAAAGCGATGCCGAGGCTCGTGTGTTTGAGCTTTTGCGTGCCTACGCGGGCGGTTTGGACCGTCGAGATATGGTCGAGCCCTGCGAGGCAGCCGACATTATGGCCGGTGCCCTGGCCGATAGCCTGCCGGCGTGCGCCCGCGCCGTATGCGTGCGCGGTACCACGTCGTTTACGCACGGTCTACTCGAGCTGCTGTCTGCCGTGGCGAACAATGGGGGAGAGGTCGTCGTGCTGCTTGCCCGCGAGCAGGCGGCGATGCGCGAGGAGCTTGCCACGGCATTTGATGCCCGCGGTGTGCTGTTTGAGATCGCGCCGCTGGGGGAGGACGCCGTCGCGTCTGATGTCGCTTGCGGGGCCGCCGCTCAGCCTGCCTTTATTGAGGTCGCCGGCCCCCATGCCCGTGCTCATGTCTATGCGGACGCCATCGATAAGTTGGTGAAAGCGCACAAGGAGTCCAAGGCCGATAAAGCTACTGCAACGCCCGCCGACCCTGTGCGCGTGCTCGTTGTTTCTGCCCGGGCATCCCAGCTGTTCGGTGAGCTCGCCGCCCGTTTGGCGGCGCGTCACATTGCGTCCGAGACGACCGAGTTCACGGCGTTTTCCCAGTCCATCGCGGGCAGGCAGTTTACGGCGCTCGCCAACCTGATCGAGCGTATGAAGGCCGCCGACGAGGGCACCGCTTCCAAGACCGAGTGGTGGCCCGCTCCAGAGCTTACCGACTGGATTTATAGCCCGCTTTCGGGTACCGACGCCGCGAGCGCCCGCGGCTTCGACAAGAACATGCGCCTGTCGCGCAGCAAGACCACTGCGGGCGTCAAGAGCCTGCTGCAGAGTGTGCAGGGCCAGGTGAGGGGCGCCCGCAAGGCCGCCAACGACGATAACTGGTTTAAGAATGTGCCGTGCGTGGTCTCGGACGTGTTTCAGGCGCTGTGGCGCGACAAACCCGTGACGGCGCTCAAGGCCATGCTCGCCGTTGCAGAGGCGCTGCCCGATCGCGCTCTAGGCGGTCTTGACGGCCAGGCCCGTCGCCAGGCAGAGACGGCTTTGCTGCGCCATGCCATCGACATCCTTATGAACGATGCTCGCGCGCTCGACGTGTCGCAGGCCGCGACCGTGCCGGTTCTCGACGGCGTTCGAACCAGGGTGGACAAGCGCAGCACCGCTTACGATTACGAGACCTACGAGGTCGATCGCACGCCACGGGCGCAAGTGCGCTTCGTGTCGCTTGCCGATGCGTCGGTTTTGCGTCCTGGCGGCTACGATGCCGTGCTGTTTGCCGATGTCGACCTGGACAGCTATCCGCTTTCGCACGAAGAGGGCCCGCTTGCCACGTTGACGGCCGAGCTGCGCCGCGACGGCGTGTCTTTGGAGCCCGCCGCCCTGCTGCGCGTGCGCTTTGGCCGTGCAATGCAGGCGACGAGCGGTCCGGTCGCGCTTGCCCGCGTGACACACGATCGCCAGGCGCGCGAGTGCTACCCGGCAGCCGTATGGACCGAGCTGCGGGCACATGCCGAGGCCGCTGGCGCTGCCAAGCCCACGTGCGTGGGCGAGGGCGATATCATCGCCGACTTTGATCCCGCGGCAGGTGAAGGCCTCAAGCGCGAGCGCGTGACCTGTGAAGCCCCTCAGCATCTGAGTGCCGAGGCCGTGCCGTATTTGGTCCTGCGCCGTCGCGATGGCGAGGGTGAGGACGCGCCGCTCGTGCCGCGTCTGACGTCCGCCTCGCAGATCGAGTCCTATTCTACCTGCCCACTGTGCTGGTTCGTGTCGTATCGCGTCAAGCCCCAGTCGATCGACGCGGGCTTTGGCAACATGGAGAAGGGCAACTTTGTCCACGACGTGCTGGAGCATCTGCATGCCCGTCTGCCCCAAGAGGGCATGGAGCGCGTGACGCCCGAGAATCTGCCGCGTGCACAGGAGCTGCTGCACGAGGTCTTTGACGAGACGTTGGCCGAGCACGCCGGCAAGCGCGGCACGGAGGGCCCGCTGGTGCCGCTCTCTGCGGTGGAGGAACGCCAGGTGGCCGAGATCTTGCCGCAGCTGGAGGGTGTGCTTGCCTACGAGTCCGAGGCACTTGCCCCCTTTGCCCCGCGCTACCTGGAGTTCGCCTTCAACGAGCTCAAGGTCGAGTATGCCGGTTGGCCGCTTGGCGGGCGCATCGACCGCGTGGACGTGGACGCCGAGAATCGTGCCGTGGTGATCGACTACAAGCATCGCACGGGCGTTGAGGAGTTTAAGCTCGCCGACCCCACGGTGCGTGACGAGGAATCGGGCACGGCGCCCATCGACGATCCGCGCTGGTTGCCACCACATACCCAGACGCTCATCTACGCCCAGGCCATGCGCCGAGCGCTGGATTTGGACACCCGCGCGGCGCTCTACTTTTCGACCAAGGGCGGCAAACCGGCGTTGCGAGGCGCAGCGAGTGCCGAGCTGCTCGAGGAGGAGCGTGGCGACGGTCGCATCCCGGGCCTTAAGAAAGGTTTCCCCGGCGAGGGTGGCAGCATGGACTTCGACGCCCTGCTCGATCGCGTGGAGACCGGCATCGCCGAGCGTCTGCGCGAGCTCGAGGCGGGCAACGTTGCCGCCGTCGACCCGACGTCGGCTCAGGCCGCGCATGCGCGCTGCTCGTATAACCACGAAGGAACGTTTGTAAGGAGGGACGTGTAGACCATGGATCTTTCGACTTTGATGCCGCAACAGCTGCAGATCGTCAAAACGCTCGACCGTCCGCTGTTTGTCTCGGCGGGCGCCGGTTCGGGCAAGACCTTTACCCTCACGCGCCGCATCGTCTACGCACTCTCTCCCGAATCCGGTCCGTTCGTTGAGCATCTGGACCAGGTGCTCGCTATTACCTTTACCAAAGATGCCGCGGCCGAGATTCGTGACCGCGTGCGCCGCGCGCTCATCGACGAGGGCATGGACGAGGAAGCACTGACCGTCGACGACGCGTGGATCTCGACCATTCACGGCATGTGCTCGCGTATCCTGCGCGCGCACGCGCTGGGGCTGGGCATCGATCCCGAGTTCACGGTGCTCACCGATACCGACGAGCTCATGGATCAGGCTGTCGAGCATGTGCTGGGTCGCGCAACGGCGCCCGATGCCGCCCCCGAGCTCGCGGCATCGCTCAAGGCCCTCTACGCCTGGTATCCCATGGCGGGCGAGGGCGGTTCCTTTGGCGCCGGTACGACCATCAAGGGTCTGGTGCGCGACCTGCTGGAGCTGTCGAGTCAGTTGCCGGGCGGTATGGGCGACGTGCGCGTGGCGCGCGGCCAGGCCGATACCTCTGCACTCGCCGATGCCTATCGCGCGGCGCTGGGCGCAAGCAAGGCCGCGACCGAGAAGGCGCAGGTGGCGCTCGATGCCATCGACGCGTTCGAGGCGAGCGGCAAGACCATGGTCGATGCGGCGCGACTCATGATGTCGTGCACCATGCCGCGCGCGAGCAAGGCATTCCCCAAGGAGCAGGTCGAGCTGCTCAAGGCCGAGGCCGCCGATGCGTTTATCAATATCGTGCTTGCCTGCGGTGGCCCGGCGCTCGATGCGCTGGTGGGTCTGGCCCGTTCCGTCGAGGCCGAGTATCGCGCATTGAAGGCTGCCCAGTCCGCCCTCGATAATAACGACCTGCTGCGTATGGCCTACGAGGCCCTGCGCGATTACCCTGCCATCCGTGCTGCGTACGAGGGCCGCTTTAAGATGGTCATGATCGACGAGTTCCAGGACACCGACCAGATGCAGGTCGATTTGATTCGCTATCTGACGGGCGCGGGGGAGCGCGCGTTGTGCACCGTGGGCGATGCGCAGCAGTCGATCTACCGCTTCCGTGGCGCCGAGGTCGAGGTGTTCCGTCGTCAGGAGCGCAAGGTGGGCTCGTCTGCCGCGCCCGAGGCGACTGCCGTGGCCGATGCCCCTGCCGGCGAGCTCGTCAAACTCGTGCGCAACTTCCGCAGCCATGACGAGGTGCTGCGTTACGTGGCACGCGTCTTCGACGGCGATGACGGCGGCCTGATGCAGGGCTTTTTGGATCTTGAGGCGAGCGACGGCCGCAAGGACACGCTGGTGGCAGACGCTTCGCGTCGCCAGGCCCTCTTTGTTGCCGGCGGCAGTACGCAGGAGCGCACGCAGGCCAAGGCCCGCGCGATCGCCGAGCGATTCCGCGCGCTTGCCGATGCCGGCCAGCCCCAGGGCGGCATGGTACTGCTACTGGGCCGCATGACCAACGCCGACGTCTACGCCCAGGCCTTCCGCGATCAGGGGCTCGACTGCGTGATCGCAGGCGGCTCGGTCTTTGCCCAGGCAGCCGAGGTGCAGACGGTGCGTGCCCTGGTCTGCGCGCTCGCCAATCCGGCCGATACGGCGCAGGGCCTTATGCCACTGCTCGCCTCGCCGATGTTTGCGCTCGGTGCCCAGGAGTTCCTGGCGCTGGCGACCAAGCTCGATGGCGAGACGGGGGAGACCTCGCGCCGGAATATCGACATGGGCATCATGAGCGATTCCGATGTGCCGGGCTTGCAGGGCTTGCCGCTTGTGACGCGTGCCCGCGAGGTGCTGCGCTACGCACTGCGTCGCGTGGGGCGTGATTCGTTCGCCGCCATCGCGCGCGACGCGGTCAATGCCTCCGGCTGGTTCGTGCGCCTGGCGCAGCGCGGCCCCGAGGGCAAGGCCATCGCCGCCAACGTGCTCAAGGCGCTCGACGCCGTGGCCGAGGAGGAGGCCGAGTTCGGCAACTCGCCGCGTTCCATCGCGCTGGCCTTCGACCGCTTCTTGGCGGGCAAGGAGGCCCCGGGTGCCCTCAACGAGGAGGGCGACGGCGCGGTGCGCATCATGACCGTGCATGCGTCCAAGGGTCTGGAGTATCCGGTCGTAGCGGTTGCCGAGTGTTTTGGCGTGCGCAAGCCGTCCGGTGCGGCTCAGATGGGGCGTGTCGAGGGCGGAGCGCAGGTCGTGGCACTGCCAGCTCGTTTTGATGGCGTTAAGCTTGCCGATGGGACCTTTGTGAAGGGCGATGACGTCAAAAAGCAGTTTGAGCATGCGTTTAAGGGCAAGGGCACGTCGCTGTGGCTGCCGCCGGAGCTCATGGAGGACGTCTGTGCGACGGGTTCTCCCGCCGAGGCATTTGCTCGCCTGCGCGACGACGACCTGCAGCTTTCGCTCGAGGAGCGGGCTCGTCTGCTCTATGTCGCCATGACGCGAGCGCGTGAGCTGGTCATTCTGGCGATGGATGCCGGCGTGAGCCGCGGCAAGGTGACGGCGCCGACCTTTGATGTCGAGACCGATCTGACCTACGATGTGCTGCGCCGTATTTTGCCGACCGATGCTCTGGATATGCCGCAGCTCGATGCCGACCGCTTGGTGTTCGACAACTCCCAGCTGGGCGACTACGAGCTCATTTCGCTCGCGGGCTTTACCTTTGGCGAGCAGACGTTTGAGGCCAACGCTTCGCTGGATGCCGAGGGCAGGCTTGTTCGTGGCGATGCCGATACGGATGCTGCCGACGATTCGGCCAGTACAATCGTCCCCGGTCCTGTCGACCCCAAGCCCGATTCGTTCGAGCTTGTGTATCCCCAGGCAGTGGGCGTGCGCATGGGCATCTGTCCGTATCCGATGCGTGACTCGTATAGCTACTCGTCAATCGCCGCGGCACTCCATGCCGAGACGGAAGACCGTGCCGCCGAGGCTCGTGTTCCCATGGACGAGGCCGGCGATGATGCGGAGTCGGATGGTTCCGAGATGACGGACGCAGACGTGGCCGCTGTCGAGCCCGCCGGCAATCCCATGGCGCTGGGCTCGGCCTTCCACGCCGCCTGCCAGTGGCTCATCGAGATGGGTGCCGATGCGCTGCCCGCTGAGCGTGCCGACGCCCTGGCTCGCCTGTGGCACCTGACGCCAGAACAGCGCGAGCGCTTCGATGTCGCTCTGGAGCGCTGGCTCAAGTCGTCGGTTCGTGCCGAGCTGTTCGCGTGGCCGTGCGTTCGCGCCGAGGTGCCGTTCTTCTCGCTGGGCTGCGAGGACGAGGACATCGCCCGCTACGGTGCATATGCCGAAGGCGCCATCGACGCTTTGGCGACCGACCCGGCCGATCCGTCACGCGCACTGGTCATCGATTACAAGACGGGTGGCACGCCGGATGAGACGCCGGACCAGCTGCTCGAGAAGCACGCCCTGCAGGCGCGCGTCTACGCCGACGTGTTGCACAAGGCGGGCTTTGAGACGGTGACGGTCAAGTTCGTTCGCGTGGAGCAGGCGAATCCAGCCATCTTCGTCGAACCCGTCGAACCTCAAGTAGTCATCTACAATCTCTAGCCCTCAGATAACTTGCGGTGGAATACGGGCTGTTTTGGCCAAAAAAGCCGCCAAACAGTCCGCATTTCACCGCAACTGCAAGAGGAGCCGTGTTGGTTTGGCTAGGTTCGGGTGCTGTCCGTGCCGTGCGGTAAAATCGTTCAGTCAGAACACGAACCCGCATCGGAGCTCATCACATGGCATTCGTCCATCTGCACAATCACACTGTTTTCTCCATGCTCGACGGCGCAACCCGTATCCAGGATATGGTCAATCGTGCCGTTGAACTTGGCATGCCCGCCGTGGCCATTACCGACCACGGCTACATGTATGGCGTGCCCGACCTAGCGCTGGCCTGCGACGCCGTCAATCACAACACGCCCGAGTACAAAACCTGGAGCCACGACAAGGCCTTCTTGGAAAAGGACCGCCGCGACGAGCTGGTGGAGCCCGACCCCGAGGCAAACCCGCGCGAGCATGCCCAGTACGTCAAAGACATGGCCATGTGGGACGAGAAGGGCAACATCGACGAGCTCAAACCGCCTCTGGTCATCAAGCCCATCTTTGGCTGCGAGGTCTACTTTACGCCGGACGAGACCCTTGCCCGCGACCACAAGCCCGAGCTCTACCACATGATCCTTCTGGCCAAGGATCAGGAGGGCTACGTCAACCTAATGCAGACGGTCTCCGAGGCCGCCGTGCAGGGCTTTTACTACAAGCCGCGCGTGACGCTCGACAACCTGCGCCGCCATGCCAAGGGCATGATCTGCACGAGCGCCTGTATCGCGGGCATCATCCCCAAATACATCGACCGCGGCGACATGGAAGGCGCCATCAAGTGGGCCGAGACCTTCCGTGATACCTTCGAGCCCGGTGACTTCTATATCGAGATTCAGGAACACGGCATCACCACCGACAACGGCCTGACTGACGAGCAGATGGACCGCACGCTCATCGACATCGCCAAGCAGGTGGGCGTCAAGGTCATCGCCACCAACGACTTCCACTACCTGCGCCGCGAGGATGCGCCCGTGCAGGACGTCATCATGTGTATTGGCATGAACGCCAAGGTCGATGACCCCAACCGCATGCGCATGACCGGCTCGGAGTTTTACATGAAGACCGAGGAGGAGATGCGGGCGATGTTCCCGTATTGCCCCGAGGCCTGCGACAACACGCTCGAGATCGCCGACAAGTGCTACGTTGAGCTGGACTGGGACTCTATCATCCTGCCGCGCTTTCCGTTGCTCGATCCCGGCGAGACGCACGAGAGCCAGTTCCGCCGCGAGTGCGAGAAGGGCCTGCGCCAGCACTATGGCGACGACTGGGCCACGCGCGAGATCGGTGGCGTCAACATCAAAGAGCGCTTTGAGTACGAATACAAGGTCATCTGCGACAAGGGCTTTGCCGCCTACTTTTTGATCGTTGCCGAGTACGTGCAATGGGCTAAGGACAACGGCATCGGCGTCGGCCCCGGCCGTGGCTCGGCCGCCGGCGCTATCGTCGCCTACGCCATGAACATCACCGCGTTCGACCCGCTCGAGAACGGCCTGATGTTCGAGAGGTTCCTGTCCCCGCAACGTACCGAGATGCCCGATATCGATATGGACTTCGACGATGAGCGACGCCTCGAGGTCGTGGAGCACGTTCGTCAGCTCTACGGCCCCGAGAAGGTCACCCACGTCATCACCTACTCGACCATCAAGGCCAAGCAGGCCATCAACGACGCCGCGCGCGTCCTGGACTACCCGGTCTACATGGGCCAGCGCCTGTCCAAGATGGTCTCGAGCGACCCCAAGGTCAAGCTCAAGCAGGTGCTCGAAAAGCAACCCGGCAAAGAGGATCTGTTTAACCCCGATTTTGCCGAGGCCTATAAAAAGGACGACGACGCCCGCCGCATCATCGACACGGCGCTCTCGATCGAGGGCCTCACCCGTGGCGAGGGCGTGCACGCGTGCGCCGTTCTGATCTGCCGTGACCCCGTCAACGAGCACGTGCCCACCAAGCTCGACACCAAGGGCGGCGTCGAGATTACCCAGTACGAGGGCCATACCGTTGCCGACATGGGCCTGCTCAAGATGGACTTCCTGGGCCTGCGCACGCTGACGGTTATCTCTAAGGCCAAGGCAAACATCAAAAAGAACTTCGGCATCGACATCAAAGAGGAAGAGATTCCCTTTGACGATCCCGAGATCTTTAAGCTCATGGGCTCCGGCCACACCGCCGGCGTCTTCCAGGTCGAGTCCGCCGGCATGACGGCCACGATCAAGAACATGAAGCCCACCGAGTACAAGCACGTCGTGGCATTGATCGCCCTATACCGCCCGGGCCCGCTGGGCGCCGGCATGGTCTCGTCCTACATCAACCGTATGAACGGCAAGGAGCCGGCCGTCTCCTACGACGACCGCCTGGACGACATCCTGGGCGAAACCTACGGCACCATGGTCTACCAGGAACAGGTTATGCTCATCTCCGTCGAGATGTGCGGCTTCTCCAAGGGCGAATCGGACTCACGTATCCGTAAGCCCGTGGCTAAGAAAAAGATTAAGCTGCTCACGTCGACGGTGCTGCACTGGGAGGATGGCTCGGACGAGACCACCTACGACCACTGGATGAACGGCGCTATCAAGAACAACTACACGCGCGAGGTCGCCCAGAAGATTTGGGACGATGTTCTCGAGTTCGCATCCTACGCCTTCAACAAGTCGCACTCCGCCGGCTACGCCATCCTGGTTATGCAGACGGCGTGGCTCAAGGCGCACTATCCGCACGAGTACATGGCGGCCGTTTTGACGTCCTACACGGGCAAGACCGACAAGATCGTTCATTACGTCTCGGCGTGCCGCCACGACGGCATTCCCGTGCTGTCGCCAGATGTCAACGAGTCCGGTACCGAGTTCACGGCTACCAAGGAGGGCGTGCGCTTTGGTCTGGCCGGCATCCGCGGCGTGGGCACTGGCGTGGCGCAGGCGATTATCGCCGAGCGCGAGGCGGGCGGCCCGTTTAAGACGCTGCACGACTTTGTCGAGCGCGTGGACTCGAGCCAGGCCAACCGTCGCGTGATCGAATCGCTCATCAAGGCAGGCGCCTTCGACTCCACGGGGTATCCGCGTCGCCAGATGATGCACTTTGTGGATAAGAACAACCCCGAGAACATCATCGATGCCGCCGTGAAGCGCCAAAAGGATCGCGCGAGCGGCCAGACGTCGTTCTTCGATATGTTCGGCGACGTTGAGGGCTCGGGCTTTGAGGTGAGCGTGCCCGATCCGGACGGCCAGGAGTGGGACCGCCACCTTAAGCTGAGCCAGGAGAAGGAGGTTCTGGGCATCTACGTCTCGGACCACCCGCTGCGCCCGTTTGAGTATGCACTTAGCAAAGCGCGCGACTTCTCGTTCTCGCAGATCGACACCGGCTACGAGGTTCAGAATCCTACGGGCGGCACCATCAACCAGGAGATTCCCGAGGGTAAGGCGCTGTGGTGGGCCGGTATGGTCTCGAGCGTGTCCAAGCGCGTGACCAAAAACGGCGACCCCATGGGCATCGTGCAGCTCGAGGACATGGAAGGCGAGGCCACCGTCGTGGTGTTCCCCAAGACCTACAAGGAGGCCGAGGGGTACCTGTACGGCGAGGTCGATCCCGAGACCGGCGCGCAGCTGTCCGATGCGTTTGTGCGCATTAAGGGCAAGCTTGAGCGCTCGGACCGCGGCGATCAGATCATCGCGCAGGAGATCGTGCCACTGGAGCTTAATGAGGAGAACAACAAGCCCAAGGTGTTTGAGGTCATGGTGCCCAACAGCCGCTTTAGCCAGGGCAATATGGCGCGTCTTGCCACGGTGCTTACCGCCAACCCGGGCGGCGACCGCGTGGAGATCTTTATCGAGCAGGTGGACGGGCGTGTGCTGCGTGCCGAGGTGCCGGCCAAGGTCAACGCACGCTCGATTCCGCTGTTGGCAGAGGCAAAAGCCATCGTGGGCAACCAGGGTCGCGTGACGGTGATCTAAGGGCGACCTTGCTGGTCCGCGCGAGATTGGAGGAAGTGATGGCGCAGGGGACGTTTGTGCAGGCGCTTCGTAAGGAGGCGGCGCTCAGCAGTACCTTTATGAAGGGGCGCTCGCTCATGCTCAACGGCGCCGTGCTGTCGTTCGAAGACTCCGGCTCGCGCTTCTCCAAAAACGTGAACATCGAGGGCTCGGTGCGCGGCTCGCGCGGCGACCTGTACAAGACGCACGTGGCGCTCGACATGGACGAGCACGAGGTTATCGACTACGACTGCGATTGCCCGGCCGCCTTTCGCTATTCCGGCATGTGCAAGCACGCCATCGCCACGGCGCTGGCGTATCTGGATGCCAGCGGCGCCGAGCCCGTCGAGGGCCTGCGCACACCGGTCCGCACGTTTACAGTACCGACCGCACAGTCCAAGCAGCCCATGCGCTCCGCGCCCACCGCACCGACGGTCAACCCCAACTTTCCCTTCCCGGCGCCCGTCCCCACGAGCCCGAGCCTTGTGGCGGCGCTTTCCGACCTTTCGGACGCGCGCATGGACGAGCTCGTGGCCATGCGCCGCAAGCTCGCCAGCACCATTGACCCCGATGCGCCCAAAGCGGTGCTGGAGCCCTCGCTGGTGCCGTACTACAATCCGCTGTTTGCCGATCGTTTTAACTGGGCGCTCGAGTTTCGCATTCGTAGCGGTTCGGTGTCCTACGTGGTTAAGGATATCGACGGCATGGCCGATGCCTATGTGCGCGGCGGTACGTTCTCCTATGGCAAGAAGCTTACGTTTGCCCATGTGCCCGAGGCTTTCGATGACGTGTCGACAAAGCTGCTCGACTTTATCGCAATGACGGTCGCCTACCTAGGCGATATTACGAGCTCGCGCTCGGCGTCGTATGACTTTGTCCGCAACGGTTTTGTCGCCGAGCGTCAGTTGCCTGTATCCGAGCATTCCATCGTGTCCGTGCTGGACCTGCTGCGCGGCAGGACCATGTCCTTTGAGCCTGCTTGGTCGCGGGGAACGACGACGCATCGCGCCTACGAGGTGGCAGTCGAGCCGTCGCCGCAGGGGGAGGGCGAAGTCCCGGCTAAGCGCTCGCCGCTCCTTGCCGCCAAGATTGCACCGGCGGCGGGAGGCAGCTACGACTTGCGCCTGCCGGCCGATACGTACTGCTTTGTCGCAGGCGATGCAGCTTATCTGGTCGATACGCGCCGCGCGCGCCGTACCGACACGGCGTTTGCCCAGCATGCGGCGCCGTTCCTATCGCACTTGTTGCCCTGCCGCACGCCGGTCCATATCGCCGCCGACCAGGTGGGCGAGTTCTGCCGCATGGCGCTGCCGATCTTGCGCGACTACACCGACCTGATCGCTCCCGCCGTACTTGACGCCGTGGCGCCCGAGCCGAGTTTTGCCATGGCGATTGGCGTCGACGATGGCCTTGTGACCTGCAAGATTACGGTGGCCTACGGCGATTGGTCGGCAGATCTCTTTAGTCTTGGTGCTCCGGGCAGTCCTTTCGAAGAGCAACGCCCCGGCGTTCCGCCCCGCGATACGCTGGCGGAGTTTCGCGTTATGGACACGGCTGCCCTGTACTTTGATTTCCGCGAGGGCGGCCTGGCGTTTGAGGAGCGCGATGACGAGAGCCTGTTCCACTTGCTGACCGAGGGCCTGTCTGCCCTGTCCGAGCTTGGAGAGGTCATGCTCAGCGACCGCCTGCGCCAGATTTCGGTCCGCCCTGCGCCCAAGCTCTCGGTGCGCGCCACCGTCAAGAGCAACTTGCTCGACGTCGAGCTGGGTGCGAGCGGGCTTTCGGCGGGCGACCTTGCCATCTATCTGGACTCGTATAAGCGCCACCAGACGTTCGCGCGCCTTACGTCCGGCGACATCGTTCGCCTGGATGAAGGTGCCCGCGCTGCGTTTGGCCTTGCCGAGGACCTGGGGGTCGATGCTGTCGACCTGCTCGACGGCGTGTCGCTTCCCGCGTCGAGTACCCTGTTTGTCGACAGCATGCTTGCGCGCACGCCCGCGCTCGAAGCCGATCGCGACGCTGCGTTCCGTCGCACCGTCGAGCGCTTGGATACGCTCGGCAAGATGGACTTTACGGTGCCGGTCTCGCTCAAGGCCACACTGCGCGGCTATCAGGTCGACGGCTACCAGTGGCTCGGCTCGCTTGAGCACCTGGGCCTCGGCGGTATCTTGGCCGACGATATGGGCTTGGGCAAAACACTGCAGATGATCGCGCATATCCTGGCGCGCGTGGAGGCGGGGGATGCCAAGCCCACGCTCGTGGTGTGCCCTGCGTCGCTCGTGTATAACTGGACCGCCGAGCTGGAGCGCTTTGCGCCTTCGCTCGACGTGTGCGCTATCGTGGGCGCCAAGGCGCAGCGCCGCGTGCAGATAGCCGGCGCTGACGAGCATAACGTGGTTGTAACGTCGTATGACCTCATGCGGCGCGATATCGACGAGTATGCCGAGCAGGACTTTGCCCGTGTGGTGCTCGACGAGGCCCAGTACATTAAAAACCCGCTCACGCAGGTGGCGCACGCCGCCAAGCGTCTGCCTGCCGGCGTGCGCTTTGCCCTGACGGGCACGCCCATCGAAAACCGCTTGTCCGAGCTCTGGAGCATCTTCGACTTTTTGATGCCGGGCCTGCTTGGCTCGCGCGAGTCGTTTGCCAAGCGCTTCGAAAGCCCGGTCGAGCACGCCGAGGGTGACAGCGCCGCTCGCTTGCAAGCGCTCGTGTCGCCGTTTGTGCTGCGCCGCGTTAAGGAAGACGTGGTGGCCGACCTGCCCGAGAAGATCGAAGACACCGTCATGGCACAGCTCACCGGCGAGCAGCGCAAGCTCTACCTGGCCAACCAAGACCGTATCGCCCAGCAGGTGCAGCATCGCGAGGCATCCGAGTTTAAGAAAGACAAGCTCAAGGTGCTCGCCGAGCTCACCAAGCTGCGCCAGATCTGCTGCGACCCGCATCTACACTACGAGGACTACAAGGCAGGGAGCGCCAAGCTCGACGCTTGCATGGAGCTCGTGCACGGTGCGCTCGACGGCGGGCACCACATTCTGCTGTTCAGCCAGTTCACGGGCATGCTCGATATCATTGGCAAGCGCCTGGCCAAGGAGGACATCGGCTTTCTTAAGCTCACGGGCGCTTCGTCCAAGGAGAGCCGCGCCAAGATGGTCGCGCAGTTCCAGGCGGGCGAGGTGCCGGTGTTTCTGATCTCGCTCAAGGCGGGCGGCGTGGGCCTCAACCTGACGGCGGCCGACGTGGTCATCCACTACGACCCGTGGTGGAACGTGGCCGCGCAGGACCAGGCGACCGACCGCGCGCACCGTATTGGCCAGCAACATACCGTGACCGTGTACAAGCTCATCGCCAAGGACACGATCGAGGAACGCATTATGCAGATGCAGGAGTCCAAGCGCGACCTGGTCAACAGCGTACTCGGCGGCGACGGCATCTCGTCGGCACTGTTCACGCGCGAGGATGTTCTGGCGCTTCTCGGCGGCGACGGGCGCTAGCCGCGCGCGGGGTGGGACTGCTGGAGTGGGCAGGACGGTCGACGCATTTTGGCCCGACCGCTTGCCTGATCCGTTATGTGTTCATTTGCAATGCCGTGGATGGTTTGTCTGCCTTTGGGCATAAGAACCATCAAGAACATTGGCACATCAGCAAAGGAGAACATCATGGCGAAATTCTTTAAGGACCCCGACGGTAAGCTCATCGCTGCCCTTGGCGACGACGTTGCGACCCCTGCCGGTTGCACGGAACTGACCGCAAACACTGAGGACGCGGCGCACGAGAAGCACGTGCCTGTTGTCGAGACCGAGCGCGACGGTCACGTGATTCGTGCACGCGTTGGCTCGGTCGAGCACCCCAGCCTGCCCGAACACTACATTGAGTGGATTGCGCTTGAGGCCGAGGGCCGCTTAGAGGTTCATTACCTTGAGCCCGGCATGAAACCCGCGACGTTTTTCGCGGGCGGCTCCAAGACCGGTACCGTCTATGCCTACTGCAACCTGCACGGGCTGTGGTCCGCGACATTCTAGGAGCGCGCCCCCGCTCGGGGTATCATAGCTAGCATATGCACATGCAAGCGCCGGCTGCATTATGCGGCCGGCGCTTTTACTACGATTTCGATGGTTTACGACGGAAAGGGCTGGGGCATGAAGCTCGCGCTTGCACAGATCGATATGCGCCTGGGTGATATTGAGGGCATTTGCGGCCGCATCGAGGACCAGGCTCGTCTGGCCCACGAGCGCGGGGCGCGCGTGCTGTGCGTTCCGGCTCCGCTCTTTATGGGCGCCATGCCCGGTGGCCTGGTGGGCGCTGCCGACTTTGAGCACGACGTGCTTGCCGGTTTGACTGGTGTCGCCGAGCGTATCCAGGAGCTTGACATGATCTGCATCGTGCCCGCGGCGGTTTCGTTTGAGGGCCAGCCGCTGCTCGACTACATGATGCTCAAGGACGGTCATGTGGTGCCGGCGCGTTCGAGCATTGCCCTGCAGCGTGGCGAGAACAACGACACACGTTGGGCGCCGCCGGTGTTCGACGTGGACGGCGTGCGCATCGCCGTGATTTTTGACTTGGACCGCGAACTCGAGATGCTGCCGACCGGTGTTGACCTCATTGCGTATTTCCAATTCAACGCGTTTGACATGACCGACCGCGAGACTGCCGCCATTGCTGCCGTTCGCAGCGGCGCCTACCGCAAGATCGCATCCAAGCGCAGCGTGTGGTTTGCCTGCATGGCGCCGGTCGGTGCCTATGACGAGTCGGTGTATACCGGCGGTTCGTTTGTGCTCGACGACTGCGGTCGCGTGGTGGCCCAGGCGCCGTGCTTTGAGGAGAGCCTGCTGGTTCAGGAGATTCAGCGCGGCGTGATGCTCGATGCCCTGGAGGATCACGAACTGCCCGAGTTCCGTTCCGAGGAGTGGCTGTGGCAGGCGCTGGTGCTCGCCGTGCGCGACAACGCCCGAGCCCACGGTGCGTCGCGTGCTGTGGTGGCACTCGAGGGTGACTTGCCGTCGTCCCTGCTGGCGGCGCTGGCCGTCGACGCTCTGGGCCCGCGCAATGTGATTGGCCTGGTGCTGGGGCGCAACCGTATCTTTACGCCGGCGCAGGAAGAGGCCGAGGCTGCCCGCTGTGCCGCCGTCCGCGCCATCGCCGAGCGTCTGCACATTCGCACCGTCGAGCGCGATGCACCGGATGCGGCGCGCGTGCTCGATCGCGACGTGTCGGCGGGCGATGCCGAGCGCCTGCGCTCGCGCACGCTGGGCCTGATGCTGGAGGATACGGCGCTCGAGCTGGGTGCGATGGCGCTGAGCCCGCTGTCCAAAACCGAGTACGCGCTGGCGGCGCCGGCGCTTTGCGGCGGCTACCAGGGCGACTTTGCGCCCTTTGGCGATGTGTACCTGTCGACGCTTGAGTTTGTGGCGCGTGTGCGCAACCGCACGTCTGCCGTGGTGCCCCAAGAGCTCGTGACGCTCAACGCAGTGGAAGATTGTATGGAGCGCGTGCTGGCGCAGGCGCTCTCGACGCTCGACGGTCCGGTCGATATGCTCGACCGTGCGGCACAGCTGCTCGGCGGGCTTGAGCCGGGTGAGGTCGATGGCGCGCTCGAGGCGCACGTGGACCGCAATCGATCTTTCGACGACATCCCGATGGCCGCTGGCAAGCCTGAGGCCTGCTCGCTGCTGCTGATGCTCGTTCGACAGGGTGAGGCTGCCCGCCGCATGTTGCCGATGGCGCCGATCGTCTCGGCCCGTTCGTTTGCCGAGCGTGCCTGGCCGTATATGCTCGCGTGGTCCGACCTGGGGCTTAACGGCAAGGAGCGTATGACGGTCGATTCGCTGGCGCGCGCCGAGGTGCGCCGTTTTGCTGACGAGGATACGAGCGAGCGCGTGCGAAACGAGATGATGGGCGTGCTGGGCGAGCTACTGGGTATTTCGCCCGAGCAAATGGAGGAGCTGCGCTCTGAGGACGGTCAGCGTCGTTTACACGAGGGAATGAAAAAGTTCGAGGGCGAGGTTCAGGACGCCATCGATAAGATGATGGGCGGCCAGGGTGGCCCGCAGGGTGGGCCCCAGGGTGGCCCGATGCCGCATCCGCCGGTGGATCCGAGGCAGTTCCCCTTTTTCTCGCAGAACTAATTATGGGATAGGATTCGCTCTCAACCCCGATACTTCAACTAAGCATCTTGGCCCCATTGTGTTATTCTAGAACAGACGTTCGTGAATGATGCGCGGGGCCTTGTCTTGCGCTGTGCTTGTGGCGAGGGGAGGTTGGCTTGGTTATCTTGGGCATTGACCCCGGTTTGGCTCATACGGGTTGGGGGATTATCGAGGAGCGGCGTGGCGAGGTTCGCTGCCGTGCCTATGGCTGCATCGAGACCAGTGCCGGAAGTCCGCTCGCGGTGCGCCTGTCGCATATCGCCCATGACCTTAAGGATGTCGTCGAGCGTTATCGACCCGACACGGCTGCTGTAGAGAGCATCTACTTTGGCGCCAACGTTCGCTCGGCCATCCCCACGGCGCATGCCCGCGGTGCTGCACTCGTCGCGCTTTCGGAATGCGCGCTCGAGATTGGCGAGTACACGCCCATGCAGATCAAACAGGCTGTGGTGGGCACCGGCGCCGCGGACAAGCGGCAGGTCGCCTACATGGTACGCACGCTCACACAGCTCGACCACGACCCGCATCCCGACCATGCCGCCGATGCCCTGGCCTGCGCCATCTGCCACGTAAACCTCAGCCGCACCCGCGCCCTCACCGGTGGCGAGTTCTATCAACAGAGAGGAACCGGATACTGATGATTTCCCAGCTCCACGGAACGCTTGTCGAGGCCACGATGAGCTCTGCTGTCGTCGATGTGTCGGGCGTTGGCTTTGAGCTCGGCATTTCGGGCAGCACTGCGGCCACGTTGCCGACGCCCGGTGGCGAGGTCTGCCTCTACACGCGTATGCAGGTGCGCGAGGACGCCATGACACTTTTCGGTTTTTCCTCAAAGGATGAGCGCATGATGTTCGACCGGCTCGTGTCCGTTTCGGGCGTTGGCCCGCGCCTGGCGCTTGCCGTGCTTTCCACCTATACCGTGGGGCAGCTGTATTCGCTGGTGATGGCCGAGGACGACAAGGGCATGGCCAAGGTACCCGGTGTGGGCAAAAAGACAGCTCAGCGCCTGATCCTGGAACTCAAGAGCACCTTTGCCAAGGATAAGGGCTTTGTGCCGGTCGACGTGATTCCCGGCCAGGTTGCGATGCCGGTTCCCGCCGCCGCTCCTTCGGCGATCGATGATGCCCGTGCGGCGCTCCTTTCCATGGGCTTTAGCCCGCAGGAGACCGATGTTGCCCTGAGCGGGTATGATGGGCAGAATATGCGTGTCGAGGATCTGCTCGGCGCGGCGCTTAAGCGACTCGGAATGGATGCGTGATGTGGGAAGCCGATGACTCTCAGGACCTGTGGGCGACGCCCGACAACTCGCCGGCGGCATCCATGGCGCACGGCGAGCGCATGGTGGGCTCGGAGCTGACGGCCGAGGACCTCGATGTCGACCGCACTTTGCGCCCCCAGCGCCTGGACGATTACTGTGGTCAGGAGCACATCAAGCAGAGCCTGCGCGTGTTGATCGAAGCGGCGCAGAGCCGTGGCGAGACGCTCGACCACGTGATCTTCTCGGGTCCTCCGGGCCTGGGCAAGACCACGCTGGCCACCGTTATCGCCAACGAGCTGGGCGCTCAGATCAAGACCACGAGTGGCCCTGCCATCGCGCGCACGGGCGACCTGGCGGCCATCCTTACTAACTTGCAGCCGGGTGATGTGCTGTTTATCGACGAGATCCACCGCCTCAACCGTTCGGTCGAGGAGGTCCTGTACCCCGCGATGGAGGACTTTGCCCTCGATATCGTGATTGGCAAGGGTCCGGCGGCGCGCTCGATTCGCCTGGATATTCCCAAGTTTACGCTGGTAGCGGCAACGACCCGCTCAGGCATGTTGACCGGCCCGTTGCGCGACCGCTTTGGCATTTCGTATCGCCTGGATTACTACACGGTCGAGGAGCTCGCGCAGATTGTGACGCGCTCGGCGACTATCCTGGGCGTGACGATCGACCATCCCAGTGCACTCGAGATCGGCTCGCGTTCGCGCGGCACGCCACGTCTTGCCAACCGCCTTCTCAAGCGCGTGCGCGATTACGCACAGGTGCGTGGCAGCGGCCCTATCGAGCTCGATATCTGCCGCCAGGCGCTCGAGTTTTTCGAGATCGACGAGCTCGGTCTGGACTGGATGGATATTCGTATCTTGGAGACGCTTGCCAAGACGTTCTCCGGCCGTGCTGTAGGCCTGACGACCCTTGCCAGTGCGGTGGGCGAGGACCCGGGCACGCTCGAGGATGTCTATGAGCCCTATTTGCTGCAGTGCGGGTTGATGATTCGTACGCCGCAGGGCCGTCAGGCAACCCTTCGCACCTTTGAGCACCTGGGGATTGAACCTACCGTTTAGGGCGCTTTGTTTTGGCGGGCTGTTGGACTATCGCTGGGCATCGGGTAAACATATCGCCGTTCATCGGTTATGGGCGTTTTACTATTGCGCGCCCGTGCTATGCTGAATTGGTCTTTTTCTCATTCGGTAACGAAAGGACCGCCCATGCCTACTGACATCGAAATCGCACGTTCTGTCACGCCACTGCCTATTACCGAGGTGGCCAAGAACGCCGGCGTCGACGTTAAGCACCTTATTCCGTACGGCTTCGACAAGGCTAAGGTCGACTATTCACTGCTCAACGAGCCGACTGATCACCAGGCCAAGCTCGTCCTCGTGACCGCTATCAACCCAACGCCTGCGGGCGAGGGCAAGACCACCACGACCATCGGTCTGGCCGACGGCCTGCGTCGTCGCGGCGTCAAGAGTGCCGTGGCCCTGCGCGAACCTTCGCTCGGCCCCGTCTTTGGCGTGAAGGGCGGTGCTGCCGGCGGCGGTTGGGCTCAGGTCATCCCCATGGAGGATATCAACCTGCACTTTACCGGCGACTTCCACGCTATCGGTGCTGCCAACAACCTGCTGGCCGCCATGCTTGATAACCACATCCAGCAGGGCAATCAGCTCAGTATTGACGTTAAGCGCATCACTTGGAAGCGCGTTGTCGATATGAACGACCGTCAGCTGCGCCACGTTATCGACGGCATTGGCGGCAAGGCCCAGGGCGTGCCGCGCGAGGACGGCTTCGATATCACCGTCGCCTCCGAGGTCATGGCAATCCTGTGCCTGTCTACGAGCATCAGCGACCTCAAGGAACGCTTGGGTGAGATCGTCGTCGGCTACAGCTTTGCCGGCGAGCCCGTCCGTGCCCGAGACCTTAAGGCCCAGGGTGCCATGGCCGCGTTGCTTAAGGACGCGCTCAAGCCCAACCTGGTGCAAACGCTCGAGGGCACGCCCGCGTTTGTCCACGGCGGTCCCTTCGCCAACATTGCCCACGGCTGCAACTCTATCATGGCCACGCGTATGGCGATGCGCTTTGGCGATGTTGCCATTACCGAGGCCGGCTTCGGTGCCGATCTGGGTGCCGAGAAGTTCCTCGACATCAAGTGCCGCATGACGGGCGTTCGTCCCAGCGCCGTCGTGATCGTCGCGACCGCTCGTGCGTTGAAGTACAACGGTGGCGTCGCCAAGGCCGATCTCAACGAGGAGAACCTCGAGGCACTCAAGGCTGGCATGCCCAACCTGCTGCGTCACGTCGACAACATCCAGAACGTATATGGTCTGCCCTGCGTGGTCGCCATCAACCGCTTCCCGACGGACACCGAGGCCGAGCTTGCGCTCATCGAGTCCGAGTGCCAGAAGCTCGGCGTCAACGTTAAGCTGTCCGAGGTCTGGGCCAAGGGCGGCGAGGGCGCGCTCGAGCTTGCCGATGAGGTCATGCGTCTGATTGAGCAGCCGAGCGAGCTCAAGTTTGCCTATGAGGACGGCGCTGATGTCGCTGATGCCCTCGAGGCCGTTGCCACCAAGGTCTACCGCGCCGACGGCGTTGACTTTACGCCGGCCGCCAAGCGCCAGCTCGCCGAGCTGCGCGAGAATGGTTTTGGCAACCTGCCGGTTTGCGTCGCTAAGACGCAGTACAGCTTTAGCGACAACGCCAAGGCCCTGGGCGCTCCCGAGAACTTCCGCATCACCGTGCGTGAGCTCAAGGTTTCTGCCGGCGCCCACTTTGTGGTCGCGCTGACCGGCAGTGTTCTGACCATGCCGGGTCTGCCCAAGGTGCCCGCGGCCGAAAACATCGACGTCGACAACGACGGCAACATCACCGGCCTGTTCTAAGTCTGCTGTCCATAGCTGCTTGTCCGCCCCGCCGTGCCCACAAGGCCCGGCGGGGCTTTTTGATCCTTAGACCCGCGCATGTCTTGTAGATACCGACGGACTCTGCCCATCATAGGCTTTTGCGCGGGTAGAATGCATGGATAACTTGAGGCTCACGCGCGACGGAAAGGAATCGTTGCATGGATCAGGACAAGACAACCGTGATGGGCGGCTACGGTTCCGCGCAGGCTGGCGATAGCGTCGATGCGACCCGCGTTGTTCCCAACCCCGGTTATACCGACCCCGCCGCGACGCAGCCTTCTGCCGAGCCCACCCGGGTTATGGGCTATGGCGACACGGCGCAGGATTCTTACGCTGCATCTTCGCAAGGCCCCTATGGCAACGCAGCTCCGGATCCGTTTGATTACGCGCCGCAGGATTCTTATGCTGCCTCGACGCCGAATTCCTATGACAACCTGCCGCAGAATCCCATTCCGCAGCCTCAGCAGACGACGTATTTGCCTCGCACGGCGCAGCCTCGCTACGAGTCGCGCCAGCCGTATCGCGAGTATCCCAAATCGATTCCGCAGTATGGTGAGGACGAGGAGAAGGCACCGTCGCGTCCGTCGAGCGTGATCAAGAAAATCCTGATTGTGCTGGCGATCTTCTTTGCCTTGTCGGTCGTGTTCGCCATCGTGTCGGGCATGCTCAACAAGCGGGGCGCCACGACCGATGCCACGACCGAGCAGGCCGAGACCACCCAGTCTGCTGCCGTCGACCTGAGCGATATCCCGGGACAGTACTGGTCCAACGCCAAGAAGCTCCTCAAGTCACGCGGAGCCGACCTTTCGAACGCCGTGATCCTGACCGACGATGGCTCAACGCCCGTCATCGATTCCAACTGGGTTGTTACGAATGCCTACTATAACGACAACGGCAACCTGGAGATTCAGCTCACGCACAAGAACAGCTATGGCAACTCGTCCGGCGGCCAAAGCGGTACCGACAGCTCGAGCTCCAATACGCTGGAGGATTTGAGCAACAAGGCACAGGAGTTGGGAGACAAGGCACAAGAGCTGGGCGATACAGCCCAAAACCTCGGCGATACTGCTCAGAATCTGGGCGATATGGCTACCAATGCCTGGGACGCGCTGCAAAACGGCATCTCGGGCGCGCAGGGAAACTAGCTGTTAAGCAGGCTACAGTTGCTCGGCCGGACGGTCGGGCGAGCTAAAGCCCGAATCAAACGTGACGACGCATGAGGCATCGGGTCGGCGCTCGTGCACGATGCGCGTGACGAGCCCCAGCAGCTCCTCGTCGGATATGTCAAAGCCGTCGGGACGCACCAGGTCAAACGAAACGAACCCGTCGTGCTCGTGCAGGTCGTGGATGGAGAGCGCGGGATCGATCTGCATGACGCCGCGCTTGACCCAGCCGCGCAAGTCATCGCCGGTTGTCGCGATGGGGTCGCAGTGCAGCGTGATACCAATGCCCATCTGGCGCTTGATGTCGTGCTCGATGGTGTCCAGAATCTCGTGGTGCTCAAACGCGTCGCCCTCGCCGGGCATCTCCACGTGGGCGCTGGCAAACTGACGACCGGGGCCGTAGTCGTGCACCATGAGGTCGTGTGTGCCCAAGACCTGCGGATAGGACATGATCTTGTCGCGGATTGCCTGGACGAGCTTGGGGTCGGGCGCTTGCCCCAGCAACGGGCTGATGGCGTCGCGCACCAGGCCCAGGCCGCTGATGCAGATGAAGATGCCCACACCCAGGCCTGCCCAGCCATCGAGATCAAAGCCGGTCGTCTGCGAAATAAGCGCCGCCACCAAGACCGAGCCCGAGGTGATGACGTCGTTTTTGGAGTCCTGCGCCGTGGCGATGAGCGTTTCGGAGTCGATGCGATCGCCCAGCGTGCGGTTGAACGCTGCCATCCAGAATTTGACGAGCATGGACAGAACAAGGGCAGCCATGGAGAGCGCCGAATACACGGTGGGCGAGGGCTTGATGATCTTGGTGACCGACTCGAGGATTAGGTTGATGCCGACGGCACAAACCAGGACGGCGACAAACAGACCAGCCAGGTACTCGTAGCGGCCGTGGCCGTAAGGGTGGCCCTCGTCTGCCGGGCGGCTGGCAAGGCGGAACCCGAGCAGGCTCACGATGTTGCTCGAGGCATCGGAGAGGTTGTTGAAAGCGTCGGCGATGAGGGAGACGGAACCGGCGAGCAGGCCCGCGATGCCCTTGGCCAGGCACAGGGTGATGTTGAGGCCAATGCAGATGAGGCTTGCGGCAAAACCCGCGTTGGTGCGGCAAGATGCATCGACCGGCTCGTCCTCGCCGCCGGGAACAAGCGTATGTACCAGCCGATTTACAAATAGCATAGCGGTCGTCCTCACAATCATGTTTAAGGGGATAGTGTAGCTCGCGCGGGGGCGCCGTGCACCGATGCTCAGAAAATGCAGCAATAGTCTGCCGGTGCTAACGAGCGAGCCTTCTCGTCTGCCTGGGTGGTCCATTTTGGGCCACATGGGTATGGGCATGTGCCTGTTTGCTCGACATACTTAATGTCGACAGCCCCTGTGCAAAGGAGGACGTTTCCATGGACGAGATGTTTGCCATTAAATGTCAAAACTGCGGCGGCCCTATGTACTCGCACCAAGCTAAGCGCAGCTTTGAGTGCGCCTATTGCGGCACGGTCGTTCCGTGGCAGGCGGACGCCGGAGAGCCCAAGAGCGCTTTGGGTATTCGCCATACGCCGTTGACGGTGGTGGATGGACTGCTCAAACTCACGCATGTGTCGCAACTCGAGCGCCCGGAGGACCCGGACTGGTATTTCTTCAACGCGCACTGGCGCAATCAGTCGGTCCTGGAACATCTGCTGTGGGAGGATCGCGGCACGGCGCAAGAGTTCCAAGAGGTCACGCATGTGAGCATTCCTTGCCCCTTCTGCGGAGCGTCCTTTGAGGGCGAGTCAACGCAGCGCGTGTTTGAGTGCCCGTCCTGCGGCAACAAGATCGGCATTGCCGACCTGCTCAAGCCCGGTACCTTCAGCAAGCGTCTGACCATGGGTGTAGGTGCGGAGTATGTGCCGGAGCAGGGCATTCCCTGCGAAATCTCGCCGCAGCAGGCACGTGCCAACGCACTGCAGCTGGTGCGCCAGCATGCGGAAGCCTTTGCCGGGCACGACGTGGAAGATGCGATCCAAAACGACATGATGCTCTTCTATTTCCCCATGGCGCTGGCGGACCTGCGCATGATGGCGAGCTTCCCGGGCAAGGGCCTGAGCAAGGAAACCCTGGTGTACTACGAGGTGCTCGACTGGGCGTATCCGAGGGCAAACTATCTGGATGTTCGACTTATGGGCATTTTGGAGCCGTGGGACTATGCCAAGGTTGGGCCGTTTGACCCTGCCATGCAGGAAGGCGACTTCCGCGTCGTCTCCGTCGATGCGTCTACCAAGGACCAGGTGGTCATTGATAAGTTGGCGCTCGACATTGCGGGCAACGACGCCGAGGCTGTACTGGGGCTCAATAAAAAGAGCATCCGCACCTGGGCGCGCAAGGCTCGCAAACACAAGGACGGTTTGGTGATGGTGCCGGTGTACTTTGTCGACCGTCCGGCGACGGATGGCCGCGATGGCGAGCAGGTGCGCATCGCCGTGAACGGCCAGACGGGTCGTGCGGCAGCGGTAGTGTTTAGCGACAAGCGCGAGACGCATATCGTGGCGCCGCTCAACCCGAGCCTGCATCTGTCCGGCGAGAGCACCGTGCACGCCACGCCCGTCGAGGTCAAATACGTTAAATCGCCGTTCCTGTACCAGATCGTGCGCCGTGGAGGCGGCGAGCAACCGCGCCAGGTTGCAGCCGCCGTCGAGGGTTCCTACCGAGAGGAGAAGCCCAAACGTCGCGGCCTGTTGGGTGCGCTATTTGGGAAGTAGGGGAGCGGTGCCGGTTGGCGCTGCGATGCGATAGTTAGAGGAACGGGGCAGTCCGCAGAAGTGCGGACTGCCCCGTTTTTGTGTTGCGGGGAAGTACTGGGCACTTCATTAAAGGTCTTCGCACAGACTCGAATTTCAATGTCGCCTAGCGCCTTCGTGCAGGATTCCCGAAGTGACCAAAATGTGGCCATAGAGGCAGTTTTAGCGAACCCCGCGGGAGTGACACGCATGGATAACAACACTTTGCTATTCCAGGACAAAGGTTCGGGTAGGTATAAAGACGTCAAGATCTACCCTAACCGCATTGAGGTACTCAAGAAGGGCACTTTTGGCGGCAAGCACACCGAGATTGTTTATCTTAAGGACATTACGGGCGTCAATAGAATCAAAGGCCGCGATGTTTTTCTGCGCAATCGTCTGTTGACCGCTTGCGTCTTTAGCCTGAACAGCCGTGCGAAGGCCCAGGAGTTTGTTAACGCGCTGAACATGGTGATGTAGCCGATAGCGGCGTTCGGGCCAAGGTAAAAATCGGGGGCACAGAACGGTGTTCTGCGCCCCCGATTGAGTCGATGTGTCTAAAAGGCCGGCTTGCCTATTCGACAACGTCCTCGTTGTTTTCACCGTCACTGGCAAGCATCGCCGCGCCGGCGACCGTTGTCGCCACGGCGGCGGCAGCGAGCCCGGCGGCAACGCCAGAGCTGTCGCCCGTGTCGGCGAGCTTTCCGCCCGAGCCCTTGCCCTTGTTGCCCTTACCGTTCTTATCAGCGCTGCCTGCGTTGGAACCCGTGCCGCTGCCGGTGCCGGTGCCGCCTGCACTGTCCGAGGCCGCTACGGTAAAGCTTGCGGCTCCGTCGCTGGCGAGCGTGTAGTTTTGCGCCGCGTTGCCCAAGAGACCGTTCACGCGCACCCAGTACGTTCCTGCGGCAAATGTTTCGCCCTCGGCCATTGCTGTGCCCGGAGCGCCGTTCGCGTCGTGCACAAACTCGAGCTGGGCCGTGCAGGCATCGGTTTCGAGCTTGCCCTCGAGTGATGCCGCAATCTTGGCGCGCACGTCTTCGCCGGCCTTAAGGCCTTCGAGTCCCTCAAAATGGGGCGTCAGCGCGCGTGGATCGATATCGATGGGCACAGAGCCCTGCAGCCCCGTAACGGTCTCGTTGCCCAGGGCGTCGACATCCACGTATTCAATGGCAAACGCATGGCCCGAAGCTGTCGCGTTGAGCGCGTTGCTGCTGTCGGCAAGGCGGAAATGACCCTCGCCAACGGTCTTGCCATCCTGGAATGAGGCATCGCTCAGCGAGTCGCCGTACGTCATGCGCATGCGGGTCGGGAGATAGTACGGGAGATAGTACGAAGCCGTCTGCTTGTGCTCCGTATCGTAATTGCGCTGATAGATGCTCCGGGCCAGCGCCGCATCAACAAAGTCGGATGCGATGATGCCAATGTGCTTGAGGTAATCTGACTTTGTATCCTCGATGCCGCTGGGATTGATGTACGGGCTCTTATACAGATGCTCGTTGACTACTCGTGCCGAGGTAAAAGGATTGCCTCCGTGCGACAGGCCCGTGCAGCTGGTGTAGTTGATAGACCAGCAACGCTCCTGGACTTGCACCTTGGTCCCGTCATCGTTCGCGACGTCTACCTTGTTGCGCGTGCGTCCGGCCGTTTCCTTCAGCGCATTATCGACCCAGCTGAGCTTGTCGGTTCCCGTGAGTTTGTACTTGTCCTGGGCGTATACCTTGGTGCAATAGGGCTCTTTGTCGCCTGTTTCCCCCGCGGCTTCAAAGCCCTGCGCGTCTTGGACGAGACACATAGTGGCGCTGTCGGAGTGAGCCTTGATTTTGTCATCCCATTCGGTAAGGTCGAGGCCCCACGTATGGCCGCTTACACTGTTGCCGTCGAGCCTAAATCGACGCAGAAGAACGATCTTTCCGCGAACCTCGCCCAGCTTGGGGACATGGCTCGACGTGTAGAACAGATCGGGATTATCGCCCATAACCTTGGCGAAAGCCGTCGTAACACTGTCATCGGTAGCCTCGTCGTTGCCGCGCGATGCGAGCATGATAAGCGCTTCTCTCGGGTTTTCGCTCAAAAACGTTTTAAAGTACTCGATGACATCGGAGAGATGCAGATAGTACCCGTCTTTTTTGAATAGGTAGAAATCCCCGTGGCAGATACCAGGGTTGTCGCCCTTTCCGAGCCGGATATCAAAATAGCGAATGCCTTCGAGCAACTACGTGGGAATGTAATCCTGCTGGCATTTTACTTGCGAGGATTGGGGCTCAGTGTCGTTGTCCACGCTGCAGGTGCCCGAATCGTGCGTACCCGGGATGCTCAGCTCGTCGAGGAACTTGTTGTCGTCGACGTATTTCATCCAACATGGCCCATCGACGTAGCTGCTGTACGTGATCCAGTCGAGGCTGCTAACCGTGGCATCGTTCTTTTTCATGTCGTAACCGATAAGTTCGAGCTCCCACGGAATGCTCTCACTCTTATGGCAGATCTTATTGTTGTCCTGGTCTTTGCCGTTCGATTCTATTGCCAGGTACTTAATGTCTTTTTTCTCGGTTTCTTTCTCGACCGTGCGGTCTCGGATGATATAGGTTCCGTTTGATTGACGCTCGAACGCAAAAGAGCGGCTGGGCTTGCCGTCATGCTCGCCACTCCATACGTGGATGACCTTTCCGTCTTTGTCCGAGTCGCCATCGACCGACCAAATGCTGTAGCCCGTCTTTTTATGCTCTTCGAAATTGAGCAAGGTGCGGATAGCATACCAGTTTGTATCGTCATTCTTGGTCGTTACGTTCTCAAGGATGAGCTTGCTGGACGTGCCGTCATTAAACAGATGGCAGACGTTGCCGATGACGTTGCCGTCTTCGTTAACGCTTGCGGTACGAAAATAGCCCGCGGGGCGAAGGCGAATGACGAAATTGTCGAGGCTGACTGCTGGCCCGGCCGTGCCGTCCGCAAAGGCTGCCCGCGGGCTAATGCCCAATGCCGCGGTTTCGGGCAGGCTTGCAAGTGGCGACAACGCCGCGAGTCCAAGGCCCAACGTAAATGCTCGGCGGCTGATGGCGTGGTGTTCGGTCATAACTTCTCCATTCGCAGAGTGCGGTTATGCGATAGTTTTGGTCACTATACTGCTCAGATGTTTAAAGATGCTGGTTTAATTGCCTGCGCGGCACAATAAATCGGCGGGCGGACGTGTTGGGGCGTTTGTCGTTTTCGTACTGTTGCCACATTTGGGGCGGTTCCGACGTCCGGCATCCTCGCGTTCGTCGGCTACAGGCATAAGAAAGGGAGGGTCGGTTTACCGGCCCTCCCTGGGTACGAAGCACTGGGGTACCGTCGCTTGTTTGCACTGCGACCGTGTTTTCCGTTGCACTCGCCAGTCGCTTAGCGCTTGATCTCGATATCGTCGAGCTTGACGTCCATGGCCTCGGTCTTGGCCTCGGCGATGTCGTCGGCAAATTCCAGAGACTTCATCATGGTCTCGACGGCGTCCTTGTGCTCCTCGACGTTGTCGATACGCACATACACACTGCCCCCGTCAACGTCGGTGAAGTATTCGGTCGTTACGCCGCCCGAGTGCGTGAAGTAGGCACTGCGCCAGGTCTTGCCGTTGTACTTAACGGGATCGCTCTCGGTCCATCCGGAGTTGGCCTTCCACTTTGCCTCGTAGTCGAACAGTTCATCGGCGTTCTTGTCAGAGTCGAAGACAGGGATGAAGCGATCGCTGGCGTGCTCGCTCTCGGTGAACTTAAACTGGGCCCTGTCGGCGGTGTCGCCTGCGACGTCGGTGATCTCGACGCCCTCGGGGACCTCGACCTTAAACCAAATGAAGTCGGTCCTCATATCCACGGCTGGCTTTTCTGCTCCACCGCCACCGCCACTTCCGGTAGCGCCGCCGCTGCCACCGCAGCCCACTAGGGCAACTGCGGCAAAGAGGCTTATGCAGAGGGTGAGAATCGCAAAGGCCTTCTTTTTCATGGTCGTGTCCTCCTCGATCTGTAACCGCCCACGGATTACCTGCCTTTACTGTACGCGTGGACGGCTCGCTAGGGTGGGCCATGTGTCCCATTCTGGGGGCTGGAATTGCGCCGACAAGTGGCAATATGTGCGGTCGCAAAAGAGGGGAGGGCCGATGCTGTCGGCCCTCCCCGGGGTGAGGTGCCCGTTGATTTAATGGGGCGCGCGTGCGTGGGCGTTGCCCCAACAGGATCCTTGTTTATAGATATGCCTCAGTTTTTGACGTCCGGAAGTCTCGAAAGGTGGGCCATGTGTCCCATGTTTGCGGTGCCGACGCCTATCGTTCGTCATAGAAATCCGCGATGGCCAGGTGCGCTGACGCTCATGTACTTATGGGCTAGACTTAGCACCATTATGTGATTGATGCGGTCGGTCGGCGGTTGCCACCCGACCGATGTATATGACTTGAAGGTGCGTGCGTATGAGCCAAGAGATGATGGATAAAACCTGTCGAGAGTTTGCCCAAGCGCTGGCTGCTCGCGAGCCGGTTCCCGGTGGCGGTAGTGCGAGCGCCTTTGTGGGCGCACTGGGCGCCTCGCTTTGCGGGATGGTCGCCCGCTACGGTGTGACCAATCCCGCGCTTGTCGATCGCGCAGACGATCTGACGCGCGCGTTTGCCCAGGCAGACGAGTTGGCACAGGAGCTTGTGGGTTTGGTCGCCGAGGATGTTCGTGCGTACGGCCAGGTGTCTGCGGCGTACGGTATTCCGCGCGAGGACCCGGCTCGACCGGCTGCGATTCAGGACGCGTTGCACGTGGCCGCCATGCCGCCGTACCGCATTATGGATGCCTGTGGGCGCGCGTTGGCGCTGCTCGAGGACATGGCAGACAAGGGCTCGCGCCAACTGCTGTCCGACGTGGCGTGCGGTGCCGTGTTCTGCCGCGCCGCCATGCAGGGTGCGAGCCTGACGCTCTTTGCCAACACCACATCTATGAAAGACCGGGCGCACGCCGAGGAACTTGAGGCGGCGTGCGATGAGCTGCTGGATACGTGGCTGCCGCGCGCCGATGCACTGGCGCGCCGCGCTGCCGACGCCGCAAGGAAGAGGAAATAGCCATGGCAGAGCTGCTCAAGGGTGCTCCCGTTGCCCGTGCTTTGACCGAGGAACTCGCCGCTCGCTGCACGGCTTTGCGCGGGCGCGGCGTTGTGCCGACGCTGGCCATCGTTCGCGTGGGCGAGCGCGAGGACGATCTATCCTACGAGCGCGGCGCCCTCAAGCGCTGCGAGAAGGTTGGCATCGAGGCTCGACGCATTTTGCTTCCCGCCGATGTTTCGCAAGATGAGCTGCTGGCGGCTATTAAGGACATCAATGCCGATCCCGCCGTTCACGGCTGCCTGATGTTTCGCCCGCTGCCCGCTGGGCTTGACGAGGATGCGGTTGCTGCGGCACTCGATCCCGCCAAGGATGTTGACTCCATGACGCCGGCCTCGCTGCTCACCACGCTTTCGGGGCGAGGCGAGGGCTTTGCTCCCTGCACGGCCGAGGCCGTGTTGGCGTTGCTGGACCATTACGGCGTTGAGTTGGATGGGGCCAAGGTCGCGGTCGTCGGCCGGTCGCTGGTGATCGGTCGTCCCGTTGCCGCCATGCTTACGGCTCGCAATGCCACGGTGACGACGTGCCATACGCATACGCGCGACCTTGCTGCCGAGTGCCGTGCGGCTGATATTGTGGTTGCGGCCGTTGGACGCGCGCGCACGATTGGCGTGGACGCGGTTCGCGAGGGCCAGACGATCATCGATGTTGGCATTAATTGGGACGAGGCCGCTGGCAAGCTGGTCGGGGACGTTGATTTTGATGCTGCAGAGCCGGTTGTTGACACCATCACGCCCGTGCCGGGCGGCGTGGGAGCTGTGACGACGGCGATCCTCGCCAAACACGTGATCGAAGCGGCCGAGCGCGCATTGAAATAGGCATTTTTGCACACAGGGGCCCCGAGGGGTCCTGAAGGGTTGCGGTTTCGCCCTTTCTGCGCCGAAGCGATACACTGTTGCCGTTTGATTTCTTCGCTCAAGGAGGATGCGCATGCCGTGCACAACGATTCTGGTCGGTAAGAACGCAAGCTACGACGGGTCGACCCTGGTCGCCCGCAACGAGGACTCGTCCAACGGGGTGTTTGAGCCCAAGCGTATGCGCGTGGTGCATCCCGACGAGCAGCCGCGCGTCTACACGAGCGTCCTGAGTCACCTGACCGTTGAACTGCCCGATAACCCCATGCGCTACACGAGCGTCCCCGATGTTGTCCCGGGCCACGGCATCTGGGCCGAGGCCGGTTTCAACGAGCTCAATGTGGGCATGTCCGCAACCGAGACGCTCACCACCAACGAGCGCGTCCGCGGCGCCGACCCACTCGTGGACTACGTGCCCGCCAAGGGCAACGAGGGTGAGGACGGCTATGTGCCGGCGCAACCTGGTGGCCTGGGCGAGGAGGACATGGTGACCCTGGTGCTGCCGTATGCCAAGTCCGCCCGCGACGGCGTTCGTATCCTGGGCGACCTGCTCGAGCGCTACGGCACCTACGAGAACAACGGCATCGCCTTTAGCGACGTGGACGAGATCTGGTGGCTCGAGACCATCGGCGGTCACCACTGGATTGCCAAGCGTGTGCCCGATGACGCCTATGTGACCATGCCCAACCAACTGGGTATCGACAGCTTTGACCTGGATGACGCCGAGGGCGCCCAGGCCGACCACATGTGCTCCGCCGACCTGCGCGCCTGGATGGGCGAGTGGCATCTGGACCTGACGCTGGGCGTCGAGGGTGACGGTCCGGCGGCGGTCTTTAACCCACGCGACGCCTTTGGCTCGCACAGCGACAGCGACCACGTCTACAACACGCCGCGCGCCTGGTACATGCAGCGCTGCCTCAACCCCAGCGACGTGTGGGATGGCCCCGACGCCGACTACACGCCCGAGAGCGACGACATCCCCTGGAGCCGTGTGCCCGAGCGCAAGGTGACCATCGAGGACATCAAGTACGTACTCTCGAGCCACTACCAGGGCACGGAGTACGACTGCTACGGCAGCAAGGGCACGCCCGCTACGCGCGGCGCCTATCGCCCCATCGGCATCAACCGCAACAGCCAGCTCGCCGTGTTGCAGCTGCGCCCCTATGCGCAGCCGGCGTATCGCGCCGTGCAGTGGATGGCCTTTGGCTCCAACTCGTTTAACGCGCTGGTCCCGCTGTACGCCAACGTCGAGACCATGCCCGAGTACTATGCCGACACGCAGGCTCGCGTGACGTCCGAAAACTTCTACTGGGCCAACCGCCTGATCGGCGCCCTGGCCGACGTCCGCTTCCATGAGTGCGGTCGCGCGGTCGAGGATTATCAGGAGAAGGTCGGTGGCATGGGCCACAAGCAGATCCATGACGTCGATGCTGCCGTAGCCGCGCTACCCGAGGCCGAGGTGCCTGCCGAGCTTGCACGCGCCAACGAGGCCTTTGCCGAGCTTGTGCGCGTGGAGACCGATGCCCTGCTGGGCAAGGTGCTCTACACCACGAGCTGCGCCATGAAGAACTCTTTCGCGATGAACGACAACGTGAGGTAGGGATTTCCCGTCGATCGAATAGCGCTAAAACGCTTTGTCGCTTTCGCTCAATCTTGGGTACAAGAACGCCAATGCAGTTGTTTGTGATTGGAGATAACCATGGTTATGAAACTCGATCAGCTTGTTAACGGCGCCATTAACGTGGGCTTTGGCGCTGCCGCCGTTGCTGTCGAAGGCGGCAAGAAGGTCCTCGACGACCTTAACACCAAAGGCGAGCAGGTCCGCAAGGACACCGCCACCCCCGATATCGCCCGCAGTGTGTCCGACATGTTCGAGCAGGCCGGCGGCACCATCTCCGACCTGACCGAGCGCTTGGGCATGCAGGGCGAGACCGCGGCCCAGCGCGTGCTCGACGAGCTCATTCTTGCTCGCGTCCGCGTCATGACCGCCCCCGAGCGCACGGCCTTCCTGGCCCATGTGCGCGACATCGTCGATTCAGTCGAGGACAACGTGACCTCGGTGCCCGTTGAGTCCGTTGAGCCCGACGATGCGAAGGATACCGAAGAGGCCGAGTAGCAGCGCAGATGGCAGATTCCACCACCGATTACAACAATCTAGATCCCTTGGGTGACGAGGCGGCGGTTGTCGATGAGGTCGATGCCGCCGTCTCGGGCGCTCGCAAGAAGCCGCGCGCTGTCGATATGGTGCCCGAGGAGCCCGACGCGATGGCGCCGGACGAGGAATACCAGCTCACGCCGGCGGGCCGTCGCGAACGCATTGGGCAGATCGTTCGCCTGGTCAAAAAGTACCGCGTGTGGGATAACCTCACGCCGGTTCGTTTGCGCCGCCTGCTCGAGGAACTCGGCCCCATGTTCGTCAAGATGGGGCAGATTCTGGCCAACCGGTCCGAGATTCTGCCGCAACGCTTTTGCGACGAGCTGCGTCGTCTGCGCTCCGACGTGGAGCCGGTGCCGTACGAGGTAGTGCTTCGCTGTCTGGAGGAAGAATACGGCTTGCGCCTGGGGGAGATGTTCGATGCGATCGACCCCAATCCGCTTGGTAGCGCATCGCTCGCGCAGGTGCACCGCGCTCGTCTGGTGACGGGCGAGGACGTGGCCGTCAAGGTGCAGCGCCCCGGTGCGCAGCAGGTTATGGCACAGGACATCGATATCATCCGCTCGGTGGTGCGTATCGTTTCCAAGTTCGTCAATACCGATCAATTCGTTGACCTGCACGGCGTAGTCGAGGAGCTGTGGACCTCGTTTCGCGAGGAGACCAACTTTTTGGCCGAGGCCAAAAACCTCAACGACTTCTACGAGTTCCATAAGAGCGTTCATGGCGTGACGTGCCCTAAATCCTATCTGGACCTGTGCACCGAGCACGTGGTGGTCATGGATTACGTCGACGGCATTTCGATCGCCGATCCTGAACGCTTAGTGGCCGAGGGCTATGACTTGGAAAAGATCGGTGCCGCAATCGTCGAGGACTATTCGACGCAGGTGCTCGACGACGGCTTTTTCCATGCCGACCCGCATGCGGGAAACATCATCCTCAAAGACGGAATTGTCTACTTTATCGACTTGGGCATGGTCGGACGCATGTCGAGCCACGACCGTGGCATCGTCAAGGATATGATCTTTGCCGTGGCCGAGGGCGACGTGCCAAAGCTCAAGGATTCGCTCATGCGCTTTGCCGTGACGCGCGGCGATTCGGCCGAGCTTGACCATTCGGCCTTTTTGTCCGACTTGGACTTTATTGTTGCCGACTTTGCCGGGCTCGACCTTAAAGACCTGGATATCGGCGAGTTTTTGACCTCGCTGTTAAACCTCGCGCGCAAAAATGACGTTGAGCTGCCGAGCGTGGTGACGATGTTCGCCCGCGGCATGGTGACGCTCGAGGGCCTGTTGACCGAGTACATGCCCAACGTCAACATGATCCAGATCATCCAGACGCATATTAAAAACGAGAAAAGCACCTATGCGCGCATGCGCGAGATGAGCCGCGACTTTGCAGCGAGCAGTTATCGCGCGGCGAAGGGCTCGCTCGAGGCGGCCGAGTATCTGGGCTTGGCTTCGCGCATGCTCACACGCGGCCAGCTTAAGGTGAACACGCAGATCATGAGTAGCGATAAGGCGCTGCGACAGCTAGGTGGGATTATCGACCGCATGTCGATGGCAATTGTGATCGCCGGTCTGTTTATCGGTTCGTCGGTGGTGTACTACGCGCGCATCGAGCCGGTTGTGTTTGGTATCCCGGTCATTGGCTTTATGGGCTACGTGAGCGCGCTGGTGCTGGCGCTTATGCTGGGCCGCAATATCTGGCTCAACAGTCACGGCGGCAAGCACTAGAGGCTGCGGCCGTCACCGCATTTTCCTATCGCAAACAATAGCTTTTACCTTGGGCTTCGCCTGCGTGCGAGGCCCTTTTGCGTGATACCATTTCGACGGTAATACTCGATGGCCTAGATGGTGGTGCGGAGACGCACGAATGCGCGGTTATCCTGCGCATTTGGGAGAATCGGGGTGCAAGTCCCCGGCTGTACCAGTAACCGTAATTCCTCTTGGCTCGGGATGCTCGCGTCGCAGATCGGACGACGTGCCCGAGTCGTTAAGGTTAAGTCGGATCGCCTCCCGTCTTGCATGCGGCTGCGGCTTTTGCCGCCGGTGTGCATAGGGCTCTGGAGGGAAGGGGGTCCCCGATGGGGGAACTCGAGCGCAACATGCGCGATGACGTGGGGCAGTCTCAAGGCAACGCTCCAAGTACAGACAGTAGGAGACAAATGGATATGTTTGAGGACGAGCGCCAGCGCGTCTCGCATCGCCGTGGCGCAATTGCGCGCGGCGTAGCCAAGCGCGGCCTGGTGGCATTCCTGGCCTTCGCGATGGCCTTTGGCACCACACCGGCTCAGCTGTGGGCCGAGGGCGCCGAGGGCATTGCCGAGGCTGTGGCTCAGACTGCGACGCCGGGCGAGGACGCAGCGCTTGCGGGCGGTACCGCTGAGCAGGGCGGCGCCGAGGTTTCTGATTCCGAGGGCGCGCCTGCAGCTAGTGCAGCCATAACAGAGGCAGCAACTGGCGACGAAGGCTCGGCGACGGGGGAGAGCCCTGCCACGAGCGAGCAGTCTTCGACGGCATCCGCTGGCCAAGCGGGATCTGCCGCCGCGGCTGCCGTTCAGACAGAGAACCCGACAGAAACCGGCGATGTCGCCAAGAAGCAGGTCGAGGTCTCGTTCTCGATTATCGGCACCGATGCTGACGGCAAGGCTCAGACCTGGGTGGCGCCTACGCAGCTCAAGCTCGACGAGGGCGCGACGGCTGCGGATGCCTTCATTAAGCTGCAGGAGAAGACGGGCTTCAAGGCGAAGTACGAACCGAACACGGCATACGGTTTCTACCTCGAAAGCATCACATCCCCGAGCGATGGTCGCACGCTTGCCTACGATCCGACGACTTATGCCTTCTGGCAGCTGTTCGTCGACGGCGCGTCTTCCTCGGTTGGCGCGAGCAGCGTCAAGCTCACCCAGGGGCAGAAGATTGAGTTTGCCTATACGGCTGGTAGCTCGTCCCCTGTCGTTAAGGACCAGGTTGCCGCAAATGTGACCGTCATTGGTCGCGATGCCCAGGGCAAGACTCAGACTTGGGTCGATAATGCGCGGTATGTGGTGACGTCCGGTTCGAGCGCGCTTGATCTTACGAAGGTCGCACTCGAGGCGAACGACATTGACGCCGTTGCTGCGGGCTCCTTCATTCTGAGCCTTAAGTACAACGGTGTTGAGCTGGGTACGCCCCAAGATTATTCGACCTATTGGCAGCTGTTCATCAACGGCAAGTCGAGTGACTATACGGCGGACAATGTCACCATCCATGCCGGCGATACCGTCACGTGGTTCTACGGTGGCTGGGGCGACCAGTTGCCGTCCGATTCTGTCCATGCTTCTGTTCAGGTTCTCGGTAAGGACAAGGACGGCAAGCAGCAGGTTTGGGCTTCGACGGGTCAGACGAGTCTCAAGGCAGGCTCCACTGCCAAGGATCTTCTTGAGCAGGTCGGCCTTACTCTCGATGCTGGCGAATCGTCTTGGGGCTGGTTCCTCAACGGCATTTATTCGCCCTTCGATGGTAAGTCCTATTGTGGCTATGATGCTGCGACCAATAGCTATTGGCGCTTCTACGTAAATGGCAAGTTCGCCGACGTTGGCGCCGGTGCCTACAAGCTCCAGGAGGGTGACGCCGTCACCTTTATGTATGGTGCTGACGCCGATGCCCTCCCCGGTCAGGTGCTTGGATCCGCCGATGTTATCGGTCCCGATGTCAACGGGAACAATACGCGTTGGGGCACGGCAAGCAATGTTTCTCTGCCCGAAGGCTCCACGGCCCAGAACCTTATTGAGGCAGTTCTGAAGGCCAAGGGCGTTGCGTACAACGGCTCCCAGAGTGGTGAGTACTGGTTCCTGAATTCCATTACTTCGCCGTTCGATCACAAGCCGTATGGTTGGGATGCTGCGACCAATAAATATTGGCATCTGTATATCAACGGAGAGCCCTCCTTACTCTGCGCCAATCAGATTACGCTCAAGAGCGGCGATAAGGTCACGCTTGCCTATACCACCGATAATTCGCCCATGCCCGATCCCGACAAGATTGTCGTGGATCCGAGCGCGACGACTCCTGATTGGGATGCCGAGTGGGCCGGCTACGGCAACAGTGGCAACGGTTCGACCGTAACGGATGCCAAGACGCCTGCGCAGGCCGCCGGTCTTAAGTGGGCCTTCGATTGGAAGGCCGAGTCTGGTCAGCAGTATGCCAACTGCAGCGAGCCTGTCATCGCTAACGGCTTTGTGTACATCGCGACCGAGAAAGAGCTCATTAAGATCGATTCGTCCACGGGCAAAAAGGTTGCCTCTGCGCCGCTTGCCTCCAAGGTGAGCTATACCTCTCGTCCGATCTATACCAATGGCCTTATCATCGTTCCGCTCAACGGCGGTGCGGTCCAGGCGATTACTGCAGACAAGCTGATCTGTAAGTGGCTGACGCCTGGTTTGACGGACTTGACGCAGAGCTCCTGCACCGTCGTTTCGGACGGCGAGTACGTCTATGTAGGCTCGGTCGATATTTCGTATGACGAGAATTACAACGCGACCTACGGCAACGGCTCCTTTATGCGCATTAAGATTGCCACGGGCGAAGTTTCTTGGCAGAACATTGACCCTGCCGAGGGCTATTACTGGACTGGTGCGGCTTTGACGGATAAGTATGCCATCGTTCCTACGAGCGCGGGTACGCTTAAGTGCATTGATAAGACGACGGGCGATGTCGTTTCGACCATGAAGCTCGGCGCTGTCGCAAATGCCGATTGCATTGCCGATCCGTCCAATGGTTCGACCTTCTATCAGATGACGCACGACGGAAAGCTCCATGTGATTTCGCTTTCGGCGAAGGGCGTGCTGAGTGAACAGAAGACGGTCGACCTGGGTCTTACGAATAACATGAGCGCCCCGGCGATGTCTGGCGACAACTTGATTGTCGGTGGGCAGACGGCTACGGGCTCTGCTCTGGTTCTCTATAATCTGAAGACTGGTAAGACCACGATGGTCACCGCTGCTGACGGTAAAGAGCTACCGGCCGGATTTAACGGTATTGCTGCTACTCCGCTGGTGAGTGTTCAGGGCGGCAAGACCTATGTGTACTTCACCGTTAATAGCGCGGATAGCAAGGACTACGTCAGCTACTCTGCTGGTGGTGGGGTGTATCGCTATACGCTCGGCGATGCAGAGGCGACGCAGATTTATGATGCGGCTGGCCATTACCAGTACTGTGACTCTCCGGTCATTGTCGATGCATCTGGCAACCTGTACTACATCAATGACTCGGGCACGCTGTTCAAGCTTGGGGCCGTTGAGTCTTGGACGGTTGCCTTTAATTCCAACGGCGGGTCTGCTTGCGACACTAAGTTTGTTGCCACGGCCGATGGCAAGCTGGTCAAGCCGGCCGATCCGACGCGCGATGGCTACACTTTCGGCGGTTGGTATACCGATGAAGCCTGCACGCGGGCGTATGACTTCGCCACGCCGGTGACGGCCGATCTGACGCTGTATGCCAAGTGGACCAAGAATGCCGTTAACCCTGGCGGTAATGGCGGCGCAGGTTCGAATGGCGGCGGCGGTTCTGGTACCGGTACTGGTTCCGGCACTGGCGCTGGCACTGGCACGGGTTCCGGCTCCGGCTCGAAGGGCGGCGCTGTCGCCCCGGGTCATAAGCCGACGACCAAGACGACGGTGTCGACCAAGGCCGAGACCAAGGAAAACAAGTCCGACAAGAAGGATGAGAAGAAGTCTGACAAGAAGGACAACAAGTCCGACAAGAAGTCCGATTCCAAGTCCGATACGGGTGCTGCTTCCACGACCACTGCTAAGAAGTCCTCTAGTGCTTCCGAGCAGGAGACTGGCACCAACCCGCTCGCCATTGTTGGCGTTGCCGCCGGCGTCATCGGTCTCGCCATCGTCGGCGTGTTCGTGTTCACCAAACGTCGGTAGGTGAGGGCTGTGTCCAATAAATCCAAGGACGCTGACCCCAAGCAACCGGATTCCTCGTTCATTCAGTTCGACGATGCAAAGCAACAGGGCGCCGCTTCGGCGGCGTCCGCCTCTCGTCGCAAGGCGCTCCTTGGCGTTCTGACTGCCGCGTGCACCATTCTGATCGTCGTCTCGCTGGGTTTCGTCCATCCTTCCACAAGCGGTGCCTGGTCCATCGACTGGATCATTCAGACCGTGACGGGGGAGAGCGTCGTCGCCAAGGACACCAAGGCGTCTGGCTCGACTACGACTTCGGGCGAGGCCAGTTCCAAGGATTCCAAGTCATCGAATGACGCAAAAGACGAGTCCAAGGGTTCGAACGACGGCAAGGACGATTCCGAGTCTTCAAACAAGGAATCGGACAAAAACTCGGATAGCAAGAAGTCCGAGGACCGGGGCGGCAAGAAGTCTGGCGATAAATCCGCTGCCCAGAATACGGGCGCCGGCGATACTTCCGAGGTGTCTGGTGGTGCTTCTTCGGGCGGTGGCCAGTCGTCTAATGGAGCCTCATCCTCTAATGGCGGAAACGCCTCCTCGGGCGGCCAGAGCGGCTCACAGGAGTCCAACTACGTTACGGTGACGGTTTCGGTCACATCGAGCGCTGTGGGCAATCCTGTGTCCTCTGGTGGCACCTTTACCTTTAACGAAGGCGCTACCGTCTACGATGCCCTGTGCGCGCTGGGCCTTTCTGTTAATGCCGAAAACTCGCCTCTTTATCACGGCGTATACGTGAAGGCAATTGGTGGGCTTGCCGAGTATGAACACGGCGGCACTAGTGGCTGGTGTTATTCCGTTAATGGCTCACAACCCATGACGGCCTGCAGTAACTACGTTCTCTCCAATGGCGACAACGTGGTCTGGTATTACGTTACAGGCTAGGGACCTCGACATAGCGCGCCAGACGGGCGGTTCGGACCAACATCCGGAACGCCCGTTTTTCATGCGAATGGGACTGGGTCGCCGGGTCTCTCGGCAAACAAAAAACCGGTTGGAACGGGAATTCCAACCGGTTATACATTCAAGCAAATAGTGAATCGACTACGACCGTGCGCCCTCGAGGAAGAAGCGGCGGCTGAAGTAGTTATACCAGGTGACGAGGAACGTGGCGATGGCCTTCATGGCCTGGTAGCCGATGCTCAAAAACGTGACGCCCACAAACATGTACAGGTCGTTGAGGCCCAGGCCGATCACCGACAGGATGGTGAAGATCGTGAACTCGCGCTTGCGGCTCATGCCTTCGCGGTGGTCGAACACGTACTTCATGCTGAGCCAGTAGTTGACCACGACGGACGTGATAAACGAAACCGTGGTGCTCATCAAAAAGTCGAGGTGGAACAGCTCGACGAGCGCAATGAGCATGCCCCAGTCGATGCCAAAGGAGATAAGACCCACGACAGCAAACTTGAGGAACTGCTTGGTATGAGGTTGTGCCAGCGCCTTGCGCACGTAATCACATCCAATGCGTTGATGAATCGAGCAGAGGATACTTTAGAGCTTTTACAAGGGAAACGTAAGGTCTTTGCCAAGAACTATATGAACTCGCCAAATTTTCAAGAGCTAATCCGCAAACGTTGAAAATTTGCCCGTAAACGAGCGACACCCACGGACGATACTGCGCTGAGTGCGCGTCGTCCGTGGGCGCCGTAATGCTGCAGGGGTTTCGAGCTATTTTGTCTCGTCGCCCTCCAGGAAGATTTTTCGGGTCACAAAGTTGTAGACCATGACAAGCGCGGTGGCGCAGATCTTGGCGATATTGGCCTCGAGTCCCAGGCCGGCGTTGAGCGCCAGCACGATGCCGTCGTTGAGCACCAAACCGATCACGGACAGCACGACAAAGATGATGAACTCGCGGCGGCGGCTCATGCCTTCCTTGTGCGCAAACACGTACTTCATGCTTGCGAAGTAGTTAAAGATTAGTGAGATGATAAAGCCGCTGGTGTTGGCGATTAGGATGTTGAGGCCGAGACCGTAGTGGAGCAGATTCATAATGCCAAAGTCGATAACCGTGGCAATGACACCGACGACGCCAAATTTCATGATCTGCGCAAGGAGCTTTTGCATGGTACCTGCCTTAAGCTGGCGCCGAAGCGCCGCGGGGATGACAAACTCAGCAAGTTTAGCCAATCCCCGCGGGTGGGGCTAGACGCGCTCCTCGATAGCACCGTTTCTATATGCATCGAGCAGCTGGCGCAGATCTTGGATCTGGCTGCGAATCTTGGCGCCAGTATCGGTGTCGCTCACCATGCGGCGACGGTCTGCTTGGTCAAAACGGTTGGTCTCGCTTTCGATGTCCACGTTGCGCGTGAGTGCCTCGGCAACCGTCGTAAAGGCCCGGTGCGACTTGAGGCGGCAGCCGCGCGAGCTCGAGATGAGCGTATAGCCGGCGATACCCGTCTTGGGATGGTAAGCGCGGCAGAAGCCGCCATCGATGACCAGCAGCTTGCCCTCGGCGCGGATGGGCTGCTCGCCCTTGGTGGTTTTAACGGGCGTGTGGCCGTTGATGATGTGGCCGGTCGGCGAACATGCCATGGGCGCGACGCCAAACTCGCGCATGATGTCGTCGCAGACCGAGGGCGACTTGGTAAGCGTAAAGTACGGGTCCATCGGCTCGACCCAGGTGCTCTTATCGGCGATATAGGCGCGCTCAAAGGTACGCACCAGGCGTCCGCTGGCGGGTGAATTGAAGCCAATCCACAGGTACCACATCCAGTCGAGGGCATCGCGGTCGCCCACGCGCCACGCGCGGCGGGCGATGTGGTCGCAAAAATCGAGATAATCGCGGCCGGCGTGCCAGGTGCCCAGGCAGTTCATGCTGCTAAAGGTACCGTCTTCGTTGAGCGGAACGCAGCCGTGGAAGAGCAGGTTGCCGTTGGCGACCTTGTACATCGAGCCGTGGGTGTAGAGGAAATCGATATGGCGATGCAGGTGATCGGCGGTGACAAACTCGGACACGAGCTTGTCGATGATGTGCTGCTCTTGAGACGTGAGCGTATAGGGGTCCGCCGGATCGACGGTGGGGAAGTCGTTGGTCGTGAGCGGCCATACGCTGCCGTCGGCGAGCGTGACCGTGCCGGTGTCGTGCTCGATCTTGTCGAGTAACAGACGGTCGGTCATATCGAACTCGGGGTGGCGCTGGATAATCTGGCCCTCGAGCTTAAAGAGCAGCACGTTGATGGCCTTGATCAGCGGGGTGATGGACTCACCGGCGGTGTAGGTGGCATCGGCAAAGGCGACAAGCTCACGCAGCGAGATGCCGTAATCGTTCTCCAGGATTTCGTAATTGTCGTAGCGTAGGTTGTTGCGCAACACCGTGGCGATACAGGCGGGCTCACCGGCCGCAGCGCCCATCCACAGCAGGTCGTGGTTGCCCCACTGGATGTCGAGTGAATGGTAGGTGAGCAGACGGTCCATAATCTTGGCCGCGCCGCCGCCGCGGTCGAAGATGTCGCCCACCAGGTGCAGGTGGTCGACGGCCAGGCGCTTGATGAGCGAGGCGAGCGACTCGATAAAGTCGTCGGCGCTGGCGGTCTCCAGGATGGACTCCACGATGCGCTCGTGATAGCGCACGCGATAGTTGTTCTCGTCCGGGTGCGTGTGCAACAGCTCGTCGATGATGTAGGCGTAATCGCGCGGGATGGCCTTACGCACTTTGGAGCGCGTGTAGCGGCTTGAAAGCGAGCGTGCGACCATGATGAGCTGGTCAAGCATCGTCCTGTACCAGGTTGGCGAGTCCTCGCGCTGGCTGCGGACAAGATCGATCTTCTCGCGCGGGTAGTAGATGAGCGTACACAGCTCGCCCTTTTCGTCAAAGGAGAGCGTGTCGCCAAAGATCTCGTCGACATGCTCGCGCACGACGCCCGAGCAGTTGTTGAGGATGTGCATAAAGGCTTCGTACTCGCCATGCACGTCGCTCATAAAATGCTCGGTGCCCTTGGGTAGGTTGAGGATGGCCGAGAGGTTGATAATTTCGGTAAATGCGGATTGTTCGGTGGGGAACTGTCTCGACAGCAGGCGCAGATACTTGAAGTCTTGCGGGTTGCGATCGAATGCGACCATGAAACACCTTCCGATATGGTTGGTAAAACTGATAAACAGCGTCAAACGTTTATCAGTATGCGCCGCTTTTGTTTCGATTTTGCGCCAGCGGCTGAATTGTCGGCTGAACGGTTTGGTAAATCGATTTAGTTGAGGTAGATATGGCGGTTGGGTGGAGACGACAGAGGGTGTTTTTTCAGATATTTATGCGTGGGGCCGGTGGAGACGATGGTGGTAAAGATGTTCACTATTTTTGGTTCGATTTGGTAAATAGTGGACATATGTACCGCATGTAGGCTCACTGTGCGATAATTTGCGCAGCAATGAGTAAGGAGCCTCATATGAGTGATTTTGTCCTGACCTGTGAATCCGCCGCCGATCGAACCCGTGAGTTCTTTGCGTCGCGCAATATCCCTGTCGTGTGTTTTCATTACGAGATCGACGATGTTGTCTATACGGACGATCTGTATCAGTCGATTACGCCGGACGAGTTTTTTGCCCAGATTGCCGCGGGCGCCATGCCCAAGACGTCTCAGGTGAGCGTGGGTGAGTACGAGGAGTTTTGGGAGCCGTTTGTTGCCGAGGGTAAAGACGTGCTGCACCTGACGTTGTCGTCGGGTATTTCGGGCACGTATGGATCGGCCTGCGTCGCGGCGCAGATGCTTGCGGATCGCTATCCCGAGGGCGGCAAGGTGCGCGTCATCGATTCGCTGGGGGCGTCTTCGGGCTTTGGTCTGTTGCTGGAATATGCCGCCGATGTGCGCGATAGCGGGGCTTCACTCGACGAGACGGCCGCTTGGATTGAGGAGCACAAACTCAACCTGCACCACTGGTTCTTCTCGACCGATCTGTCGAGCTACCTACGAGGCGGTCGCATTTCGGCTGCGAGCGCGATCATTGGCACGGCGCTTAAGATTTGCCCGCTTATGACGGTCGATTGCGAAGGTAAGCTGTCGCCGCGTGAGAAGATTCGCACCAAGAAGCGCGCGATTTCCGAGATGGCTAAGACCATGATGGCACACGTGCAGGGCGGTACGGATTATTCGGGTAAGTGCATCATGTCGCACTCGGCGTGCCGCGAGGATGCCGAGGCAGTTGCGGCGCTGATTGAGGAACAGGTTCCGCAGCTTAAAGGCAAGATTGAGATCAATGACATCGGTACTCTGATTGGCTCGCATACCGGACCTGGTACGGTGGCGCTCTTCTTTATGGGCGACAAGCGCGTGGATTAATTTGCCCCATCACGTTGCTGCATGATTGCTCAAACGAAAACGGCCCGTCTCACGTTTGTGGGGCGGGCCTTGCTGTTGCGGCTAGCGTTTCTTTCCGCGGAAGAAAAAGCCGTGCAGTGACGGCTTGAGGCCGCGATTGGCGCGATGCTCCTCGACGCGCTCGTGGATCGAAGCGACGCGCTCGATGACTTCGTCGGGAATCGGCACGTCGGGATTCATGTTCTCGACCTGGCTGACTTCGGCGGCGGCGACCTGGTCGATAATGGGCACATCGTCGCGCGAGATGACAGGTGTGGCGTCTTCCTTCATCTTGCGATAACGCTGCATCATGTCGGCCTGTAGCTGCTGGGCCGAAGGCGGCGTCCAGATGATGGCGTTGGCGCCGGCGGCGATGGTCTCGCGAATGCTCTCGGGCGTCTTGCCGCCCGGTGCGATGAGCGGCAGGTTGGGATAGTGCTCGCGCAGTTCACGCAGGACCTGGGGTGTGTTTTTGCCGGCGGCGATGTTGAGAATCTTGGCTCCGGCGCGCACTTTGGCATGCGCATCATCGTCGCAACGTACGACCGTGGCGATGACGGGGATGTCGGCGATGTTGGTGATGTGCTCGACCATCTCGGCAGTGGCGGGGGAGTTGACCACGCAGCCCGCCGCGCCCTGCATCTCGGAGACGGCTGCCATCTGCACGGAGCGCTTGCCGGTCGTAGTTCCGCCGCCCACGCCTACAAAGACCGGGCACTCGGCGACGGTCAACAGTGCCTGCGTAATGGCGGGCTGCGGCGTGAAAGGGTAGACCGCAAAGACGGCGTCGGCGTTGGAGTTGCGGATAACCGCGACATCGGTGGTGTAGATGAGCGATTTGATACGACGGCCGAAGAGCGTAAAGCCGCTGGCCTCCTCGATCTCGTCGGGCATGCGGAGGGCCGCCTTGCGCAAACGCCCGTCGATGGGCAGCGGCTCCATGGGGAGCAGTCCGTTGGGAGTCACGGCTACCTGGGGCTCGGTGAACTCGTCTGCGAGCTCGACCTCGGAGAAATCGACCGAGGCGACGATGTCCTCGTGAACCTCGGCGGGCACATCGATGGGAGCTTGGTCGTTTGCCGCGGCAGGCGTGTCGAAGGAGCTGGTGCCGACAAAGGCGTCGACGCGCTCGTTTAGGTCGTTGAGGGTGTCCATGGAGACTCGATTCTGTGTGACGACGGCCGGCACGATGCAGCCGGAATTGCGAATGCTAAATCGTTTGACGAGTTGATTTTTCCCCGCCGCGCCATCCGTTAGACCGAAGGGCAGGCGAACGTGAAGGAGCTGTGGTGGCGGGGATCGAGGTGCTATCTTGAAAGTCCCGTTTAAAAGAGAGGTGACGCGGTATGGAATTTTCGGCAATGTTGGGCTCGATTGGCCTGTGTGTGGGCGCAATCGTTGCCGCCGCGGTCATCTACTTTGTGGTCACGGCCATTAAGGGCAAAAGGGCCGAGCGCAAGGAGCGCGCGATGCTTAAACAGCATCGCGACCAGCAGGGCAAACGCGCACAGAAATAGCTTGTTGAGTTTTGGATCCGTGCGCTAGCTGCGTTTTCGGATTAGGGCAATGTAGAAGCCCTCAAAGTCGCGGCTGGGCGGAATGGTCAGCGTGCCGGGCATACCGTTGGCGACGGACGAGACGTGGCCGGCGGCGATGGCCTCGGTGAGAGCGTTGATCTCGATGTGTGGCTCTTCGCCAGCTTCCTGAGCACGGAGCGTTTCACTTTCGCTCGGCGTGCCGTCGAGGGGGATAAGTTCGCAGTCCATATGCTTGTCGAGGACCTCTTGCAGGGCGTCTTCGTTTTCCTGCGGCAAGATCGAACAAGTCGAATAGACGAGCGTGCCGCCCGGTTTGAGGGCCCCCATGGCGCGGTCCAGAAGTGCTCGCTGCGAGCGGGCGCACTTGCTCAGCAACTGCTCGGTGAGGCCGCGCAGGCTTTTCTCGTTGCCACTGATAACGGTGCCCGTGCCGGTGCAGGGAGCGTCGAGCAGGATGCGGTCAAAGCGGAAGAACTCGTCGAGCTCGCGTGCGTCGATGCGCATGACGGGCACGTTTTTGGCACCTTGGCGGTGGAGGTTCGACTCGAGTTTTTCGGCGCGGGGAATGCTCATCTCACAGGCGGTGAGGTGCGCCTGTCCCTGGGTGAGGGCAGCGATCTGCGTCGTCTTGCCGCCGGGGGCTGCGCACATGTCCAGGATGTCCTCGCCGGCCTGAGCGCCCAGGACCAACGGCGGCATCATGGATGACAGGCTCTGCAGGTAGATTTTGCCGTCGCGGTAGATGTCGAGATCCCACAGATCTGAAACCTGGGCCTCGGGCAGGATAAAGGCGTCCGGATACCAGGTAACGGTTTGGTGGGCGATGCAGGCGGCATCGAGCGCCGCAGCGATGTCCTCGGCGGTCGCCTTGAGCGTGTTGGCGCGCAGCGTGACCGGGCGTGTGGCCGCGGCGCCGAAGCCCTCGATCATGAGCTTGGCATCGGCGGGCGCATAGGCGCCGGCGACCGTGTCGACCATAAAGCGCGGCAGGTCGGCGGCGGAGTGTTGGGCGGCAAGCTGGTCGGAAAGCTCGGTAGCAGCAAACTGCCTGAGCTTGAGCTCGGCCTTGACCTGCTTTTTCTGCTTACGACGACGCGGCTTGGACATCCGTCTTTCCTTCCCGTTCCAAATTGACTACTTTCCGGGCACGCCGCTGCTGGCGTGCTTTAGTACTGGCTCTCGTGCTTGCTAAAGAAGTCGAAGCGCGGGGGCAGCGGCTTCACGCGGTGGTCGCCGGGCTTCTCGCCCAGGCTCTCTACGAACTCGTCCGTGGAGGCAAAGATGTTATCCCAGCTAAAGAAGGCGACCGGATCGACGTCGAAGTACTCGCAGATGAGTTCGCAGCCGGCCGGCACAATACCGTGCATGAGCACGGTCGCCACGCGCAGCTCGGTAAAGGCGTCGACGAGGGCCTGCGTCATGGCGGCGTTTGCCTCGTTACCCTCGAGCTTGTTGGCGGCCTTGGAGGCGTCGCTCCAACGCTTGTTGGCGGCGCGCAGGTAGTCGTCGCACACGGCAAGCGCGCGGTGCGTCTCGAACTTGTACATGGCCTGCTCAAAGGCAAGGGTTGCCTGCTGGGCGGCTTCGACCACGGTGTCAGAAGCGGCACCAGCGGGGATGCAGCCGTTGCGGTAGGGGCTCTCGTCGCCCTCCTTGACGGCGACGCCGTAGAAGCAGCTGCGGGCCAGACGGTTGAACACGCCGGTCAACAGCGCGCTCTCCTTAAGGGCCGGATCGATGACGCGCTTGTCGTCGCAGGCACGCACCTCGTTGCCGTCCTTGTCCTTGCCGGTCACACGTGTGTCATATGCCTTGGGGCTAAAGCTTACCGGCTTCTCGGACAGGCCGAGCGACAGCCAATGCGCGCGCATCTGCTCGCAGGTGTAGTGGTTGAGCAGGTCGTCTGCCGGCGGAGGAGGCGTCTGCGAGGACGAGCTGGCCTTTTTGCCCATGTAGAGCAGGTGGTAGCAGGCGCTGACGGTGCTCTGCGTGAGGTTCCAGCCCAGGGCCTCCCACATGGCGGTCTGCGCGATGCAGTAGAAGTAGATGTTGTCCTGACCGATAAACTGGTAAATCTGAGCGTCGTCAGAGCACCACCAGTCGCGCCAGTCGAGCGAGCTGTGCTGGTAGGTGGGCGCGGGCACTTGCGTGGAGTCGGCAGCGGGCTCGCCCATGAGAGCGGCATCCTGGGCGGCGACACCCTCGGTCACGCCGGCGGCCTTGGCATCGCGCGCGAGCACGGTACGCGTATAGCTGATGGGCGCCCACAGACTCTCGGGCCAGCACCAGCAGGTGACGTCGGAGACGCCGTCGACCTGGGGCACCGGAACGCCCCAGTCGATGTTACCGGTGATGCGGAAGGGCACGAGCGCCTTGCCGCTGCGGAAGCGCACGCCGCCGTTGGCGAGCACCGCGTGGGCGTCGTCGCGCTCCTTCCAGCTGGGGAAGGTGACGGTAAAGCTGCTCTTGTTGCCCTCGGGCTCCAGCACGGTGTGCTCGGGAAGCTGATCCTCGACGGCATCGAAGGCCTCGCGGAACTTGTTCTGGATATAGAGCTGAGCCGGCAGCAGCCACTCCTCCATGGTCTTGGAGACCACGGAGCGAACCTGCGGGTTCTGGGCTAGCTTGGCGGTATAGGTCTTCATAAAGTCGAGGTAGGCCGGCAGGTCGAAGTAGAGGTTGTCTACCGGGCGCAGCTCGGGCACCTCGCCGGTGAGCTGGCTCTTGGGCGCGATGAGCTCCTCGGGCTCAAACTGGTGACCCAGGTCGCACTCGTCGGCATAAGCCTTCTCGGACTTGCAGCCCTGGATGGGGCAGCGGCCGATCACCTGACGGCCGTTGAGGAACGTGCCGGCCTTGGCATCGTAGAACTGCAGCGTGGAGCGCTTGGAGATGGTGCCCTGCTCGTGCAGGCGCTTGATAATCTCGGCGGTCACCTCGTTGTGAATCTGCGCAGCCGGCTCAAGGCCCGAGCCGCCGTAGATGTCACAGCTGATGTTGTAGTTGTTGAGGGTCGCGGCCTGGCGGGAGTGATTGGACTCGACATACTCGCTGATGGACTTATCGTAGCCTTCGTTCTCCTTGAGCTTGCGGTAACTCTCCATGATGGGCGAGCCATAGCAGTCGGTGCCCGAGGTGAAGATGACGTTCTCGCGGCCCAGACGGTCGCGCAGGAAGCGGGCGAAGAAGTCGGCCGGGACAAAGACGCCGCCAACGTGGCCAAAGTGAAGGCCCTTGTTGCCATAGGGCTCGCCGGCGGTAACGATGGCGCGGCGAGGCCAGCTGGGACGGTCGTTCATGGAGTATTTGGATGCCATGGGACTCCTTCGCATATGGTGAGAGCGCGGCCGGGCGCAAGGCCTGGCGACGCGGTGGTCAATTCGTGCATATCGTTCGACATTATCGCACATGCGGGCGGGTGCGTGGCAGGGGCGCTATCCTAAGATGCTATGAATGAGATTTCCAACATACATGCGTTTGAGGACGAGGATTTTCTGCACGCCTGCTTTGTGTGGGGGATGGCCGTGCTCGGCGCATTTGCCGTGTGCTTGGTGCCGGTGTTTATGCTGATGGGCGGGCCTGCGGACTTGGATGCGGCTGACGCGGGCGGCTGGACCACGGTCTTGGGCTGGATAGTCGGCTTGGCTGCGGTTTCGGCGGCGTCATTTGCCGTGCACGAGCTGGTGCACGGTGTGTTTTTTAAGCTGCTGGCGCCTGCGGGCGCGCAGGTGACCTTTGGGGCGAATCGCGAGACGGCGATGATCTATGCCTGCGCCGAAGGCGTGGTGTATTCGCGCTGGCGGTACGTGGCAGTTTGCCTGGCGCCGACGGTTGTTGTGACGACAGCGTTTGCCCTGGGGTTTGCGTTCTCGGGCTATCCGCTGCTGTGCTACCTGGCGGCCGGCTTGCATTTGTCGGGCTGTGTGGGCGACTGGTATTACGTGCGGACCATTTTGCGCGACCGCCGCATTGTCGCCTGCGAGGACACGTCCTTCGGCGTGCGCTTTTTCGGGTGAGGAGATGTCGATGAAGCCGTTGTTGTTGCACGCCTGCTGTGCGCCGTGCTCTCTTGAGCCGGTCCGCCTGCTGCGCGAGGAAGGGTTTGAGCCCACAATCTGCTGGACCAACCCCAATATTCAGCCGCACGATGAATGGCAGCGGCGTTTGGACGAGCTGCGCCGGTGGTGTGCCGATGGCGACATCGAGCTTATCGAGGCGGGGGAGGACCGCGATCGCTGGGAGACCGGCGTGGCGCCGCTGGGTGCCGATCGGCCTCGTCGCTGTCGCGCGTGCTATGCCCTGCGCTTGGCCGAGGCGTGCCGCGTGGCCCAGGAGCGCGGGTTTGAGTTTGTGGGCACGACGCTCGCCGTCTCGCCGTACCAGTTGTTCGAAACCTGCAATGATGTGTTGGAGCGTCTGGCTGCCGCCCGCGGTCTCACCCCGGTGATTCGCGATTTTCGCCCGTATTACCCCGAGGCGACACGCCGCTCGCGCGAGCTTGGCATGTATCGGCAGAACTACTGTGGTTGCCGCTTCTCGGCTGTCGAGGCGGCCATGGACCGCGCCCGTATCCGCGACGAGCGCAAAGCCGCCAAAAAGTAGTTCATTTGGGACGTCAGCCTGCTAGGATGTAGAGCGGACTTTAGCTATATAAGGAGTATCCGACGTGTCTATGCGTACCGATGATTTTGACTACAACCTTCCCGAGGAACTGATTGCCCAGGCGCCTGCCGAGCCGCGCGATTCCTGCCGGCTGCTGGTGGTGGATCGCAAGGGCTCTCAGGCGGGAACGCCTCTGGAGCACGGCGGTACCGTTGAGCACCGCATCTTCCGCGACATCATCGACTATATCGAGCCGGGCGACGTGCTCGTCATCAACAAGACGCGCGTGATGCCGGCCCGCCTGATCGGTCACAAGGCCGGCTCGGGCGGCGTGGTCGAGACGCTGCTGCTCAAGCGCCGCGAGGATGTGGATCCGCTGGGCCATGTCTGGGAGTGCCTGGTCAAGCCGGGTAAGCGCCTGAAGCCCGGTGCTCAGATTGAGTATCGTGCGGGCGGCGCCCATGCGCCCGAGGGCGCGCCCGTGGTGCTGACGGCCGAGGTCGTCGACTTTGTTACCGATAGCCGCGGTGGCCGTCTGGTGCGCTTTGAGCCGGCCGGTTGCAATGCCGCCGGCGAGCCGCGCACGCTCGACGAGGCCATCCATGCGGCCGGCCACGTGCCGCTGCCGCCCTACATTACCGATTACGAGGGCGATCCCGAGAAGTACCAGACCGTCTACGCCATGAAGGAGGAGCACTCGGCTGCCGCTCCTACGGCGGGTCTGCACTTTACCCCCGAGCTCATGGCCGCTATCGAGGCCAAGGGCGCGAAGTTTGCCGCCGTCGAGCTCGAGGTGGGCATCGATACCTTCCGTCTGGTGGAGGAGGACGACCCCGCGCAGCACGTGATGCACACCGAGCGCTATCACGTGTCGCAGGAGGTTGTCGACGCCGTGCATAAGGCGAAGGCCGAGGGCCATCGTGTGATCGCCGTCGGTACCACGGCGGTGCGCTCGCTCGAGAGCGCGTTTGACACGGACGCGCCGGTGTCCGATCCGGCCGTGACGGCGCGCTATTTTGAAGGCCGCGAGGACGGGGCCGATACGCTTGGCCGCGGTGACATCGTGGTGCGCGAGAACGCCACGACGCAGCTTTACCTCATGCCCGGCTCGACCTATCACGTGGTCGATGCGCTGATCACGAACTTCCATGTGCCGCGCTCCACGCTCATGATGCTCGTGAGCGCGCTTGCCACCCGCGAGCAGATCATGGATGCCTACGCCGCTGCCATCGAAGAGCGTTACCGCTTCTTCAGCTTTGGTGACGCCATGCTCATTTTGTAAGTTACGCGGTTCTACGAACCGCGTAACTGCTCGACGCTGCAAACGCCCCTAAGCGGCAATCTGACGTTCAATCGTCGGGCATGACCAGAAGGTCAATGCCCTCCTCTTTCACGTCACCTTGCTCGCTCAGGTGGGTTTTCGCTCATATGACCCAATCCGCTGTCAAGAGCCACAATGGCCCCGCCGACCGCTT